>CAXBEX010000046.1:0-1636 GCA_963974965.1 uncultured Colwellia sp. | reverse complement strand
TGCCGAGTTCAAGTTAAGTTACTTCAAACAATTATTTGGAGTAACTTATGAAAATAACTCGAAGCCATGAACAATGGCGAGCTATCCTTACTGAACAGCAAGCTAGTGGCTTAACCATCATTGATTATTGCCGTAAACATCAATTAGCAACCTCTAGTTTTTATGTCTTTCGTAAAAAGCTGGGGATCACTACCAGCAGCTTTGTTCGTACCCAAGTCACCCAACAAGTTGAATTGATAACGCAGCAACCACCCATTGAATTGACGTTAGGGAAAGCAACATTAAAGCTTCCTTCAAATACCTGTGCCACTTACTTAGGCCAAGTATTACGAGCATTGGTTTAATGAAAATGTTTAGTGAAGTACCTGAAGTCTTTTTACACCGAGATGTTGTCGATTTTCGTAAATCGATAAATGGCTTGGTTGGTATTGTTGAAGGTGAACTTGAACATGACGCTTATACTGGCGCATTGTTCGTCTTTTGTAACAAAGCCAGAGACAAGCTTAAAATTCTCTATTGGGATAAAACAGGTTTTGCGTTGTGGTATAAGCGCCTAGAAAAACAGAAATTCAAATGGCCAAGTAAAGTATCAAACCAAGTGTTTGAATTAACAGAGCAGCAATTGGCTTGGTTACTCTCGGGTTATGATGTTGTAGGTCATGATCCATTACACTATGAATCGGTGATTTGAGAAGATCACATTGACTATCAAAAGGTAGTCAATGATCGTGTACGCAAACCCTTATATTATTTGACGTACAAAGCAGATAGCCAATATAAATTTTGCTAAGCTGTGTGCATGAATATAGATGTTAACTCACTGCCCAACGACCCAGAACAACTCAAGAAAATGTTACTTGAGTTGCAAGCTAACACAGCCCGAGCATTGGCAGAAAAAGATAAAGAGTTAGCTAAACAAAATGAAATTATTCATGGTCTGATCGAGCGCTATGAAATCGCTAGACGCAAAGCGTTTGGTAAAAGCTCAGAGAAAAATCCTGGCGAAGGTGAAACCTTCAATGAAGCCGAAGAAACCTTGGATGAAGCAGATAAAATACTCTTAGCCGAGGTTGATGGCAAGCAAGCACCAACCATTAAAAACACACCGAAACGAAAAGCGCTTCCCAAAGACTTACCGCGTAAAGTCGTGACAATCGATTTACCTGTTGATGAGAAAATCTGTGATTGCTGTCAAAGTAGCTTACATAAAATCGGGGAGTCACGCAGTGAAAAGCTCGAGTTCGTTCCTGCACATATCAAGGTAATTGAAACTATTCGTCCCAAATATGCCTGTAAGCAGTGTGAGAAAACAGGTATCACCAATCACATTAAAACGGCATCAATGCCCTCAACGCCAATCCCCAAAGGGATTGCCACGGCAAGCTTACTCAGCCAGCTCATCACAGCTAAATACCAATATGGCTTACCGCTCTATCGTCAAGAAAGGCTGTTTAACGACTATGGCATAAGTTTAAGTCGCCAAACGATGTCAGACTGGTTAATACGTTGCAGTGAGTTGTTGATGCCGCTATATGTAGTCTTAAAAAGGCAGTTACTTGCGCAAGCGGTTATCCATGCTGACGAAACCCCATTAAAGGTTATTCGAGAAGAAAAGACGACCAGCTATATGTGGGTG
>CAXBEX010000045.1:0-2024 GCA_963974965.1 uncultured Colwellia sp. | reverse complement strand
TACGACATTGAAACATACCCTAACGTATTTACATTCGCTTGTATAAACGTCGAAACAGACCAGCGGTTTATCTATGAAGTCAGTGAATATAAAAACGACTGGCCTACCCTTCGCAGTGTGTTAAGCCGCTGGGAGACAGATAAAAATATTGTGATGGTCGGTTTTAACAATATAGGGTTTGACAATCCGATCATGTTAAAGCTGTTTCAATCTCATGCAGCCGATGCCGAAGCAGAAGACATAATCACAACGGCTCGATATGAGTGCAACAAGATCATTAACACGCCGTTTGAGCAGCGTTTCAGAAACCAGACAGCACCTTGGAAATATCGCTGGCCTCAGTTAGACCTTTATAAGGTGCATCATTTCGACAACCCCGCACGAGCTACATCGCTTAAAGCTCTTGAAATAAACATGCTATCAAACGATGTACGGGATTTACCGTACGATCCCAATAGCCATTTAAGCAAAGATGAAATACAAGTACTCAAAGAATACAACATGCACGATGTAATTGAGACAGAGAAATTCTATCAACACAGCCTGCCAATGATTGAACTTCGCACCTCGCTAGTCGATAGTCTTGGTACAAATGTGATCAATGCTTCAGATAGCAAAATAGGCACAATGTTCTTCATCAACAGATTGACCAATGAGAGCGATGTGCCGCTGCCAAAGCCTAGCTTTACCGAAGGCACGATGCTCCATCTGAACGAATTAATTTTCGATTATGTTGACTTTAAGCGACCAGAGTTTCAAGCCATTAAAGAGTGGCTTTGCGCACAGTCGATCACGCAAACTAAAGGCGCGCTGACCGATATTGAAGAGCATAATTTACGAGATGTTGCAGCGTATAGTGAGCTATTGATCAAGAAGAAAAAGTGTCAGTCCTTGCCCACTCAGGTTGAACTCGATACCTTCAAACTAGATCATCCTTTGGGATCTATACAAGAAAAACCCTTGAAATCCGGTAAGGTTTCTTATTGGAAAACGTGGCGACAAGCCAAGAATCTTAACGTCATGGTAAATGGCTTGACCTATATATTTGGCACGGGAGGACTACACGCAAGCGTTGAAAATGCCATCATTAAAAGTGATGATGACTATCAAATTTTAGACTTAGACGTAGCATCGTATTACCCCAATCTTGCTATTAGTAATGACTTGAGTCCTGAACATCTCGCCAGTAATTTCGGTAAGATATATTCAGATTTATACAGCGAGCGTAAGCAACACTCAAAGGGTAGCCCGCAAAATGCTATCTTGAAGATCAGCTTAAATTCAGTCTTCGGCAACCTGCTAAATAAGTACAGCCCGTTCTATTCCCCACCCACAGGTCTAGAAATTACACTTAATGGGCAGCTATTGCTGTGTATGTTAGTCGAACAGTTACTTGCCCTTAACGATCTTAAAATCATCCAAGCCAATACTGATGGCATTTCGTTTAAATTTAAACGTGAAGACTACCCACAAGTTAAGAAAATCTATTCGGTATGGGAAAAACTGACCGGCCTTCAACTGGAAGAAACACACTACCGCTCGATGTACATACGCGATGTAAATAATTATATTGCGATCCTAACCGATGGTTCAGTGAAGCGAAAAGGTGCATACGAATATATTCGCGGCTGGTCGCAGAATCAATCAATGTTAGTGGTAAGAAAAGCGGCAGAAGCTCACTTAGTCAGCGGCATAAAAATTGCTGATTTTATAAAAAACCACGATGAGCCGTTCGATTTCTACTTGGCGAGTAAAGCACCCAGGTCTAGCAAATTAATTTTGCGCAGTGGTGATGTCGACACGTTAACTCAAAATACATGTAGATATTATGTCAGCAACAAGGGTCATGAGTTAATTAAAATTATGCCCCCTCTCCCTCCCAAAATTGATCCTCGTGAATTTCAAGTACAAGCTGGGTGGTTGTGCACAACAGCCAATCGCGTCGATGGATCCATGCCCAACGATATCAATTTAGATTACTACATTGAGCAAGCTAACAAGCTTGTCACAGAATTAAAAGAGGT
>CAXBEX010000044.1:0-2529 GCA_963974965.1 uncultured Colwellia sp. | reverse complement strand
AAGAACTAAACCGCTCGCGCGGTAATGGCGTTCTTGGCTACCACTGAATTCCTTTTCAACCTTTGTACTTTTTACGACTCTAACTCCTCAGGCATTTCGCCTATAACCCGAGGAGTTCATCTCATGAATATCAGCACTTACTTCCCACCTGAATTACTTAAACGTCTTGAAGACGATATCACCTTACGTAAACTCGGCTCAGGTAGTCTCGTGGCCTACGTTAGAGGGATTTCTAAACTCTGCGATTATCTGCAACGCTCGCCAGAAAATATTACGGCTGAAGACTTACGACTATTCCAATTACATTTAGTTAATATTGGCACCACAGGTCAAACGATTAATGTCACCTTGACCGCCTTGCGCTTCCTATACAATATTACACTGGATAAACCCGAAGTCGTGTATAAGCTCAGCAGTGTACCGGTCGCTCGTAAATTACCCGAAATACTCAGCATGGATGAAGCCAAACAGCTCATTGATTCGGCGATGCACCCGAAATTTAAAGCGGCATTGGCCGTAGCTTATGGCGCTGGTTTACGGGTGAGTGAAGTCGTCAATCTCAAGGTCAGCGATATTGACAGTGAACGAATGGCACTTCGGGTTGAACAAGGTAAAGGCCAACGAGACCGTTATGCCATGTTATCCCCGGTATTGCTTGAACACCTGCGCAACTGGTGGCGCTTTGCTAATCAACAGGGGCAGATGTTTGAAGGGGGTTGGTTATTTCCGGGCAATAACCCTATCTATCATATGACCTCTCGCCATTTGAGCCGAATATGTAAAGCCGCCGTTTCTACAGCAGGTATCACTAAAAAGATATCTATGCATTCCTTGAGGCATAGCTTTGCCACGCACTTATTGGAAGCCAAAGTGGATATTCGCGTGATACAAGTACTGCTTGGACACAGTAAACTCAATAGCACCGCCTTGTATGCGCAAGTTGCGACGGATTTATTAAAAGAAGTCACGAGTCCGTTAGATACCATCATGAAGAAGAAAGGTAAAGCAAAGGAGTGAGTCGGTCATGTCTCGCCCTAAACTGGAAGTAGCGGATGTGTTTCGTGTTGCGGGTCAAACTTATCGTGATGAGAATGCAGGCCATTTAAGCTTACAACAACACAAAGTCATGTCAGCCATTGAACACTGTCGAACCAGTGTGCTCGGGGGGCATGTTTTGCAATGCCCTGAATGTGAGCATGTTCAGGTTGCCTATAACTCTTGTCGAAATCGCCATTGCCCGAAGTGCCAAGCCAGCTCAGCTAAACGCTGGTTAGAGGCTAGGCAAACAGAGCTATTACCGGTTGAGTATTATCATTTAGTCTTCAGTTTACCTAGCGAACTTGCTGATTTGGCTTATTACAACAAGGACGTGATGTATGGAATTTTGATGAAAACGGCAGCACAAACCTTATTAACCATTGCGGCAGATAAAAAACATTTGGGCGCACAAGTGGGGGTAACCTTCGTGTTGCATACGTGGGGAAGTGCCATGATGCACCACCCACACGTGCATGGGATTGTCCCAGGCGGTGGACTGTCTCTCAATGGTAAACAATGGCTCAGTTGTAAAAAAGGCTTCTTCTTGCCTGTTCGGGTCTTATCGCGTCTGTTTCGCCGTTTGTATTTAGCGCGGCTCAGCGAGGCTTATCAGCAAGGTAAATTACAGTTCTTCGCCAACACGAAAACGCTAGCAGATGAGCATGAGTTCAATGCTTGGTTAAGTAAACACCGTAAAATGGAGTGGGTTGTGTATGCCAAACGCCCGTTTTCTGGCCCTGACGCCGTATTAAGGTATTTGGCTAGATACACTCATCGAGTCGCAATTGCCAATTCTCGCTTAGTGTCGATGGATAAAAATACTGTCAGTTTCCGCTGGAAAAACTACCGTGTCAAAGCACGATGTCGACAACGTGTGATGCAACTGAGTCATGATGAGTTTATACGTCGCTTCTTGCTGCATGTACTGCCCTCGGGCTTTCACCGTATTCGTCATTATGGTTTAGTGGCTAATGCCGGTAGAAAGCGAAATCTGCAACAAGCAAGGCGGTTACTCAATGTGCCAGCGCTTGAGACAGCAGTACAGGAAGCCGCAGAAGTAGCGAAGCTAGATCGTACTGATCCCTTTATCTGCCCGAAATGTCATACGCCAATGATGATCATTGAGTTGCTTGTTGGGATAAATTATCCTCGCGCTCCGCCTGAGAAGATCATTAATCCAGTAGAGAGAATGACGTTTAAAAAAAGGACAGTATAATCGTCAGGGATAGCTTTGCCTTACTGGCTGAAAAGGCGTTATCACATCAACAAAAGAGAGAGTATTTATGATGGAAAATCGAATGGTTGTGACTTACCACGGTCAATCCAGACAAGTTAAGATAAAAGCCACCCTACAACTACCACCCACAGAGATACAATCCCCATAGGCACTTGCTTCCCGCGGTTTCTTCATTGTGGGCTTTGTCGACATCCGCTCCAATTAGGGCATCATCACGGCTTAGATCATGACACTGATGATCTACAAACCTACAC
>CAXBEX010000043.1:0-2554 GCA_963974965.1 uncultured Colwellia sp. | reverse complement strand
AACGTGAAGACGTTCACCGTATGGCTGAAGCTAACAAAGCATTCGCTCACTACCGCTGGTAATTTCCAGTAATTGTTTGAATGCACTGCTTGCTTTGGAGTATATCTCTAAGTAAGTACATGGCTAGCAAGAGTTTATCTTGCTAGCCATACTTGTTTTTATAATAAGTGTTTTTAATTTAGTTAACTCAACTAAATGTTTATAAAAAGAATGTTTATAAAATGAATATTTAGTTTATTTAATTATTTGGTTATTCAATTTAACCATCAAGTTAAGTTGATAACCGCAAGAGGAATTTAAATTGGCCCGTATCACTCCTATAGAGCGCTATCGTAATATCGGTATTTGTGCGCATGTAGATGCAGGTAAAACCACCACCACAGAACGTGTACTCTTTTACACTGGTCTTTCTCATAAGATCGGTGAAGTACATGATGGTGCAGCAACCATGGATTGGATGGAACAAGAGCAAGAGCGAGGTATCACCATTACCTCAGCCGCGACTACTTGTTTTTGGAAGGGGATGGAAGGTCAATTTGACGATCACCGTATTAATATCATCGATACGCCAGGGCATGTTGATTTCACCATTGAAGTAGAACGTTCATTACGTGTACTTGATGGTGCTGTATTAGTTTTGTGTGCTTCATCTGGTGTACAGCCGCAAACAGAAACGGTTTGGCGTCAAATGGAAAAATACGCGGTTCCGCGACTGGTTTTTGTTAATAAAATGGATCGAACAGGCGCAGACTTCTTATCAGTTGTAGAACAATTGAAAGATCGGTTAGGTGCCAATGCAGTGCCTATTCATTTGGCTATTGGCGCAGAAGAAGACTTTCGTGGTGTTGTCGATTTAATCAAAATGAAAGCGATCAATTGGTCTGAAGAAGATCAAGGTATGACTTTTACTTATGAAGACATTCCAGCTGATATGATGGAACTAGCCGTCGAGTGGCGTGAAAATTTAGTGTCAGAAGCAGCAGAAGCCAACGAAGAGTTAATGGATAAATACCTTGAAGAAGGTGAGTTAACTGAAGCAGAAATCAAGGTTGGCTTGAGAGCAAGAACGCTAGCAAATGAGCTAATATTATGTAGTTGTGGCAGTGCTTTTAAAAATAAAGGCGTGCAAGCAGTACTAGATGCAGTCATTGATTTTTTACCTTCACCAATAGATGTTGATGCTATCACGGGTATTAATGACGATAAAAATGAAACACAAGGCTCACGCCCTGCCGATGATAATGAACCGTTTGCTGCATTAGCATTTAAAATAGCAACAGACCCTTTTGTAGGCACACTGACATTCTTCCGTGTTTATTCGGGTGTTGTTAAAACCGGTGACAGTGTTTATAACCCAGTTAAGGGTAAAAAAGAACGCTTTGGCCGTATTGTGCAAATGCATGCTAACGATAGACAAGAAATTAAAGAAGTACGTGCTGGCGATATAGCCGCCGCTATTGGTTTAAAAGACGTAACCACAGGTGATACTTTATGTGATGCCAATCATGTTATTACACTAGAGCGTATGGAGTTTCCTGAGCCAGTAATTTCGGTTGCAGTAGAGCCAAGAACCTTAGCAGCTCAAGAAAAAATGGGTATGGCATTGGGTAAACTTGCCGCTGAAGATCCATCCTTCAGGGTGCATACTGATGATGAGACAGGGCAAACCATCATTTCGGGTATGGGTGAACTACACTTAGATATTCTGGTTGAGCGCATGAAACGTGAATTTGGCGTTGAATGTAATGTGGGTAATCCACAAGTATCTTACCGTGAAACTATACGTAAAAGTGTTGAAGTGGAAGGTAAGTTTATTCGTCAGTCAGGCGGTAAAGGCCAATATGGTCATGTTTGGCTTAAATTGGAGCCATTAGAAGAAGGCTCAGGCTTTGAGTTTGTTAACGAAATTGTTGGCGGTTCAGTGCCAAAAGAATATATTCCTGCCGTAGAGAAAGGCTGTAAAGAGCAAATGGATAGTGGTGTTTTAGCTAGCTTTCCATTATTGGACATTAGAGTCACGCTTTTTGACGGTTCTTTCCATGATGTTGACTCAAATGAGATGGCATTTAAAGTGGCCGCGTCAATTGGTTTTAAAAATGGTGCGCTAGCAGCAAATCCTGTAATATTAGAGCCAATGATGAAAGTCGAAGTTTCCACACCTGAAGCCAATATGGGTGATGTTGTAGGTGACTTAAATCGTCGACGCGGTATGATCGACGGTATGGACGAAGGTCCAGCAGGTTTGAAAATTGTAAATGCATTGGTACCCTTAGCCGAAATGTTTGGTTATGCTACCGACTTGCGTAGTGCTACTCAAGGTCGTGCATCTTACTCTATGGAGTTTCAGCAGTATAATGAAGCACCGAAATTGGTAGCACAAAAAATTATGGAAACTCGTTAGAGATCCATACATTTATATAACAGGCAAGATTTACAACAGGCAAGGTCATTTTGACTGCGCTTTTATTTTTTATAGTAAAAAAACTTTAAGGTAATTGAAAAATGGCTAAAGCAAAATTCGAACGTAATAAACCACATGTAAACGTTGGTACTA
>CAXBEX010000042.1:0-3668 GCA_963974965.1 uncultured Colwellia sp. | reverse complement strand
CCGTTCTTTTAACATCTTCAAGGTTCTGCGACCATGGGACCCATCAATACCTCCAGCCCTCCATGCCTGATTCCTTTTACCGTCGCTTGCAGAGAGGGCATCAAGAATTTCATGATGCCTAACTGTGGTACAAAACTCTCGTAAATATTCAAATTCATTAGTCATACTTAGTCCTTTTTAAAAACATCACTTCTTACATCATGTAGCGTTAAGCCTAACAAATCGGCTGCCTTCTCTGCAAGCGATGGATTGCCGACAACACCAAGCTGTCGAACTCCAATACAAACAGAATCAATAAGGGCTTTGGAACACCCCATGTCTTTAACAAACTTAGCACGTTTATACTCTGCAATTGCAGCAATCAACTTTTCATTTTTCATTTTCATTCTCTCTCTTTTTTAAAGGTTACAACAAAAGGTTACAACAACCTTATTTTTATCTGTCACCAAATTAAATTAAAATATTATTTTATTTTACCAATAAAATAAAATAATCACTATATTGTTGTAACTTGTAACCTTTTATATAAAATAGTAATATAAATAAGAAGTTAGAGGGTTACAACAAAGGTTACAACAAAGGTTACAACGAGGCTAAATCGACTCGTTGTAACCCAATTCACTCCTTATTTCATCATTAGTTAAAAAAGTTTTAGTCCAAACTCTCCTAGCGCTACCATGAATTTTGACAACCCCTTGTTGGCTGTAACCCATTTTTTTGAACAAATAATTAGCATCACGATTACTCAACGGTCCTATTTCAAGTTCAATTGCTTCTCTAAACTCTGAGCTTGAAAAGACTTTTTCGGTCCACCATTCACCGCCAGTAACTAACATTTGTTCGGCCTCATGCTGACCATCAGTCATCGCTTTTTCTGTCTCGATGACTGAGCGTTTAGAATTATTCATTGGCGCAACCCCATCAAATCCATCAGGGATATCTATACTTTCAAGCCAAGCTCTCATTGCCCCACCATCTCTGATAGCTTCAAATAATTTAGTGAAGTACCCATGACCCATTTTATGAGCCGTTGCAAAAGATACCCACCATCTTCTATCGTGATAATTTTGAATCGGAACAGAATCTCTGAAGTTACTAAATACTAAATAGTTAGTCACATTGCGAACAACGTATGGCTTCAATCCCTTGTTGTTTATCTCAATGTCGGGGTCGGTAAACAATGGCTTAAGCGCATTGGCTATATCAAATCGGTTATGACCCGTCAGCTTTAGTTCCTGTAAAACGTTGACGGCTACACCTTCTGCCCAGCCATTAAAGCTAGATTTAATAGTGTTAGGTGATACTAGACCAACATTCATCGACCCCATAGCTGACTTTAATAGCTCTCCAAAGAAAGACTTACCGATGCCTTCATCACCAACAAGCAAGGGTGCCCACCGAACCAGCTCACCGCATCGTTGTACTTGCCAAGCCAACCATTGCATGAAGACAACAGAATCAGCTTCACCTATGAGACCTATCAAATGATCCGTTATGATTTGTTCTGCAACGGGGTCCCTTTTACCTGCCGCAGGAACTAAGTCAGCGCGGTAGGTATTTAAACAGTCACCTACTATCCTATCTGCTTCAGTCGGTATGTACTCAAGCCTATTTAATATAGAAATAAAGCCGCCATCAGCAACAGCTTGAGAAGCTGATTGCTTGGACCCATTATCGCTGGCAGGTATTTGTATGCCACATTTAAGATTGAATGATGCAGCGCTGTAGCCCGTCATCGTGTTCAAATTGATATACTGATTATGCGATAGGACGAACACCCAAAAATTGCACCACTCAGGTCTAGCAGTAGCAGTCGTTAATGCCGATGATGTGATCAAACGTCTAACATCAGCAATCGGAACAGGAACCCCAGTGAAACCTTTTAGCATGTTCTTCATCAACGCGGCAAGTGTGTTCCTTTCCAGTGCGTCAACTTTTGCTTCCTTTATTTCACCAGCGAGTACCATCACTGCTTGTTCGCTGTCACACTCATCAAGCCGCTGCCTAAAAGACGGCGCTTTCCAACCCGCTTCTTTTGCAAGGTATATAATGGTACCGACAGAAACACGAACGCCATCCTTTTCAAATGAACGCCAACGTTTTCTTGTCTCACCTTTTTTATAAGAAACGCCACCCTTGCTCCATGCTTCCCAAACTTCTAAGCCTTCATCAGCATCCCAGTCGTAAAGACACATACCTATTTTTGCCCAGTAGTCATTGTCAGAGTTGTTATCGAGAACGCTAAGATAAGACTCAATTTGAACACGAGTAACGGCATCATATTGATTATCTATTAAGCCGTCAAAATCTCCTAAGTCATCATCGCTAACATTAGCCGCCGAGCTTCCGACTTCCACCCAGCTTTTAGGAACTTCTATTGCAGCTATCCATGCTTTAACTTTGTCAAAGTTTAGACTCTTTAACTCATGAGTCTCTAAGTCTTCCAATGACTCACCAGTCCAAATGTAATCCTTGCCAGTATCAGGATGCTTACCAAATGCAGCGAACTGTTGGCCCTTGCCTAACAATTCAAAACCATGTACGACACCATCGGCATCACGCCAAGACCGTTTTAATTTAGTCTGACCTTCAGCACCTCTATATACGAGTAGTTGTTTTGGGGCCTGACCGATACGAACAGGAGCGCCGCCGAATTGCTCGATAAATGATTTGACAACAACAGCACTTACATCTGCATCATAAAAGTCAAAATCGGCAGCGTACACCGAACCGCATCGAACACCAATGTTCATAGCACCTTTACCGTTCAACGACCACTTACTAATTAAATCATCAGTTATCTCAATGTCTTGCCAATTGGCAACGACGGGTCTCTTACCATCAATAGGTATGACCTCAAATCCATTAGTGAATAAAGTGGCGGCTAATTGCTTATACATTTAATTTTTCCTTTTAGTTAGACCTCATAGTAACACGAGTTGTCTTATTGTGTAAAATACTTTATAATTAAATCTCAAAACTAATAAAAAGAGAGTAACGATGAAAGAGAACTATGACGTATGCCTTTGCAACAAAGGTGAAATTACTGACTTGTTAAATGATTTTCATTACCTCTCTAAAATTTCGGTTACTTTTAAAAGTGGATTTAACGTGGCTTTAAAACACAAAGGTGTCATAGTAGGGGCCTGTATCTTTACAGGCTTTCCTGTTCCAGAGTTAGCCACAGGTTGTTTTGGTTTAGGTCGTAAAGAACAAAAAGGTTTGTGGGAATTAAGTCGATTTGTTTTAGACCCCTCTCATCAAGCAAAAGAACATAACCTCTCAACATGGTTTATGGCAAGAGCACTTAAAAAAATAAAAAAAGAACAAACAGTTTCAGCTGTTTTATCTTACGCAGACGACGATCATCATAGCGGTATTATTTATGCTGCTAGTAACTTTAAATATTATGGACTTGCCACTGCAAAAAAAGATTTTTGGATTAAACAAGAGGACGGTTCTTATAAAAAACATTCTCGCGGAAAAACAAAAGGAATAGCAGGGGAGTGGCGGCCTCGCAGTAGGAAACATCGTTTTCTTTTAGTGTTTGATAAAGTTTTGAAATGTAATTGGGTAGAAAAAAAATGGCAAAATAAAAAGGAGAGTATTTAATATGAAACACGCAAAATTATCAGCGAGCGGTTCGGCAAAGTGGCTTCGATGCGCAG
>CAXBEX010000041.1:0-3713 GCA_963974965.1 uncultured Colwellia sp. | reverse complement strand
TTAGGTTACGATAAGCCCATGTGAGAGCGTAGCGGGACATTGCTAAACTTCTATTAGTACTTAGGTACAAACAAAAAGCCCGTTACGAAAGTGTCGGGCTTTTTGCTGTTTGCGTTACGGAAAACACGAAAGTCGCACAAATTATATTTCTAGATATGCTTTAACTGGTTTTGGTTTGAATATTAAGTACAATATCACCATTCGAAATAATTAATACAAAATCTATGGAACTGATTAAACAGTTTTCGCTGCAAAATAATAATAGCTTTAACGTTAAAGCTACATGCCCAATAGTATATTTCCCGAAAAAATTGGCCGATTTAGAACGGTTACCTGATTTATCCTTAAACCCTTTTTATATTCTTGGTGATGGCAGCAATACGCTATTTGTTGATCTTCAAGCTCCTACTATTATAAAACCAGATTTCAAAGGGGTAGATATAATTGAGACTGATGAAAGCTATATTGTTACTGTCGGTGCAGGTGAAAATTGGCATAATTTGGTTTGCTCATGTTTAAAAAAAGGAATTTATGGTTTAGAGAATCTTGCCCTCATTCCTGGTAGTGTTGGAGCTGCGCCAGTACAAAATATTGGTGCTTATGGGGTAGAGTTTTCAGATTTTTGTACTCAAGTGCAATGGTTTGAATTTGCCAGCCAGACTCTTAAATCAATAAATCATATTGATTGTCACTTTGCTTATCGCAATAGCATCTTTAAAGAAAATTTCCATAATAAGGGAATCATTACTGAGGTGATTTTAACATTTCCTAAAAAATGGCAAGCCAATTTATCTTACGCAGGGTTAAATGAATTAGATCAATACCCAACCCCAGAACAAATAATGGAAAAAGTAATCAGCTTGAGACAAGCTAAGTTACCTGATCCGAGTAAACTTCCCAATGCTGGAAGTTTTTTCAAGAATCCTATTGTTAATGAAGAAAAACTTAATTCACTTAAAATATCATATCCTAAAATTCCTTTTTATCCGCAAGCTAAAGGACAAGCTAAACTTGCAGCTGGTTGGTTAATTGAGCAAGCAGGATTAAAAGGGTACTGTAAAAATGGTGTTGGTGTGCACGAGCATCAAGCACTGGTTTTAGTTAATTATGAAAGTAATAATGGAAAGGATATTGTTGCGCTCGCTCAGTTTGTTCGACAGCGGGTGTTTACAGTGTTTAATATTTTATTATCCCCGGAAGTTCGCATGGTAACCAATCAAGGTGAGCAAGACTTTGATCTTTTACCTATAAATCATTTACCCATTGATTCTGAGTGTAAATAATATGGCTAAGATTGTAAGAGAGCATCTTATTAAGGCACTTGCTAATGGTAAGTTTGTATCAGGTCAAGAGCTTGGCAAGCAACTTGACATCAGCCGAACGGCGATTTCAAAACACATCAAATCACTAACAGAAATGGGATTAGATATTTATAGTGTAACGGGTAAAGGATATAAGCTATCGCAACCGTTGACTTTATTAAATCATAAAAAGATTATTGCTGCTTTGCCAAAAAGTGATGCTAATCCAGAAGTTGAAGTGCATAGCTTAATAGACTCAACCAATAGTTATTTATTACGACGTTTGCCTAATCAATTATCACAAGGGCAGGTTTGCTTAGCTGAATTTCAAAGTGCAGGCAGAGGTCGTCGAGGTCGACAATGGATTTCCCCTTTTGGATCTCAAATCTACTTATCTATGTATTGGTATTTAGAGCAAGGATTGTCGGCTGCTATGGGATTAAGTTTAGTTGCTGCGTTGGCTGTTAGTGATGCTATTTATGATCTAACGAATATTCAAGTACAGTTAAAATGGCCTAATGATGTTTATATAGACGGTGTTAAATTGGCAGGTATTTTGATCGACTTAGAAGGGCAAGCGCTAGAGCCTAGTCATAGTGTTATTGGTATTGGCTTAAATTTAAACATGCCAGCATATGCGGCAGAAAAAATAGATCAAAAATGGACCGACTTACAAAGCCACAGCAAAAAGAAAATAGACCGGAATGCTTTATGTACCATGTTAATTCATTTTTTATTAAAAAGGTTGTATCAGCATCAAAACGAAGGATTATCCGTTATGCTAGAAGAGTGGCATGCACAGGACTTTTACTTGAATAAGCGGGTTATGTTGATCACAGGAGAGCGGATAACTAAAGGTATTTGTCGCGGTGTAAATGGCCAAGGAGCTTTAATGCTTGAAGTTGATGGACAAGTAAAACCCATTTATGGCGGTGAGGTGAGTCTTCGAGGTGATAAATGATTGTCTTGATTGATATTGGTAATACGAGAATAAAATATTGTATTGTCAATGAGGGTAAAAGAAGTCAGCAGCAAGTGGTATTAAATGAACACCTATCTAATAGTTTTTTAGGTGAAAACTTTAGTAGTGCTACACGAATTATCGTGGCGAGTGTTGGCCATGAAAAGTTAACTAATGAAATAAGCGTTTGGTGCAAGATTAATAATATAGCTTACCAGAAAGTTGTAAGCGAAATAAAAAAGAATAAAGTCGTTACAGGGTATAAAGTACCAAGCCAACTAGGAGTAGATCGCTGGTTAACCTTAATAGGCGCAGCCGAGCTGTTTCCAAATAACAATATTTTGATAATTGATGCAGGCACAGCAACAACGATCGATTTTTTAATGGCGACTGGGCAGCATCAAGGGGGTTGGATCTTAGCAGGAATAAAGACACTTATTTCTAGTGTGTTAGCTGAAACTACACAAGTTCAAGCAAATAATATTGAACTAGAAAGTTTAGCTTTCGGTATTAATACATCCGAAAATGTTCACAATGCTGCTTGGGCAGCGACTGTAGGAGCCGTTGATTTAGCTATATCGCAAATACACAAACAAGGTTTTCTCCTTGATGAAGTCATTATGACTGGCGGCAATGGCTATTTACTTTCATCTTTAGTTTCTCATCAAAACACAGTAATTGAAGAGCTAGTGTTTACTGGTCTACAAGCTTATATTTAGCTGTTAGAGATAAGAAATAAATAAGCTTTGGATAAAAAAACATCAATCAAACACTAAACAATCCTGAAAGTAAAAAAAACATCAATTTATTTCAAATTTCCACTTGCAAGGGGCAAAACATTACTCTAGAATTCGCACCACTTAATGTAGTGCCGACTTAGCTCAGTTGGTAGAGCAACTGACTTGTAATCAGTAGGTCGCCAGTTCGACTCCGGCAGTCGGCACCATTAATACTACTTTTCTACGGCAAAGTAGGTGAATATATTGGAGGGGTTCCCGAGTGGCCAAAGGGATCAGACTGTAAATCTGACGGCTCAGCCTTCGGTGGTTCGAATCCACCTCCCTCCACCATATTTTTAGTTTATGTTTTTTTTGTTGAAAAGCGTAAACGTAAAACAGAGATAATCTGATAGATTTAGCGGGTGTCGTATACTGGCTATTACCTCAGCCTTCCAAGCTGATGAAGCGGGTTCGATTCCCGCCACCCGCTCCAATCTTTATAGAGAAATGCTGATATGGCTCAGTTGGTAGAGCGCACCCTTGGTAAGGGTGAGGTCGGCAGTTCGAATCTGCCTATCAGCACCATTCCTAGATTAAACTATCTTATTATTTCCAAATTAACTTACTGTACATAGTAAATGTAAAACTAAACTTAATTCTATACCCAGAGGTATTTTAAAATGGCTAAAGCAAAATTCGAACGTAATAAACCACATGTAAACGTTGGTACTA
>CAXBEX010000040.1:0-4612 GCA_963974965.1 uncultured Colwellia sp. | reverse complement strand
GTACTGAAAAATCCATGGCATACGGACATATTAATATGCAATGATATCAATTAGATATTGGTTTACGATATGTCTACACATTGTTCGCAATATACGGACATATTACGGTTGTTATGCCCGTATATTGCGAACATTATTTTTGCCAATTTCATTTAAAAATGACTTTTCTAAATCGGATAAGCGTTTTATCAACATTAATTCTCGGTTCAGTGATTGGTGGTACAGGTTTTTATAATGTTCTTTTTCTGACTTTAGCTTATCTAAGTTAGCTTTAGAGTCTTCTTCAGGTTTACTTTGAATGCTTGCAGCTAATTCAATTTCTTCAATAAGATTTGCGAATTGAGGACGTGATTTTTTGATTGAACTTCGTTTACGACCAGCTTCCAAGGCAACTGTATCTTTAGAGATACGAGTTCCTTTGGGTAAAACAACCGGTGTATTATTTTTTAATCGCTCTAAAGCAGACATGTAGTTATCTACGGCTCCCATTAAATCATCCTCCTTTAACCATTTTATTTTGTTGTAATAGCAGTGCTTCTAGTTCCATTTTTTCGGTTCTATATTCAATACTATTTCTATCGAGCGATTCTACAAAGTTACGTTGATAATTTATTACATTTTGTACTTTTGATGGTTTTAAAACAGCATCAGTGCATTTTATACAAGCAGATATATTACCAAGTAACTTTTGATTACAGGGAGAAGTCGTAGTACATGCCCCTAACGCTGTCTCTTTATAAGCCAACCCACCATTTTTGAACTTTTTAACAATATCACCTCGATTCGTGAGGATTTTTACTTTTTGCTGTTCATTCTTTGGTTTGTTAAACCGCTCAATATGATTGCCATGACTCCCATGTAAATCCTCTTCAGAAAACAATAATTCCAACACGTATGCAAGCGTATCTACTTCTGGTTTGCTTCTATCATATTCATTGTAGAAATGCTCATTGGTATCAAATAGCTCACTGTACTCGTTTCCATGAGCATAATATAAGGACATTTCACGGGTGATATGCTTGAGTTGTCGTTTTAATGTCGAGAGTTTTACCAGTCCACTTTGACGACAGTAATAAGCAAGAGTTCGCCTAAATTGGTGCGAAGAAAAAGACCACCTTTCTCCAATTTTAAACTGATCTTCCATTCTCCATGCTCGAGAGCAATCAATTATTTCAAGGAAGTTCAGATCATCATTGTTAATTTCTATTTCTTTAATATTAATAAAGCGCCATAACGTTGAGCTTGTATGGCTGTGTGGTAAACAAGTTGTTGAACTTCTTTTTGCCCCAACAAAACCTAAATAGCTTGGAGATGGAAATAGAATAAGCTCTTCAGCAGAGAAATCATGATCGTGGGTTACAAGTTTTGCGATAGATTGTAGTACTTCAACAATAGTTTCACTTTCTTTTGATGTGATCCATGCGGTTGTTTTTCGTTGACCAACAAGCTTACTTGTTTTTCCCAACAGTCGAACTATATTTCCATGTTTTGATTTTTCTATAGATAAGCAATTCAACATTAAGCTAAGTAACTCACTATATCTCATGCCTGAATAAGCATGTAGTAAATATCTTCCTGCATCTTGGATTGCTAGGATATAGCCATGAATATTTGTAAGACTCTTAATGCCCAATTTATCAACTTCACTGGTTAAACCATGAAATTCAACAGCTTCTGAGAAGTTGAGCTCAATACCATATTTTTTAATATTTTTAGGTTTTTGCCTTCGTCCATATCTTTTGTTCTCAACACATTTTTCAATGAGTGATATAAGAGGCGCTTGTATTTTTTTAAAGGAAAATATCAATGACCAAAGCTCAGATAAAAAACCGCTAAATATACGTGGAGGGATGACAGGGTGTTGCTTATGTTCTGGAATAGTCTCTCGTAGCGCTCGAATATCAGTGATAACCTTTAAACCTAATGTAGGAATACCTGTTTGTTTTTCACCTAGTTCGAATAAATGTCCCAAAAAAGCGATAAAGTAAGTCAATAAACTACCAGTATTAATCTTAGACTTTATAAATTTAGTAACATTTTGTTCTGATGCTAAAACCTCAGTGACAGTTAAACTTTCTTCACTCGCGTAATGACATAGTTTTTTAATTACTTTGTGGTAGTTAGATAAAGTCCCAACGGTGAGGGCTCCTGCTCGTCCCGTTGAAACAAGATATATCATTATGAAAGTTAGCCATTTTGCTTCATCCACCATTTGATATGGAATGTTATTCCAAAACAATTTTGTATCTTGTGAGGCCGCTGTCCGGTATGGAGTTAAATCCCAATAAGTAGCGTCACCATAGGTTGATAGCACTACTCCGTCACTATTTCGTGAGATAACGAAAGTTTGAGAGGGGCAAGTTATATTTTTAGAGTTAAGTTGAAAACTGTCAGGTTTAGTTTGGTCAACCGCCGTTTCAAATCTAGATTCGTAAAGTAATTGATAAGACTCATTCATTTAATGAGCTCCAAGTTAATGAGTAACTGGTATTTCCTGTCCCAGTATGGAGAAAGTATTTCTTGCTCTGACACTTCCGAGCATATTCTATCAACAAGCAGTTTTAATTTTTTATTCTGGCTTCTAAGTGACATTAATATTTCATCTATACGAGTAAGCAATTTACCAAAGTAGTTTTCAAAATGTGTTTCACTGCTTGCCAGTTGACGAGACTCAACAGAGATATAACGGAAGCTAACTAATTTTCTGATGTCTTCTTCATCTGCAATTATTCTATAGTGGGAACAATTTAAGCAACCAGAAGGGGCTGAACAATTCGGTAAAACATTATTTTTAGCGTCAATGACTTTTGGATCTTGGAATTGTTGGCACTGACCTATAGGAACGGAGGTATACTGAGATTTTTTGTCGCTAGACGTATTAAATTGAATAGTGGAAAGGCTATCGTAGAATTTTGACATTTCGTTTGCGCTTTCAATTTCAGACCCCGTTGTATAATGTTTTAACACTGTACGCTCGCTATTCTGTAACATCATAGCGGTGGTTTTAGAATCTGTTTTGGTGATTAACCAATCGGCTTTGTGAGCTCTCCATTCTCGCGCTGTTATCGTTGGTATATCGATACCTATATTATTCCTTAACTTTTGATTGAAATTGGTAGTAAACCCCTTTGATAAAGGCTTGTGATTGATAATTGAAGCATCAAAACCAAAAAATAATAAGGAACTATCTTCCACAAGTAAATATTTTCGAAGTTTTAAGTACTTTTTAAAGAGTGGTAAAAATGAACTGGTCACGATGAAGTGCTGCGATTTGTTTCCAGCTCTGAGTTTAATCGCACGGTAACCTTGGTGTTCTTTTCCAACGCTATAATCTTCAGACCAATTAAGTGTTATCAATTGTGCTAAATTCATTGCGGTATTCGATATGAATAACATGGTAAAAGCGTCACTTGCAAGGTAAGCAAGACGTCTACGATAATAGTGATTATTGTCAGCATTTACCTTGGCTAAAACCTTTTGGGATGATTTCATAATGTACCTAGAGGCATCTCTCTTTTGTTTTTTATCTCCACTGTAGAATTTTTCAATGTTTTTTACTTTAGACAAGCAACCGTTTTCATAATCCCACGACCAAAAACCTATAGCCCATTCATTACGGTTTTTTAATTTCGACTTAGTGGCCATAGGGCGAGTTGTTGGAAATACCCACAGAGTTTCTTCAGGCAAAGTCAATTGAAACGGGTACTTTTCAAAGCTAAGAACAAAGTCAGTTATTTGATTAAAAAGGCTTAAATATAGTTCAATAGACTGATGGGCCTTTGAATGACCAGGAACTGGGGTAGCTATTGTTGCAGTTTCACTCTTTCTTATAATACGAAGCCCCGCACTAATGACTCCTTCATCGTCATCAAAAATGAATTTTAATATTTCAATAATATGGTTTTGATAGCGAGCAGCGGTATTTATGTTGAGTTGACTACTTCGTGTTAAATGAAAAAGAGTAATGATATATTCTGCCAAGCTTTTTCTTGCTGTCATGATCGTGTTCAATACATCTTCTTGCTGGTTAGAATCACACCAAACTAAAAACTGATTGAAGCTACTAGTATATCGATGAAGAGTTTTTGGCGTTATGCCTGTGCTATATCGACTATGCAAATATTCCACAAAGCCTTTTATAGCGCTAATACGGCACTTTTTGAATGAACTGACATTAACTAAGCTTGTAGCATAGTCTGCATGATTTGAATTGGCATGTTTTGGTTTTCTCTTTGTATAGCACCAGGAACCGACATCTACGTATTTGACTTGCCAAGGTACTTTTATTTGTAACTGTGAATAATCAAATGGATAAATATTGTCATCAAAATTAAGTGGGATATTTTCAAGTTCATATACAATAGTTTTTCGTTCTGTCCATCGAGTATTATTTTCCTTCATAATTATCACCTATTTGCATAAGGTGCTTTTCAAAATCAGATTGAACAGTAAGTGCAATAGAAAAGTCTTTTCTAAAGGTCAGATACCGCTCAGTTGTAGCAATACTTGAATGACCTAGTCTTTTTTGAACGATCATTAGGGCTGACCATAAAGCATCACCACTCAATAACTTTTTCCCTGAAATATTATTAGAAGATTTAATTTTATCTTC
>CAXBEX010000039.1:0-5199 GCA_963974965.1 uncultured Colwellia sp. | reverse complement strand
CGAAAAAATCAATGCTAGCACCACCATGGTCAAGCTCGAGCAGCAGACAGGCGTCCGCAAAAAAGTCGGGAATCAACCCGCACGATTCGACAAGGTACTCTTGGTTTAAAGTCTCAACATCAGGACTATTAGCAGGGTTATAAATGCGATCTAAAACAAGGTCAGATGCCCGAACGTTTTTTAACATTTCCATTATTGCTCTCCCATCCATTCAACCATTAGTCCACCATTTTGAGGCACAGAGTGCCAGCCCAATTCTTTACAAGCTAGGGTGATGTAATCAAACTCGCAACGATGGAATTGATCCGATGATGTAAAATCGACTTCGGACACATGATTATCTATCCAGTTGGCAAGTTCCGTTTGATCAGGCCCCATATTGTAGGCTTCTATATTGCGTATTTTCATAAGTTACTCCAATAATTAGTTTAAGTCGGCAAGCCCGCCGACAAAGCCATAATAAAGGTTTTGTGAAACAAAGTAAACGCCCATTAAAAAGCCCACACTTTGGCGGGCTTTACTGAACAAGCTTTCCTTGTCCAATGTTGTCATGGTCTGCACTCCTAAATAAATCTAATCAAATAAATCGTCTTGTTCCTGTTGAGCTATCTGCTCAGTCAAACCCTCCTCATGAGCCTCAACCAACTCGTTTAAACAAGATTGGATAAAACCCCACGTTTGGATCTTATTTGAAGACTCAGCCAATACCGCTGCTATCTGAACCAAGGTGGCGTCATCGAACGCCATATGGTCTTTATTTTTTAACGCCAAAGTTAAATTAGTCATCATTGCTCTCCACAGCCACGGGGGCAGTCATATTCGCTAATATCAGATCCACAGCCTTCGCAGATATACCACGGCTTAATATTCTCGCACCGCTCGCACCGAAGTTCATCGCCGTTATAGCCAGTGTTACCACAATCCATAACGATCTCTTTGTAACCATAACCCCGTGGGACATATTGGGTCACCTTGGTCGTGCACTTAGTGGGACAGGTGTTACACATCGCCCTTGCCCTCAACCTGATAAAAGTTATCAAAATTATCAACAGCACCCAACGCACAAACTTTGAGCATCTCAAATATTTCAGCGGGGGTGTAAAGGCTAGTAAAACACTGCCCGTGGTCACGCCCACCAAACATATTAGGTGCGCCTTGAAAGTAAGTTTTAACTTTATACTTTCCGTCTTTACGCTTTTTTCCTACAATCATGATATCCATAATGTTACTCCAATTAAAATCTATGATACAAATAAATGCCTTTTTGCTCGGACATTTGCTTTAGTCCAGAGCGTAGCCATAAATGGCGCTCTTTACGCATTTGACTTGATTTTCCTTTTTTGTTTAAAACGGAATGAGCAGCTTTAATAAACTCTTTAGGAGTGCAAAAAACGCTACCAGCTTTTGATTGAATTCTTAAATATTGACTATGCATCATAACGTTACTCCAATTAGTTAATAAGGCCAGCTTTTGCCCGCCGACATAGTCATCTTAACTGTATTGTCTACACAATGCAAACAGGTGTAAAAAAGCCCACTCTAGGGTGGGCAAGGGGAATTTTTAATCAGGCTATTTTCTACGTTTAGCTATTTTCTGCTTTGGTCGCCATTGCGGCTTTAAAGCGGGACGTCTCTGCTGCTCTTCAAATTCTCTAACAGCGGTAGGGCCGTGCTTTAATTGAGCAAATATTTTAAACAAAAAGAACATACATTACATCTCCAAAGTTTCTACATTAAGTTCAGTTTCGAGCCAGACTTTGGCCCCGCAGGATAAAGGTTTGTTTGGACTATACACAAGTCTCGCAATGATAATGCCATTGTCATCTTTTAAGACGGCCTCATTACATTTTCGATTCTGCCGATAATCTTTAACAGTTAGGACAGGTAGATCCGCGCCTTTTATATTGGCTCGAATGTTATGTTGATTGACATGCAGGACAGTTTTCACGATTCCACCTCCAAAGGAAATGGATTCGACACTCGCAACAAATGATCAGCAGCGGTTTCAGAATCGATATAAGCTAGCAAACGGTGCTTCGGTACCCACTGGAGTATTTTTTCAATGCCTTTTAAATCCCGATTAATCACGTCAGTAAATAGGCGGCTCAATGCTCGGTCAATCACCTCTTGATTACGGCGGATATAATGAAGGTCGTTAATCTCATCACAACGCTGCACGATCACTGGATGCCAAAGGTCTCGGTCGATGGGTTCGTTGGCGACATAGTTATCATCAGCCCATTTAACAAATTCAACCTCTTCTGTGCTGTTTAATATTCGGTGTAACATAAGACCCCCTTTTCATCTAACCAAAAAGTCCTATCACTCGTAGGCGGCTCGTCACCGTCTTCTCCTCCGTCAATTTCAGCGTCAGCTTCATCTCTGGCTTTCTCTGCCTCGGTGGGCTCACTTCCAGACCACATCATTACATATGAGGTAACGTACTCTAAGTGGTCAGGAATATCCATGCAAAACTCTTGTATCGCTTGTTCCTTTGCAGACTCAGCATCAGTCGCTTCAACAATTCGAAGATCCTCTACGATTTGCCTGACCCTCACTTCATACTCGTACAATGGCTTACTCATAAGTTACTCCAGTTAGTTAGGTCAGCTTCTTGTCTGGATTTTTCTGCCTCGGTTGGCTGATCGCCAGCCCACATCATTACGCATGCGATAACATTGGTATCTACGTCCCCATCCTTTTCAAAATGAAATTGTTCGTATGCTTCTTCTTGTGCAGACTCAGCATCACTAGCATCAACAAGAAACATCTTATGTATTACCTGTTTGATCTCTACCTCATACTCGTACAATGGCTTACTCATAAGTTACTCCGATTAGTTAAGTCAGCTTTTGCCCGCTGACCTATAGAACTTTATACTATTGTATGGGAGATATCAAACTTAATATCGCTTCCCAATCAAAGTCACCCTCGGCATAGTAAACAGGATCAACACTTAACCCTTCCATTTTTAGATCCATTGCATCACTACCATGGTAGAGGTAAATCTTTTGAGGCTGAGTTTTAGTCGCAGCCTTCCTGACCAACACCCAAACGCTGGCATAACCGTAGTTACTGAGCCACGCAACTTGATGTGGTCGAAGGTCTACCGCATTGCCTTTGGTGGCCTTTAACTCGATGAAATGGAATTGACCCTTTTCATCACACGCTAAAACATCGGGTACGCCGGGCATTGCCCACGTTTCAATCCGAGTCGTTTTCCAAGTTCGCGGACTTTTCGCCAGTGCCAATTTCATCACTTTCCACAAGTCGCTTTCTAGCTTTGTTGCGATTCGAGGTATTGTTCGATCTTTCGGGAGTAACGTCGATAGTGATTGGCGCATAAGATTCCTTTATTTCTTTTAAGGCTTTCATAACCTCATCTTTGTTCATACTGTCAATCGTGCCAGTTCTGATCTCAGATTTGCTGACATAGATGTCGCCTTGCGCCTGACCGCGCCGATACTCGGCTTGCACTGCCGCAGAGTAAGCACCATTGTTCAAAGCTAAATCTCGAATGGATTGCAGATCCCGAAGATGACGTTGATATGTAACGCCAAACTTTTCATCTAATTCCTGTCGATAAGCTTTGATGGCGTAAACGACATGAGGACTAATGTGATGGTTTGTTAGTTCATAAGCCCTAGTATGAGCAGAACTAGCAGGATAGCCCGCATTAATAGCGGCCTCTCGCATAGTGATCTGGCCATCCTTAGAAACCAATTCTTTAACAAATAACTCTTGCTTACGCGTTAAAGGTTGATCCTTAGTGGACTTGGGCCGACCCCGTGTCTTTTTGACAACAGCAGGGACAGATTTAGAGATAGTAGTGGTTTGTTTGGTGGGCATTGCTATTCCTAGTTAGTTAGAGTGACTTACTAACCCATTTTGTCCTAAAACAGCCCTTCTGTATATGCAGACTCAGAAATATTTTTTTAAGAAAAAAAATCTCAGACCCCCTTAACGCACTTTTGCATTTAAGGTTACATAAACTTATTGTACGTTACATATTATTTTGATACTTGTGTTACCTCTGTAGACCCTATATACACTAGGATGTATTAGCAAAGTTACATGGTTACACTGGTTACGGACATGTAAAGAGTAAAAATTAATTTTTATTTTCAGATCCTATATACAGTATACGCGTTTAATATGTTCCGCGAGCCGCGTTGCGCTATACTTAAACCTTGGCTCACTGACCACAGCTATCCCCTCGAGAGTCCTAGCCTCGTGCCGTGGTTGGTGAGCCACCCTTCTACTTCCAAAAATAAACGTAGGCGATCAGACAGATCAGTCCCGTGGCGATTGCAGCCATATTCCAATCGATGTCGTGCCGTACTTCGGCTTCCACCTTAGAAATAATTTTTTCCTCGTCTACATAGATGCCGATGGACTTTCGATGCTTGGTCCATTTGGGATCATTCCCATCGAGCAGCCATTGCATAACCGCATCTTTGTCCCATCGATGGATGGTCCGAGGGCCGCGAGCTTTGATAGCCGCTACTTTTTTCGCCTTCGGAAACTTTTTATTTTTGATGTACCGATAAATAGTCGGTGCAGAGCAGTTGGTGAGGGAGCAGACTTCGGTCATTGAGATTAGATTTTTTTTCATTATTTGGTCGCCTTATTTAAAGTTTCGGTTACCCACTGAGCTAGTTTTTCGCCTTTCGCGGACTTGACCCATCGGGCCTTGTCTTTGGAAGTACAGCGCAGGGTGAGTAACGCTGACTTGGTGACGTCTTTTACGGCATTTTTGTTGCCTGTGTTTCCGTGAGGAAGTTCCATGGGTTTTTTTCCTAGAAGTTGTAATCGTAAAATTTATGAGGCGCATCCGATAATTGGTATCGACGTCCATACTTGTCGCACCACGTTTGTTTAGCCTTACTGTAGCGGATGCGGAATACAGGGGCGTCATCTAATGAGGTGATGATCCATTGTTGGGCGTAGTTGTTAATGCAGTGGGCGCTGAAGCCACCCACTTGGAAGTCCATCTTAACGGACTCATCTTTTTCAGAATGCATCGCTTTAACTTCGAGGGTGATCTTCGAGACTTCCTTTACAATCTCGTGTGGTTCACAGTCGGTCCAACCCAATTGGTTGGCGTATTTTTCAATCATCGTTACTCTCCTTTATATTCATGTGAATAAGAAAAGACGGTTCGAGGTTCCCATCCCAACATGGTGTTGGCACCTGAAC
>CAXBEX010000038.1:0-5796 GCA_963974965.1 uncultured Colwellia sp. | reverse complement strand
ATGGAAATAACATTAACAATCTAAAAGTGGCTGTTTCTTAAATGCACCACGGGTATAGGTAAATAATTTTAAATTATTCTATGTAGGGTGGACTTTAGTCCGACAAACGGGCAATAAATTATCCCCTGCAAAAAAACCACATTAATTCAATTAATCATATGCTTTGTTTGAAGTATCTTTGTTACTATACTTGGAATAAAGGGGGAAATAATATCTCATTGTAAGGAGAAGTAATAAGGCGTGAAAAAAATTAAATTATCTCAAGACGAAAATTTATCACTTAAAATAAGTCATCAATTGCTGCCTCAAGCACTGCAGCGTATTGATCTTTATTTTTCGCTGCCTGTGGAAATGGGTATAAGCCCAAGCACCTTAAATATTGAAGATTATTTTTATAGCAACATAAAAAGTCATAGTGCTTATTATTCAGATCAGCTACATCTTCCTTTAGTACGAAGTCGTTTTATTAGTCAGCGCTTTGAAGAGGAAAATAAAGATAAGCAAAGTGACTATCGATTAAACTTAAATTTATACTCCTACCAGTTAAAAATAGCGCTTGATGCAGACATAAAACAAACCATAAAGCTAAAAAGTGCAGAAGAATTTTATCCTGCAGCTATCGAGTTAGCAGATCAAATAACAGGCTTAATTAAAAAATTGCGTCGCTATACTCCATCAGATAGTAAGTTAAGCTCTTTTTTTGAAAATGCTGATAATTACTTGAGTTGGCATCTTGAACAATCGTTTTTAAAATTATTGTCTAAAGGGCCTAAAAGTAGTGATTTTTCTACCGAACGAGAGTTTTTATTTGCTTTTTGCCGTGAAGAAAATAATTACCGCATTGAATGTAAATATAATTCGCAAGTCACCCTTGATGACCCTAATCGCATAACCAATAAGATGAGGTTGTTGCAGCGTTTAATTGAATACGGTGTGGTTTTTCAAAAACAAACCCGTTATTTAGATTTACATTTAAAACGCTTAGTGAGAGGAGGCGTTACTGCAATAATCATGGCTTTTGTTATGGTACTGGTGCTTAATGCGCGTTCAAACTTCACTGAAGTAACCGTAGCGCTAATTGCTTTTTTAGGATTGATTTACGGTTTACGGGAAACATTTAAAGAAGATGTTACGAATGTTATTTGGCAAAAAATTCAAAAAGGTCGGCCAAAGTGGCAAAATTTATTTCGCCATAGTGTTAATCAAAAACGTATTTTAAGCCAAATTTTATGGTTAGAGTATATAAGGAATAAAGATTTACCCAAAACGGTGAATGAGTTATTCCAACAACGTCGACAACAAAATAAGCAAGCGGCATGTTTGTTACATTTTCGTTGTGATAATAAGGTACTTGCCAAAGAGTTTTTACCCGGTTATGACGAAATTCAGCAGCAAATTTATTTTAATTTAACACCTTTTGTTCGTTTTTTGAGAAAAGGTGCTGGCCGTTTATATAGTTTAGATGGACAAAAAATATCTAGCCAAGCCGTTGAACGTCGTTATCAAATCAATCTTATTCTTCGTAATGTAGACAAACAAGGTGAACACTTACAGCGATTTAAAATCACGTTAAACCGTAGCGAAATAGTTAATATTGAAGCTTTGCCAATGGCAGTTGATTGATATATTTAAACAAAAGGGCTCCTATTAAACTAAGCTGTAGTAGCTCACAAAAAATGAATTTCGATCTCTTCATCTTTAGATTGTTTAACATATAATTGGGCTAATTCAATTGAGCCGAAATGTTCTTTAATCTTTTTGATTATTGCATTTTGTTGACGAAATTTTTTTAACCTTTGCTATTCATAATGTGTAGCCAAGTTTCAACAAGTACTGCTGGTGGGAATTATTTCATCACTTAATCATCCTTAATTAGTTGGGTTTTGATTATAAGCAATAATTTCAACTTATGGAACGAATCTTTGTCGGAAGTTCTGGCGAGCTGTTTTTACAGGATTTTTTAGATTCTAGGTGTATAATCTGTTTTTTTACCCGTCAGTTTTGTTATCACTTTGACGGGCTAAAACCCAACACTACCAGTAGTGCTATAAATTTTATTTGAGATTAAAATGAATATTCAACCTGTATTTCAAGAGTTACAAACAGCAAGCGACTTTGAACTGTTTCGATTAAAAGCGGCTATTGAAAAGCTTTTAGAAGATCCTGAACGTATTAATGCTTTACGTAAAAAGATGACTGTCGGCATGCAGCTTGATTATTTTAATGAAGAGGAAAACAGGTCCATCCCCTGCGAACTTCTTGAGATAAAACGAACTAGAGCGACTGTGCGGGAAATTGAAACGGGCAAACGTTGGACGCTGCCCTTTTATTATCTTAATTTTGACCATGTTGAGACCAAACTTGTTGCTAACAACAAACGTGGTATGTCAAGAGCTGAGTTACATATTGGTTGCACGGTTGGTTTCGTTAATAACCAAAATAATCAAGACTATATCGGACAAGTGGTAAAACTAAATCCCAAACGCGCCGTGTTATTGGTTGGCAATGAAAAATGGCAAGTACCTTATCAACTGTTATTTTCTATTATTCATTCAGAGCTTGATAATAATAGCACCTTGCTACTCGCAGATTGATCAACGTAAACCTAACTTAAATTACATACAAAAGATATTCTTAATGAAATTAGCACAAATTATTAATCACAAGCTTAGTGTTGCGCCCATGCTCGATTGGACTGATTGTAACTATTTTAAAGGCTTATCAAGGTTGTTGGTGTGCTAATGGTGTACCATTACAATTGGAACCTCTCTATTACTCTTCATTAATACTCATTGAATTGTACTGACAACCACGTTAACTATTATTCTTTTTCAGTCATTAATTCCATCATGATGGCTTTTCCTTTATCGGTTATATTCCAACGAAGTGAAGTGCTTTTACTATTGTTGTTTTGAGATTTGATGTCAATTAACCCCAATCCCAACATTTGAACTTTTAGTTTATCGAAAGAATCAGCATCTAGAGAATGTGATATACCATCGCGAATCCAATTTTTACAGGATTGTTCAATTCTAGATTTAACCTCTGTACTAGTTGGTTGCTCTAGCAATAAAGGGGCAAACGAAGAAAAAATAACTCCCCAAGTGAGTTCTATATTTGCAGATGTTAAATTAGCATAACCGTCATAGTACTTGATTTTTATTTTTGTTTTAACATCTAATCCGGACAAATTATCTTTAATAAATATTGTGGGTTTTTTAGTCGATTCAACCTGTTTTCTTAAGCTTTCATTTTCTTTTCTAAGCTCGTTTAATTCAGATAATGATTCATTTGAAGAGATAGTATTTGCACGCACCCAGCCAACAGCAGGGAAGCGCTTTATAGTTGTAATTAAACTTAAGGCAACTAATCCAGGAATTTCATTTGTATCATTCCAAAACTTTACCAATCGGCCTGTTTTTACCTTAGTTTTAAATGTTTCCAATTTCTTAATCAACTTCGGATCTAAATCTGCTTTAGCTCTTGATAATTCATCAGGTTGTTCATGTAAAAAGGCAATGACTTTTATTCCTTTTTCAACGGCGTAATCATATTCTTTTTCGGTGTAGCTAATACCTTCATCGGTTGTTGTGCCATAGCGGCCACCTATTATTAATAAATAATAGTCGCAATCGTTAATAACTGTCTGTATAAATTCCCATTGTTCTTGGTCTGTAGCAGGGAATAACTCCATACCAGAAGGAATACAATCCATTTCCATTAAAGTTTGTAATACTTTTTGTCTTTCGTTTTTTAAATCCGCGTAAGTTGAACTTACAAATACCTGATAACGTTTGTCCATTCTCTACATCCTTTGACCTGACCACACCACGCGGCCAATTAATTCAATATCTGTACCATTCAAATGTTCTTTGTTTATTTCCCATGGCTCGTACATGTTATTGTCTGACTTAACTTTGATGATGCCGCCCGGTAACATCTGTAATCTTTTTACTAATAAATTGTGATCATGTCGCATCACATAAATCCCATCACTTAGCCCATTAAAATTACGGTTTACCATTATCATTGCATCGTTTTTTAACGTTGGGTACATGCTGTCACCGTCTACCAACATTAAAAACACATCATTTGGATTTACGCCAATTTCTTTATTTAACCATTCAGGTTCAAAACTAATTAAATGTGTTTGTTCTTCTGCTTCAACCAATACGCCATGACCTGCCGATGCTTTTACTTCATAAAAAGGTAAATTTATATGGCCTAATGCAAGTTTTTTCTTTGGTTCCTTATGAGAACTTTTTTTTGATAAAGGTGTTTCATCATTGTTGGGATCAAAGAACCAATTAGCTAAATAAACAAACTTTTCATTACTTAATATTTGTTCAACCGCAGATAAACCATTCGAAATACCACTTTCTATTTTTTTTAATGTACTCAATGGGATAGATGTATTAATGGCAAACTCCTTTTGCGTTAACCCTAAAGACGCTCTTAATAATTTAATTTTTTTATCATAATTCATTTGACAAAGGTTCCTGATAGGTACTATTATCTGCCTAAGGTTCTTTTGGGGAACTTTGTGGCGACTGTAATCGCTTTAAATTGCTTTAACTGTAAATAATTACATAGGTTCTATATGAATACAAATTTTGCATTGCTCGCTAGGTTTCAAACTCCAGTTATTGAACTAAAAAAAGTTTGTGAAGAGTTCTTTGGTATTAAACCTAAAACAGCAGAGCAAAAAGCAAAAGGATGCGATTTTCCAATTCCAACATTTAAATTACGCGACTCAGAACGCAGCCCAACACTAATAAAAATTGAAGACCTAGCGACCTATATAGACAAACGCTACGAAGAAGCACAAACCGAATGGAAACAAGTACACAACTTATAACGCTATTACTCGTAAGTATTGCGTATTTACTGAAAAAATAACAGTTCGTTCAATAAGTAATTTAATGAGCGGAAAATTAACTAATTAATGTTTATGGAATAAATAGTGACTAAAGACATATATTTTCAAAATGAACTCTGGGGCGATGTGGCTATTCAGCACAAAGGCCAAGTGCATCATTTTTCTAATTTAGTCTCTTTAATATCCTTCCTTCAACCGCATTACGGTAATGATTTTAATCTAATTGAGGTAACTGAAGACAACTATCAAGATTTTTATGATTTAGGGGTGTTTAATGACCAATAAAACTCTTAATATTCCTTGTATTGTTGATGCACTCTCTCTTACTTGGTCACCTGTAGAATTACTTCGTATTAAGCATTTGGCTAAAATTGGCGCTTGTCTTAAAGGTGATATTGTTGCTACTGCGCAAAATGATTCACTTAATCGTCATTTACAAAAACTTTCTGACCAAAAACATAAGGATTTCTTAGGTTTAAAAGCCTTTGATAATACTGGTTATCTTAATGTTCTAAGTCGCTATGAAGATGCTTGCTCAAAAATCACCAAAGAATATGAAAACAGACGTTTTAAAGATTTAAGTCTTGATTCTCTTCATTTAGTTAATAATGAAATTGCTGCTCGTTATGAATTACGCGATATGCTTAAGGGTGAGTTAGAGGTTGATACTGGTGCTAAATATGATGACCGATTAACTAATCTTTTAGACAATATTGGTGTTGATTTGGTTGATACGCTTTGTTGTGGTGAAGCTGAACGTTTTGTTTGTCGCTTAAATAATGTTTTCACTTCCGAAACTTATATGTGGACTGTAAAAAATAACCCTACTGGACGCTTTAATTATCAATATTCAGCAACCCTCTATGCTGATGGTGTTAATGCAGGAATAATTGCATGGGGCGGTAAAAACCTTGGCT
>CAXBEX010000037.1:0-8163 GCA_963974965.1 uncultured Colwellia sp. | reverse complement strand
CCATGTGAGAGCGTAGCGGGACATTGCTAAACTTCTATTAGTACTTAGGTACAAAAAAAAGCCCGTTACGAAAGTGACGGGCTTTTTGCTGTTTATCGCATAAAAAAAAACGCTGTGGCACCTCCTGAGTCCATTCGCCTATACCGCCGCAGCGCACAGCAGTGAAACGCAGTAGCGGCGTATGGATGAGAGCGTGTGGGTGTTCCTCTCTTTATGTGAGAGTAGGACATTGCTAAACTTCTATTTAGAGAAGCCCGTTACGAAAGTGACGGGCTTTTTGCTGTTTATCAATACCTCAGCAACAAAAGCTGATAAAATAACTTAATTATTTTGGTCTTGAAATTAATATGAAATTTTCTAGTATTCCTCTTATTGACTCCTTGCAAAAAAATCTAAAAATGCTTGAGTATACCCAAGCAACTGATATTCAACAAAGAGCTATCCCCTTTATTTTAGCTAATAATGACGTAATGGCTAGGGCAAAAACAGGTACAGGGAAAACGGCTGCTTTTGCACTACCTATACTGCATAAGCTAATTACAGAAGAAAATAGAGTTAGTAAGCTCTCTGTGTTAGTGCTTGCACCTACTAGAGAGCTTGTTCAGCAGATACATGCAAATTTTATTCAGTATGGAAAAAATACTGATGTTCGCATTGTTGCTGTTTTTGGTGGGGTAAGTATTAAGCCTCAAATAAGCAATATTGTTAACGGTGTCGATGTTCTTATTGCGACACCTGGGCGATTACTGGATTTATTATTTAATCAACATTTAAGTTTGAAAGATTTGTCGGTTTTGGTTTTTGATGAAGCAGATAGAATGTTAGATCTTGGTTTTAAAGCTGAAATAGATCAAATAGTGAAACAAACACCACAAAATAGGCAAACATTACTATTTTCTGCAACGTTTGATGACTCAATACACAAACTCAGTAAATCCTTATTGAAAGATCCCCAAATTATTACTATTGATGATAAAACTGAAGTAGCAGACAGTGTTGAACAGTTGGTTTATACCGTTGATGCGGATAGAAAGCGTGAATTACTCTCTTACATAATTGGTTCTAAGAATTGGCAACAAGTACTAATTTTTACAAGGACTAAAAAAACAGCCGACGATCTTGCTAAAGAAATCTGTAAAGATGGTATTAAGGCTCAATCGATACATGGCGATAAATCTCAAGGTGCACGAGACAAGGCATTATTAGACTTTAAGCAAGGTAAAGTACGCGCTTTGGTTGCTACAGATGTTGCGGCTCGTGGTATTGATATTGTTGATTTAGAATATGTTGTGAATTACGAATTACCTTACGTAGCAGAAGATTATATACACCGTATTGGTCGTACTGGCAGAGCAGGTAAAAGTGGTTTAGCGCTTTCTCTAGTTTCGCCTAATGAAGAATGGTTATTGACTGCTATTGAAAAAGTGATTGATGATCGTTTATTACAACAATGGTTGCCTGGTTATGAGCCTGATTTAACAAAAGTTAATATACCTAAAAAATCTGAGAACAAGAAAACGGCCAGAAATAAAGCGTTGAAAAACCGTCCTGTTAACAGTCGACGTAGAAAATAACCATTACCCTCTCTTCTTGCTAAAGCAGAAATGGTTAAATTTTTAAATAGGCCTTTAGCTGATATAGTTTAAGAGCTTATTTTATTTTTTTTTGCTTTTTTCTTCACTTGTTTTTTAGCTTTCGCTTTTTTTTGTGAGGTAGTAAGTTTCAGTTTTGCTTTTTTATTGGCAACTTTTGCTTCTTTGTTTTTGGGGCGAAGCTCGTCAATAATTCTTCGTTGTAGGCGTTCATCTTGATAACGTTGAATTTTTCCAACGACAGCCATATCATGGGCTTCTACTAAAGATATGGCTGTACCTTTAGATCCAGCGCGAGCTGTACGACCAATTCGATGTACATAAATATCTACTTTACGCGGCATATCAAAATTAATAACATGGGTTATATCATCAATATCTAAACCTCGGGCTGCAACGTCTGTAGCAACAAGTATTTTTATTTCGCCATTTTTAAAACGTTCAATTGCTTTATTTCGTTTGTCTTGTGGCATTTTTCCTTCAAGCCAAACGCAAGGTAATTCTTCTGCATATAATTTACCCGACAAATATTGTACTGTTTCTCGTTTGTTAGCGAAAACTACCGTGCGGTTGACCCCTTCTTGTTTTAATATATTAACGAGTAAATTTAACTTATGTGGTGAACTATCAGCAATATGCAGCCACTGATGTATTTTAGCTTTTTCTTTGCGTGACGGGCTTGACTCTAAAAACTCAGGTGCAGTTAATACGTCTTTTGCAAAGCGAATGACGCCAGCACCTTCCAACGTTGCCGAAAAAAGCATTGTTTGCTTGCGCCAGCGTGCCTCTGCCACAATGCGATTGATAGTTTCGATAAAGCCCATATCTAACATGCGATCTGCTTCATCAAGGACTAATATTTCAATTTCTCGGGCATCAAATTGTTCATTTTCTATGTACTCTAATAATCGTCCCGGTGTGGCAACTAAAATATCAGTGGTACTGTTTAATATATCACTGTGGCTGCCATAATTTACACCGCCAGTGATTACGCCCGTTTTTATTTTAGTTAGCTTGGTGAATTTTTCACTGTCTTCACCTATTTGAATCGCTAATTCGCGTGTAGGTGTTAAAATTAATACGCGGGGAAAGCCCGGTTTAGTGCGCGGGTAATCAAGTAAATGTTGAGCAATAGGTAATAAAAAGGCCGCAGTTTTACCTGTACCTGTTGGCGCAGAGGCAAGGATATCTTTACCAATCATTGCTTTTGGGATAACCAATTCTTGAATAGAGGTGGGTTTTTTATAACCAAGTTCTTTAACATTGGCTAATAATTCAGAGTCGAGATCAAATTGCTCAAACATAAGGGATTGTCACTAATTTCAGGTGGATATTACTATAGCGGTATTATAGTAGCTTTCGTGTTGGCTGTAACTACTTTATCTCATGAGTAAAATTAGTCTGCTTGTGAGTTTAATTTTCACTATACTCTTCTAAGATTTGCTCACACCATTGGTTGATTCTATCTTCACTAAGCTCATATTGATTATCTTCATCAAGTGATAAACCGACAAAATGACTTTTATCTGGCGTTAACGCTTTTGATGCTGAAAACTCATAACCTTTATTCGGCCAGTAACCAATGAGTTGCGCTCCTTGTGCTATTACTTGTTCGTGCAACATACCTAGCGCATCTTGAAACCAGTCGGTATAACCTATTTGATCGCCCATGCCATATAAAGCGAGTGTTTTACCTTCAAGATTAAAATCATTGATCTCTAGCCAAACAGACTCCCAGTCTTCTTGAAGTTCTCCGTAATCCCATGTAGAAATACCCAAAATAATAAAGTCATAATTAAGGCAGTCAATTAAAGGTGACTCTTTAATATTATGCAAGTCAACTAGTTCAGCGCCTATCGTTTCTTGTATTTTTTCAGCCGCTATTTCGGTATAGCAAGTGCTCGAGCCATAGAATAAGCCAATTTTCATATTAGTTTGCCTAAAAAGTAAGAATAGAAGTGAATTGCAATGATTTTAACAAAAGCATTTAGTACAATTCAATTTATTGTTGCAAAGTTATCATATCGACTGTAATTTCATTAGCAACAAAACGGTCTGTATTGATTATGTGACTATTGATTATGTGACTATTAATTATGTAACTATTTATTGAAGTAAATTTAGGAAAATAAAGTATGTTTAAAAAGGTATTAATTATTGGTAGTTTAGCGGTTGCTGCTGCGGGCGTATTTTTCTCAATGAATGAGATGGCTGTAGCAAATAATGCCTCAGTACCAAGCGGTATAGCGAAACCTGCTGAGTTAGATCCTACACAATTAGACCCCGATTTACTCAAAACAAAAATTAAAGCTAAGTTGGGTTTAACTGTTGAGAAAGTTAAAGCCACACCTGTACCAGGCATTGCTTTACTTATTACCAATCAAGGTTTATTTTATGCTAGCTATAATGGTGACTATTTTATTCAAGGTAAGGTTTATAGCTTAGTCTCTGAAGTAACTGATTTAGCAGAACAAAGTTTATCTAAAATGCGTCTCGATGGATTAGAAGAGTTCAAAGACGATATGATCATTTTTAAGGCAAAAGATGAAAAATATGTCGTTACAGCTTTTACTGATATTAGCTGTGGTTATTGTCGTAAAATGCATAAACAAATGGCTGACTATAATGATCGAGGCATTACGTTTCGTTATTTAGCTTATCCACGTTCAGGCATAAAAGATCGAAATGGAGATTACACTCAAGGGTTTAAAGACATGCGCTCTGTATGGTGTAGCGAAGATCCAAAAGCGGCAATGACCAATGCAAAAAATAGCGGTAGTGTGGCTTACAGGGTTTGTGATAAGCCCATTGAAGGTCAATTTAATTTTGGGCGCCAAGTAGGTGTAAATGGTACACCCGCTATTATTTTATCAAATGGTATGATGGTGCCTGGTTACCAACCACCAGAGCAACTAGAGCAATTATTGAAAAATTTATAAGCCTTAGTTAATAAAATATTAAGATTTTTATTCAATGAAAAAAATAATTCGTCGTGAGCAAGTTGCTGATGAGCACTTACCTAATCACTTGACGCCTATTATTAAGCAAATTTATGCTTGTAGAGGTGTAACATCAGCGCAGCAACTTGACTTGAAAGTGGCAAATTTACAAGGCCTGAGTGCAGATAAAGGAAACACTCAATCGTTAAAAGGATTAGATGAAGCTTGCCTGCTATTATATCAAGCACTACTAAATAGAACTAATATTGTCATTGTTGGTGATTTTGATGCTGATGGCGCAACGAGCACAGCCCTGATGATAGTGGCGCTAAATTTAATGGGTAGTACTAATCATTCATTTTTAGTGCCTAACCGTTTTGAATATGGTTATGGTTTAACCCCTGAAATTGTTGATATAGCGGCAACTCAAGGTGCACAGATGATAGTCACGGTTGATAACGGAATAAGCTGTGTTGCAGGTGTTAATCGTGCCAAAGCGCTTGGTTTACAAGTAATCGTTACCGATCATCATTTACCCGGTCATGAATTACCAAATGCAGATGCTATTGTTAATCCAAACCAAGCAGGCTGTTCATTCCCGAGTAAATCGCTTGCGGGGGTTGGTGTAGCTTTTTACGTAATGCTAGCACTTCGTAGTTATCTTCGAGAAAAAGATTATTTTATCAGTCAGAAAATTAATGAACCTAATATTGCCCAGTTACTGGATTTAGTCGCTTTGGGCACCGTTGCTGATGTGGTTTCACTTGATGGTAATAATCGCATTTTAGTTGAGCAAGGGTTAAAGCGCATTCGCGCAGGAAAAACTCGCCCGGGTATTCAAGCATTGATTGAAGTGGCCAACAAAAATCAGCAACGGCTAGTTGCTTCTGACTTTGGTTTTGCATTAGGGCCAAGAATAAATGCAGCAGGACGATTAGATGATATGTCTTACGGCATTAATTGTTTGCTTGCACCTGATTTAGGCAGTGCTAGAGTAATGGCGCGCGATTTAGATGATTTAAATAAAACCCGTCGAGAAATAGAGCAGGGCATGCAGCAAGAAGCGGAACAAGTGCTTAAATCCCTAAGCTTTAATAAAGAACATTTTAACGAAAGTAACTTACCCAACGCTATTGCACTTTATCAACAAGATTGGCACCAAGGTGTTATAGGGATTGTTGCAGGTCGTTTAAAAGAAAAATTTCACCGCCCTTGTATCGTTTTTGCTAAAGGCAGTGAAGATGATCACCTTAACCCTGAACTACAAGAAATTAAAGGCTCAGCTCGTTCTATTTCTGGCTTACATATTCGTGATTTGTTAGAGCATATTGATAGCCAACATCCTAACCTAATTATAAAATTTGGTGGGCATGCGATGGCTGCAGGTTTATCCATTAAGCAACAAGACTTTGATAAATTTAAAACAGTTTTTAATGAACTGGCAGGAAAATGGCTTAAAGAGGAAGATTTACAAAGTATCATTTTATCTGATGGCGAATTAGATACTAATCATTTAACCCTAACCTTTGCTGAGCAACTGAGAGATGCTGGCCCTTGGGGACAAAACTTTCCTGAGCCGTTATTTGATGATTTGTTTACGTTAGTACAGCAGCGTATTGTTGGTGAAAAACACCTTAAAGTGGTGGTAGAAAAACAAGGGGAAGTCTTTGATGGTATCGCTTTTAATGTCGATGTTAATGCTTGGCCAAATCCACTAGCAACACGAGTACATTTAGCTTACCGATTAGATGTTAATGAATTTCGTGGTAAACGAACAGTACAATTAATGGTTGAACATATAACTGCTGTTGAACCCTGTTAGCTGAAATGTAATGAGAACTAATGACAGAAAAAACACTAGCAACAATTGAATTACCTCAATTAGCATTAGCTTTTATTCCGGTGCTAGTCGTATTATTTATTCAGTTTAATTGGTCGTTACCACAAAAAAGAACAATACATTCACTGGTTCGTATGTTGGTACAACTATTGGTAGTTGGATTCTTTCTCAGTTATATATTTGAGTCGAATAGCGTTTGGTTAGTACTCATGTTGCTTATTATTATGGTGCTATTTTCTAGTTGGATAGCATTAAATAATATAGAAGCACCCAAACGGCAAATTTTTCAACGAGCGGTATTGGCCACTTCACTTAGTGGTCTTTTGACTTTATCAATCATCACCCAAGGTGTTTTACAATTATCTCCTTGGTATCATGCACAAACACTTATACCGCTTGCTGGGATGGTGTTCGCTAGTAGCATGAACAGTGTTAGCTTATCTGGCGAGCGTTTTTATTCAGAACTGGCTAATAAAGTTAGTTATGAACAGGCTCGAAATACTGCGTTTAAAGCATCAATGATCCCCAACGTAAATGCATTGTTAGCAGTTGGAATTGTCTCTTTGCCAGGAATGATGACTGGGCAAATTCTCTCGGGCGTTTCCCCTTTTATTGCGGCAAGATACCAAATAATGGTGATGTGTATGATATTTGCTTCTGCAGGCATATCATCAGCTTATTTTCTTTATTTAGCTAAACCTAAGATTAAGTCGAAAAATTAGCCATTTTTAAATTTGGTAATAAAACTGAAATAGAGCGTTCACTGCGCGGGTTACTAGATTTATGATGTATTAACTATGTTTTGATTAGTTAATATTTGATTAGTTAATAAATAAAAAACGTAGATGATCGCTCAGCTACGTTAATAATATAAAAGTTTTAATACATACTTTTATATTTAGTACATGTGCTGACCACCATTAATGGATAAGGTTGAACCAGTAACAAAACCTGCGTCATCAGCCACTAAAAACAATACAGAACGTGCAATATCTTCAGGTTGTCCTAAACGCCCAACCGGTATTGTTCTAACAATTTTTGCTAAAACATCTTCAGGTACTGCGCGAACCATATCCGTTTCAACATAACCTGGTGCAATCGCATTTACGGTAATACCTTTCGCTGCACCTTCTTGCGCTAATGCTTTGGTAAAACCATGGATGCCAGATTTAGCTGCCGCATAATTCACTTGACCATATTGGCCTGCTTGACCATTAACAGAGCCTATATTTACAATGCGCCCGAATGAACGTTCTCTCATACCTTCAATAACCGCACGAGAGGTATTGAAACAAGAGGATAAATTGGTTTGAATTACCTGATTCCATTGTTCAAAGTCCATTCTGTGCATGGTACCATCTCTTGTAATTCCAGCATTGTTTACAAGAATATCGATTGGCCCAACTTCAGACTCTATATCATTAATACTTTTAGCTACACTTTCAAAATCGCTGACATCAAATTTAGCTGTTTGAATACCGGTACTTTCAGTAAATTCTTGAGCTGCTTGATCATTGCCAGCATAATTCGCGATGACAGTGTAACCATGCTCTTTCAACATAACGCTAATCGATTCGCCTATTCCACGGGTTCCACCTGTTACTAATGCAATGCGTCCCATAATTGTACTCCTTGTTAAATTTTATGATTGTCATGTAGAGGTTTGTAAGCTTCATCTTTATTGAGCTTTGCTGCTCAATACACTATTTATCATATATCAAGCAGAATCATTCAACTACAGCAATTATCGGTGATTCAGTTTTTACTGAGCCAAAATGCTTTTTATCGTCAT
>CAXBEX010000036.1:0-10092 GCA_963974965.1 uncultured Colwellia sp. | reverse complement strand
CTGTGAGTTTAGTTTACTCACTTAACGAGGTGTCCAAAACTATTGGATCAGATCAATGTCAGTTGAAGAGCTTCTATTGGAGATTCAAAAATCACGCATTAAACCTAATAATGTTAGTCACTTTGCTTTTACCGCAACACCTAAACATAACACGATGACATTATTTGGTAGATTGGAGGATGAAAGCTTACCTCCATCAAAAGATAACCCTCCAGTTTCTTTTGATAAGTACACGCAAAGACAAGCCATAGAAGAGGGCTTTATTTTAGATGTTCTTAAAAATTACCTTAGTTATAAAACGGCCTATCAGATTGGCGATAAATTTATAAAGAATAATGAAAAGGTTGATTCTAAAGAAGCTAAAAGAGCTATAGCCGAGTGGAAAAGTCTTCATGCGACCAGTATTACCAATAAGGTAAAAATCATCATGGAGCACTTCAGAAAGAATGTTGTAGGACTTCTTGATGGTGAAGCTAAAGCTATGGTTGTTACAAGCCGTAGAAATGTAGCAGTAAAGTATAAGCTAGCCTTTGATAGATATATTGAAGATAACAATCTTCACGGTGTTAAATCGTTAGTTGCGTTTTCAGGTAAGGTGCTTGGGAAAGATTGTGGTAAAAGCGATGAGTTTAATATCGATCCTGAGACAGAGTATACTGAGAACAATCTTAATCCTGGGCTTGGTAATCAAGATTTAAGACATGTATTCGATAAGCAAGAATTCAAAGTAATGATTGTTGCCAATAAGTTTCAAACAGGCTTTAACCAGCCTAAATTGGTGGCAATGTACATTGATAAGAAAATTGGTGATGTGGATGCAGTTCAAACATTGTCACGATTAAATAGAACGTATCCCGGTAAAGACACTACATTTGTTTTGGATTTTGCGAATGATCCTAAAGATATTCTAAGTGCATTTCAGAAGTATGATGAAGGGGCTGAACTAGAAGATGTTCAAGATCTTGATGTTGTTTATGACAGTAAAAATGTCTTAGATGAAATGCATATATATAACACTCAAGACTTAGAGAAATTTAAGAATGTTAATGCATTAACGTTACTTAAAGGCAAAAAAGATGGGCAGGCCAAACAAGAAGAACTTCATCGAAAGCTTTATGATGCCACTCAAAGACCTACTGATTTGTATAACGCAAAACTTAAAAGGTTGGTTGAGGAAATAAAATCTTGGGATGAATCTATAGTTAAGGCTGAAAAATCAGGTGATGAGAAAGCAAAAGAAGTTGCTGAAGCTCGTAGAGAAGAACTGTCAATCAGCTTAGAAGAATTAAAGGGGTTTTGTGCCCATCCCCTCGAAATCGGCATTAGGATGAAATATTATCATTTTTAGGTGTATCTTCATTAAGAATTGAATATACAGTAGAGCGGCCAATTCCTAATTCCTTTGCTATATCAGTGGCCCCCATATTGTTATTATGAAGCTCAATTAACTTATCTCTATTAACTGAACGTTTACGCCCAAAAACAACTCCGTTTGCCATAGCATCAATGCGACCTTCATTTGTGCGTTCTAATATACGTTCACGTTCGGCATCAGCAACAGCACTTAGAATAGTAACAACCATTTTCCCCATTGTTCCTTCAGTACTTAAACCTTCTTTAATAAAGCGAATGGCAATACCAGCTTTATCAAACTCTTTTATTAATTTAATCATATCGGCAGTATCGCTACCCAAGCGATCCAATCGAGTAACTAAAACAAGATCACCATCTTCAACTTTTACTCGTAGTAGATTTAAGCCTTTTCTATCCATATCTGATCGACTACCGATGTCAGAAAATATTCTTGATGGTTTGACACCTTCAGCTTCAAGAGCTTCTTTTTGAAGTTTTAATGATTGTTGGCTAGTTGATACTCTGGCATATCCAAATTTTCTCATAAGTGTCTATTAAATCGATAAGTAGAATCATTGTCTATTTAGTTAATGTAAACGATTTAGTAGACAATTAATAGAGGGTATATCAAACTGTCTACTATGTTATGAATTTATGTACAGCTAAAACTTATTGCTATTAAAATGCAATAGGCACATAAACTTTAAAATACACTCACTAAAACTAATGACTAAAATTTGGGGGTATGAAAAATAATAGTTGTTTAAAATTATAACTGTTGTAGTATTCAGTTGATTTCTCTTAGGGGAGTAGTCTCTCAGCATTGTCTGAGATAACCGTCAACATACCCCGAACAACAGTTCGTGGCGGTTATGTCCTGCGTGGATTGACAAGACTTAAGGAAAGCATAGCTCTCAGGGTGGGGATCTATACTTTCTTGCGTCCATGTCACCCTAAGGAAATAATATGTCTTTTGTTTTTTGTACATTCTTTGTTCTCTGGGAGTGTACATGGAATTAATTAATGCTGTAATACTAGGGATTCTTCAAGGTATTACAGAATTTCTCCCTATATCTAGTTCCGCTCATCTAATTCTTGCTCCTTTAGTCGCTGGTTGGAAAGATCAGGGCGTGGCATTCGACCTAGCTGTTCATATCGGTACCCTGCTTGCAGTTTTACTCTACTTTAGAAAAGATGTGACGAACTTAATTTACGATGGTATTCAATCCTTAAAGCATCGTAAATTTGTTGGTCAAGGGGAACTATTACTGTTTTTAGGTATTGCGACAGTGCCCGCTGCTTTAGTTGGTTTGTTATTAATGGATCTCATTGACGAACAGTTACGATCCATTGAAGTCGTCTTTTTCACCACATTGGGGTTTGGTTTGTTATTAGGCTGGGCTGATTGGCGGCCTAACCAGCAACGTGACTTATCTTCATTGCGTTTAAAAGATGCTCTACTAGTGGGCATTGCACAAGCGTTCGCGCTTATTCCTGGCACCTCTCGTTCAGGGGCAACGATCACCGCTAGCCTATTGCTAGGCTTAAGCCGAGAAGCCGCTTCACGTTTTTCATTTTTACTTGCTATCCCTATTACTTCATTAGCTGCGAGTGCCAAATTACTTGAGGTTGGTGCAAGTGACACTCATATCGATTGGCTTGCCTTTTTAGTAGGCGGAGTGACTTCTTTCATCATGGCTTTAACTGCCATTCACTTTTTCCTGAAGTGGCTTAATCGCTTTGGTATGTGGCCGTATGTGGTATACAGAATTATTTTGGCTGCATTGATTTATTTCATTTTTTTAACTTAAGGTAACGTTATGACACTTGCTATATTGGCCATATTAGGTGGCTTTGTTTTATTAGTTTGGAGCGCGGATCGCTTTGTTGAAGGTGCTGCGGTAACCGCTAAGTATGCAGGAATGCCCTCTCTGCTTATTGGTATGGTAATCGTCGGTTTTGGTACGTCTGCACCTGAAATGGTGGTTTCAGCCATGGCGGCAATAGATGGTAACCCTAATTTAGCGCTGGGGAATGCCTTAGGTTCAAATATTGTTAATACAGGCTTAATTCTGGGCGTAACAGCACTGATTACACCGATTATGGTGCAATCACAAATAGTACGAAAAGAAATCCCCTTGTTACTATTAATTGGCTTACTGGTGGGCTATTTCCTCTGGGATGACGCATTAACGCGTGTTGAAGCGGTGCTGCTATTGGTTGGGTTCTTTACATTGATTGGCTGGAGTATATTCTCTGCCATTAAAGGTAAAGGCGACAAATTAGAAACGGAGATGGATCAGGAATTAGTCGAACATGCCATGCCGCTCAAAAAAGCCATTTTTTGGTTAGTGCTTGGTCTTGTGCTGTTAATAGTAAGCTCGCGTGTTTTGGTATGGGGGGCTGTCAATATTGCACACGTACTCGGCGTAAGTGACTTAATTATTGGACTCACTATAGTCGCATTGGGCACGTCTTTACCAGAGCTTGCCGCTTCGGTCATCGCGGTTAGAAAGGGTGAGCATGATATTGCAATAGGCAATGTCGTTGGCTCAAACATGTTTAACTTACTGGCGGTAACCGGTATTGCGGGGGTTATCTCGCCAATAACTAGCTTACCTGAACAAGTACTATCACGGGACTGGTTAGTGATGATGGGTATGACGGTAGCATTATTGATTATGGCTTATGGTTTTCGCAGAGCAGGCCGTATTAATCGGTTTGAGGGTGCGGGGTTATTAATCGCGTTTTGTGCCTACAATGTTTGGTTGGTGACATCAGTCATTAACTAATTTTATGCTAAGTATTCATTATTAAGTAGCACACTTTAAAGTGTGCTTTATTGAATCAACAATTAAGAGATAAATATATGAAAGAATCAATTATTGAGTTTTGGGCAAGTCATTCACAGACGATTATTACGCTCGGTTATAATTTATTATTGGCAACTGTCATCATGATTGCTAGTTCATTAATAGCCAAAAGTGTACGTAAATCCATAGAAAATACTAACGCTAAGCTCGATAAAACGCTGACACCGATAATTTCAAAAATTGCTGGTTATGCTGTTTATACCATTGGTGGAGTATTTATTTTAGATATTTTTGGTGTTAATACAGCGAGTTTAATCGCGCTGGTTGGTGCTGCTGGTTTAGCTATTGGCTTTGCGTTGAAAGACACATTAAGTAATATCGCTGCGGGTATGATGTTACTGATATTACGTCCATTTCGTGCCGATGATTTCATTGAATTTGGCGGAACGCAAGGTACAGTCCGTGAAATAAATCTATTCACAACCATTCTTGAAACCATTGATGGTTTGTATATTGCGTCGCCAAATAATTTGTTATGGGGAAATAATATAAAGAACTTTACTCGCAATGGTAAGCGGCGCATGGATATTATTGTGGGAATTTCGTATTCAGACTCTATTGATGAAGGGTTTGCGGTATTAAAAAACATTGCAGAGAATGAACCAAGATTGTTGACTGAACCAGCGCCTCAAGTGATGGTTACATCAATGATGGACAGTGCAGTGAATATCCAGCTTAGAGCATGGGCAAAAAATGAAGATTACTGGCCAGCGTATTGGGATTTAAACAAACGAGCGAAAGAAGCGATAGAAAACGCTGGACTAACGATTCCATTTCCTCAGCGAACACTACATATTGTTGGTGATCAAAGCGTTCAAGCTATACAGAAAAAAGCATGAAAATATTAATCGCCTTCCTTTTATTTACTCTAACAATGGGTTTGATTACATACTCAAAGCTCTGTGAAATAAAGGTGTTGTTAAGTGGTTACGCCCAAGAAACCACTTGGCATATCTCAGTTTGGAGTACTGAGCCGTTAAATATTAAGGCGCTGCAAGTATTTATGGTATGAACTTTAATTTTATGCCCTAGCTTAAATGGATGCTTGGCTACCCATGGGCGCTAGGATTGATGATTGTGTCAGGTTTTGCGCCATATTTTTATTTTTTGATGACCCACTGCATTTTTTGTTTTTTCTGAATTACTGAAGATTATATATTGTAATTGTCAATTAAAACTTTAGCCTACTTTTTAACTCATTACTCTTAGAGCACAGTTAGGCTGTGACCATCCAACTTATATCTATATCACTAATATTAAGGTTTCCAAAAGCTCTTTGTAAATAATACGAGGACAGTAAAATATTCTAATCTTCCTAAGATCATACTTACTGAAAAAATCCAAGTAGCGGTATCGTTAGCAGGTTGAAAGTTGCTACCTAATTCACCATATGCAGGACCAAGCACGTTAATACATGAGGCAATGGCTGTTAAACTGGTCCAGAAGTTTAGGCCAGTAGACATCACCGCCAACGTTAAAAATAGTGTCGATGTGGCTGCGATAGACATAAAAACCATCGTCGAATGCAATACGGGATCATCAATGGCTTTGCCATTATATTTGATGTTAAAAACACCGTGCGGATGAAGGAGTATCTTCAATTGTTTATTTATTATTTTAATGGTCAAAATATTTCTGATGACTTTATTGCCTCCCGCAGTTGAACCTGCACACCCGCCAATATAGCCAGCAAAAACCAATAATAGCGCTGTCTGAGCAGGCCATGAAGTGAAATCTCCCGCTGCGTAACCTGTGCTAGTAATAAATGATATAACATGAAAAATAGATTGAAATATATTGTCAACAGCGCTCTCTACGGTATTGTTTTTATATAGCATAACAAACAACATTGAACTTAAAATGAAGACAATAATCAGAAATGTTTTTGTTTCTTCATCGTTCACATACACTTTTGGATTTAGGGTTTGAATAAATTTAAAATGCAACCCAAAAGCAATAGCGCCAACCAACATAAATATATCCGCATTTATCTCGATCCAGCGATTTTGAAAATACCCCATACTCGCATCATGTGTGGAAAATCCACCCGTAGAAATAGTGGTAAAGCTATGGGCAATAGCATCAAACCAACCCATTCCAGCGATAAAATATCCAAGGGCACATAGGAATGTTGCTCCAACATAAATAAACCACAAATACCTCGCGGCATGCTGAATACGGGGAGTGAGTTTTTCATCTTTCATTGGTCCAGGTGTTTCGGCTTTAAGAAGCTTCATTCCTCCTACATTTAATAAAGGTAATACCGCCACAACAAAAATAACAATCCCTAAGCCACCAAGCCACTGTAGAAATTGTCGATACATGAGAAAGGATTTGGGCATATCATCTAGCCCCGAAAGAATCGTTGCCCCAGTTGTTGTTAATGCGCTGATTGATTCAAAAACACCATCTGTAAATGATACATGAGTAATATTGATTATTGGCATTGCGCCTAATAATCCCATAACAACCCAACTTATTGAGGCAAATAGTAATGCGATACGCGGAGAAACCTTTGAGTAGTCTAGCTGTCGAAATTTATAAAACAAGATAAATGCGCTGATTAACATAACCAAACTAGGAATAAAAAAAGCGCTTGCTTGATTATCACGAAAGGTAAAAAGTGACAACCATGCAAAGCAAAATTGGACGAGTCCCATACACCCAATGGGGAATGCTAATAAAAAAAATGCTGGTTTATAATCAAAATAAATTATAGGTGACTTGGAGGAATTAATCATTATTGCTTTTTCTAACCGAATCAAACTGAAAGCGATAACCAATGCCATTTTCTGTTAAGAGGTATTTAGGTTGAGCAGGCTTAACTACACTTCAATCTTGCGTCTCATTTGAGCAACATGAACTCTAACATAATGATTTTGTTCGACGAGGTTTGCTCCCCAAATAGCCTTTAAAATATAACTGTAGGTTAGTACTTTGCCATTATTAGATGCCATGAGATAAAGAATGCGAAATTCAATTGGCGTTAAATGTACTAATTCATTATGTTTCCATACTAATCTCTGAGAAAAATCAATCGTTAAATCGTCGGATTTAAACATCAATTGCATTGATTCGTCTTGTTTTTCAATATGGCGTAAAGCAACACGGACTCTAGCTAACAGCTCACTTGAGCCAAACGGCTTGGTAAGATAATCGTCTGCCCCATTATCTAATGCTTTAACCTTATCATTTTCCAGTCCTCTTGCAGAAATCACAATGATAGGAACTTTTGTAAACTCCCGAATTCGCGAAATTAACGTTAAGCCATCTTGGTCAGGTAATCCCAGATCCAAAAGAACAATATTAGGCTGTCAATTAGATATTTCAAACAATCCATCTTTGGCATTGCCTACTATTACCGTTTGATAATGGTGCCCATTTAATAACACCTCTAAAAAACGCTGCATTTGTGGCTCGTCTTCAACCACAAGTATTTTTGTTTTATTGTTCATAAACTAATGCTTCTGTTGTATTAATATTTAAAGGAAGCATAATCAAAAAATCAGCTCCTTTTGTTGGAGCATCTAAAACAGAGACTTGCCCACCATGCGCTTCAATGATCACCTTAACAATAGCTAAACCAAGACCTATTCCATTAACCTCTTGCCAATCTGCACTAAAATAATGTTCAAAGAGTTGATGTTTATTTTTATCCGGTAGTCCACAGCCTTGATCTCGTATACTTAACTGATAAAATTGACCTATTCGCATTCAAGAGATCAGAATTAATGAGTGCTCTTGGCTAAATTTAACCGCATTATCGAGCAAATTTGATAATACGACCTCCATCAGTAGTACATCGCAAGGTATAAGTAGTGTTTCATCTAATTTAACGTCCACATTATGGTATTTGAGACGGTGTGACATTTTGGTCAGAACACTTCCTATCATTTCATCTGGATTTTGCAATTCTAATTTCGGTGTTAATTGCCCGCGCATATTGCGGCTCATCTGCAATAAGTTAGTCACTTTTTGTGAGAGTTGTTCTGCAACTTTGTAAATAATTTCCAGTAATTCGGTCGAGGTTTTTGCATGTACTTTTACTTTTGTGTCAAGCAAGGTGCTAGCCAAACCGATAATGGTACCTAAGGGAGTTCGTAAATCGTGGGATACTGCGCTCAATATTGCATTTCTGAGTTGTTCACTTTCAGCTCTAAGCTTTATATCTGCTGCTTGCTCAAAAACCTGCGAACGAGTTACCGCTAGGTTAACCACTGAAACATAAGTTTGTAGTAATTCTACTTCTTCATTTAACATTGCTTTTTGCAAAAAGACTAACGCAATTATGGGGGAAGATTGATGGCCTATTGGTAAATAAATAATTTTAACAGTATTACCAATTTTTTGGTTTATTTTTTGATTGTTTTTAAGACAAGCCTCAATGTTAGAGATTAGAACCAGATCCATCTCCAATGGCGTATCACCAGAAAACAAGACATGGATTTTGTTTTCTGTTAGTTGACAAAAAACGATATTTGCATCAAATAAAGTTGTTATTTTATGTTGAATTGTTTCACACGTTTTTTTATTCCAAGATACTGCCGCTAATGAACATGCAAATTGATATAGGTTTCTTTGCTGTATCTCACGTTCCCTAGTATCCCTTAATTGTACTTTTAGCTTCTCACTGAATGAGCTAAACATATAACCAACAATTGTCATTACGGCAAAGGAAATCAAATACTTTTCGTGATCAATTGCAAAGGTAAACTGGGGAGATACAAAGAAAAAATCAAATAATGCTACACTCAATATAATAGAGAACACGGTAGAACTTCGACTAAAGTAATACGCGAGCACGAGAACTACGGCGAGATAAGCCATAATTATATCGGCTTCAGCGAGAAACTGTTTTAGTAAATAAAGCGCTCCTGTAGCGATTATGACCGTTAATGAACAAATCAAAAATGCTAAGGGTTGCTTAAATTGCCTTAAATTTTTTAAACGTATAGGGCCACTGTTCATTATATCATTTGAGTCTTAAGAGCCACCTATTTCTACCTTATCACTTTATTTATCAAGAAACTGTATACATTGATTACGTTTATATAAAGATTATATAAAGATGTTTTGAATAAACAATAATGCTGAAGAACACCTTAGATGTCCTATTCAGTTATAGACTCAACACCGTTTAGCAAGCCAACTAAATCAATTTCTTTACGATCTTTATTAAACGCATATTCACCGTTTAAATTAATATGCTGCCAAGCAACAGGCGATAGTCTAGAAATAAGTTCAACCACGTCTTGTCTACCGTTTCTTTCTTGTATTTGCAAAAATGCCGAAAGTAACGCTGAATTATAATAAATGATGCAATTAGAAATGAGCCTAGCGCAGTCGTTCCATTGAGATACTTGGTAATCATTCCCTCCACGGAATTTGTTACCATTAACTGAAGTAATTGCCCGTTTTAATTGATGGTATGCTTCCCCTCTGTTCAATGCTTGTTGAACATAATGGCGCAGCGTTGAATTATCAACATACTCCAAAACGTAGATAGATTTTATTAAACGATCGTACTCATGCAAAGCTGACAATGTACGGCTCTTGCCGTTACTTAATTTTCTAATGATAGTGCTTTGGGTGGTAGTTTTATGGCTCAATGAGCAAACAATATGTTGAATATTGTCCCACTCTTGTGCAATTAATTTATGGTTAATATCTTTCTTTAACTGAATACGGCCACCATCTTCTTCAGTCACCTCAAACAAATTAAAAAATACCTTTTTCATTTTCGCGTATCGAGGGGCAAACGTGTAACCAAAGAAGTCCAAAATTGCGAAGTTAACATTATTGGTACCATGGGTACTGAAAAATCCATGGCATACGGACATATTAATATGCAATGATATCAATTAGA
>CAXBEX010000035.1:0-11190 GCA_963974965.1 uncultured Colwellia sp. | reverse complement strand
ATTATATCAACGGGCAGACGGTGGAGGGTAGGACATCCCAGCAACTTCTCAATAGTAGTGTGCTAGGTCTTGCGTTTGATCGACTCAAGGACGCTATGCAGCGAGGCTATGGAGACCGACTGCATTTTGTCGAGTTCGATGATCTGACACATAACCCGAAGCAAAAAATGGAGGAGGTTTACTCCTTCTTGGAGTTATCCCCTTTCACTCACAACTTTCAAAGCGTGGAGCAATACACGCACGAAGACGACACCGTGCATGGTGGTCTTGACCTTCACACGATCCGCAAAGATGTGCGGCCTGTGCAAGACGACAGCGTAGACATCCTAGGCGCGGAGATCGTCAAGCAATACTCTGGAGCCGAATTTTGGCGCAGTAACCCTAACCACAAATAAAGACATGAGCCTACTAAATACCATACCTAGACAAGAGCCTTCTCCCGAATCTCGGGCCGCAGACTCAATCCGACGATCTGCCAAAACCATGACAGACCGACTCCTTAAAACCCTCAATTCAGGACTCAGCGACATCTGGGATGCTGAAGATCCTGCCGCAGTCCTTGCTGAGTTGGGGACCGATGCCGGCGAGGCATTTCTGCTCTCAGCAGAAACTGTGAAGTTGTTCGCTGCTATCCTGCCAGGGAGCAGAGACACCGAGCTTACAGAACTGCTGGCCAAGGTTGAAGCAATCCCAGCATGCACCATCAACAGCGATGGTACGGTGACGATCGACGCCTAACGTACCGAACGTAGCAATTATAAATAGAATCAAATGGCCAAACCGAGTACACGACAAGGATTGATTGACTATTGCTTAAGAGCTCTTGGTCACCCAGTGATCGAAATCAACGTCGACGATGATCAGTTAGAGGATCGCTTAGACGAAGCAATTCAGTTTTACCAAGAATTTCACGGTGATGCTGTGGTGCGTAATTTGCTTAAACACCAAGTTACTCAAGGCGATATTGATAATAAGTATATTAGCATTGCTTCAGGCGCGAATATTCTTTCTATCAATAATGTGTTCAACGTTGATAATAGCAGTTCCTTTTCTTCGGTTGACTACCAAATGCACTTAAATGATGTGTTTGATTTAAACGGTTCATTTGGTGGCATAGTAGATTACGAACTAACCAAACAATATCTTTCTTTAATTGATCGAAACGTTAATGGTGTTTATGAAATGATCGAGTATTCTCGACATAAAAACCGTGTCAACTTTCATGCTAACACACTGAAAGAGGTCGGTGTTGGAAATTATGTTGTTTTTGATGGCTATAGCACAATACCAGACTCTCCTTTTACTGATGTCTTTAATGACATGTTTTTGAAAAAATATGCAACAGCGCTATTTAAAAGACAGTGGGGTTTAAACCTAATTAAGTTCGAAGGTATGACACTTCCAGGAGGAGTCACAGTAAATGGTCGCCAAATTTATGATGATGCTGTTCAGGATATAGAAAAGCTTGAAGAAAAGGTACGGCTCGAACATGAGATGCCTCCACTAGATTTTATTGGATAAGAATATGCCTCGTAACACATATTTTAGTCTCGGCGAGACATCAGAAAAAAGACTCTATGAAGATATTACCATAGAAGCTCTTAAGATCTATGGGCATGAAGTTTACTATATTCCTCGGAAAATTGTTAATACTGATGCGATTTTCAACGAGGATACTTTAGCTGAATTTGGCGAGGCGTTTGCAATTGAGATGTACGTCGAAAACACCGATGGGTTTGAAGGCGATGGTGATTTGCTTTCTAAGTTTGGTGTTGAAGTACGAGATCAGGTTAATTTGATTCTGGCAAATCGGCGGTGGGAAGAGCTTGTTGGTAGATTTCAGGATCCAGTAGAAGGCCGACCACAAGAAGGAGATTTAATTTACTTCCCTTTAGTAAAAGGCTTATTCGAAATTAACTATGTTGAGGATGAAAGTCCTTTTTACCAATTGCAAAATGTTCCTACATTTAAGTTATCATGTGAAACATTTTCATATGATAATCAAGAAATTGACACAGGTGTTACCGAAATTGATGATTTCGAAACTCAATATGGCATTCGCACACGAATTAATTTAGGAAGTGGTAGCGGTGAATTTGAAGTTGGTGAAGATGTTAAACAAACAAATAGCACGCCAAGTCCTAACGTAACGGTGGTTGGAGAAGTTGCTGTAGTACACAGAAATTTATCTAACGTTATTACTGCAGTTGATGTTATAAACCAAAAGGCCAGCGATAACACAAATACAAAAATTGTAACAACGACCGGAGGAGCTGGTAATCTCATTGGCGCTAATTCACCAGCCGCGACGTATCCTGTTACAACTACAGACGCATTTAATACTCTTGACGACAATGATCCTTATGCAGATAATGTTGACTTTGAACTAGAAGGAAATTCGTTTATTGATTTCACATTGACGAATCCATTCGGAATGCCTAACGTAACGACATAATATGCTTAACGGAAATTACTTTTATAATAAAACTGTACGAAAATCCGTAGCAGTTTTCGGAACAATTTTCAATAACCTAAAAATTGTTCGAGCAAACTCGACTGAAGAAAAAGTGCCTATTGCCTATGGTCCTCGTAAAAAGTTTTTGGCTCGCATTCAAGCAGACACTGCAGCGGCAAGTGATAGTACGATTGCACTCAAACTTCCTCGCCTAAGTTTTGAAATCACGTCAATTGATTCTGATCCAACTTCTGGTTTAAACAGATTTAATAAAAGAGTTTTAGGTGTAGTTTCTAATTCTACAACAAAGGCTAGGGTTGTAAATCAAAGCACACCGTATAGCATTGGTATGCAGCTAAATATTTTTGCGACAAATCAAGATGAGGCTTTGCAAATCTTTGAGCAAATTCTCCCATCCTTTAAACCAGAATACACAATTTCTGTAAAAGATCTAGAAGGAGAGGGCACTATAACTGATGTGCCAATTATTCTTACAAGCACAACCATTAGTGATGATTACGAGGGTGACTTCCAAACTCGTCGTACTATTTTGTACACACTAGATTTTACTATGAAAGTACGGTTTAGTGGTGGTGGAAGTGATCAAAATATTATACGTACAGTTGACGTATTTTTGTATGATGATGTTACAAATACTGCAGTGCAAAAAACAAATGCGCCTCATGGTGTTGAAAATGAAAACGTTCGAGTTGCAGTAGGCGCTAATGATTCGCCGCCTCTCGATTCCACTGATACTATAACTACAACATTTGGCTTTGATCATGACTCACCGTAATAAAAATGAAATCATTGACGCGCTTGAAGAAAATCTTGAAATGATAGATAAGTCTGCTAAATCAGTATCGCCTGACCTAATAACAAAAGATACTGAAAAGGATATTGAATATTCTCGTGATAAGATGAAGTTATTGATTGACCAATCGTGCGAGGCGGTAAATCTAATGATGGCATTGGCTTCTGAATCTGAACATCCTCGAGCGTTTGAGGTTTTATCGACAATGATAAAACATACGAGTGAAATGACACAAGACCTCGTAAAATTACAGAAGATGCGTAAAGATATCACACAGGATAAAAATGCTCCAAGCAATAGTACTACAAATAACGCCATTTTTGTAGGCTCTACGACAGAGCTGCAGCGATTCCTTAAAAAGGAAGCAGCTACTATTGATCTTGAAGAAGAATAAATAAATTGTAGATGGGCAATAAAGATGGTTTGTACATGGGTAATCCACAGATTAAGTCTGATGGATACGAACAACATTACACAGAACACGAACTTAAGGAATACAAACGATGCATGGAAGACATCGTTTATTTTTCAGAAAATTACATTAAAGTAATTAATCTTGACAGGGGCCTTATTTCATATAAGCCTTACGCTTATCAGCGTGATATGTTAAAACAATTCGATGAAAATCGTTTTAATATTGTCCTTGCCTGTCGACAATCTGGTAAGTCTATTACCTCGATTGTTTACATTCTTCATTACATATGCTTTAATCCTGAAAAAACAGTTGCTGTTCTTGCGAACAAAGGTGCTACTGCTCGGGAAATGCTGAGTAGAATTACATTAGCACTTGAAAATTTACCATTCTTTTTGCAACCCGGCTGTAAAGCAGTCAACAAAGGATCAATCGAATTTGCCAATAACTCAAAGGTTGTTGCCGCAGCTACATCTGCCAGCTCAATTCGAGGCATGAGTGTCAATCTCCTATTTCTTGATGAGTTTGCATTTGTCGAAAACGCCGCGGAATTTTATACATCGACATATCCCGTTGTTTCATCTGGTAATGATACAAAGGTGATTATTACGTCAACCGCAAATGGTATTGGCAATTTATTCTGCGCACTGTGGGAAGGTGCACAAAAGAAAGCAAACGAGTTTGTTCCTTACAGAGTAGATTGGTGGAATGTTCCTAGCCGAGATGAAACATGGAAAGCAATGACAATTGCTAATACTTCCGAGCTTCAGTTTGAACAGGAGTTTGGAAATAGTTTCATTGGAACTGCAAATACACTTATTTCATCAAACACCCTTATGGGTATGCAGATGCAAAATCCTGAAAGATGCCATCGCGATGTAAAGTACTATGAAGATCCGATCCGCGATCATCAGTATGTTATGACGGTGGACGTTGCAAAGGGTAGAGGACAAGACTATTCCACATTCACAGTAATTGATTCGACATTCGGAAACTTTAAACAGGTCGCGACCTTTCGTGACAACATGATTTCGCCGATGATTTTTCCTGATATTATCGTAAGGGTCGCAAGGGAATACAACGAAGCGCTTGTCATTATCGAGAGTAATGATGTTGGTATGGCTGTCTGCAATGATGTGTATTACGAACACGAATATGAAAATACCTTTGTTGAATCGACGGTTCGAAAAAACGGTATTGGCGTAATGATGACAAAACGGGTAAAAAGAATTGGTTGTTCAAACTTGAAGGATTTGGTTGAGCTCGAAAAGCTGAGTATTTGTGATGAACACACTATTTTAGAGTTGTCAACATTTGAATCAAAGGGGACTTCTTATGAAGCAAAGGGTGGTAATCACGATGATATGGTTATGAACCTTGTCATGTTTGCTTGGTTTGTTTCTTCTGAGGCATTCGGTGATATTTCAACTGTTGATTTAAAAGAAATGCTTTTTAAAGAAAAGATGGAACAAATCGAAAATGATGTTCCACCTTTCGGTATTATTAGTGACGGTAGAGAATCTGATAATGCTTACGTCGAGATGCAAAATGCTGTTAAGGCGTGGCACGATTTGTAAAGTCGAATCATTATAAATAGAATTATTGAAATTATACTTATAATGATTCAACTTAACATTAACTAATTGAAAGGAAAAAACTAATATGGGATTTCAGGTATCACCCGGAGTAGAGGTCAAGGAAATAGACTTGACTAATGTGATTCCTGCAGTATCGACATCGATCGGTGCTTTTGCAGGTCACTTCAGCTGGGGCCCTGTTGGAGAAACACGAACTGTTTCTTCAGAAAAAGAATTGTCAAATGTTTATGGTGCACCTACTGGTATAGCTACTGGTGGTGAATACGATAACTTTGTTCCATTCTTACAGGCCGCAAGCTTTTTAAAATACGGTAATACGCTAAGCGTTTCCCGTGCAATTGATGCAGCAGCTCGAAATGCTGTTGGATCAGCACATGGCGAATCGACTGACGTACATGGTTCGTACATTGGTAATAAAGATACCTTTGATGGTATTACATTTAGCACAGCTGATGGTAATTCACCAAGTACGGCACTTAATGCTGGTGTAATTCATGCTCGCTGCCCAGGTAAATTGGGTAATAGCTTAAAGGTTTCAATTGCTCATGCACTTACTAATAGCGGTACATTTACCACTAGCGGATTAAATGCCAATGTCTCGACAGCAGCTACCACTACAGCTTGGGCATCGGCCGCTGTTGATGGATCGGCACAGGATGAAATCCACGTCGTGGTTGTCGATGAAGACGGACAAATTTCTGGTACAAAGGGCGCAGTCCTTGAAATCTATGAAGGCCTTTCGTTATATTCAGATGCTGTTAAAGATGGAGGATCAAATTATTACAAAACTGTAATTAACCGTGACTCTGAGTACATCTTTATTGATGAAACGGCATTTAAAGAATATTTCCAGGCAAGCATATCTGGCGTAGATCGCGCAGTTCCTGGAGAAGTTGGTTTATTAACGCAAAGAACCTTCACATCTAATCGAGTTGCGAGTTCAAGGATTACAACTGGCGTTGATGCACAAGATTCACCTACTCTTGGTGCAATTGATGTTAGTGTTAACATTGCTGGTACTAATACACTTGTGGATGGAACATACTCTATTACTGATAATCAAGATAATAGCGGTATCCTAAATTCGCCAAGTACTAATAACGGTTCTGGTGCAAAATTCGTAATCACTGTTGCTGGAGGCGGTGACTCTCCAACACAAAACGAAATTACCGTTAATGTGCTCGAAGGAGGTTTCCAATATGCCGTTAATGACGAAATTCTAATTAAAGGAAGTTTACTCGGCGGTGATACTACAGACAATATCGTTCTAAAGGTTGTAGGCGTTGATAATACAAATCTGCTTGACTTCTCATTAGCTAATGGTACTGATGGTGGAATATCTGATGCTCACGCTGAAGGCCACGTTGTTACTGCATTGGGTGAATTTAGTAATCCTGAAAAGATAGATATTAATCTATTGTTTGCAGAACAGTTCCCAGATAGCACCCTTGTTGGTGGTAAAATTGTAGCAATCGCCGGTACTGACCGTAAAGATTGCTTAGGATTTATTTCAGCAGATCGCATTTCTGCTGACGCTAGTGCAGTAGCTAATGATCATACCTCTTACAATAGCTCGTATGTTGTATGTGATAGTTCTGCAGTTTATGTCTATAACAAATATCGCGATGACTTTGTTTATATCAATGCTTCTGGTCATATGGCTGGTCTTTGTGCACGAACAGATGATACTAACGATCCTTGGTTCTCACCTGCAGGTTACAATCGAGGAAATCTCCTCGGTGTAACAAAGCTGAAGTGGAATCCTAATAAGACCGATCGAGATACATTGTACAAAGCTGGTATTAACCCAATCATTGCACAACCTGGTCAAGGTATTTTACTTTTTGGAGATAAAACAAAGCAAAGCAAACCTTCTGCGTTTGATCGCATCAATGTACGTAGATTATTCAATGTCATTGAAAAGGCAATTGCTACAGCATCTAAATTCCAATTGTTCGAATTGAACGACGAATTTACTCGCGCAATGTTCAGAAATATGGTTGAACCATTTCTTCGAGATGTTCAAGGACGAAGAGGAATTACAGATTTCTTAGTCGTTTGCGATGAAACAAATAACACTGGTAATATTATTGATACGAATCGGTTTGTTGCAGATATTTACATCAAGCCTGCTCGATCAATTAACTTCATCACACTCAACTTCGTAGCAACTCGTACGGGAATTGAATTCTCCGAAATTGTTGGAACTAATAACTAATAACTAAACTAGAATTATGGCAACTATAGACGACTTTAAAGCAAAGTTAATCGGAGGAGGAGCACGAGCAAACCTTTTTAAGGCAACTCTAACTTTTCCTGGCTACGCTCAAGGCGATACTGAATTAGCACAATTTATGTGTAAAGCAGCTCAATTACCAGCAAGCGTTATTGGACAAGTTGATATTCCCTATCGTGGACGTCAGCTTAAAGTAGCTGGTGATCGTACGTATGAAAACTGGTCAGTCACTATTATTAATGACACTGGTTTTGAAATCAGAGACGCCTTCGAGCGTTGGCAAAACGAAATCACCACTCATAAAAGTAATACTGGCTTAACTAATCCTCTCGATTACGAAACTGATATGCTCGTTAATCAACTTAACAAAGATGGAAAGTCGATTAAGGAGTATACCTTCCGAGGTGCTTATCCAGTTAATATTTCTGCGATTGATGTAAGTAGCGATTCTGCAGACACAATTGAAGAATTTACAGTTGAATTGGCGTATCAATATTGGACGTCCAATACAACTTCTTAAAAAAACTACTAATTATTGATGCACAAGGAGGTCCAATCCCTCCTTGTGCATTGTTATAAATAAATTTATCATGGCAGTAAATTTGTTCGGATACGAAATCAGTAAAAGAGTCTCAAGCGAGGCTTTTAGCAAAGATGTAATTTCACCTATTCCTAAATCAAACGAGGAGGGCGCGACTACAGTAACTGTGGGCGGTGGGTATTATGGTCAATTCATTGATCTTGCCGGCACTGATGCTCTTTCAGATCATGCACTTATACACAAATATCGTGAAGCAGCTTTACAGCCAGAGTGCGATTCTGCCATTTCCGATATCGTAGATGGTGCAATCGCTTCGTCTGAAGACTCTACACCAATCAGCTTAAGTCTTAAAGATCTTAATCAGCCTGAAAGTGTAAAAAAGAAAATTCAAACTGAATTTAATAATGTTTTACGGCTTTATCGATTTAATCATAACGCAGCTGAGTATTTTCGTAACTGGTATATTGATGGAAGATCATATTTCAACGTAATTATTGACGATAAGAATCCGCAGAAGGGCATTGCCGAAATTCGTCCTGTTGAGGCGACTCACATTAATAAAGTTCGCGAAGTTAAAAACGAAATTGATCCAAAGACTAAGGTTGAGTATCAAAACGTAGTTGATGAATATTATGTTTATTCTCCTCATTTTCAAGCTGGCACTGAAGCAACAGTTAATGGTACTAAATTTTCTAAAGACGCGATTATTCATGTAACATCTGGCCTCGGGGATTCAACTAAAACTCGTACGATCGGGCATTTGCACAAAGCGCTTAAACTTGTGAATCAACTTCGTTATATGGAAGATTCACTTGTTGTTTATCGTGTTTCACGTGCTCCAGAACGTAGGATTTTCTATATTGATGTCGGTAACCTTCCAAAGGGTAAAGCTGAAGAATATGTCCAGCAGGTTGTTTCGCGGTATCGTAACAAACTTGTTTATGATGCTTCAACTGGTGACATTAGCGATGATCGCCGTCATATGTCAATGCTTGAAGATTTTTACCTTCCACGAAGAGAAGGTGGGCGTGGTACAGAAATTACTACCTTAGGCGGCGGCGAAAATCTTGGACAGATCGAAGATGTGGTATTCTTTCAGCGTAAACTTTATCGCGCTTTGAATGTACCGGTCGCGCGGTTAGAACAAGAAGCGCAGTTTACCGTTGGTAGAGCAAGTGAGGTTTCTCGCGAAGAGGTTAAATTGCAAAAGTTTATTGATCGTCTAAGAAAGAAATTTTCATTTATGATTATTGATGCTTTGAGGATTCAGTTAATTCTTAAAGGTATTATTACGGAAAGCGATTGGTCTAATATCGAAGAAAGCATAAACGTTGATTTTCTTGAGGATAATTACTTCGCTGAAATGAAGGAATTTGAAATTCTTCGAGACCGTTTAGAAATGGCTCAAATGCTTGAGGATTTGGTTGGCAAATATATTTCGAATAAGTATGTCCGTCAAGTCATTCTTCGTCAAACCGATGAACAGATTGAAAAACTCGATAAGGAAATTGAAGAAGAAGGAAGTGGCGGAGATGAAGATGAAGATGACTTTTAGTCAATATTTAAATCGATAAACATATAAATAGAAATTATGGCAAAGCAAACAATTACAAACAGCGGGCAACCGCCTGCCTTTACTGTTGATGGAGGTTTACACTTTTTAAGTGTTGCGGGAACTTTTGGAGGAGCAACTATTACACTGCAATATCGTCGAGATGCTTCTTCGAGTTTTGTTACACTACAAGATGATGGAAGCACTAAGTCAATCACAGCAGCTCTTAACGAAAATCTGTATCTTCCAGGTGGAGAACTTAAAGCCGTCGCGGCTAGTGCTGGCGGCTCAACTGACATTACTTTCGAGTTTTATAAAGTTACTGCATAATGCCTTTTAAATCAACAGCACGGAATGCGTTTAGTTCGCCATTTTCGAGTAGCTTTACAAATTGCTTTTTTGTCGACCCCTATCTGCTCAACTACAACTTCCTCAACGGTTTCCCGGCTGCTCTGACCCATACACGAGCGAGTAACGCCACCTATATAAACTACAGTGGCTCCGTGGCGACGGCATCGAGTAATGTTCCCCGCATCACGCATGACAAAGACGGGAATGCCCTCGGGTATCTGCATGAGCCGCAGGGGACGAATCTGCAAACGGTATCAACGCCCGGTCGTAGTGGGTCCCCTTGGTGGGGAGAGACAAATATAACCTTCACACCAAACGCATCTGTTTCGCCTTCTGGAGCTACGGATGCGGTCGCGGTGGTAGCTACTGTTACGTCTACAACTCTTCACTACATGACCAGAGGCTATACAGCTCCCAGTGCGGATACTGTAATAGCCATGAGCCTTTATGCTAAGGCTGGCGCGGTAAATTTCCTGAGATTAGCCTTAGATAGCTCATCCCGTGCGAAGTCAGTCTTCAACTTGACGGATGGCTCCATTGTCTCGACAGGAACCAAGCACGTTAGCTCATACGCTGAAGATGTTGGAAATGGTTGGTGGCGTTGTGTTCTGGTGGGTGAAACATCAGGCTCAGGTAACTTCATTGCTTATGCCCACGATGATTTGAACGGAGCTACGGCATGGGCTGGTGATGGGTCAGCAACTTCAATTTCCGTATGGGGCGCACAGGTCGAAGAAGGCACAGCAGCCACCTCTCTCATCCCTACTACGGGGGCGGAAGCTACGAGACAGGCTGATGCGGTTGCTGATTATGTAGTCGCTGGCTTGTCCGCAGTGGACTCCTTCACGATGCTGATGAAATACTCTCCGTTGAGTGACGCTCGACAGGCATTATTTGGGCTTCAGAGCGCAGGCGGACCAATCTCGTCCGTCTATTGGGATGCTCAACGTAATGCAACTCAGAACTCTGTGGTAGACCGTAACGACCCCATCACGCACCCAGCAGATTTCCATTCTTCGCGAAGTGCTGATGTAGCAAATATGCGAGCGGCATTTAGCTATTCGTCATCACTGAGGTTAATAGACGTTAACGGTGGAGGCGCAACTGCGTCATCTTCAACGAGCCTGTCAACTAGCGCAGCAAGAGGGATAGACAGACTGACCTTCGGAGATGCTGCGACGAACATTATTGCCAAGTCGGTTCGTCTCTTTGGGAAGTCTAAGACAGCAGC
>CAXBEX010000034.1:0-11637 GCA_963974965.1 uncultured Colwellia sp. | reverse complement strand
ATGACGATAAAAAGCATTTTGGCTCAGTAAAAACTGAATCACCGATAATTGCTGGTGTACAGCGGATGTAATTTATTGTTTGATTTTTTTATGCTAGGTAGTTATTTTGATTTACTTATTATCGGTATATTAGGTGCTTTTTGTTTGATTAGTTTAGGCTTGTTAGTAGCAAGTAGAAGCAAAAGTGAAGAGCTTATAGGCGGCTTATTAAACTTAACATCGTGGCCTATGATGATGCTTTCTGGTGTTTGGTTTAGTTTAGAAGGCGCGCCACCAGCATTAAAAATCTTTGCCGATTTTCTTCCGTTAACGCATTTGGTTGCTGGAGCAAGAAAAATTATTACTGAAGGTGCGACATTAAGTGACATTAGTTACCATGTCACTAGCTTGTTGGTGATGAGTATTGTGTTTTTATCGCTTGGGGCCTATTTATTTAGTTGGAATACTGAGCGATGATTCATCAAATCTAAAGGTTGTGTTATTATTGGACTTTTAATTATAATTATAGCTAAATAATTATAATTAACATCATGATAGCTGTGGGCTTAACTAGTAATTTCAAATAACAGGGTCGTTTTCAAATAACAGTTTTAGGAATTTACCAATGGAATGGCTAAGCAAATTTTTTATTCAAGGAACCTTCTCAATAGCATTTCTTGTTATTATCATTATTAGTGTTTTTATTTATGCCGCACGACGCGCCCATATCCAGCATCTAGAACGGATTAAAAAAATCGATGAACGCTATGTTCAACACAGCAGCTATAAACTTGAGGATTAATTTTATTTCAATATTTGCTTTTATAGAGTGCGAGGCTTGAGAATATCATTTTTACTCATGCGGTTAGTAATTGACGGACTATTCGTAAGTACTAAAAATTGATTGATGCAAACATTTAGTAGAGGGCAACATTTAACCTAAATCATCTTAAAATGTATAAAACTTTTTAGGAGTTGCCCTCTAATATTGCTCTTATCATTTGACTACCTTTGTTGTCGAGTATAATTGTCATTTAAACAGTCTTCTTCTTGTTCCATATCCCATTGACTAATCGATAGATTTTTAATTTCATCAATAAACGTTACGATAGCACGGACAGATTGAGTAATGTGACTTATCATTTTAATGCTCCTGTTTAGTGTGGTTAATAATATTTAGTCGGAAAGGTCGTTAGACATACTATCTTTTGTGTCAAATAATGGACTAGTCATCAATTTCAAGTTGCTCTGAGTTACATGGTTAGAATCAATGAGGATTGCGGCCGTCAAATCGTCTATTGCACCAGATTCATTCTTGCTTAAATATCTTGAAACACCTCGATTGCTATAGCTAAGAGACTTGAGGTATTGGGCTTTCTTACTGTTCAAGCTTAGTGACTTTATACTTTCAATTGCAGCAGTACAAGCTGATTCAGATTTGATGAAATTTTTAGATTGTAAATAGGCAACACATAAGCCCATGTTATTTTCAAAAGTTGTTTCAATCGTGTTTTTTCTGTTGAGTTTTTTAATACTTGTCTCTAAATAGCCTGAACGTATTGCTTGGCTAGCGGGAGCATCTTGAATCACTGCTACTTTTAGTTTTGTTTTGTTCGCTAAAACGTAAGTGGGGCTACAAATCACCAAACTTGTTAATACTGCTTTAAAAACCGTGGATTTAATGGTCATGTTTTTTCTCCTGTTAAAAGATGTATCACCTCGATACACCCTTAATATAAGAAATAGTGATAAACCTGACAAACGATTAAAAAACACTTATGACATGAATAAATTTAACCTGTGTTGTGATTATCTATAAGTGTCCATCGAAGAAGGTTTCTTTAACCCAGTTTGCAAATAAGGTTAATTCTATTTTGTTCTCCATATTTTCATGTTGAATTAAATAGTAGCGGTCATTAGTGTTGAGTTCTTCATCAAATAACTTGACTAATAGCTGCTCACTAAACCATGTTTTACTCATAGGCAAAGGTACCAAGGCAATACCCATACCTTGTTGCGCAGCTCTAGCTACGCCAAACATACTATCGAATTGTATAATTTGTTTTGGTTCAAAATCATCAATACCTATGTTGTCTGCCCATTGATGCCAAGACCAAGGGCGAGATCTATGCAAAATTAAAGGCGTATTTTTTAATGCGTTAAAGCCTGAACTTTTCAGTTTTTTATAAAGTTTTTTATTACAAGATGGCGCATACCTAATAGGAAATAGTTCATGGACAATACTTGCATTTGGTTTTCCATTGGCAAGCACAATGGATAAATCAGCAAGCTGAGAGGGCTCACTTCCTGACTTTACCGTTTCTAGTTGAAGGTTAATCGTTGGATTTTTTTCAGACCACTCGCTTAAACGAGGGATAAACAATTCGCTAGCAAAAAATTCAGGCAAACTAATTACAATGGTTTTATTTTGTTGGTTGTGGGTAAACTCCGAAATTGTAGATTCTAATTGGCTAATTATCGGTTGTATTGATAGATAAAATTGTTTACCAGCACTTGTGAGCTCAATTGATCGTGTACCTCGTTTAAATAGTACAAAACCTAATTGTTCTTCTAATTGTTTTATTTGGTGGCTAACAGCTGAGGGGGTTAAAAAGAGCTGTGCTGCGGCATGTTTGAAGCTTAAGCATTTTGAGGCAACACAAAATGAACGTAAACCACGTATTGGCGTTTGAATAGGCATAAGTGAATGAGCTTTTAATGAAGACAGTATTATTTAGTAATACTTAAAATAATACTCAAAGCAATACTCAGACCATAAGTTACAGTATTGATTTTAAAGGTTAAAAATATCTTTAGAATAAGGTATATCTTTTTTTTTGCACTGTTTTAGCTCTGTTGCACTAAAAATGCCACAAATGAAATTCGAAACAAAAAAAAGGACATCAAATGATGTCCTATAAATAAAGCAAATGAAACAAATGAAACAAATGTTTTTAATCATTAGGGGATTAGAAAACAAGTTCATCTTAAATGTATTTATTGGCATCAGCAAACTAGATAAATTCACTCGATAAGTGAATTTTTTTCATTTATTAGTGTGAAATATAATAATGAAAATTTAGCCATTGTTAGAAACTATAAATCAAGCTCATTGATGTTTCTGAGTTAGTGTTTTCAAAACCTTCTTCAACCTCGGTGTCGTAATCTATTCGAATAGCAAACTTGAGTTGTAAGGCATCAATTAATTTAGCGGTAACAGAGGTTTCTGATTTATAGACACTATTTGCATCAGATTCAGTGGCTTGCTTAGCAATGAGGTATTGCTTAAACTCAACAAACTCATTGAACTTATGGGTATAAAGTGCTTGCGCTTGAACGATGAGGTTAGTCTTACTTGTTGATGGTGCGGTGTCTATTGCTCGGGTAACATCATATTTTATACCAGGGCCAATATCGGCAAAGAAAGTGGATGTTTTTGTTTTATACCATTGACGACCCCAGCCAACAGAAGACGAGGCTTGAGACTCAAAACCGCTGAATTTATCTTGCTCGTAAGTAAGATTACCATAAAGGTAATTTTTACCAGCTTTACCTATAGTGTAGTCAGTTTGCGTTAATATATCCCACTTGTTGTCAGTTGTTATAAATGATTTATTGCCCGCGTCATCTTTTGTTTCAGTTTTTTTAGCTAGAATATTAAAAATAACAGCAGTTCGCCATTTATTCTTTTCATGTTTGATATTAAAGCCAGCTTTAATATCTGCACTTCTTGTATCGCCAGTTTTATATAAAAAGCCTAACTCAGCAGAAGCGGTGAACTCTGGTTTTTTCTCTGCTTCTTCAGCGGCTACTGAATATGATACGAGAGGCAATAAGCATAAAGCTGATAGCGAAAAATTACGATTCATGAATTTCCCTTGTTAATGTTGAATAATGTTAAACGACGGAATTATATCAGGTGTTAATTTAATGTTAAACGCTGGGTATTACTTTAAAAGCTATAAACCAATGTTGCGGCTGTTTGGGTATCTAAATTCTGCTTGTCAGCTTCAACTTTACTGTTGTAATCTAAGGTAAAAGTAAACTTTATTTGTAGTGTTGAAATGAGTTTTGTAGTGATGGTTGTTTCAGCTTTATAAATACTATTTTTACTGGTTTTAAGCGTTTGTTTCATACTTAAATTTTGTTTTAATTCAACATGTTCGTCTAATTTTCTAATGTACAGTATTTGCGCTTGAATTATCCAAGTATTGGCAGTTCTTTGTGGCTCTGTAATGGTGGCATTAAATAAATCACGTTTATAACCAGGCCCTAAATCTCCCCAAAGCGATGCATTACTACTTTTATACCAGTGTCGACCCCAACCCGTTGAAATGGAGCTTTGGTTAACAAAACCACTAAATTCATTTTCTTCATACCAAATATTGCCATAAACATAATTTTTTTCTTTGTTATTTAAGGCGTAGTTTGTTTGTGATGCGAGTGTCCATTTTTGATCGGTGGTTTTAAAAATTGTCTTGCCATTGTCATCGGTTAGGTCTGCTTTTTTTATTAATAGATCGATATTTAGCAAACTGAGCCATTGATTTTTTTCAAAACGTAAATCTACACCTGTTTTTATATCGCCGCTATTGGTATTACCTGTTTTGTAAAGAAAACCAAGCTCAGCAGAGCCTATAAGCCGTGGTGGTGTTTTAATTTTTTGGTTGTTAACTGGCTTTTCTAAACTAGACACTATATCAGCTGGTGTTGCGCTTGATATTTGCATCTTTTCAGTGATCGATGATTTTTTATTTTCATTTTGAGTATAACTTCCTTGTGCATAGGCATTAATAGATAAAATAAAAAATGATATCAAAATAAATGAGCGGATCATTTTAGTCTCAACTGTTGTACAAAAGAATATTGCTAAGGCGGATAAAGTGTCTTAGCACTAAAGAAAAGTAGATTTATAAGCAAGCGTACAAAGGAGGTGTAATGGCTAAAGGTAAATCACAATTTTAAAGGTCGTTATTATAAAGAAGTTTTTGCTTTTTTAAAGTAGGATTAAGGGTTTAAAGTAGGATTAGGGGTTTAAAATACAAAAAAAGGGCCGAAGCCCTTTAAGTTATTTGAAGTTATTTACTAATTTATTTGATTAGTGCAGTTAATTTACCTGCTTGATAAAGGTCAAACATGCTATCAAGGCTAATTGGTTTTATTTTACTGGCATTACCTGCAGTATTGAACGCTTCATAACGGGCAACACAAATATCAGACATCGCTTTGGTCGTTTCGGCTAAGAATTTACGCGGATCAAATTCACTGGGGTTTTGTGCTAGAAAGCGCCTGGTTGCGCCAGTTGAAGCTAATCGTAAATCAGTATCAATATTTACTTTACGAACACCGTTTTTGATACCTTCTTGAATTTGTTCAACAGGTACGCCGTAAGTTTCTGGGATATTACCACCAAACTCATTAATAATGGCTAACCACTCTTGTGGCACAGATGATGAACCATGCATCACCAAATGGGTATTAGGAATACGGGCATGAATAGCTTTGATACGATCAATCGCTAAAATATCACCCGTTGGCGGGCGAGTAAACTTATAAGCACCGTGCGAAGTACCGCAAGCAATAGCTAAAGCGTCAACTTGCGTTTTTTGTACAAAGTCAGCCGCTTCTTCAGGGTCTGTTAGCATTTGTTCAAGCGTTAACTTACCTACTGCACCAATACCATCTTCTTCACCGGCTTCACCTGTTTCTAAAGAACCTAAACAGCCTAATTCACCTTCAACAGACACGCCACAAGCATGTGCCATTTCAACGGTTCTGCGCGTTACGTCAACATTATAATCATAACTACTTGGCGTTTTGCCATCACTCATTAATGAGCCATCCATCATTACAGATGAAAAGCCTAATTGAATAGAGCGTTGACATACGCTTGGCGAAGTACCGTGATCTTGATGCATTACCACCGGAATATGAGGAAACTCTTCAATGGCAGCTAAAATTAAATGTCGTAAAAATGGAGCGCCAGCATACTTACGAGCACCTGCCGAGCCTTGAAGAATAACAGGGCTATCAGTTTTATTTGCTGCGATCATGATGGCGCGCACTTGCTCTAAATTATTTACATTAAATGCAGGGATGCCATATCCGAACTCAGCTGCATGATCTAGCATTTGACGCATTGAAATTAAAGCCATTGGTTGCTCCTAAATTAGCCAATTAAAGTTTTGTTGATGTAGGTGAAATATTTCAACGTTAAGGACAGAATTATAACAGGGTTTAACTGTTCAGGCAGTAAAAGTTGTTGTTTTGATGGTTTGATATTGAATGGTAGTCTTTTGTACTAAACTTACACCAAAACCTTTCAAAAAAGCGGGCTTTTTAAAAGGTTTTGGTGCTTATGTTTGAAAGTTAGCTACACCTATGAAAATGATTGAAATATAAAAATAATATGTAAAGTAAACTAGGTTTTTGAAGCGTTAAAAATACTGTCAATGGCTTCATCTAATGCTTGTGTAAATTGTGCATCTGATTGTTTAGCACTAAGTCCTTGCGTTAACGCGCGAGAAAAACTAGCGATCATATTGTGGTTGGTAGCAACTTTGTTATTTGCTTGCTCTCTAGTGTAACCGCCTGATAATGCAACCACTCTTATAACGTTTTTATGGTTAATGCAATCAGCATAAAAATTATCAGCGTCAGGTAAAGTGAGTTTCAATATCACTTTTTTATCGTCAGGTAAGTTATCTAATGCGTTAAGTAATGCTGATTTAAGCAAGGCTTCGGCAGATGACTTTTCAGGGCTGTTAATATCAATTTCAGGCTCAATTATAGGGATTAAACCTTTCGCTAGTATTTGTTTTGCAATGTCAAATTGTTGAGCGACAACATCATTAATGCCCTGTTGATTGGCTAATTTGATTACAGAGCGCATTTTTGTACCAAAGACACCTTGAGTAACGGCTTTATCAAGGAGTGAATCTAGCTCGGGCATTGCTTTCATTAATTGCACATCATTTATTTCATCACAAAGGCCTTTATCAACTTTGAGAAAAGGCACAACTTGCTTTTCTTGCCATAGGTACTGTGCTGCTGATTTACCTGAAAATTCTCTGTCTAAAGTGTTTTCAAATAATATAGCGCCTAAAATTCGAGTACCAGTAAAGGCAGAGTTGGTTACAATGCGCGTTCGCATTTGATGTACTAAATCATACATCTGCTCGTCATTAGAAAACGCACTGTTTTCTATGCCATACAAAGCAAGTGCTTTTGGGGTGCTACCACCACTTTGATCCAGTGCAGCAATAAATCCATGTTCAGTGGTCACTTTTTTAAGCATTGATGCCAATGTTGAAGCGCTTAAAGACATGTAATTCTCCTTTAGGTTTGAGCTTTTTCATACCCATAGCTCAATTAGTTTGAGTGCGTAAATTATTCATGTTTCTTAGTATGAATTGCTAAGTATAGTTGAGTCTATTTATCTTTCATGTTTAACCTAGCAAAACATAGCTATATTGCTATTTTTATTGCTAGGTTTTTTATACACGTTACTGCTCTTTTGCTCTTTGCTCTAATATTTCTACTGCGGGCAATTTTTTACCCTCTAAAAATTCTAAGAAGGCACCGCCACCAGTAGAGATATAGGAGATTTTATCTTTAATTTTGTATTTATCAACAGCGGCTAATGTGTCGCCGCCGCCTGCAATTGAAAAAGCTGAGCTATCAGCTATCGCGTGAGAGATAATCTCGGTACCTTTGGCAAAAGCGTCCATCTCAAAAACACCCACAGGGCCATTCCATAAGATAGTGCCGGCTGTTTTGATTATCTGTGCAACTTTAGCCGAGGTTTTAGGGCCATAATCAATAATATCATCTTGTGGGTCTACTGCTGATGAGGCTTTGATTTGTGTAGGTGAATCATGCTTCCAATCACTGAATCCATCACGAGTAACGGTAACATCGTCAGCAAATATTACTTGTGTTTGTTTACACAGACGCTGTGCTTCAGGAATTAAATCAGCTTCATATAATGATTTACCAACTTCATTTCCTGCTGCGGCAACAAAGGTATTCGAAATACCACCGCCAACAATTATTGTATCTGCGATTTTTGATAATGAATCCAAAACGGTTAATTTAGTTGATACTTTTGAACCACCCACAATAGCAATTAATGGACGGGCAGGGTTGTCTAGTGCTTTGCCTAAAGCATTTAATTCGTTTACTAATAATGGGCCTGCGCATGCAGTAGGTGCAAATTTAGCCACGCCATGAGTGCTCGCTTGCGCGCGATGAGCCGTGCCAAATGCGTCCATAACAAATACATCGCAAAGGGCAGCAAGCTGCTTCGCTAATGCGTCATCATTTTTCTTCTCACCCTTGTTAAAGCGCACGTTTTCAAAAACAACAAGTTCACCCGTAGCAACTTCTACGCCTGATAAGTAGTCTTTTACTAAACGTACAGGGTAATTGAGAGCTCCAGCTAAGTAATCAGCAACCGGTTTAAGGGAGTATTCTTCACAATACTCTCCTTCAGTAGGACGGCCAAGGTGCGACATTATCATGACTTTGGCGCCAGCTTCTAATGCCTGCTTTATTGTTGGTAATGCCGCTTGCAATCGAGCATCTGAGGTGATTATTCCATCTTGAATGGGTACATTTAAATCTTCACGAATTAAAACGCGTTTATTGGCTAGTGCTAAATCAGTCATTTTGATAATGGTCATTTTTACTCCAAATAGGTAATCAAATTGGTATAATTAAGTTATATTAGTCATTCTCTAATAAGTCAGTGGTTTTTAATGAAAATTCGCTAAGTAAATCGTGAATAAATCGGTTTAATTCACCCGCCATTAAAGCGAAGTCGGCATCGATTTTAGCAACAATGTCGTCACTGTCTATGTCGTCATTTTGTTCTTGAATAACGTCAAAAAATTTAATACGTTTGATAGATAAATCATCGCAGAGCATAAAGGATAAGGATTCATCCCATTCAAGTGCAACTTTTACCATGTATTTGTCTGCATCTAAGTGAGACTTTATTTCATCACTTTCTAAGTCTTGATTCTTAACTCGAATCACAGCACCGTCATCGCCTAGGGCATTAAATTCAGCTTCCATACCTAATTTAAATTTAGCACCTAAATCTTTTTTAACTAACCAATCGGTCATAGTTTCATCAGCTTGAATATCTGGCTCTAAACTGGTCACAGGTAATGTGCCTAACACTTTGCGAAGTAGTGCGAGTAAATCTTCAGCTTTACCGCGAGCGCTAGCGTTAATAACGATAATATTATCTTTAGGACTAATATAGGCATGGGTATCTGAAATACGAGAAAAAGCGCGTGGTAATAATTCGAAAACAATATCTTCTTTAAATTGTTCTTTTTCTTTTTTCGTTGCGCCGCGACCTTGCTCTTGTTCAAGTAAATTTATTTTTTCTTCAATCATGTCTTTGATAACAGGTGCAGGCAATATTTTTTCTTCTTTTCGAGCACATATCAAGAAGTTGCCATTAGCGCTATGAACACTTGAGTGCCCATGTTTTCCTAAGGCGTTCACCCAACCAAAGTGAGCTAGCTCTGTAGATCCACAGGGGGTAAAAAGATGCTCATTGAGGTGTTTTTCTAAGTCTTCCTCTGAATGTTTGAATGGGCGAGTAAAAGCGAAAAAATATAGGTTCTTAAACCACATAAAAAGGATCCTAGCTTGAATGCTCACATAGTAAAGATTGAGTGAGGCTTATTTTAAAAAAGCTATATTACCTGAAAAAAACAAGCGGATCATTAGCATTTATGATTTGCTTATTCTAAGAACGCATATCAGGAAGTTCGATATGGTAACTAAGCCCTTGCTCTGCTTCACTATGAGCGGTAATGCTACCATTTAACGTGTCTTCTACTAGATTTTTTATAATATGAGTCCCTAAGCCTATACCGCCCTTATTCGATTTTGTTGTATAGAATGCATCGAATAATTTTTCATTGGCTTCTTGGGTGAGCCCGTGGCCATTATCTTTATAGTCAATAAGTAGTTTGTTGTGGTGAAACTTAACATCAATAATTATTTCACCGCGATTGATGTGCTCGAAACCATGAACGATGGAGTTAATCACTAAATTGATTATAATTTGCGCTATAGCGCCTGGGTGACTATACACTTCAATGCTTTCATCGCAATGTACTTTAATGCAGTGGTTAGTTTTTCTCAATTTGGGGTGTAGTGATTGTATTATTTCATCAATATATTTTGAAATGTTGATCATGCGAATTTTATCACTCGTTTGATCTACGGCTATATGCTTAAAGCTAGTGAGTAATTCTGACGCTCTATTAAGGTTGTTTATTAATAGTTCGGTGCCTTTGTGGGCATTTTTAATGAAATTTTCAATACTCTTTTTCGATAATTTGTTTTGCTCTAGCGTTTGTTGTAAATGTGATATTTGCTCTAATAAGTAGCTTGATGATGTGATGCTTATACCTATAGGGGTTGCTACTTCATGTGACACTTCCGCAGAAAGTTCCCCTAAAGATGCCATTTTTTCTGCTTCCAATAGTCGTTCTTTAGCTTTATTTAACGCTGTAATAGAGTGGATTAACTCTTTGTTGGTTGTCGTGAGTGTTTTTTCTGTTTTACTGCGGCGAACATTTTCTTCCTGTAAGCTTTGTTTTTGTTCGCGCAGTTCTTTTTGTTGAACTTCCATTTTTAGCATCGTGCTGCTTAACGACGATGTTTTTTTAGCAACTTCTTGTTCAAGTAATAGATTATGTTCGTCAATTTGCTCTTTTGCTCTATCGGTTTCTAATTGTGATATTACTAATTTGTCTTTGAATTCAACTAATTCATTAATTAAATTGTTATAGGCATCTTCAAGGATATTGAGTTCGTTTTTTTCATAATTCATACCATGGAGCTTAGATGCTTCAGGATCATCTAAATCAATTCGTTTAATTTGTTCGGTTAATTCATGAAGCGGTGTGGTTAATAGTTTATTAAAAGCTAAAGAAAATAAAAATACTAAAAATGCCGTTTTAACAATAGCATTACCAATAAGGAAATAAATGCCTACTTCAATTCGGCTAAAAATTACAGCATTGCTTGATAATAACGTTATACGCCCTACTGAAGTCGTTCGTCCTGAAAACTCAAATATAAGTGGAAATGAATGACCAAATAAATCGTCTGTCATTGAGCTGATGCCCGTTAATTCCCCGTCTAAATTATTACTCTCTATTTTCACTTTTTCAGGAGGAATTACGTCACCTAATTGAATGATTATATTATTTGCTTCATCGGTAACTGTAATGCCTTTGATCATAGGGATGGCAACAAGGCCTTCTGAAATATCAATAGCTTGTTGAGTGTTAAGCTCCCAAACGGCACGGGTTAAACTGCCACTAATGGTTTTTTCTAACGTAATAAGTTCACTATTGATGTGATGTTTGGTATTAAAATATTCGGCAACAATTTGAATGCCAGTAACGCACACCGTTAAAATAAAATAAAAGGAGAGTACCCTGGTCAGTAGTTTGCGAGAAATGCTCGTTACTTTCATATAATTTAACTTCGTTAATGTTGATTGTTGCTATGTGCTATGTGCTATGACTATAATTTTAGCTATTTTTTAGCAAAGAATAAAATTTTTTTATAAAACATATAAAACATATAAAACATATAAAACATATAAAACATATAAAACAT
>CAXBEX010000033.1:0-12020 GCA_963974965.1 uncultured Colwellia sp. | reverse complement strand
CGGACGCGGGATGGAGCAGCCTGGTAGCTCGTCGGGCTCATAACCCGAAGGTCGTAGGTTCAAATCCTGCTCCCGCAACCAATTTAAATTATCTGAAATCACTTTTAAATTTTCTCAATATAGTAACTACATTTCAAATCTGTGTCATTTTTGTGACAGAATAAATGACACAGAAAATTCTCTAAAATATATCAAACCGTCAAAACTGCTACTTTTGACATTCGGCCATAGATGCCACCATAATATTTATCTTATTCTTTGACACAAGCTTTAGTGACATTAATTGATGTTAATATACTTAGATGAACCTAAAAAATAATTTTTAATACAACGTTAACTCATTAATTAATCTAGCATTTCATTTTCAGGTGTTTTTGTCACTTAAATCATATTTCGTGTCATTTTATTAATTTTAAAAAATTATTCAGTTAGATATAAACAATTTCAAAATTGACTAATTTTCTAGCATAATAAATTTCAATATAATACTCACTACTGCCCCTAATGAATCTTCCCAACTCTGGTACGATATTAATGAAGTTATTTTTTATTAAATATAAGCCCATTCTTAAATTTTTCTAAACATTTCTCACATAATAGGTCGCTTCAAGATTGGATATCTTAGTGTTGAAATTAAGATGTTTTATCAATCTCACCAGCAATTAAGTTAAAAAGTATTAATAGTGGTATGAACAAAATATAGTTACCCGTGGTGCCTTATTAAAAAAATTGAAATTGTAAGTTGCTCAATCACTTAGCGTGATATAATGACATTTTCACCAAAAGATTAGTCAAATGAGCAACTTACACGATAGTTATATCAAAATTCTTATTTCTTAAATCAAAAGCGAAAACCTAAGCTCAACGACACTGAATTAATCGCATTGAACTTAGCGGCGGAATGCCTAGGTATTGATTCAGAGCGTTTTCTTTTCACCTTATTGCCCCCGCTTATCAAAGATAAAATTGACCGTACTGTTTATAACAGAAGACGACGCAAATTAGCCTTTAAAATAGAGCTGTTTAGACAAATATTGGATGTGATACACAGTCTTGATGTCCCGATTATAGGTGCTGATATTGTCGAATATAACCCTATTCGTGATATTAACGAAATGACAGCAATGGTTGCGACTAAGCTATACAAAGAAGTTTGCGGACAAATGCTCACCCTATAATATTCATTATTTACTGCTCCCTAAGCACCTGAGTTATCTATACCTCAGGTGCTTAGGTCTAAATTAAGGGATCTTAATGTCTTTCACATCAAGCAAAATTCCTAGCGTAGCCGATGCTTTAATTCCAATAATAGCGATAATGATTCTATTATCACTGTCAGTTTATCTTTTTGGTGATTAGTCCTCATTAGGAGCTAATCAAATTGCCTTGTTATTTTGTACAGGATTAGCCGCGCTGGTAGGTATAAAAAATGGCTATAGTTGGGCAGATATTGAAAAAGGGATTTATCAAGGAATTAGTCACTCCATAGGCGCTATATTAATCTTGCTTGCAGTTGGCGCAATTGGATATTATCAGGTACTGTTCCTACCATGATATTTTGGGGTTTAAAGATACTATCTCCTGAGTTCTTTTATCCTGCATCCTGTTTATTGTGTGCTTTGATTGCATTAAGTATCGGGAGTTCTTGGACAACGGCTGGAACACTAGGAATTGGCTTGATGGGAATAGGTGCCTGCATGGGGCTATCTCCAGAAATAACTGCGGGAGCAATTATTTCTGGAGCCTATTTTGGTGACAAATTATCACCTTTGTCAGAAACAACCAATATGGCATCAGCCGTTGCAGAAACTGAGTTATTTTCACATATTAGAAATATGCTTTGGACAACTATACCTAGTTTTATTCTAGCTGTTACTACCTTTTGGTTTATTGGTTGCTATGAATAATCGGCTATAGGTACCGAGCTAGAGATACCGCTTAGAAGTATCGAGCAATTTTTTAATATCGATTGGTATCTATTAATTCCACTGGTTGTATTACTTACAATGGCTAGAATGAAAGTACCTCCTTTTCCTGCCATATTTATTAGTGCCTTAATTGGTGGTATTTTCGCTGTTATTTTTCAACCAAACCTCGTCATTCAGCTAGCGGGAAAATCAAATGAGATTCCAACAGCTTTACTACTCATAAAAGGTGTTTGGATTGCACTTTTCAACGGGTATCATTCAGAGACAGCAATACCTGTACTCGATAACTTATTATCGAAAGGCGGGATGAGCAGTATGATGTCAACAGTGTGGTTAATTATATCTGCTATGGCATTTGGAGGGGTACTTGAGAAAGTTAAAATACTTGAATCTGTTTTTAGTGTATTAGTAAAATACATCAAAGGCACAGGCTCACTAATAGTGACAGGGCTTTGTACTTGCTTTAGCTTAAATATAATTACAGGTGACCAATATATTTCTATCGTATTACCCGGTCGAATGTATCAAGCTGAATTTAAACGTCGTAATTTAGCACCCGTCACTCTTTCTAGGATGCTTGAGGATGCTTGAGGATGCAGGGACAATAACTTCCCCTTTAATTCCATGGAATACCTGTGGGGCTTATATGTCAGCAACGTTAGGCGTTGCAACATTTAGCTATTTACCCTTTGCTTTATTCAATTTATTCAATATATTTTTCGCCATCATTTTTGCTCTGATGAATTGGAAAGTTGCTAAATGTGAAAATACAATAACTAAGATAAATCTAGCTGATTTAAAGTCATGATCCTATAAATAGTGAATTTACTAGTGATGATTTGACTGAGCAATGTGCGGTGGCAATACCTTAGAAGTATCATTTCTGCTGACACCGCCTTAAAAATACGGATTATATTTACGACAAACATAGGATGCCAATATGTAAATTTTTCATAATAGAATAAGTCGCCACAATAAGGACGACTTATTCTCTAGAAACTGACGTTCTAAAATAAAAGGTTATGAAAAAGAGAAATGGTAAAATGTAACATGGTAAAAAAGGACTCGCCTTCAACCGTTCCTCTTTAGCTCCACATCCCCTAATATTTAACGCCTGAGTACTTCACGCCTGAAAGTCGTGCCATTTCCTTGTGCCAAGTAGCCAAGTCATTGCTATTAAATTTTTCAAAAGAATCGTGGCCACAAGCCCTAGCCATGACTGACATTAATTCAGTGGATGCTTCAAAAAAGTTTTTGAGCTGAACCGCAGATTTTTCTACATTTAAGCGTTGGCGCAAATCTTTATTCTGCGTAGCAATACCCGCCGGACAGTTATTCGTATTACACATTCTTGCGGCAACACAGCCGATAGCCTGCATAGCACTGTTCGATACGGCAACACCATCAGCACCTAAGGCTAACGCTTTAACAAAATCGATGGGAACCCGTAAACCGCCAGTAATAATTAGCGTGACTCTACCACTTGCGCCTTGCTCATCGAGGTACTTTCGCGCACGAGCAAGCGCAGGAATAGTGGGTACGCTAATATGATCGCGAAACATTTCTGGTGCTGCACCAGTACCACCACCACGACCGTCTAAGATAATGTAATCTGCACTGGCATCTAAGGCGAATTGAATATCTGCTTCTATATGATTAGCACTGAGTTTCAAGCCAATGGGAATGCCGCCAGTAATTTCACGCACACGATCAGCGAACTTTTTAAAGTCTTCTGCGGTATGTAAATCTTTAAACGTTGGTGGAGAAATGGCTGGAGTGCCTTCCTCAATGCCGCGAACTTCGGAAATTCTACCTATATTTTTAATGCCGGGTAAATGGCCACCTGTTCCCGTTTTTGCGCCTTGCCCGCCCTTAAAATGGAACGCCTGAACATTCTTGAGTTTAGACTCATCATACCCAAACCCCGCACTAGCCAGCTCGTAAAAATATTTTGAGTTTGCCGCTTGCTCTTCAGGTAACATACCCCCTTCACCAGAGCAAATGCCTGTTCCTGCAAGCTCGGCCCCTGTTGCCAAAGCAATTTTTGCTTCTTCAGAGAGTGCCCCAAAACTCATATCTGAGACAAACAATGGAATGCTGAGTTTAAGTGGTTTTTTTGCTTTAGGGCCGATCACTAACTCTGTATTAACAACTATATTTTCCATCAATGGTTTGTTGGCCATCTGTGCAACCATAACCTGTAGGTCATCCCAGTGTGGCAGTTGATAACGTGGCACCCCCATCGATGTCATAGGACCATGATGTCCCAACTTAGATAACCCTTCACGAGCCAGTTGATGAATTAATTCAACCGTTGGTTCTTCCTTCGTTGCGGTAGCACTAGGAATATTTGCCGCTTGAATTTGAACACCAGGTCCCTCTTTGCCCACTTGCTCTTTATTAAATTGTTTATGGCTACCATCACAAAAAGGGCTATTGGCCGTATGCTTGCATTGGCATAAATAGGCATCACCGCTTTCTTTGGCGGTAAAAGGTTTAGGTTTAAAGTCTGTTCCTGCATGAGAGCCGTCACAAAAAGGCTGATTTCTCGACCGGCCACAAGCACAAAAATAATATTCATCACCCTGGTTAAGACTCACTTTTTTTGGTGCTATCGCGGCAATTATCGGTTTAGTCATGGTAGTTTCCCTTTACTGGTTGTTATGTCTACTTTATTTCAACATTACTTATCATAGGTTATTTTCAATAATGTACGGTCTTTCTTAACAAAATGATGATTTATAGCGGCTAAAACATGAGCCGTAATTAATATCCAATCGAGCCTTACTTTTTATCCCTATTTTACAAGTTCACATTTAACTCCTCTTTTCTAACATTGCCCTTGCGGCAATGTAGTAAAGTTGATCTTCCTTTATTTGTTCAAATAACCATTTGCAACTAAACAGCATTTTTATGATGTGTACCTCATTGGTTTTAAGTGCTTTAGCCGAAAGCTGTTGCCAACCATCAGCCGGTATTTCCTCAGTTCTATCCGCTAAATTATTTAATGAAGGACAAGCTTTTTCTATATAAAGCGCAGTTAACCATACCCAAATGCGTTGCCACAGGCTGGCAAATATATTGCGATGGTGATTAGTTTTTGCATAGCTTTGTGTTAAGTCGGCTAACGCCTGGCTAACCCAAACAGCTTATCTTGAAAGCGAGAGCCTTTAAAACGAGCGTCGCTATTTGAATGACTTTCGTCAAACACCCAGCCATTATCGGTTCTCAAAGGCTTTACTAGTGACAAAGAAATAACATCTTCAAGCTGTTTAACATTACGGTATATTAAAGTGCGATGCGCCCAAGGACAGTTAAGTGCGGCAAAAAGGTGATAACGCCCCACTTCAGCCTTAAAGCCTGCTTCACCGGAAATACCCGCACTGCCATCAGCGGTGACCCAATTTCTAAAAGCCGCAGTTCCCCGTTGAAAACGTCCGTTAGCGGCTTTATATTGCTGTTGCTCAAATGCCAGTAGTTGCTCATCGTTTAGCCACTTACCATCAACTAATTTACCCATGACTTACACTCTCATTTTGTTGTTTGTTTGCTGACAACTGTTCGCGGCCATGAGGTGTACTAAAGTCAATAACTGGCCCCGAAGGTATGATGCGGGTTGGATTAATCGTTTCGTGGCTACCGTAGTAATGTGCTTTGATGTAATCCATTGCCACTGTGTCGGCAATGCCCGGTATTTGATACAAATCCCGTAAATAGCCCCAAACATTGGGGTAGTCGACAATACGGCGTAAATTACATTTAAAATGACCTACATATACCGCATCAAAACGCACTAACGTAGTAAATAGTCGCCAATCAGCTTCGGTGATAGTGTCACCGGTTAAATAACGACGGCTCGATAAACGCTCCTCTAACGTATCTAAGGCATTAAATACTTCAACGACCGCTTCGTCATATGCTTCTTGCGTAGTGGCAAAACCAGCGCGATAGACACCGTTATTAATGGTGGGATAGATAAATTCATTGAGTCCATCTATTTCTGCTAGCAGTTCTGTTGGTGAAAAATCACCGGGTAAAGCGCCCACTTCATCAAAAGCAGAATTAAACATACGAATAATTTCAGGAGATTCATTACTGACAATAGTCTTGGTTTTCTTATCCCATAAAATGGGTACCGTTACTCGGCCGGTATAATCTGCTTGAGCGGCAGTATAAATTTCATGGACGTTAGTGGCATTAAAAATAGGATCGGCTACCACGCCTTTGCCTTCTGCGAATGTCCAACCTTCATCGCCCATAAAAGCATTCACTACCGACATGGATATCATGCCTTCTAAGCCCTTAAGCTTGCGGTAGATAATGGTGCGATGTGCCCAAGGACACGCTAATGATACATATAAATGGTAACGGTTAGGCTCAGCTTTAAAGCCACTAATGCCTGATGGGCCTGCACTACCATTTTTTGTTATCCAGTGTCGAAAACTGGGTGCTTTACGCTCAAATCGGCCACCCGTCGATTCGGTATCGTACCATTCGTTTTGCCATTTACCTTCAACTAAAAGCCCCATTGTGTACTCCTAAAATTCTTTGAATATAATATTATCTAAATGAAGGGTGACAGAGGTTATCAATTGTCACTTGCTCACTTAGTCGTTGTTTAACGTATAAAAGGGTTATTTATTTTGAATGGATTAATCGTTTTTTTTGTTAGCGCGATTATCTAAGGCAAATGCACCAGGACCATGAACAAATAGTGTCAAGAAACCACCAGCAATAGCGATATTTTTCATAAAGTTAGTCATTTCTGCTTGGTTACTAAAGTCAGCATGAAAAAGTATTGCTGACAGTACGCTAAAACCGGCTAAAGCAATGGCGGCATATTTGGTTTTCCAACCTAATATAATCGCTAAGCCACCAACGGCCTCGGTTAAAATAACCAGAGGTAATAAAAAACTGGGCACGCCCATTGCATCCATATAACCTTGTGTGCCTGCATATTGTGATATTTTAGTGAGTCCCGACATAAAGAACATGATGGCTAAAAAGAAACGGCCTGTTGGTGCGGCAAAAGTTTGTAATGTATTCATGGTAAATCTCCAAATATAGTTAAATAATAATTGTGATACTTATTACGGTTTAGTTATCAACCAAACCGATGTGTTAAGTTGATAAGGTCATTCTATTAGTAAACAAAAAGGGGATAAACTTAGATTTTGAGAAAACATTGTCCTCATTTAGGGGATAATAGGATGTATACGACGGTAAAATCACTTTGCAGTAATTAAGTAACTGATTAGTTAAAGACTTCGGTACACGGGATTTGCACAGCAGCGACAAGGCGTTAGGCACTTTGATAGTTCTGTACAGCTATTCCATTAGCTGATGTAGATTTCAGTAAGAGGAAGCAGTTTTGATAAACAGCTTGTTATTTTAGTTCGAGAAAAACAGCTTATTTTATCAAGACTGATCCCAATAAGGATTGTCGCCAAATCGTTCAACCAAGAAATCGATCAAACTCCTCACTTTTAGCGGCAAATGCCTATTGGATGGGTAAACGGCATAAGCATGCATGGTTTGAATTTGATAATCTTGTAACACTGGTACTAAAGTTTGCGTTGCGAGCGACTGCCACACAATAAAAGTGGGTAAATAAGTAATACCGTGATGAGATTCAGCTAATGATTTAAGAAAGTCGCCATTATTAGCAATGAAATGTGGCTCAATATGCACCAGCTGCTCTTTTCCATCGTCACTTAAAAATTTAAGGCCACTTTGATCGGTGCCGCCATATTTAAGTAACTTATGTTGCTTCAAATCATTGGGCGTTTGGGGCTCTCCATGTACTTTTAAATATTCAGGGCTAGCACATAGCACATGTTTTATTGGGGCTATTTTTCTAGCTTGCATGGTAGAATTACCTAACTGACCAATGCGAAAGGCCAAATCTACTCCCTGTTCAACAATATCTATTTTTTGATCCGAAAAATTAATATTCAATTTCAAATCTGTATGTTGCTGCAAGAATAAATCGAGTGCCGGAGCCAAGTGACTAAGCCCAAATGATAAAGGCACGGCAATATTTAATGTTCCTTCTAATGCTCTTTTACTACTAGAAGTTTGACTGTTTAATTCTTCCACTTCATCAATAATTAATTTACTGCGCTGGTAATAACGCTGGCCAGCTTCGGTAATGCTAGACTTTCGAGTCGTCCGATTGATTAATTTGATACCCAGTTTGTGTTCTAGTAAAGCCAAGCGTTTACTCACTGCTGATTTAGCAATATTCATTTGCTCAGCCGCTTTAGTGATACTACCCGCTTCAACAACACGCAGAAAAATATGCATATCTTCAAGTTGTCCCATATCACCTCCCAAGATGATCAATATCATTGTTTCCTTTTGGTTAACTATGTTTTAAGTTAACCTTTGTTTATTCCTATTATGTTAACAACTATTATTAATTCATCAAGTTTCAATCACAAGCAGGTGGTTGTAAATATTCTTTTAATAAACAAATAGGGGAGCATTAATATGTCTCAAATTGCTGAAAAACAAACGATGAGAGAGCTTACTAGCATTTTTAAAGGACAGCTTGGCTCAGATGGAGACGGGGTTAAATTAACCCGTTTAATCGGTAATCAAGATTTGAATATGCTTGACCCTTTTTTGTTGCTTGATCTTTTTGAGTCTGATCAACCTAATGATTATATTGGTGGTTTTCCTGATCACCCGCACCGAGGTTTTGAAACCGTCACTTATATATTGGCAGGTAAAATGCGCCATAAAGACAATGCTGGTAATGAAGGCGTTATTTCGGCGAATGGTGTGCAATGGATGACGGCAGGCAAAGGCATTGTTCATTCTGAAATGCCAGAGCAAGAGTCAGGCTTACTTAAAGGTTTTCAACTTTGGGTTAATCTACCAAAAACACATAAAATGACTGAGCCTGCTTATCAAGAGTTCCCTGAAGATAAGCTAGCAATGGAATATGGTGATGATGGCAGCGAAATTAGAGTTATTTCTGGAAAAACTAACAATGGTACCAAAGGGCCAGTCATTAATACTCATGTAACACCAACTTATATGGATGTGAACTTGCCAGCAGGTACTAGTTTCGGGCAAAACCTGCCAATGGGAGACAATACTTTTATTTTTGTGATAAAAGGCTGTGTCTCGGTGGGAAATACCTACCAACAACTCCAACAAAACCAACTAGGTATATTATCCCAAGGAAATTCAGTATCAATTACCGCATCATCTGTAACTAGTCAGTTTTTACTGGTATCAGGCAAACCACTCAATGAGCCGGTGATTAGAGGTGGTCCCTTTGTAATGAACACCAAGGCAGAAGTTATGCAAGCCTTTAGTGATTTTCAAAACAACAAACTGTAGGAAGGTAATATGAACTTTTTAATCAATTGGATTTACAGTGATAATGTGGTGGTCGAGTGATATTGGCCACGACCTTATGTGTATTCATATTATTACTTGAGCATTGGGTTAGCAAATAGACAGAGGCGGACCATACAAAACGCCCCCATAACGCCTTACGTTAAGGCTACAAACTCATAAACCATTTGTAGTCTGCAGTGTTCCTTAGTTTTTGTGATAAAAATAAACCTAACTCTACTAGGCGCTGTTGATCTTTCGTGATTATATTTTGAACTAAAAAGGTAATCTCGTATAATTATTTCGCCAAAAACAGAAATACGAGATTACCATGCCCCGAACAATGCTTAACGACCACCATATATAGGCGCTTTAACTTATGGTCAAAGAAAGGTGTTTTGATGAGGGTTTTCAAGGCATAGGCAAAAGTGTTGCAGGTAACACAACTAAAATTCATATGGCGGTAGATAGTTATGGTTTACCTATTGAATTTTACATTACAGGTGGTGAAGTTCACAATAGTAAAGCAGCACCAACACTTATAAATATGTTACCAAGAGCGGATTACATCATTGCAGACAGAGGTTATGATAGTGAGGCACTTAGAGAGCAAATACGCGATAAAAATGCAATTCCAGTTATCCCAAGGAAGAAAAATTCGAAGTTGCTTTGTTCATATTGGGCTTGTCTAAACTCTTCAATATCTTGAAGTGCTTCCGAATAATCCATACAACGGAGTTCCTTATCAAAATTGGACTTAATAATTAATGCCAAACGTTGCGCATTATTTTTATTTGGAGTTCTTAGACTACTGATAAAAACTGATTTACAAGAGAATATTTCTGAATTAATTGCTTTGGAATACAAACTTTGAAGTAAAAAATATTTGAATGAGGATATTTATATAAATATTGAGGTAACCGAACCATAACTTTGCCTTTTGTGACTAAGTTATGTGGCTAAGTTGAAAAGCCCTCAAAAAACAGACCTGTAGAAGTTGTTTTTCAAGGGGATTTTCATAATATGGCGGTGAGCGAGAGATTCGAACTCTCGTTAGGGATAAACCTAAACACACTTTCCAGGCGTGCGCCTTCAGCCACTCAGCCAGCTCACCTATATTATTTAACCGCGCCATAGTAGATAAAAAGCAACTAACACGCAAGCGGAACTCTTTAGTAACGCAATAAAAACAGAACAATTGCTTAAACTTTATTCAATTTATATTAATTACGCATTACCTTTAACTTTTAATTTATTTTCTGCTGCAAAATTTAGCATTCTATGTAAAGGAATTAAGGCTTTTTTCGCTAGCGCTGTATCAACGACGACTTCTCTTCCTAATGGGCTTTCTAGTGCGTCTGCAATGGATTTTAAGCCATTCATTGCCATCCAAGGGCAATTAGCACAACTGCGACAAGTAGCGCCATTTCCACCTGTTGGTGCGGCAATAAAAGTTTTCTCAGGGCTAGCCTGTTCCATTTTGTAGAATATGCCTTTATCGGTAGCCACAATGAAGTGTTGATTTGGCAGTTCTTGGCTAGCTTTGATTAACTGACTTGTTGAACCAACCGCATCAGCTAGCGCTACAACATTAGCAGGTGATTCAGGATGAACTAATACCGCAGCTTCTGGGTATTGAATTTTTAAATCACGTAAGGCCTTAGCTTTAAATTCATCATGAACGATACAAGCCCCCTGCCACATTAGCATTTGTGCGCCGGTTTCTTTTTCAATATATGCACCTAAATGGCGATCTGGTCCCCACAAAATAGGTTTACCTTCACTTTCTAGCATTTCTACAATTTCTAAGGCAATGCTTGAAGTAACTACCCAGTCGGCACGTGCTTTAACTGCAGCTGAGGTGTTTGCATAAACAACAACGGTATGCTCTGGGTGTTGATCGCAAAAGGCGGAAAACGCTTCAACAGGGCAACCTAAATCTAATGAACAAGTTGCCTCAAGATCGGGCATTAACACAGTTTTTTCTGGTGTTAAAATTTTTGCCGTTTCACCCATAAATTTAACACCTGCAACGATTAATGTTTCTGCTGGGTGCTGATTGCCAAAACGTGCCATTTCTAAAGAGTCTGCAACACAACCCCCCGTTTCTTCAGCAAGCGCTTGAATTTCAGGGTCAGTATAATAATGAGCAACTAAAACTGCATTTTTTTCAATTAGCAGTGCTTTTATTTTTGCTATATATTTTGCTTTCTCATCATTATTCAATGATGCTGGCTTAGCTGGAAATTGAAAATCAAAATCAACAGCGGCATTAGTTTGACTCATTTTAAATCTCGGTATATTTCAAGTATAAATATCGTTGAACGCGATGATTATAAGGGAACAACTAGGAAATGTGTAGTACTTTGAGTTACGAGTATTTAGTTTGGAAACTTGTAGATAATAGTTAAAATATATAAGGAAGTGGTCGGCCGTGAAGGATTTGAACCTTCGACAAATTGGTTAAAAGCCAACTGCTCTACCAACTGAGCTAACGGCCGACATATTGTTTTATTAGAATAAATTCCAACCTACCTTTTAAACTCTGTAGTGGAGTGTTTTCGTTTCGAAATTCGTTACTGAATATCAAAAATGAAGAAAGTGGTCGGCCGTGAAGGATTTGAACCTTCGACCAACTAGGATTAACTGGTTAAAAGCCTAGGCTTTTATATAACTCAATACAATCCAAAAAAAGTGGTCGGCCGTGAAGGATTTGAACCTTCGACAAATTGGTTAAAAGCC
>CAXBEX010000032.1:0-13214 GCA_963974965.1 uncultured Colwellia sp. | reverse complement strand
CTTTACGTAGTGCTGAGTTAGGTTTTTTTGGTGTAGTTGTATACACACGAGTACAAACGCCACGACGCTGTGGACAAGCTTGTAACGCCGGAACGTTACTTTTAGTTACTTGTCTAACACGTGGTTTACGTACTAGTTGATTAATAGTTGCCATTATAGCTCCTGATTAGGTAAAACATTGGGTAATTTTTATTGACTAAGTTTGTCAAACTACCCGCTTATAAACGTGAATAATCGTACCTTAAAATCCAGTGTCTACTAGGCACAGAATATAAGGTCGCGAAATACTATAGGCCTAAGGGTTCACTGTCAAGTAATTAGTGAGTTTTCATCTGACAAGAGGCATAAAAAAACCGTGCTTTTATCGGGCACGGTTTTTGTTTTACTATCTATATTATCTTAAAAGTCAATCCGTAAGATCGCCCTTTGATGATTAGCTTATTATGAACCTAAGTCTGCACTTAAGGCATCAGCTAATGCTTTTTCAGCGTCATCGGCAGATACTGGAGTATCTTCATGAGCATTAAAAGCAGCTTTTGCTTTAGCGCGTTCTTGATGGTACGAATAACCTGTACCTGCAGGAATTAAGCGACCAACAATAACGTTTTCTTTCAAGCCACGTAAGCCATCTTTCTTACCTGCAACAGCAGCTTCAGTAAGTACACGTGTCGTTTCTTGGAAAGATGCAGCTGAAATGAACGATTCAGTCGCTAATGAGGCTTTGGTAATCCCCATCATTAACATTACATATTCAGCTGGCTGCTTACCTGCAGCTTCTAGTTCACGGTTTGCGATATTAACGCGCGCCACTTCAATTATTTCACCTTTCAAGAATTCGCCATCACCGGCATCAAGTATTTCACACTTACGGATCATCTGACGCACGATAACTTCGATGTGCTTATCGTTAATCTTAACACCCTGTAAGCGGTAAACTTCTTGTACTTCGTTAACAATGTAGTTAGCAACGGGTGCAACACCACGTAAACGCAAGATATCATGTGGAGACTCAGGACCATCGGCGATAACTTCACCTTTTGCCACTTGCTCACCTTCAAATACGTTTAATTGACGTATTTTAGGAATCATCTCTTCGTACACATCACCGCTAGGTTGAGTGATTAATAAACGAACCTTACCTTTTGTTTCTTTACCAAAACCGATAACACCTGTTTTCTCAGCAAGAATTGCCGGTAATTTAGGTTTACGTGCTTCAAATAAATCAGCAACACGAGGAAGACCACCGGTAATATCACGCGTTTTTGAACTGGCTTGTGGTATACGAGCTAATGCATCACCAACACTTACCTCGGCACCATCTTCCAAGTTAACAATTGCATTACCTGGTAAGTAGTAAAGTGCAGGAATTTCAGTACCAGCAATCATTACATCTTTACCTTTAGCATCCACTAATTTTAATGCTGGGCGCATTTCTTTACCCGTAGCATTACGTTGTGCTGCTTCAGTAATGACGATGCTTGATAAGCCTGTTAATTCATCTGTTTGACGAACCATAGTCACGCCATCAATCAAATCAACAAACTGTACTTTACCTTTTACTTCAGTAATGATTGGATGCGTATGCGGATCCCAGTTGGCAATTGTATCGCCAGCAGTTACTGCTTGACCATCTTTTTTAGAAAGTACTGCACCATAAGGTACTTTGTAGTTTTCAGTAACACGACCCATGTCATCAATAACCGTTAATTCAGATGAACGTGAAGTGATAACAAGATGCTTGTCAGAGTTAGTAACAAATTTAGCATTTTGTAACTTCAATGTACCTGAGTTATTTACTTGAACGCTATTCTCTGCTGAAGCACGCGATGCAGCACCACCAATGTGGAACGTACGCATGGTAAGCTGAGTACCTGGTTCACCAATTGACTGTGCTGCTACAACACCAATCGCTTCACCTTGGTTGATCATATGACCACGAGCCAAATCACGTCCGTAACAATAAGCACAAATACCAAAATCTGTTTGACAGGTAATAATTGAACGTACTTTGATGTGATCCACTGAGTTTTCTTCAATGACATCACATAACGCTTCATCAATTAACGTATTACGTGGAAGTAATACTTCTTCCGTATTGGGAATCAATACATCTTCACAAACCACACGACCTAGTACACGTTCGCGTAACGGCTCAACAACATCACCACCTTCAATCAATGGGGTCATTAATAAGCCATCTGTCGTGCCACAATCATGCTCTGTTACCACTAAATCTTGGGCAACATCAACTAAACGACGAGTTAGATAACCCGAGTTTGCTGTTTTCAATGCGGTATCGGCCAAACCTTTACGCGCACCATGCGTTGAGATGAAGTATTCTGATACGTTCAAACCTTCACGGAAGTTTGCTTTAATAGGTGTTTCGATGATTGAACCATCTGGTTTAGCCATCAAGCCACGCATACCTGCTAACTGACGGATCTGAGCAGCACTACCACGAGCACCCGAGTCAGCCATCATAAAGATTGAGTTGAAAGAATCTTGTTCTTCCATTACACCGTCACGGTTTAAAACTTGTTCTTTTGATAAGTTATCCATCATCGCTTTCGACACTTTTTCGTTCGCAGACGACCAAATATCAATAACTTTGTTGTACTTCTCACCCGCAGTTACCAGACCTTGGTCAAACTGTGCTTGAATCTCAGCAACTTCGGCTTCTGAGTCTTCAATGATAGTGTACTTAGCATCTGGAATAACCATGTCGTCTATACCAACAGAAGCACCCGCGATCATCGCATAATGAAAACCAGTGTACATAATGTGATCAGCAAAGATAACCGTATCTTTTAAACCAAGGTTACGATAGGCATGGTTGATCAATTTAGAGATAGCTTTTTTAGCTAGTGGCTGATCAATAACTTCGTATGGTAAGCCCTTAGGACAAACTTGCCATAAAATTGCACGACCTACCGTAGTGTCTCGTAAACTGGTTTTTGCTTCAAATTCGCCATCAGCGTTTTTAACATGCTCAGTTATACGAATTTTAACACGGGCATGAAGCTCAGCAAAACCTGTACGGTATGCTTTTTCTGCTTCTTTAGCGTCAGCAAATACCATGCCTTCACCTAAACCATTAACACGATCGCGTGTTAGGTAATAAAGACCTAATACAACATCTTGTGATGGTACGATTATAGGTTCACCGTTTGCAGGAGCCAACACGTTATTGGTTGACATCATCAACGTACGTGCTTCCATTTGTGCCTCTATGGTTAACGGTACGTGTACCGCCATTTGGTCACCATCGAAATCGGCATTGTATGCCGCACAAACCAACGGGTGAAGGTGAATCGCTTTACCTTCAATTAGCACAGGTTCAAACGCTTGGATACCTAATCTATGCAGTGTTGGCGCACGGTTAAGCATTACTGGATGTTCACGGATTACTTCATCAAGTACATCCCAAACTTCCGCGCCTTCACGTTCTACTAATTTCTTAGCCGCTTTGATAGTAGTCGCTAAACCACGACGTTCTAATAAACCGTAAATAAATGGTTTGAATAATTCCAATGCCATTTTCTTTGGTAAGCCACATTGATGAAGTTTCAATGTTGGACCAACGGTAATTACAGAACGACCTGAATAATCAACACGCTTACCAAGTAAGTTTTGACGGAAACGACCTTGCTTGCCTTTAATCATATCGGCAAGTGATTTCAATGGACGCTTGTTAGAGCCTGTAATAGCACGACCACGACGACCGTTATCTAATAGGGCATCAACAGATTCTTGTAACATACGTTTTTCGTTACGTACGATAATATCTGGAGCAACTAAATCTAATAGGCGCTTTAAACGGTTATTACGGTTAATTACACGTCGGTACAAATCGTTAAGATCTGACGTTGCAAAACGACCGCCATCCAATGGTACCAACGGACGTAAATCAGGTGGTAAAATTGGTAAAACATTCATAATCATCCATTCAGGCTTGTTGCCTGAAGCGGCGAATGCTTCCATTAATTTTAAACGCTTAGTGATTTTCTTACGCTTAGTTTCACTACCAATTTCAGGCAACTCTTCACGCATTTGCGCTACTTCGCCGTCTAAATCAATTTGTTGTAGTAAAGCCAATACCGCTTCAGCACCCATTAAGGCGTCAAACTCATCACCGTGCTCTTCTAACGCGTCAAGATATTCTTCTTCCGTTAAAATTTGGCTTTTTTCTAATGTTGTCATACCGGGTTCGGTAACAACATACGATTCAAAATAAAGCACGCGTTCAATATCACGCAATGTCATATCAAGTAATAAACCAATACGAGATGGTAATGATTTTAAGAACCAAATATGCGCAACAGGACTAGCTAATTCGATATGACCCATACGTTCACGACGAACTTTAGTTAACGTAACTTCAACGCCACATTTTTCACAGATAACACCACGATGCTTTAAACGTTTGTATTTGCCACAAAGACATTCATAATCTTTTACTGGGCCAAAAATACGCGCACAAAACAAACCGTCACGCTCTGGCTTAAAAGTACGGTAGTTAATGGTTTCTGGTTTTTTAACTTCACCAAATGACCAAGAACGCATCAAATCTGGCGACGCTAGACCGATGCGAATACCATCGAAATCTTCTGTTTGATTTTGTTGCTTAAGAAACTTAAGTAAATCTTTCACACTCTTCTCCTGTCGGAGTTAAACCTTTAGAAGAAGGTAAATCTATTACCTTCTTCCCTTACTGTTTCACTGAATATTTTAAAAAAAACATCAGTGTTCAGCTACTTATTGCTTAGAGCCTAGTCGAGGTCTAATTCAATATTAATACCTAAAGAACGAATTTCTTTAAGTAATACATTGAATGACTCAGGAATACCCGGATCCATGCGATGATCACCGTCAACTAAGTTTTTATACATCTTAGTACGACCAGCGACATCATCAGACTTAACCGTAAGCATTTCTTGTAGAGTATAAGCTGCACCATATGCTTCTAATGCCCATACTTCCATTTCACCGAAACGCTGGCCACCAAATTGCGCTTTACCGCCAAGTGGTTGCTGAGTAACTAAGCTATATGAACCGGTAGAACGAGCATGCATTTTGTCATCAACTAAATGGTTTAGTTTCAACATATACATGTAGCCAACCGTTACTGGACGTTCAAATTCACGACCAGTACGACCATCAGTTAATATGAACTGACCACTTTGAGGCATATCGGCAAGTTTGAATAACTCTTTGATTTCTTTTTCAGCCGCACCATCAAATGCTGGTGTTGCAATCGGTAAACCGGCACGTAAATTACCCGCTAAACGTAATACTTCATCATCAGAGAAACTTGCAACATCAACCACTTGACGAGATTCACCTACATTGTAAACTTCTTGAATGTAGTTACGTAGTTTATGAATTTCTTGTTGCGTTTCTAACATACGGTTAATCTTTTCACCGATACCGCGACATGCCATACCTAAGTGAGTTTCTAAAATTTGACCTATGTTCATACGTGATGGAACACCTAACGGGTTCAATACAACATCTACTGGCACACCGTACTGATCGTATGGCATATCTTCAACAGGTACTACGTTAGAGATAACACCCTTGTTACCATGACGACCAGCCATTTTATCACCTGGCTGAATGTGACGTTTAACAGCTAAGTAAACTTTAACTATTTTTAATACGCCTGGTTGTAAGTCATCACCTTGAGTGATTTTACGACGCTTAATTTCATACTTCTTCTCGAAGTCTTCTTTAATATTGTCAAACTGTTCGGCTATTTGCTCTAATTCAGCTTGCTGATCTTCGTTTGATAAGTTTTGTGTTAACCACTTATCACGAGACATTGAAGTTAAATCTGACTCATTTAAGCCAGCAGACAATAATAATTTCTTAGTTCGTGCGTAAATACCATCTTCAAAAATGCTTAATTCATCGCCAAGATCTTTCTTAACTTCTTTAAGTTGCATCTCTTCAATTTCAACTGCTCTAGCATCTTTCTCTACGCCGTCACGAGTGAAAATTTGAACATCAATGATAGTGCCTTTTACTGAGTTTGGTACCCGTAAAGAGCTGTCTTTAACATCAGCGGCTTTTTCACCAAAAATTGCGCGTAAAAGTTTTTCTTCTGGTGTTAATTGTGTTTCACCTTTAGGAGTAACTTTACCTACTAAGATATCACCACCATTAACTTCAGCACCAATATATACAACTCCTGCTTCATCTAATTTAGATAAAGCGGACTCACCAACGTTAGGGATATCAGCAGTGATTTCTTCTGAGCCCAATTTTGTATCTCGAGCGATACACGTTAGTTCTTGAATATGAACAGTGGTAAATCTATCTTCTATTGCTACACGTTCTGATAGCAACATTGAATCTTCAAAGTTGTAACCATTCCAAGGCATGAAAGCGATACGCATGTTTTGACCAAGCGCCAATTCACCCATGTCTGTTGAAGGACCGTCAGCTAAAACATCACCACGTACAACAGGTTCACCCATACGACACACTGGACGTTGGTTGATACAAGTATTTTGGTTTGAACGGGTATATTTAGTTAAGTTGTAAATATCAATACCTGCTTCACCAGCATGCATTTCATTTTCATTAACTCGTACCACGATACGAGATGCATCTACATAACTTACTACGCCGCCACGTTTGGCAACGGCAGTTACACCGGAGTCAACTGCAACAACCTTTTCCATACCAGTTCCAACTAAAGGCTTATCAACGATAAGTGTTGGTACTGCTTGACGTTGCATGTTCGAGCCCATCAAGGCACGGTTAGCATCATCGTGTTCTAAGAACGGAATAAGTGACGCCGCAACAGAGATAATTTGTTGTGGTGATACATCCATATATTGAACTTCTGCTGATGATTTCAGGGTAAATTCATTTTTAAAGCGACAGTTAACTAAATCTTCAGTTAACTTACTTTTATCATCACAAACAGCATTAGCCTGAGCGATAACAAAGTTACCTTCTTCAATCGCTGATAAGTAATCAATATCGTCAGTCACTAAGCCGTCTACAACTTTACGATAGGGTGTTTCTAAGAAACCGAAATCATTCGTGCGGGCGTAACAAGAAAGCGAGTTGATCAAACCAATGTTTGGTCCCTCAGGCGTTTCAATTGGACATACACGACCATAATGGGTTGGATGTACATCTCGTACTTCAAAACCAGCACGTTCACGCGTTAAGCCACCCGGCCCTAAAGCAGAAATACGACGCTTATGCGTTACTTCTGATAACGGGTTGTTCTGATCCATAAATTGTGACAATTGTGATGAGCCAAAGAACTCTTTCACTGCCGCAGAAATAGGCTTAGCGTTGATTAAATCTTGTGGCATTATAGCATCTAAGTCACCAAGACTTAAACGTTCACGTACTGCACGTTCAACACGAACAAGACCAACACGGAATTGGTTTTCAGCCATTTCGCCAACAGAGCGAATACGACGGTTACCTAAATGGTCAATGTCATCAACCTCACCTTTACCGTCACGAATGTCGATTAAGGTTTTCATGACTGAGATAATATCATCTCGTGACAATATACCTGAACCAATATCATCGGCATTACCAACACGGCGGTTAAACTTCATGCGACCCACGGTCGATAAGTCATAACGTTCTGATGCAAAAAACAAGTTGTTAAATAAAGTTTCAGCTGCATCTTTTGTGGGTGGCTCGCCTGGGCGCATCATACGGTAAATTTCAACTAATGCTTCAAGCTTATTAGTTGAGCCATCAACACGTAAAGTGTCAGACATATATGAACCAACATCGAATTCATTCATATATAAAGTAGATAGCGTTTTATGACCCGCTTGACTAAGCTCGGCTAATAACTCTAATGTTAATATAGCATTTGCTTCAGCAACAACTTCACCAGTAGATTTATCGATGTAAGCTTTTGATAAAACTTTACCAACGATATACTCAGCTGGTACTTCTAGTTTATCAATTTTTGCTTTATTCAATGCATTAATATGACGAGCAGTAATGCGACGACCTGATTCAATTAATACTTCACCTTTCTTAACTGAAATATCAAAAATAGCCGTTTCGCCACGAAGACGATCAGGGATAAGATCCATAACCAACTTGTCGCCTTTAATAACAAAGTTAGTTGTATCGTAGAAAATATCTAAAATTTCTTCTGTAGAATATTCTAATGCACGTAACATGATTGACGCAGGTAATTTACGACGTCTATCGATACGAACAAATAAGTTATCTTTTGGATCAAATTCAAAGTCTAACCATGAACCGCGGTAAGGAATAACGCGTGCGTTATATAATACTTTACCCGATGAATGCGTTTTTCCTTTATCGTGATCAAAAAACACACCTGGAGAACGGTGTAATTGTGAAACGATAACACGCTCAGTACCATTAATTACAAAAGTACCGTTATCTGTCATCAACGGGATTTCACCCATGTACACTTCTTGTTCTTTGATATCTTTTACAGTACCTGCCGGAGCTTCTTTATCGTAAACCACTAAGCGCAATTTAACGCGTAGCGGTGCAGAATAAGTTACACCACGTATTTGACATTCTTTAACATCAAATAACGGTTCACCTAAACGATAGCTTACATACTGTAATTCTGAGCTACCTGAATAAGCTTTTATTGGGAAAATAGAACGGAAAGCAGCCTCTAGACCGGTTTCACCTGTGGGATCAATATCAATAAACTTGCGGAAAGAATCGAGTTGAATGGACAACAAAAATGGATATTCCATTACTTGTGCACTTTTACCAAAGTCCTTTCTAATTCGCTTTTTCTCAAAGTATGAGTAAGCCATGGGGTTCCTCAGCTTGCTGGTTATGGCCAAATCTGTCTAGTAAGTCATCCTCACATAGACAGGTTATTTAGGTAATGTTTACGTCTAAACATTACTAGGTAATTAATAAAAATCACCTAACGCTTTTCGTTGTTAAATATCAATTACTATTTTTGAATAAAAAATAACATTTAATATTGAACAGCAAAAGCGCAAAAAGGCCGGTGACGTTTAAATCACCAGCCATGCCTTTTCAGGCAAATAATCTGTTTAATAACAGACTATTTGATCTCAACAGAAGCACCAGCTTCTTCAAGAGTTTTCTTAAGCGCTTCAGCTTCAGCTTTATCAACGCCTTCTTTGATCGCTTTAGGAGCAGATTCAACTAAATCTTTAGCTTCTTTGAGGCCTAAACCTGTAGCGCCACGAACTGCTTTGATTACTGCAACTTTCTTCTCACCGAAGCTAGTCATAACAACATCAAACTCAGTTTGTTCTTCAGCAGCTTCAGCAGGGCCAGCAACTGCAACAGCAGCAGAGGCAGAAACGCCGAACTTCTCTTCCATTGCTTCAATTAATGCAACTACGTCCATTACTGACATTTCAGCAACAGCATTTAGGATATCGTCTTTAGAAATAGACATTATAAAATTTCCTGTTTTTTAAGAAACAGTCTTTGCTTCATTTTGAATGCATAAGAACTGTTTGAATAACTATTAAATACAAAAAGCTTGGCTGTTATTAAGGTTAATACTAGCCAAAATAGATTTCTTATAATAAGAAAAACTATTAAGCAGCTTCTTGTTCTTTCTGATCGCGAACTGCAGCAATCGTACGGCATAATTTGCCGGCAGATGCTTCTTTCATAACGCTCATCAAACGTGAAATCGCTTCGTCGTAAGTTGGTAGCTTAGCTAACATGTTTACGTCTACAAGATTACCTTCAAATGCGGCTGCTTTTAATTCAAATTTTTCGTTAGATTTAGCGAAATCTGTGAATAAACGTGCAGCGGCACCTGGGTGTTCGTTTGAAAATGCAATTAGTGTAGGGCCTACAAATGTGTCATTAACACACTCAAAGTCCGTACCTGTTACTGCACGACGTGCTAATGTATTACGGACAACTTTCATCCATACGCCATTTTCACGTGCTTGCTTACGCAACACAGTAATTGCTTCAACTGTTACACCGCGAGCATCCGCGATAACAACTGATTGAGCGCCAGCGGCAGCTTCTTGAACTTCAGCAACAATTGCTTTTTTGTCATCAAGATTGATAGCCATTGGCTTTAACTCCTGGTTCACCGGGGTTTATACCGGTATTTACAATCCCTAGAATACGTAATTGTATTCTAGACCATTACGGCGAGGACCAGAATTTAAGGAAAAATATCTGGGTAATCACCATCTACGTAGGAGATTAAGTAAAAAGTAAAGTTAACAGTTTTTAGTCTCGGGGTTTGAAATCCACAACTTGTCTCTGCCAACACTCTTTTTACACCTACGGTCTTGGACGGGGGTTATATTATTATCATCTGAAAGATTTTCATCTAAAAGGCAACGAACAACACAACTCCTACCAAAATTTAAGGGGCGAAATTATAGGTTATAATTTCGCCCTTGTAAAGGTTCAACAATTGAAACTTCACTTTTTCTACATTCTTTACAGAAACTAGGCTTGCGTTAAGCTTGCTTGGTTTACGGCAACGCCGGCACCCATAGTAGTAGAAAGAGAAATTTTCTTAATGTATTGACCTTTTGCATTTGCTGGTTTTGCTTTTTTAAGCGCTTCTAGCAAAAACTCTAAGTTTGCTTGCAATTGATCAGGTTCGAAATCAGCCTTACCAATAGTGGTATGAATGATACCGTTCTTGTCGTTGCGGTAACGAACTTGACCAGATTTAGCATTTTTTACAGCGCCAGCTACGTCAGGAGTTACAGTACCAACTTTAGGATTAGGCATTAAACCACGAGGACCTAATATTTGACCTAATTGACCTACAACACGCATAGCGTCAGGAGAAGCGATTACAACGTCAAAGTTCATTTCGCCTTTCTTAACTAATTCAGCTAAGTCTTCCATGCCAACGATGTCAGCACCAGCTGCTTTAGCTTTCTCTGCGTTTTCACCTTGTGTAAATACAGCAACACGCACATCACGGCCAGTACCATTTGGTAACACAGCTGCGCCACGAACGTTTTGATCAGATTTACGAGCATCAATACCAAGATTTACCGCAACATCTACGCTTTCACGGAACTTTGCTGTAGCAAATTCTTTTAATAAAGAAACTGCTTCATTGATATCATATTCTTTTGTTACGTCTACTTTTTCACGGATAAGACGAGCGCGTTTTGTTAATTTAGCCATTGATTAGTCCTCTACCACTAAACCCATTGAACGAGCACTGCCCGCAATGGTACGCACTGCAGCTTCTAATGAACCAGCAGTTAAATCAGATTCTTTTGTCTTAACAATTTCTTCAAGTTGAGCTGTTGTTACAGTACCCACTTTGTCTGTGTTAGGACGACCAGAGCCACTCTTAATACCAGCAGCTTTCTTTAATAAGAATGATGCAGGTGGAGTTTTTGTTTCGAATGTAAACGAACGGTCACTATATACAGTAATAACTACTGGAACCGGAGCGCCTTTTTCTAAAGAATCTGTTTTGGCGTTAAACGCTTTACAGAATTCCATGATGTTAACACCGTGCTGACCTAATGCAGGACCAACTGGTGGTGACGGGTTAGCTGCACCAGCAGCTACTTGTAGCTTGATTAAAGCTTGGACTTTTTTAGCCATTGTAAAATACCTTTATTGTGGGTAGTTAACGCTAATCACTGTGTTAACAGTTTTCGCTTCCCTGTTTGCTAAACCACCTTTTTTCAACAATATTAGTTAAAACAGGTGAACTTAGACCGCGCTAAAAAAACGCGGCAGCGGATTATATATTAATCAACCACTGTGTTTCAAGAACTTTTTCAATCAGTGTAAAAAAACGTATAAAAAAACCAAAGACAATGCTTTGGTTTTTATTTGATCACTGAGAACTTAATGCTTGAAGTTTAGCTTCCTTTCTCAACCTGACCGAACTCAAGATCAACTGGTGTTGAGCGACCAAAAATAAGTACCGATACTTTAATTCGGTTTTTATCGTAATCAAGCTCTTCAACCACACCATTGAAATCTGCAAATGGTCCGTCAATAACTCGAATAACTTCACCTGGCTCGAATAATGTTTTAGGTTTAGGCTTGTCGGTATCTTCTAAGCGCTGTAAAATTCTATCTGCTTCTTTTTGAGTAATGGGTGCTGGTCTTTCTTTAGTGCCACCAATGAAACCTAGTACACGTGGCACACTTTTAACTAAATGCCATGATTCATCATCTAATTCCATATGAACTAACACGTAGCCAGGGAAGAATTTACGTGAACTTTTGCGTTTTTGACCTGCACGCATTTCAACAACTTCTTCAGTAGGTACTAAAATCTCACCAAATTTTTCTTCTAAGCCGTGAATACCAATATGCTCAATTAAGGTTTTTTGTACGCGACCTTCATAACCAGAAAATGCTTGTACTACATACCATCTAAGCTTTGGATTTTGATTAACAGCTTTCTCTTCTGTTTCTTCGCTTTCATTACCATCAACAGAATTTTCAATAAAATCTTCAGACATTATAATACCTTCATACCTGTAATTAAGCCAACTAACCAGAAAAGAACTGAATCTAAACCCCATAGTAGCAATGACATTAATAGTGTTACCACTAAAACAATACCTGTTGTTTGTATGGCTTCTTGACGAGTTGGCCAAACAACTTTACGAACTTCAGTTCGTGATTCTTTAGCAAATGCAACAGCGGTACGGCCTTTTAATGTTTGCATTGCAATTAAGCCTGCAAGACCTACAGCAACTACAACACCAACAGCGCGTAATAGCACTGATTCTTGACCGTAATAATAGTTACCACCAATAGCAGCCATTAATAATAAGACAATAATGCCCCACTTTAAGCCGTCTAGAGAACTGCTTGGTTGTTCTTCTGTACTTGCATTCATATTTCTATCCGTAATTATAATCAAATTTGAAACGCGATTCACACGAAACCTATATCAAAATGGCAGGGGTGGAGAGACTCGAACTCCCAACCATCGGTTTTGGAGACCGCTGTTCTACCAATTGGAACTACACCCCTACAATGCATTTAGCAGATAAAATCTCTACCAAAGCAATAGTTACACTTATCGGGTGAATCTTAGTTATATTGGGAATTAAGAGATACTCGAGAAGTGAGGCGCTATTATACTCAGCCAATCACATTACTCAAGAATTATTTAATCTTGTAATCGAGTTTCGAGTAATTTAGTAGTGAGAACTTGGTTTCGAGTTTCGAAAATAGTAAAACAAAAAAGGCCGCCCCTTCGACAAGCTCAG
>CAXBEX010000031.1:0-15777 GCA_963974965.1 uncultured Colwellia sp. | reverse complement strand
ACCCGCGACCCCCGGCGTGACAGGCCGGTATTCTAACCAACTGAACTACCACTCCGCAGTATATATTTATCTTCGAGTTTATCACTAAACGTGTACGGGACTCGAACCCGTTGCGATAAATATAAGTGGCGGAGTGGACGGGACTCGAACCCGCGACCCCCGGCGTGACAGGCCGGTATTCTAACCAACTGAACTACCACTCCGCAGTATATATTTATCTTCGAGTTTATCACTAAACGTGAACGGGACTCGAACCCGCGACAAAACCATTCGGTGTGACAGGCCGCTTATGTTAAAGAAAAAGCTAACCAACTGAACTACCACTCCGCAGTATATATTTATCTATATCTTCGAGTTTGACACTTATTATAAGTGGACGGGACTCGAACCCGTGAAAAAATATTCGTTATGGATAGGTCGCTTTCGCTTAAAAAGCTAATCAACTGAACTACCATTTTCCGATAATTTTTTACTCAGAGCATCTTTATAATTAAATATAAGTAAAGATGGTGGACGATACTGGGCTTGAACCAGTGACCCCCGCCTTGTAAGGGCGGTGCTCTCCCAACTGAGCTAATCGTCCGTCTCTGTGGGGGCGTATTATAGGCAGATAGAAAAAGCTGTCAACATAAAAGCTATTAAAGTTGCTAATTTTTTTGAAATAAGTTGTCGTTTGATTTTTTTTTGTTCATTCCGGGGTTTTTGTCTACATTATAATGTAAATATATTCACAATTTTGCGATCAGTTGCAAACTAATCTTGTTAAATGATGAATTAACTTAAACACAGTGGTAAAATGCCGCCAATTTTGGACCTATTTGTTTTTCTAGGCTGTTACCTTTGCTGTTACCTTTGTACCCTAGACTTTTGATATTGAGAATTTTATGACTTTAACTACTCGTTTTGCTCCTAGCCCTACCGGTTATTTACATGTTGGTGGAGCACGTACTGCTTTATACAGTTGGCTTTATGCACAAAAAAATGGCGGTGATTTTATTCTTCGCATTGAAGATACCGATATAGAGCGTTCAACCCAAGCATCTGTTGATGCCATTATGGATGGTATGAATTGGTTAAACCTAAAATGGACTCACGGCCCTTATTTTCAAACGAAACGTTTTGATCGCTATAAAGAAGTGATTGAGCAGTTATTAGCATCAGGCAATGCGTATCGTTGTTATAGCACTAGTGATGAAGTAGATGTAATGCGTGAAGAAGCTAAAGCCAAAGGTGAAATAGAAAAATATAATTGTTTATGGCGTGAACGTACCGATCATCCAACAGATAAGCCCTTTGTAATTCGCTTTAAAAATCCACTTGATGGCGATGTTATAATTAAGGATATGGTTAAAGGCGATATTACTATTAGTAATAGGCAACTTGATGATTTAATTATTGCGCGCTCTGATGGTACGCCAACCTATAATTTAACTGTTGTAGTCGATGACTGGGATATGAAGGTAACTCATGTTGTTCGTGGCGATGATCATATCTCTAATACACCAAAACAAATCAATATTTTTGCTGCGTTAGGTGCTGATATTCCTGAGTTTGCTCATATTCCAATGATTTTAGGAGATGATGGCAAACGCTTATCAAAACGTCATGGCGCGGTATGTGTTATGCAGTATCGCGATGATGGTTATTTGCCTGAAGCGCTGCTAAACTATTTAGTACGCTTGGGTTGGTCACATGGCGATAAGGAAATTTTTTCTCGAGAAGAGATGATTGAGTTGTTTGATTTGAAAGATTGTAACCGTGCCCCATCAGGTTTTAACACCGACAAGCTTATTTGGGTAAATCAGCATTATATGAAAACCATGGATCCTGAATATGTTGCTAGTCATTTGGCTTGGCACATGAATGATCAAGGCATTAATACTGACAATGGCCCTGCGCTAGCCGACATTGTTAAAATTCAAGCAGACAGAGTTAAAACGTTAAAAGAAATGGCTGAAATTTCTCGTTATTTTTATGAAGATTTTGCTGAGCTTGATGCCAAAGCAGTGAAAAAGCATTTACGTCCTGTAGTAAAAGAGCCTTTGTTATTAGTTAAAGCAAAATTAGCAGCATTAACCGATTGGCAACCAGAGCTTATTCACGCTGCCATTAATGATACAGCAGAAGAGCTAGCAGTAGGTATGGGTAAAGTAGGAATGCCACTTCGTGTTGCAGCAACGGGTGGCGGTAATTCTCCATCACTTGATATTACGTTAGCACTACTTGATAAAGACAAAGTGCTTGCACGTATTGATCAAGCGTTAGTGGTTGTTGAAGAGCGTATTACTGCGAGTTAACCTTATGAACAGTAAAGTTTGAGATTATCAACTTATCATTTTTGGGCGGTTTAGGTGATTAAATATAAAAAAAGTGTTGTTTTGTCTTTTTTATTTTGTATTCAAAGTGTATCTGCACAAACTTTGGATAATACTGTTATCTCGATTGCCGCAAATGACTCTGATTATTTATTAAGTTCAAAACTGAATAAAAAAGGTCCGTATAATTATTTGGTTGATAAATTTAAAGAAAAAACTTCTGCTGCTTTTAAATTGATTTATTTTCCTCCTGCACGATCGGCTAAGCTTTTAGCTAATAAGCAGATTGATTGCCTAATGCCTGCAAATATTAATCAAGTTGAACAACCAGAACAACATGTTGCCAGCATTGCTTTTAACTATGCTCGTGCGTATGTGTTTACTAAAAATAATAGACCAGTAATTCAGTCGTTTGCCGCTCTCGATGGTAAAATATTAGCGACACGTCGAGGTTATCATTATGGTGGTATTAGTTTTGGGTCAAGTATTAAAAGTGTTCAGACAAACACCATCAAACAAAGCATATTAATGCTTGAAAAAGAAAGGATTGATGCTTTTATTGCTTATTCACCTGATATTTTAGGGACGTTAAAAGATTTTAATTCAATCGATTTTCATTATGATAAAAGCTTTGTTATTCATCAACAAGCTGAACAGATTGTTTGTCAAAAAACACAACAAAACAAACAGTTTATTAAAGAATTAAATCAGGCCATAACTGAGCTAAAATCTTCGGGTGAGCTTGATTTAATTTTAAAACAAACTAATTTTTAATAGGTAAACAGAATAATTTAATAGTTTTATTCTGTTTAGGAGTTTAATTTGCAATTTAGTGATTTTGGTTTAGAAAGATTTTTGATGAGTACGGTAGAGCACTTAGGCTTTACTGCGCCTACTGAAATTCAGCAACAAGCAATTCCTGCAGCAATGCAAGGGCATGATTTAATTGCCTCATCAAAAACAGGCTCGGGTAAAACATTAGCATTTATCATTCCTGCTTTGCAACGCTTAACTAAAAATCGTGCTTTGTCTAAGCGAGACCCGCGTGTGGTTATTTTAACGCCAACGCGAGAGCTGGCTAAACAAGTGTTTAGCCAGTTGCGCTTATTTACTTCAAATACTCAGTTTAAAGCGGTACTTATTTTAGGTGGTGAAAATTTCAATGATCAAGTGAAGGTATTAGAAAAAGAGCCTCAGTTGATTGTTGCCACACCAGGTCGCTTAGCAGATCACTTAACGCAAGGGCATTTTTATTTAAACGGCTTAGAGTTATTAATTCTAGATGAAGCCGATCGGATGCTTGATTTAGGCTTTGCAAAGCAATTAAGTCAAATTAATAAAGCGGCTGATCATCGTAAACGTCAAACGTTATTGTTTTCTGCAACATTAGATCATGCACAGGTTAATGATTTTGCTTTAGAATTACTAAAGAAGCCAAAGCGTATTGCGGTTGGAGGTGCTTTTACTGAGCATCATGATATTAATAAACGCTTTTATTTGGCGGATAACCTTGAGCATAAAGAAGCCCTATTACAGCATTTTTTAAATAATGAAACGTATCAGCAAGTTATTATTTTTACCGCAACGCGTAGTGATACGGAGCGTTTAGCTAATTTACTTATTAGTAAAGAGTTAAGCGCGGTTGCGTTAAGTGGTGAATTGAATCAAGGCCAACGTAATTTAATCATGGAAGGGTTTAGCAAAGGGCATCACAAAATATTAGTGACTACCGATTTAGCCTCACGAGGTTTAGATTTAGTGAATGTTTCTTTGGTTATTAATTTTGATATGCCAAAGCATGCAGAAGAATTTATTCATCGAATTGGTCGTACAGGTCGTGCTGGCAGCAAAGGTGATGCTATCGCTTTTGTTGGTCCCAAAGACTGGTTAAGCTTTAAAAATGTTGAGGGCTTGATAGAGCAAACAGTTAAGTTTGATCAAATTGATAGTTTAAAACCTAAGTTTAAAGGTTTAAAACCTAAAAAAGTTAACACAAAGACTGCTAGCCCTAAAGCTAGTAAAATCACTAAAGACCAAGCACCTAAAAAGAATAAAGCACCTAAAAAGATATTTCATTCAGCAAAAGATGTTGGCGATATGCCGATAATCAAGCGTAAAAATGTTTTATCAGCAGAGCAATTAGAAGACAGCGATATGGATGAAGTGGATTAATGCTCATTTTTTAAATGCTTAGTTATTGAAGTATTTAGTTATTTAAGTGCTTAGTTATTAAAGGCTAAGTTTTTAAAAACACTTATCTAAAACAGTTTTCGCTTGACGAATTTTGGTAAATATTTCGCCACAACCACCTTTGTCAGGATGGTGCTTTTGAGCGAGACGTAGGTACTGAGCTTTAATCATTTTCGCATCAGCATTAGTCGGAAGATCTAAAACATCAAGCGCCTCTTTTTTATTATCTTGCGCGATATACTTTTGCCAAAATGATTTGAGCATGTCATTTATTTCGTCTTCTTGCGTTTCAAAATAGTGTTTTGAATTGAGATAATAGCTTTCGAGTGGATCCGTTGTTTCAAGAGCTGTTTGTGACTCCTCCCTGACAGATATCGGATCATTTAACGTTATTCTTTGTATTCGCACCGATTGAATGATGAGTTTGAATTTTTTCGAGTGTTGATATTGGTTTTTTAAATGATAGAGTGCGTGCATGCAAAGAAAATGCGCACTAAATAAATCTTTGGGATGAGCTAATGAAAAATTGTCAAAAGGCGGGATTTTCTTATCTTGTAAGTGTTTGATTATTTTGTGTTCACTGCTTAGCGAGAAACGATTCAAAAATTGATCAAGTTCATCAAGTATCGGGGTTAAATAAGGATTTAAAGTCTGCATTTTAGCTATCAGTCATTAGTTGTATTAATGCACATTTGTATAGCTTCTATAGTACATGATTAATGACTTCTGTGGTGAGCTTGTCACTACAGAAGTAGTTAATCATTAAATTAGTAAGATTGAATGCAGGTTAATCTACTAATTTTTTATCAGCGCTTAGCTTACTCTGCAATCAACTGGGTTACAGCGAAATGACTATCACTATTACCCATTTTTTCTTTTAAGTAGGGTAACACTTCTGTCATTTGTGCTGCTAATTGCCAAGGTGGGTTAACAATAAACAACCCTGTGCCCGTCATACCATATTCATCGTTATCATTCTCTAAGCAAAACTCTACTTGTAATACATTTTTTACAGAACTCTTACTAAAGGCATTTTCCATTGCATTTACTTGTTCGCGTTTAACCACCGGATACCAAAGAATGTAAGTACCCGTTGAAAACTTGGTATAGGCCTTAATAATGGTATTAACCGCTTTTTGATAGTCTTCTTTAAGCTCGTAAGGCGGATCGATAAGTACAACACCACGACGACTTGGCGGTGGCAATAAACCAAGTATTCCTTGGTAGCCATCAGTTTGCTTAACAAATACTTTACGCCAGCGTAGGCAAAAATCTTCTAAGTGTTGAATATCTGTAGGGTGTAATTCAAATAAATGACTACTGTCTTGGCGACGAACAAAAGCTTTAGCTATCCCTGGAGAGCCAGGGTAAATTTCAAGGTCGTTACTTAGGGTAGAATTGAGGTTAAGGCTGCGGATTAGCGATAAATAAGGCTCTAGTGATTCAGGCGCGTTATCATCATTAATAATCTTTGCAATTCCGTCTTCATACTCACTTGTTTTTTGTGCATATTCATCGGTCAATTGATACATACCAGCACCTGAGTGACTATCTATATAACAAAACCCTTTTTCTTTACGAGTCATATAATCTAAAACAAGTGATAAAACACTATGTTTTAGTACATCGGCAAAATTGCCAGCATGAAAAGCGTGACGATAACTTAACAAAACAAATCCTTAATTATTTATATACATGATTATTTATATATATGGTTATTTAGATGATTATTTAGAAAAAATCAGGGGTACTGTTAAATTGGAAACATCACCATGTAGGTTGGACTTTAGTCCGACAAAGGGGCAATAAATCACCCCCTACAGAGGATATAACACGCTTATCCTGAGCGTCTCCGTTCATCCTGAGCGCGAAGCAGTCGAAAGGTTACGACTGACTAGTCAAATATTCATCATAAGTACCAGCAAAATCAATATAACCTTTTTCAGTTAATTCAATAATTCGGGTCGCGATAGTGGATACAAATTCTCTATCGTGGCTAACGAATAACAAAGTACCTTCATAGCTTTCTAACGCCATATTTAATGATTCTATTGATTCCATATCCATGTGGTTGGTTGGCTCATCTAGCACTAAAATATTAGGATTTTGCATCATTAACTTGCCGAATAGCATTCTGCCTTTTTCACCTCCAGAAAGTACACTAACCATCTTTTTAATATCATCAGCAGAAAATAATAAACGCCCTAAATAACCACGAACTGCTTGCTCATCGTCTGTTGGTTGACGCCATTGACTCATCCATTCAAATAAAGTCATGTCGGTTGCAAACTCGTATTCGTGATCTTGAGCATAGTAACCAATATTGACATTTTCAGACCAAGTAACTTCACCTGAACTTGGCTCATAACCTACTTCGTTCATTAAACACCGTAATAACGTTGTTTTACCAATGCCGTTTTCACCAATGATGGCAATACGCTCACCCACTTCAATTAACGCTGAAATATCTTTAAGGATATGCGCATCATCAAAACTTTTGTTTAACTTGTCGATGACAAGGGCATTACGGAAAAGTTTCTTTTCTTGATCAAAACGAATAAATGGGTTGCTACGACTAGATGCCTTAACTTCTTCAAGTTGAATTTTATCAATTCGTTTGGCACGAGAAGTAGCTTGTTTTGCTTTTGATGCATTAGCAGAAAATCGAGCAACGAAGGCTTGAAGCTCACCAATTTGTGCCTTTTTCTTAGCGTTATCTGACATTAAACGAGCACGTGCTTGTGTTGCGGCCAACATGTATTCGTCATAATTACCAGGGAAAACACGTAGTTCGCCATAATCTAAATCAGCCATGTGAGTACAAACACTATTTAAAAAGTGTCTGTCATGCGAAATAATGATCATGGTTGAATTACGTTCATTTAGCGTATCTTCAAGCCATTGAATCGTGTGAATGTCTAAGTTGTTGGTTGGCTCATCAAGCAATAATATATCAGGGTTTGAAAATAAGGCTTGGGCAAGTAAAATACGCAATTTAAAACCGGGGGCAATTTCGCTCATCAAACCATAATGTTGTTCAACAGAAATGCCAACACCTATGAGTAATTCACCTGCGCGAGCTTCTGCACTGTAACCATCCATTTCAGCATATTCAGATTCTAAATCACCCACTTTCATACCATCAGCTTCACTCATCTCAGGCAAAGCGTAAATGCGGTCACGTTCTTCTTTTACTGCCCAAAGTTCAGTATGACCCATGATAACGGTATCAATAACGTTAAACGCTTCAAAACCGAATTGGTCTTGACGTAATTTACCTAAACGTTCACCTGTATCTAAATTAACATTACCTGAAGTTTGCTCTAAATCACCGCCTAAAATTTTCATAAAGGTTGATTTACCACAGCCATTTGCGCCTATTAAGCCGTAACGATTACCGCCACCAAATTTTTGCGAAATGTTTTCGAACAATGGTTTTGCGCCGAATTGTTGAGTAATATTATTTGCTTGGAGTATAACTTAATCCTTATCTATGCCCATTAGGCAGTATGTCAATGCGCGTGATTATACACTAATCATCGTTAACGGGTAGTTTAACCCTCCTAAAATCCATTTGGACATTTCTCTAGTATATTCCTATAGCTAAAAAATAAAGCCGTTTTTTACTCCTCTAAAAGCACCCTTAACACCCCACAAATTTAATTGTAAGTTATTGATAAATATACTTGAAAATTAAAAAATAACTAACTAAAGTCCAATTACTAATTAATGACGAGGAGAAACGAATGAAGGGCTTTGTACTAAATCATTAGATGAATTAAAGGTAGGTAGGCACGATTGAAGCTAATGCGAGAAATCCGAGAAAGCTAAACAAATTAACAATAAACTAGGTGAATATAATGTTTGAATTAGTAAACCACATTGAAGATGTAAAACTTATCGAAAAAGATGCAGTAGTTGAGTGTAAAAAAACTAAAGAAGAATGGCGGGATGAACTTCTTGATTTTGGGCTAATAAACGATAGGAAGTTTTTCTTTGTGCCTAATAATAAATCTAAATTAAAAATAGCATTCGCTGATGTTGAATATGTTAAACGTTTAGGTATAGCCCCGAGAATTTCTATACCTAAATCAACGGTAAATGGTGATATATTTACTGCTGTGTGCGATGAATATGGCCTGAATGTTATTCATAATTTCGGATTGACTTTTGAGGGCTACGACTTTAAATGTGGCAAGTCTGCGCAAGAGCTTTCTAGTTTTCTAGTTGGCTTTGAGAATGCCTATCGTAAAATAGCACTAGGTTAAGTAGAAACAAAAAAGCCCCGTAACGATGTAATTCGTTACGGGGCTTTTTTGTGTGCGGTCTACGTTGGTTCTACAATTACATTTGCGAAACATATCTTGTCTGCGCGGTAATAATTCGTGTGATTTTTATTTCGCCAATGATGTAAGCAAGCGATTTGGTAAATGACTCCTTCGTAATTTATCGTGTGGAGAATTAAATATTCGCCATTTTCCCCAGCGGCTTTTTCAGATTTTATCTTTTTGCCTTCTTTGAAAATTTTAATAGCAGATAACATGACGGTCTTAATATTCATCAGATCAATTTCTGACTTATAAAATTTGTCTAAATACTTAAATTGCCTGATGTAATTATGATTGCCTTTTGGGAGTGACATTAATTCATATGGTTCGAAATTACTTAGTTCTAGTGGATTATCCATTATATTTCTTATTTTCGGTAAAATAGGGGCTATCTTCGCTATGTAGAGGCAACGAACGGTAGTTACCCAATACTATCGGGTAACTACGGGTCGTTCGTTAAAGAGAGGATCTTAGAAGTTGGGTTAAAGCTATAGAGCACTTAGCATTGATAAAAACTTAACTAATTGAGCATCTGATAGGTCATCGAAAGCCGACTCAAGACGTTTTCGGTTGAGTTCCGATTCGGATAACCCTAAGCGTTCCGCTTTTGTTGGTTTACGTTTTTCGGGATAAGTAATTTTATTGTCAATATCATATTTGTCTAAATCGGTAATATCAACATTCCAAAGAATCTCAATTTTAACTTTAGCTTTCTTAAATGTGGTAGCAGGGGAGGTGATTGTAATGCGTTTACCGAAATGCTTCTTGGTAGTGAAGTCTGACGTTTTGGTAGTTAACTGCGCAACCATCTTAACTTCAAAATCTAGGTGTTCTTCTACACGGGTGGTTTTACCGTTTGGTAATAACGTAGAAGTTCGCTGAATGTCGGCACGGTGAATATTATTTTCTAGGCGGTCGAAAAGTGCCACATCAGATTCGCTAGTTCCTTTTACGAAAATTGATTTAGATTCTTTTGGGGCGTTTGGCTTAACTGATAGGATCTGTAAATCGTTATTTTCACGTTCTTCTTGTTCTGTTAAATAAATTGGTTTGTCTGCTGTTTGCATGGTCTATATTCTCTTAGGTAATAAAATAAAATTTGATAAAGAAGGGGCGTCCTTGCCTCGATGATTTACTAAGCTATTGGCAACATGAATACCATTGCATCATTTGCTTTTGTCCAATTTTTGAAGAATGCTTTTCGTGTAAAACGAACAATGCCGTCTTTAATATACGGATTCACTTTTTCAATAGTTGAATAAATACCTACACCAATCGCAACAGCAGGGAGGCCAAAACCGATTGTATTGTCAGGCGAATCTTCATCTAGCACTACCATATAGCCATCAATTGAATCAGCAGTAATGGCAATAAACGCTTGGCTGTCTTGGCTTCGTAAAGCTTGGATCTGTGACCACGCATCATCATTCATTACGAAAACGGGTGACTGCTTACGGTATTCGATTGGCAAGCCCGTAATTAATAACTTGATGTTGTCTAATACGCTTCCAGTTATACCTAAAACTTTAGTTCCAAGGCTATCCGCAGTACCAGAAGCAAGCGCCCCGAAGATAAACGGGTTACGGGTTGAGTTAGGTTTTAGCGACTCTAAAAACGCGTTATCTCCGTCTAGCATATCGGTAAATGCGCCTGATAATTCGGCAATATCTGAATCACCAATAGCAAGTTCGGCACTAAGCGCTTCCATGATTGACTTGTCTACGCTATTACCAACAAAGGTAGGTAGGTCGGTCGCAGGATCGGCAACTGCTTCCGAAGTAGCGTCAAATGTAGCCATATAAGCGCTATCCGCTGGTGTAGTTTGGGCGAACGCACTTGTACCAGTAACAGTGTATTGGAAACGATCTGAGCCATTAGATTCTGACCATTTCTCCGCTTCCGCAACTGTAATTTCTACAGGGGCAGGGCGAAACTTAGCTGATGGTAATTGTTCGATCACTAACTCGCCTAATAAGCCAGACGATTTACGCGCACGTTCTGTAATACCTTTTTGTAAGAATTCATCAATAGCCAACGCGCCATCCGAACCAACAAGTGCCTTAACGTCAATTTCGGCTTCTTGTGGCGTAGCCGATTTAACAGCTGCTTTATAGGTTATTGACACGGATTCTTTAATATTCATTTTCTTACCTTTAGATACTGTTTTAACGGCTAATTTCTTAGCAAAGTGCTTTTGTTTGATAGTGCTTAATCCTGCGTCTTCCGCAGCTGATATGGCGTGAGTTAAGGCTTTAAGTTCGGGGACAACAGCAGGGTCGATACTACCTTCACCATTAATGACTGTGAGGTGGTTTGTAATTAAATATTTTATACGCGCTTGTGCTGCTTGGAATTGACCGAAGTTTTCAATTTTCATTTTATTTATTTCCTTAATGTGTAACGCAGAATTGCGAATTAAATACACATACGCCTTTTGGCGATTTACTTTATTAGTTGCACGAAAAGAAGATTGCATTGCTCCGCTGTCTACACTCAATTTAATGAGTGCCGCAAAGGACAGACGTCTTATTCGCCTTAAAATGAATTAAATAATTAATAGCTGTAAGAACCTGTTGGCAAAATTGCCGAAAGCAGTGTTCGTTATTTGATTTATTTGTAGGGAGGGAAGGGAATTTTAATTTCTTTTAATCTACGTAGTTTTAAGCCTTACGGTGGGCTGTATTTGGTCGGAGTAAAGTAGGAATGCTAATTCCACAAATAACACTCTCAAATGAATGTTATTTAGGGAATGACTATTAAAACGAATCGTATAGGGCTTTCTTTTGGTTGTTTAAATCGCTTATTTCGTTTCGTAATGTGAAGAACCGCACTAGGTGTTTTCCGCTTGCTTCGTAAAATGGCCAACCACTCTTAAATATTGAAATTCGTCCATCATAGTAGGATTGAATTAGCCAACCACAACCTACCTTTAAATTGATAGGGGTGGCGAATAACTCGGCGTGTAAATAACGCATGATGTAGTTCTTAGCTTTTGGTTCACCAGCTAGTTTTTTACTTAGGCCATGTTTATCCAACCTACATTGGGCTATTTGTCGCTTGTTATTTAAGTCGGCTAGTAACTGCTTTTGCTCTCTAGTTAAGTTTTTACGTTCTGGTTCTGTTTGTGCTGACATATTCTTTTGTTCTCCCTGGGCTAATGTTTAGCTAGGTGCTTTAATTCTGGTCGATTATAAATTTATCCATAATTTCGACCACTTCACCCTCTACTAAATTGAATACACCAGTACCATTTAGCTTAATATATTTATTCACATACAATTTAACTAGGTCACGTGAATATCCTAGCTTAACGATGCGGTTAATGATTAACGATTTACGGACACGCCCTTTGTCGCAGCCTATATCGTAGGGGCTTAACATCTTTCTACGATTTATCGCGTTCTTTTCCATTCGGAGCTTGTTGCTTGACGATAAGCGTTTGTAAATTACTAGACAATCATCAGCTTGTTTGCCCCAATACGGGGACGATTCGGTTTCCGTATGTAATGAATGAATGACGGTAGGGTGATAAAGGATAGTTAACATTTGGCGGTGGGATAGGTCTTCCATTACACTCAGTTCGTCTAGCCAAGGGATATGGGTCAGGTCTAGTTTTACTAGGTCTTCGCCAAGCATAAAGTCACCATAAACGGTGTATTGACGGTCTAAGTCAATTACTACGTCGCCATATTCGAATTCTATTATTGTTTGTTTGGTCATTTGGGTATTCTCTTTGTTTTGCCTCGGGAAATGTCAATGCAAAGCCACGGAAAGCGAGGGTGGATGATTTCTTGTAATTTAGGCGTTTTGTTAAATAATTTAGTTATTCGGGTTAACCTAAATTGGAATTCTGGTAAATCTCTGTAAATCATTGCGATTAATATCTAGGAAGAATTAATATTCCTTAGAAATTGAGGTCTGTTATAGAGGTTATGGGATTAAAAAAGCTTTTAAATTAAGTAGTCAGGGGTTAACCGCATAGTTACTCCTATATTTGAACCCTCCCCCCCATGGTATATATTGACTCTAAGCCAGTGTATACGGGCTTTTAAGAAACCATATACCACCAACCATTGGCATAATGTTGATCGGCTATTGCTATTAAGTCGGGAGCTTATAGGACGTGCTACAGCTAGTGAACATAGGGAGCTACCGAACATAGCAGTCTATATGGTATACCTATGTAGCTGGTGTACTGGCTATTGGTGGGGGTTAGCTCGCTATGCAAGGTGCACTGGCTGTATAGGGGCGTTCCCTTATATGGGTGGGTGGTAGCTCACTAAGTCTCTTATTCGTCTAGTAGGTAATAGTCTTCTACTATCTCGATAGCAGGGGAGGCTGTTTTTATTATCTCTATCGTAGGATCAGGTGCAGTTATTATTTCTACAGGGTCATAACGCAAACGCATAATAATCCCTTAGCTTATAGGCTAATAAGATGGTTAGAAGTTTATGCTGTTGTGACAATAGCGTTTTCTGGTGTAATTTTTATATTACGTCCTCTAAGCGCTTCTCTTACACGAACGTATTTGGCTCGCGTAGTGTATTGGGAATAAGCGATCGTTGACGTGGTTCTAGGGAATCTTCGTGGTTAAAGTGATGTATTAATATTGAACAATGGTAATGTGGCTGTTCTAGGGAAAATTGATTTAAATGCCTTAGAAGGCGCTTTCGGCTTAGTAACTTTCGCTTGTTCTAATACTTTTATTGACTCTATATTTATTTCGATTTTTCTTTTAATGGGGGTGGGTTTAACTTTTCTTTTCTTCGTAGGAAGAAATATATTCCCGAATTAGATGCTATTGAGTTTCGCATGGTGGATCTGCTTTATATTTATGTTTCGTTATAATTTCCCTGTCTGTATTCGTTAACGAGTTTTGCGCATGATGTAATTGTGTTGGTGTCATACATATCCTTATTAAATTGAATAAACGGGGGATTTAAACGCCTTTTCTGACGTCAAAATAGTAAAGGGTGGTATTGGTATGGGAACTAATAGAACCTTGTGATTTGGTGGTATAGAACGGGCGTTTTAATTGAACTAATAGCTTTCTCGTAGGTAGCTTTTATTTGTTTCTTGCGAAGCGTACCTAAACGATTTAACTCGCTTGGAAATATGAAGTAGTTCAGTGTCGCAAGATTGGACGTTAGTAAAAGTCATCTTAGGTGGGTAGTCATTAAAATCTACAGAAATCTCTAAATCTTCTTCTACGTGAAGGTAAATCTTATCTTCTACCTGCTCGAAATTCGCGTTTATCTTTTTATTTAATTCTGCTATGAAATTGTCTTCTGTAAAGTTTTGCATTTTTATCGTTCTCTGTTTAATGGTGGATAACGCTACGCGCCATCCCCATGCGCTACGCGCCTTTGGATTAATTGAATATATTTATAATTACTACGTCATTTAAAATTTATCAAATAAAATACAATCGAGCTTTAGCTCGCTTTTATAAGGAAGCGTAGCGACCGAATAAAAGAACAAACTACCTTAAGACGTTATATATAGTTGAGCTCGGCGCTCCTGCGTCGCTTCGGTCGCCGAAAAGAGACTCGTCTCCGTGTCGTATTTTGTTAATACTTTTAGTTATTTAGTTATTTAGTTATTTAGTTATTTCGGGTCGCCTACTTAAGTTTAAAACATATTATTAATACGCTAAGTTAAATAGTTTTGGGTGGTTATTGCTTGTAAGTCATATAAAACGAGGGGGTAAGCCGAAAATTATAAGGTGGTTTGATGTGTTTTCCTTCTATATCAAACCACCTTATAAAGCATATCAAACCACCTTATAAATACTTTGTTATTCTGATATTTTTGTGGCGATATGGTAATAACCCACCAAATGATAAAAACAAGATATGCTTCCGTCTGGGTAAGTTACTTTAATAGCAAAACTATTCTTAATTGGTTTACCTCTTAATGAAGGTCTAATTGGAGATACTAATACTTTTAGTTTGTCACTTGAATCTACCGTACGATTCTTGTTAGTAGCATTTACCATTTTAATTATAGAATCATATTCAGCCTTACAAACACCAGTAAGGTCTAAATCTACTTTACGATTATTTGTTTTAGGAAAGTTAATGCAGGCTGATTCTGACGTATAACTTCTTAATGGTTTATATTCTAAGAAAAATGGGTTAGTTAATGATTCTGGAATATAAATACGTTTACGTTTTTTGATAACGTGAAGCTCAATATCGCTTAACGAACTAATTAATTCTTTTTGACGTTTATCAAATGCCGTATCACCTGAATACATCCATTTTATAAATTTAGCCTTTTCGTTGATAAACCCAACGTATCGTTTTTCTTCTTCTAGAATTTTAAATTCAGATAACTTATTTCTCATGCACCCTCTTCGCTGTTTATATAGTTTACTTGCTTATTACATCATTTAACCGTATCTAAGAGCTCTCTAATGAACTTTCTTATTTATCCAATAGCATTACGTCACTATAGATAATTACGGACTTCTAGACTGCTTCGATATGGCCTAACTCGCTATTGTTATTTAAAGCTAATAAAATAAAATTTTTAGAGATTTTCTGTCTTTCTTTCTAATATCTTTTTAGCATCTAAATTAATAAATACCAAACATATCGCTTCCAGAATTTCTATCTCACTTTTTGTTATAACTGGTGAACCTGAATGCTTATCGACTAATCTTAGCCAGTGTGCTCGTGATTATTTCGCTCTTTTGTGTCTGCTCCGTTAAACATGCTCAGAACGTAGTTTGGTCTTCTTTATTCAATCAGATATACTTTATTCCGACATGTGTAAAACCTGTAACGTAAATTAATAATGGCTCTTTTTGTTTTGGGAAATATAAAAATGGTAGAAGCTAAGAAGAAACGTAAACCTTTATCAGAAGAAACTAAAAAGAAACTGAGTGAGGCTCATAAAGGCAAAACTTTATCAGAAGAAACTAAAAAGAAACTGAGTGA
>CAXBEX010000030.1:0-22493 GCA_963974965.1 uncultured Colwellia sp. | reverse complement strand
AGCACCGCCCTTACAAGGCGGGGGTCACTGGTTCAAGCCCAGTATCGTCCACCATACCATTGTTTTTATTATAAATTTTAATTCTACTTTTCCCTGAATTTTTACCCTCAAAAAGTAAAGGTCAAATTTTTAGCTAATTTTTTGTTGAAAAAAACACCTTCAATATCAAATCAATTCCTGCAATTTTTTCACATCAAAAAGACTCTTTTTTCATCAATGTTTTTTGCTCTGTGACGATAATGTGACAAATTCGTGACAGTTTTTAATATAGGCATTTTTGTTTTTTTTTGCTTATGACCTTTACCCTGCTTTGTCACCATTAACCATTATCTCTTTTTTTCTCTATCATTAGCGACATCCAGTAAATAATCACACCCACAATATAAAGTTCTCAATTGACCGAAATAAACTTATCAATGAATAAGGCCATAACTATGCCACTACAGACAAATATACTCTCCAAAAAATCTATTTCGCTCTGTGCCCCGTAGTGCCATAGAATAACAACGATCTTTGTCACAATTCAAAGTTGATACAAGAATCAAATCTATTATTTATTTTTTTGCAAATAGTTTATTAAACAACACTTCAGACTGCTTAAGTCCTTCATCTGTCAAAACGACAGATTTGGCTTTACCGACAGGATCACAAATCAAACCTTTTTCGTGTAATCTATTAGTTACTTCCCAATCGATTTGCTTCCATGCTCGATAGTGATCATGCAGTGTGAGATACATCAAAGCTAATGCAGCTTCATCTATTTTATCTTCATCAATATCCATGATTAACTCCTAAAGCTGAAGGACAGCACTTTGCTAAGCGGAATTATGCTATTTGAAAATTATACGGCGAAACATGTAGTGATTCTTGCTCTAGTCTTGTTTGCCATAAATCATGCGCATTCTGTAGACGAAGCCAATGATCTGCTGATGGTTTACCAAAAGCTAACTCAAGACGCACCGCCATTTCAGGTGTTACAGAGCCTTTAGCATTTAAGACTTTAGATAAAGTTTTACGACTTACATCAAGGTGTTTTGCAACATCTGTGATCGTTAACTCTAAAGAGTCGATCACTAACTCTTTTAATATTTCTCCCGGATGAGCGGGGTTAAACATAGCCATTAGTGGTAATCCTCATAATTTACTATCTCAACATCACGTCCAGTAAACCTATATGTTATTCGCCAATTCCCGCTTACTCTGACAGGCCAAGTATCTTTTCTATCACCTTTAAGTTGGTGCATAAACAAACCAAGAAGATCCATATCATCTGAGACTTCCGCTTGATCTAAATTAGCTAGAATAAGACGTAGTTTCTTTTCGTGATTTTTTTGTATCCCCGCAGTGCTGCCTAAAGCATAAAACTTTCGAAGACCTTTATGAATGAAGTTTTTAATTATACGTTTATTGTAACCCTACAGGTGTCATGTTGATAGCAAAACTTTGACATGAGTTTAGACATAATGACTCCCCACGAGGCTAGCCTCAAATTTCGAGTGTTAGCTTAAAAGACAGAGGCATAATAAGCTTGTTTAACATAGATTATTAACCATAGATTTAAATTAATAGTTCAATAATCTATATTCTCTATTTATAAATATCGCCTTTTCATTTTAACTATTAGCTCCATACATCTAATAGGATTTCATCATGACTACTTGGAACAAAGGTAAGCGTGTTGGTCAGAAAAAAGCGTTTAAACTTGAAGAAATTTGAGTAATTAGTTTATTTAATTTGGCTATCGACAGTAAACTTAGAGCCTGTGATTTAATAAACTTAAAAGTACGTGATATATCATCTGCTTCGTTAGTTCAATCTCGAGCGATGATAGAACAACAAAAAACTCAGAAAGAAGTCCAATTTGAAATAACTCCAAAGACACAACAATGTGTAAGTCAGTGGATTTATTTCAAAAATCTATCTTCCCCAGATTTTCTATTTCCTAGCCCAAGAAAAATAGGACGACATATTTGCTATCACTATTATGCCAACATAGTTAAAAATTGGGTGCTCACATTGGGATTAGATATAACCCAATATGGCACACATTCACTCAGACGCACTAAGGCATCTTTAATTTATGCAAAGACAAAGAATTTAAGGGCTATTCAGTTATTGTTGGGGCATTCAAAATTGCAAAGTACAATTGAATATTTAGGCGTTGAAATAGAAGATGCATTGTCTATTTCAGAAAGTACAGAAACTTAATTTCTAAGGATAGCGCATCGCAAACCTGTGGCGCAAACGCCCCCAAACAGCCTTAGATAGACAACCACTTTTGTCGCACTTCAAAGTTGTGAAATATATCTAAACATTCTTACAACTAATTAACCACCACAGCCTTAATCGATAGCAATATGATATAACGATTAGTTTATCGTATTAGGCAGATCTAATTTTTCTCCATGGGCTAAATGGCAAGCGACACAACCAAAAAACAATTATCAAGAGAAGTACAATGACCGGTGACCAAAGTAAGCCTGTATTTTGAATGAATTCAGGAAATATATCTTGGCTAAGAAATGACATAGTTGCCAGAAGTAATGCTATACACATACGCCATAAATGGCGGGCAATACGGTGAGCACCTACAAGTCCTCCTCGTAATATCATATTCAGATCTAAAATCGCAGCAAAAGCGGCAAAGCTTCCAAAGATAAAATACATTGGTAATGGCAGCATTCTTTCGAGTACTTTGCCGTTATAAACAATATCCCAGCCCCACTTATAAAAAGTGATAGCAACCATAGCAATGCAGAGAAAGGCACAAACCTCAAATACTCCGATTGTTCCTGCTTGGCGCTTCACTGCCAGCCAAGAAGTACTAGCGAAATATAGCGAAAATATACCCATGATAGGGAAATCGTCAAACTGGATTTCCAAATAAATAGCAGTCAAAGACAACATCACCATAGCGATAAAAAATATATTACCTGTCAGTTTGTGAAGACGTAAGCCTTTAGAGGAAATCAAAGCGATACTACCAAAAAGTAGTACTAAGATTCCCGCAATAATATGAAAAATTAACATAATATTGTCCTTGATAATTTTGATTTTAAATGGTTAACCGACTGCCTTGCTTAACGCAGAACACCATCTTCTAGTTGAACTATGCGTTTGCTACGTTTTGCAAATCTAGCATCATGGGTCACCATGCAAATGGTTCGGCCTTCATCATGCAGTTCATCAAATAAATCCATAATGGCGCCACCATTGGTGGTATCCAGATTACCAGTAGGTTCATCAGCCAATAATATAGATGGGTCTACCACCAGGCTTCTGGCTACCGCAATACGTTGTTGTTGGCCGCCGGATAGCTGTGCTGGATAGTATTTAGCGCGATCAGCCATATTCACTTTTTCCAATGAGTTCATGGCTATTTCATGGCGTTCTTTTTTTTTCATTTTCCGATAAGACAGAGGCAATGCAACATTTTCTAATACAGTTAAATCTCCTATCAAGTTAAATGCTTGAAAAATAAAGCCGATCTCTTTATTACGAATTTCAGCGCGTTGGTAAACATCCAGATCATGTGCTTTATAGCCATTCAATAAATATTGCCCGCTGGTCGATGTTTCAAGTAATCCCAAAATAGACAGCAAAGTAGATTTACCACAGCCTGAAGGACCTGCAATACTCACGTACTCACCTGCATTGATAGTCAAATCAACGCCCTTTATTGCGCTGGTTACACCGGCATCGCTGGTAAAATCTTTGGTCAGTTTCGTTAATTTAATCAAAGCTTCATTATTCATTATTTACGTCCTTTTCTTTATTTAGGTGAACAGTTATTAGTGCTTAATTTTTGTTTTTACTCACTTTAACTAACGTTTACTGCTCTCTTAATGCTTGGTTTGGTTGAATAGCCGTTGCTTGTTTTACTGGCAGTAAGATTGCTAATGCAGCAAATAGTGAAACAACGACTGCTGTTATTAAATACATGGGTACATTAAGCGGTTCGGTTTCAAACAACACCGTACCTAATGCAGGAGATATAAACGCCATAATAAATGCCCCTAAGGCGATCCCTATTGCGCAAAGTGACATGCCTTGCACGGCAAAGAGCACACTTATACGTTTCGGATTTGCTCCAAGTGCTACGCGTATACCTATCTCCTTTTTTCGCTGGCTGACATCATAGCCAACAATGCCGACAACACCGCTAAGTGCTATCCCAAAGGCCAGTAAAGCAAACATAGCAACCAATTGACCAACCAAATTAGCCGATGACAACGACTTTTCTTTAAGGTCATTCAGTGTGGTTATGTTATTAACAGATTGCTTAGGATTAATGCCATGAATTGTGTCTGTGATACTCGTTTTAATATCATTTAGTGGCACCTGACTTTTGATAAGCATTTTCATCCAACTCCAGCGAGAATACTCCATAAAGGTGCTATAAAATGTTGCCACTGGTGCTATATCAACACTCATTTCTCTGGTGTTGGAAACAACACCACGTATGCTTAACCAGCTTTTGCCTTTATCTAGTGAAATTCGTTTATCAATAGGATTTTCAGCCGCGAAGAATACCTCGGCAAAATGCTTATTAATTAAGATCGAACCTGGGTTATTTTCATTGTCACTTTCTTTAAGATATCGCCCTTGCAATAAAGGTATATCAAGCACTTGATGATAGCTTGGCGATACTGCTGCTCTAAGTGCATCAGGCCGCTCACTGCTGTCTATAGGCGGACTACCTTCAATTTGAAAGAATGTTAATTGTCGGCGACCTTCGATCATTGGATAAGTAGCCGAAAAGGCAACTTGCTCTATTTCCACTTTACTTTCTAAACGATGCGCGGTTTCTCGTGCAAAGTCATGCCACTGTTTCAGCGTGCCACTAGAACCACCTGGCCCCATTTGCAGGGCAACGATATTGCTACTGTTAAAACCAGTCTCTTGATTATTCAAGCGATACAAACTTAGACTAACCAGCGTAGCACTGGTGATAACAATAAACGCCAGGCTAAACTGGGTGATAAGCAAGGCCTTTCTGAGCTTATTGCTTGCCGTACTCGCGGTGATATTACCGCTGCCTTCTTTTAAAGCTTCATTAATATGACGTTTTTGAAATGCAGCTGTTGCGCCACTAATAATGCCGGTTAGTACTGAAATGACTAAACAAAAGGCAAGCACATCCCAATTGACTGAAACTTCACTCGCCAAAGAAGTGTAATGCGCAGCAAAACTAGCAAGCAAATCAATACTAAAAAGGGCAATTAACAACCCCAAGACACCACCGGCTAGCGACAACAGTATACTCTCAGTTAGTACTTGCCGTGCAATTCGTCTGGGGGTAGCACCTAATGCCTCACGTATAGCAAACTCTTGTTTACGGCTAGCTGTACGGGCTAAATTTAAATTGGCAACATTGGCGCAAGCAATAAGTAATACCAACGCGGTAATAGCCATTAACAAATAAAAGGTTGAGCTTGAGTCACCAGCCATTGCGGTTTTTAATGGTATTAGTGTATTACTTAGCCCTTGATTTTCAGGATAGGAATCCGGGAACTCAGTAATTAAGTGCTTAGCAATATTATTAATATCCATACTTGCTTGTTGTAAGGTCGTTTCGGGATTTAACTTTCCATACAAGGTCAGCATAGTGCGATTCCGATCATTTACTGCCCCGCTACTGCCTCGTACTGGACATGAAGGTGCCGTAACCCAGATATCATTTTTAGCCGGATAAGCTGCCATCGGCGGCAACACCCCGATAACCTGATGAAGCTTATTACCCATCTGCAAGCTCATACCAATAACATCAGGATCACTGCCAAACATTTCACGCCAATAGCGATGCGACATGACTAACAAGGGCTTAGCGCCCAGTTCATCTTCTTTGGGTAAAAAAGTTCTGCCTAATATAGGTTTCACTTTCAGCATTTCAAAGTAATCCCAGCTGATAACACCCGCTTTCAAACTCGTAGGGGCGCCATGACCCAACAAGATATAACTCATTTGATGGTATTCAACTAAGTGAGATAAATGTTGATTTTTATCACGGTAGTCAAACATAGTTGCCACTGAAACTTGAACGTCATTTCGGTTGATTTTGGGCTTATTGGTATTAATCTTAACTAAACGTTCACCTTCACTAAAAGGCAAAGGGGCTATTAATACGTTATAAACCATACTAAAAATTGCGGCGTTAGCGCCAATACCTAATGCCAAAGTTACCACTATTAGGGCACAAACTGCTGGCGTTTTTAAAAAACTCCGACAGGCAAATTGTATGTCTTCCATTAGTGTTTGCATTGAAGAATTATCCTTATTTAAAAATTGAAAAAAAGTCTATTTATTGCACTGTAAAATGTTTAGCTAGCGTATGCTTATTTTCGTTAACTCATTATATTTATTGGTTGAAGAGACAATGACTTGCTCACCGACTTTAAGAGCGGACAGTACTTCGATATAATCAACCGAACTACGACCAAACTCAACTTTTGTACGTGCCGCCATTGTTTGCGTATCATTCAAAACAAAAAGACTGCTGGAGGAGTATTCTTGCGTGAATACTGGTCGTTTTAATTTTAGAACGTTTCTCAAATGTTCTAATTCGATAATACCCTCGATACGCAAATCTGGCCGAGCCCCCTGTAAGGGATTATCAGTAAATACAACATCAACCTTAACCACTCCCTGTTCTACCGAAGGGTTGATACGTTTCACTATGCCTTGAGCTATATTTCCGCCTGCAGATAGCATAACGGTTTGTCCTTTTTCAACATCTTTAACTTGGCTTTCCTGTACACGCAACTCAGCTTTCAAATTACCTTGCTGTGCGATACGCGCTAGCACTGTGCCAACTTTAAAAGGTTCACCAACTTGTAAAGTAACGTCTTGCACTATGCCTTTGGTAGTTGCCTTTACATACAAGTCACCCGCCAGTTTTTCTTGTAATGCTAAATGTCGAATCGCTTTGTTGGTTTGCGCCTTGGCTGCGGCAAGTTCAGCTTGCGCAGATACAGGAAGACTTTCTAATAATTCGACTTCTAATTCAGATTGAAATTTAAGTTGCTGCTCTAACAATATTGATTCGTTATAGTCAATATTGGAAACTGCGCCTGTTTTCAATAAGCGTTGATTCGCTTGCCTTCTTAGCATAGTCATCTCATAACGAGCATTAAAGTCTGCTACTACGATACGTTGCTTCAGTATCAATTGCTGCCACCGTTGCTGAAGTGAATGATATGCAGCCTGGAGTACTTCAACTTCAAATTTCGCTTCATCTACTTCCTGGCTTAACTCTGGATTATCAAGCACCATGATCACTGTGCCAATATCAACTTCATCGCTCGCTTCAAGCAATATTTCTTTAACCCGCCCACTAGAAGTAGCCGATAGAAAATTCAACTCTATGGGTACTAAAGTACCAGGAGCCCTCACTTCCCGAACCAAATCACCATTTTCTACCGTAGCAATAATAAAGTCCTTATGTGATACAAATGTATTACTACTCATCGCTTGTATACCACCCCATGCGAGAGCTAATGCTGTTGCAACGCCTATAACAACAATCACTTTCTTCAAAGAAATAAGCCGATTTGAGTTTTTTTCTGGAATGCGCATATAAAGTTCACTCAATTAATGTTGATGTTTTATTAAATTTAGTTAATCAGTTGCCTTTTATATTTAAGACAGCGTGATAAAACTTAATGAGTAAATTAGCTAAATTAAGCGCCGCTTCAAAGGCCCAATGTGTGTCAATTCTTGGTTTGATTTCCACATAAAAGGCCAATTGTGTGCCAATTTCGAGTGAAAAAACGCCAATTTTAAAAATATGAACAAATGTGTGAACTAATTTCTATCCATTGGGGATTCTAATGAGAGCAAGTGACAGTGAAAAAACTAAGGTAATTCGTTGGCAATTTTTGCACTGTAAATCGATATTTCAGTCAACATTTGCGGATTGGGCTTAGGTAAAGTGCTTAACATATCACTTGCCTTGCGAAAATATTTTTTCGCCGCTTGATAGTTTGAACGGTATAGCTCATTTTTACCAAGCTCAATATTAAGATCAATATTATCGCTAATTCGACGATACTCTAATTGTTCAAAAAGAAAGGATATATAATATTGGGTAGCAGAATGTTCGGTTACAGGCATTGATAATTTCAGACTGTTATTGTCAGCTTTTAACTGCATTAAAGCATTGTGAAATAATTTTCCGTAATGACAAGGATCCGCTTTATCCTCTTCGTCAAAAACACCGAGTGACGGGGAATAGCCGGTCCAGCATTTTACCGCATTTACTGTTTTGTCATTCTCTCTAGCTAGAGACTGCAAATCATTAAAATAAAACGGCTTGATAAAATACCATGCCATGACGGATAACATTATTATGGAAGCAATTACGATAAACGGTCTTTTATTTCTGCCGGTTGAATACTCCGATATGATTAATTTTCTTTGTGAGGCGTATTCTAATCTTAACTTTTGTTTTTGCTCTAAATCACTTTGATGGCCGCTCTGAGACAGTGAATTTTCAAAACAATAATGACGAAATTCTTCATCATTCAAATTCAAGCTATGGGGGTCTAATTTAAAAAGTTGAAGAATTTTTGTGACATGTCGATCAGGTACTACTGGGTATCTTGGATTACCCAAACGATCTCGACTGGAGAACCACCGGGTCAGTGATGTGGGATCTAAACTCAAATGCGCTGCCAGATGTTTTCGAGTCTTAATTTCAGGGTTCAAACCACTACGCAATATGGTATTAAGTTTGTTTCGATCTATTTTCACAATACATACCGATAATGTTCACCTCGCGGTGATTAATATAATTTAGCTTCTAATAGCAAAAATTATATAGTGAATTCACCTGAAGCGAAAGCGCTTTACTACCTAGGTTTATTTCTTAGGTTTGCGGGTGTTTTTACGGTTTACCATGATGAAATACTGACAGAAATATTCGCTTTAAGTCAGAACGTATGGTTTTCATGGCTGGAACAATGATGTCGCACGGGCCTACTAGGCTAACAAAGAGTCCAAGAAAAGAGCGGTTAACGAACACCAATTAATTATTGTCATTTCCTGATTTGCGCCGTAGACGGATATTGAGCTTATATAAAACTGATTGCATGTAGTGTCACAGTATAGTTTCATCTAATATCGCTCCAATAAAATCACAGCTCTCGACCTAACAACTGAAGTTTAGATTTGAAAGCTGTTTACTTACACTTAACGCAAAGTGATCCTTTTTTCTAAGGCGCTTTGTGCCCCAGTAGAGATAGCGTTATCCGTCACTATTAGCGATCAGAAATCATAAGATAATCATTGATGCTAACGACTCTATTGTAGGAACTGTTGCCGTTGCCCAATCTAAACTTGTTGAATACTTATTAAAAAACGCACTTGCAAATTAACCTTTAACTGCAATCAGCTTAATCATATTACCTCTATTATTGCTTTATCTGATAACCACTTTTAAATATCCAGACAACTGCTAATAAACAAAAAGCTAAAAAACCGCTCATCACACAAAAGCTTGTTATTAAACTTACGTCAGCCACTTCATAAAAACTCCATCGAAAGCCACTAATTAAATAAAATACGGGGTTAAATTGCGTTACCGTTTGCCAAAATGGCGGTAACATACTGACGGAATAAAAGGTGCCTCCTAAGAAAACAAGCGGGGTGATGACAATAAGTGGGATCACTTGTAGCTTTTCAAAGTTATCTGCCCAAATGCCAATAATAAAACCAAATAAACTAAAAGTTACGCCAGTCATCACTAAAAAGAATAACATCCAGAATGGATGTGCTATTTCAAGGGGGACAAACAAATGCGCTGTTGCTAAAATAATTAACGCTAACAAAATCGATTTAGTCGCTGCAGCGCCCACATAACCTAGCACTACTTCAAAAGAAGATACTGGAGCAGAAAGTAATTCATAAATAGTGCCAGTGAATTTAGGAAAATATATACCAAATGACGCATTAGAAATGCTTTGTGTTAACAGCGATAACATAATTAAGCCCGGCACAATAAAAGCACCGTAACTAACACCATCTATTTCAGTAATACGAGAACCAATCGCAGAGCCAAAAACAATAAAATAAAGTGACGTTGAAATCACTGGAGAGATAATACTCTGAAAAAGAGTGCGTTTTGTACGCGCCATTTCAAATTTATAAATGGCCGCAACAGCGTAACGATTCATGTTGATTCCCTTACTAATGAGACAAATATATCTTCCAACGAGCTTTGATCTGTTTTGATATCTTTAAACCCAATACATGCTGCGGACAACTGCTGAAGTAAAGCAGAAATTCCCGTGTGCTCTTGTGTGGTGTCATAACTATAAATTAATTGCAGTCCATCATTTTTAATCTGTAAATTAAAATCAGCCATATTCACAGGTATTTCAGTTAATGGCTCTTTTAAATCGAGAATCAATTGTTTTTTACCTAGTTGATTCATTAAAGCGGTTTTATCTTCAACCAAAATAAGTTGACCATTTTTAATGACACCAATACGGTCTGCTATTTCCTCCGCTTCTTCAATATAATGGGTGGTTAAAATAATAGTCACACCATCGTTACGTAATTGTCGTACCAATTGCCACATGTCTTTGCGCAGCTCTACATCAACGCCAGCGGTAGGCTCATCTAAAAACAAAATGGATGGTTCATGAGAAAGCGCTTTAGCAATCATTACTCTGCGTTTCATACCACCGGATAACTCCATCATGCGATTGTCTTTTTTATCCCAAAGCGACAATGCTCTAAGTGTTTTCTCAATAAAAGCAGGATTCGATTTTTTACCAAATAATCCGCGACTAAATGAAACTGTCGCCCATACCGTTTCAAAAGCATCGGTGGTTAACTCTTGCGGCACTAAACCAATAAGTTCACGCGTATGTCGGTAACCTGAAACAATATTTTTACCATCAACAGTGATTTTACCAGAGGTGGCATCAATAATGCCGCAAATAGTACTAATGAGTGTCGTTTTACCTGCACCATTTGGCCCTAACAAGGCAAAAATTTCAGCGGGTTTTATTGATAAGTTAATATTATTAAGTGCTTGAAAACCACTCGCATAAACTTTATTAACGTTTGTAATTTGAATCATGGGCGGCAAGATTATTTTCCATCAATATTTGAATAATACTAAGGTATACGACATGCCCTATTGATGGCTAGAAAAATCACTAAATTAACGGCTAAATTTTTATACACTATTCATTAATGCCACAGGATGTGTAAAAACTGCTAGCATCGAATTTTTATGTGACGCTACGTAAATTAATAAATATATTTACACCAAACTTACTTCAGGATTTAGCTTTCAGTTGAGCTAAAGAACAACCGATAGCTAACGTCTTCTATGCGCATGTTGCCATAAAACGTATGGCTCTATGTGCCCCTTACCGAGATAGAAAATTATTTTTAGACCATATACTCTAACTCGCAATCGCCCCCGTAGCGTGATATAACTATTCAAAATATTTCAATGTAGTTATAATTTTTTAATAAGAGATATAACCTTACTTATAAACTTATCTAATGACCTCTGTATTTTTCAATCAAACAATAAAAGTTAGGTTCATTCGAATTCAAACTAACCAGAAGTTGTGTCATTTCATCTAAAAGTAAAGTACTTCACAGAAATAAGTCCCGATGGTGGAAATTGCATTATATTGTTAGGTGAAATATTAAAACTGTAGTCTTGATAGTATCGCGATAACAACCACTACTAAAAATAACTTAGCAGTGGTTTTATGTATGCTATTCTAGCAATTAATTGATAAGGTATTAAAATAAGGCAGCAATGTATTAAACCCTACATATCCTTTGATAATAACACTAGATCAGATAAGAACTAGAAGTCCCACTTCAATAGAGGTTTTAGCTACAGATCATACCTAAATCGTAAATAGTACATGCCCCCATTAATACCCATAGGAGAAAACTCAGGATACTTTGCACCCAAAATACTACCAAAAGGATTTTCATCAGGAAATTCATTAAATAAATTACTTGCTCCTAAGGTTACCGACATATTATCACTTAGTGAATACCCAAGCTCAAGATCTACAGTAACTTCAGCTCCAGGCTCAAAAGAAAATCCACCATATGATACATGAGCAATATAATAATCTCCGTAATAATTAACTCTTGCAAGTGCTCGCCAATCTCCTTGATTATGAGTGAAGTTTATATTTCCTCGTATATTCGGTAGTCCTTCCTCTAATGTTCTGATACGAGTTTCATCTAAAAGATCGCTTGATGATTTATCTACTTCTGTCTCAGTCCAGTTTGCTACTAAACTAATATTTGAGTCACCGCCAAATGAACTAAAAGGATATGATGCAACAATATCAACACCTTGTGTAGTGGTGTCAAAATCATTTGTATAATAGCGAAAGTTTGCAAACTCAGAAGCCCCTGCAATACCTTGATTTTCTAGCCCAATAGCCTCTTCAGGAGTCAAAGATATAAAGTTTGATACTGCAATTCTATCTTCAACATTAATATTGAAATAATCTACTGTTATTGAAATATCATCAAAAGATATGATACTTCCGAAAGAAAAGCTTTTTGACTTCTCTGGTTGTAGCGCCTCTGCTCCAAACTTAACAGCTAAGTCTGTTGTTGGTGGGATAATGCCACTATTAACTATTACGCCATCTTGCAGCACACTGCTTACGTTACTGATATTAGCCTGTCCTGGTGTTGGTGCTCTAAAGCCTGTAGCAACAGTGCTTCGTAATGCAAATTCATCATTGATATCCCAACGTAATGATAATTTACCATTAGTTGTTGTTCCAAAATCATCAAAGTCTTCCCAACGTCCTGCTAATGCAACCAGTAAGTTTTCGGTGACATTGGCTTCTAAGTCAATATACAAAGCAATATTTGATCTGTCCCAGTTACCCGCACTTACTTCACTTAGCCCAATATAGCCTTGTGATCCCGAGCTAAAGCCTTGTTCTGAATACGGACCAATATTATATGACTCAGGGTCACCAACAATAGCTTCAAATTGTTCTTCACGCCATTCAAGCCCACCAGCAACATTCAAATCAGAATCAAAGATATCAACGGCAACAGGGTAGCTTAAATCAATGTTTATATTTTTTTCAAGTTGGATATAAGTGCCAGCATCCATATTTAAAGGTGTTTGAGGGCCATATGAGGGATTAATAGATTCAACAGAAAAATCAATTTCACTATAACCACCACCAACACTAGCATCATAATATAAATCACTTCCTTGATAATACCCTTTTATACCCATAACGCCTGATAAATCAATAATTTCACCAGTCATACTGGGTGTAAAACCACCAGGAAAAATTTCATTGAAAACAAAACAATTTGCCCCAATTTCAGAAGTATTATCCATAACTTGACTTAACCCTGCGCGGTCACCTGCTAAAAATGTTGGACAGCTAATGCCGTTATCAATACCATCTATATCAGCGACAAGGTGATTATCACCTTGGGTAAACACGCCACCTTTAGAATTTGGGTTTCGATAATACAATCCTGCTTGAGATATTTTATTTGCATAATTACCAAAAGCATAGAATGTACGGTTATCATCCATATCAACAGCAGAATTGACAGTTAGCTTTAGATCTCGTTGAACCTCCGGAGAGCCCCATATTTGGGCTGGATTAGATACGTTTGTATTACCAGCATCTATCAAGGATTGCGCGTCGTCTCTTTGTAAAGAACGATCTGTAGGATCAGATTCACCATATTCAGCACTTAAATTCAAAAAACCTACATCAGTTAAAGGTAAACCTATATTCCCAGAAAACTGATAATTACTTCCGTCGCCTTCATAGAATTGGCCAACTTTAACTTCAAATGTTCCGCCTTCAGATGCATCTTTTAATGAGAAGTTCATAACACCAGCAATGGCATCTGAGCCATATTGAGCAGCAGCACCATCTCGTAAAACTGAAACTTGCTTCAACGATATGGTTGGAAAGACCGATATATCAGGCCCCTGCGCACCATCAGAAAGTCCTGCGCCGTAAAATGCAATAACGGCTGAGCGATGGCGACGTTTACCATTTAATAGTACTAGGGTATGATCTGGTGCAAGACCTCTTAAGTTTGCTGGTCTTACAAAAGTTGCAGCATCGCTGATTGGTTGAGCACTAACGTTATATGATGGCACAACTGTTCTCAATAAATCTCCAATATCGTTTGAGCCTTGGTTTACAAAATCTTCTCCCGAAATAACATCTACTGGAGCTGCTGTATCTAATGAACCACGCCCCCGAACGCGAGAGCCTATAATAGATATTTTCTCTACCTCTTCTGTTTTTTCTGTATTACTTTGAGGTTCTTGAGCATATAGGTTTGCAGAAAAAAGAGTGCTTGTTATTGATGTTGTAATAGCGATAGCTATTAGCGTTTTTTTAGTTTTCATATTTTCTCTCTTGTTGTTTATTCCCTTAAAATAATATACACCCCCTTTCATGTATTACAATATATGATGTTTTTACATATTTAAATGATTATAAGTCATACATAAAAAGTAATATAGAGGATAATAAATAAACAACAGAAATAAATAATTTGAGAACTAAGGTGTTTAATTGAACAGTAACTAACACTGAAAGTGATGGAGCTTTGAATATTTAGGGCATTTGAAGAATGTCTTTAATAATTCTAATCATTTTGTTTTCTTGCCAATTAGTTTTATACACTAATGCAAATGAATAATTGATGGTTGGCACAAAAGGTTTTATGAGTATATTTTCGCAGTTTAAATCATCAACTGTTATAGGATTAATAACACTAACACCAACATTATTGCTTACTAGTGAGCAAATACTTGCTAGATTTGCTTCCGTTTTACTTGCAAGTTTTATGTTATTGTCAGAGATTAAATGCAATAACTGATCTGCGGCAATATTAGGTTGGTTAGGAACTAAAAGGTTGCACCCTTTTAAATCATTTAAGTTGATGGTATCAAGGAATGCTAGAGGGTGTTGCATCGGAATAACGCAAACAGCTTGGGTTTCTATTATAGATTCAACCTTAAGCTGCTTACTATTTACAGGAAGAGTTACAAATCCAACATCAAAAGAGTCAGATTCAACGGCATGTATGATTTCATTACTTGATAAAATATCAAAATAAACATTAAGTTTAGGATTTATCTCAAGAATTTTAGATATTATTCTTGGAATATAACCAAATGCAACTCCCGGAATCGCTGCAATTCGAAAGCGAGATGCCCCAAACTCTCTTAATGCTAAAATGCTATGTTTAGTTTCCTCTAAATGATGCATTAAACGTAACACTTCTTTATAAAGCTCTTTAGCTTCAGGTGTTGCTATTAACCCTTTCTTTTCTCGAATGAATAGATCAAAGCCTATATTTTTTTCTAATAGACTTAATGAACGACTCACGCCAGATTGCGTTATTCCTAATATCTTTGCTGTTTTTGATGCAGTACCATTTTCATATAATGTTTTAAAAATAGAAAATGATTTCATTGAGTTTAAATTTACATTATCCATGACTTTTTCTCATTAAAAGTTAGCTTTATATCATATATTGACATGTGTTAATTATTCAACATAAACTCGTAAAAAATTAATGATAAATAAATTATTTTTAATTGCGGTATCAAGTTGTAACTATAGCCCCATTCGTTATGTTTTTTACTTGTTTAATGCCATTTCAACTTACAGCAAATGAAAACTTTATAGGTGTAATATATGCTAGGTAAAGAAGTTATTATCAAAAGTAAAGTGACAAACTTGGGTGCTCTTAGTGTTGTATTATTTCTTTTTGTAGCAATAGCTACTCAAGTATTTATATATGAAAATGGTGGTGCCATTCATATAACACTAGTTGCTGTGATTATCTATGCTGCTTGCGTTGCCTTGTTTTCAGGTCATAGTTGGAAGGAGGTCCAAAATGGAATTCTACAAGGTTGTCAAATAGCTATGTTGCCTATGCTTATTCTTATGATGGTAGGATTATTGATTGCAAGTTGGATTGCAGCAGGCACAATTCCTGCTTTTATTTATTATGGCATGCAGCTCCTTTCACCTAAATATTTTTTATTTTCTGCCTGCTTAATCTGTTGCCTTGGTTCATTATCTACAGGTAGCTCATGGACAACATCGGCAACCTTTGGTGTTGCTTTCATGGGAATTGGTTTAACTCTTGGTATTTCGCCCGCCATTACTGCTGGGGCGGTTATCTCGGGTTCAATTTTTGGTGATAAAATGTCTCCTTTATCAGATTCAACCAATTTAGCTGCAGGTATTGTTGGTGCTGACTTGTTTAGACATATAAAGAGCATGCTCTACTCAACAGGCCCTGCTATTTTACTTACTTTAATCACTTTTTTCTTTTTAGGTCTATACCTTTCTATGGATGTTGGTATTGATAGAAAAGAGGTTGAAAGCATATTAACGGGATTAAGTGATAATTACTCATTGTCTGTTATTACTTTTTTACCTCCAATATTAGTGATAATAATGGCACTAAAAAAGTGCGAGGGACTACTTGTTATGGCAGTAGCAAGCTTAGCTGGTGTTGTAATTGCTGTATTTTTACAGCACATGCCAGTTAATGAAATACTCAACGCACTAAATTATGGCTATAAATCTGAAACTGGCATTTTAAGTATAGATAATCTTCTTTCAAGAGGTGGCCTACAGAATATGATGTGGACTGTTTCTTTAGGTTTTATTGCTTTAAGTCTTGGTGGTTTAATGGAAAAAACTCGTATGTTAGAAGTGCTGCTAAATAAAATAAAACATTTAATAAAATCTGTTTTTGGTTTAGTAACCAGTCACGTTATCTTCTCAGTTGTCATTAATTTTTTAGGTGGAAGTCAGTTTCTTGCCATAATCATTCCTGGTCGCATGTTATTACCAATATACAAGGAAAAACGTCTGTTACCCGAAGTATGTTCAAGAGTATGTGAAGACTCTGCTACGGTAACGTCTCCACTGGTTCCTTGGGGTTTGGGTGGGGCCTACTTTTCAACTGTTTTAGGTGTTTCTACACTTGATTACTTTCCTTATACCTTTTTAGCTTTTTTCGCTCCGTTAATGACAATTTATTTAGCCTACACCAATAAGTTTATGTTCACTGAAGATGAAAGCAGTGTCGTTACTACAAAAGTCACTGTGCCTTAACTAATCAACAGTGATTTTACCTGTTATATTTTACTTGGAAAATAAATGATGAATAAACAAATAGCCATAGAAAACGTTATTGCAAAAATTCCCGATGGTGCAAGCATTATGGTGGGTGGTTTTGGAAACCCAGGCACACCATTTACCTTGATAGATGAGTTACTAAAACAAGGACAACGCAACCTCACCATAATAAAAAATGATGCGAACGAAGCTTCTGTAGGTATAAGTAAACTCATAGAAAATGGCCAAGTAGATAAATTAATTACTTCTCATATAGGGTTAAACAAAATAGTCATTGATTTGATGAATATACAAAAGATCGATGTTGAATTCTATCCTCAAGGAATATTAGCTGAAAAAATTAGAAATGCTGGCGCTGGTTGTTATGGTTTTTTAACCGATGTGGGTTTAGATACAGAGATAACTGAAAGAAGTTCACTTATACAGTACCAGGGAAAAGAGTTAAAAATAGAGTCTGCTTTATATGCTGATTTTGCTTTTATTCACGCTCACTCTGCTGACGGCTACGGAAACTTAGTGTACGAAGGATCAGCGATGAACTTCAACCCTCTAATGGCAATGGCTGCAAATGAAGTGATTGTAGAAACATTTAATTTAGTTCCTGCTAGTGACTTAAATCCTCAACATATTCACACGCCAAGTGCTTTTGTAAATTCAATTGTAGAGCTTGATTCATCAACTAATAAAAACAAATTAGTTGGTATTTAATATGAATGTAAATAAAATTATCAGCAGAGCAACGCAAGAACTTAAAAGCGGACAAATTGTGAACCTTGGCATTGGTTTACCAACAAAAATTCTTGATTATATACCTCCTGAAATGGATGTTTTTTTTCAATCAGAAAATGGCCTATTAGGTGCTCAAAAAATTGCTGATGATGAATCTATTGATCCTGAATTAATCGATGCTGGAGGTGCTTATATTAGCACCCGAAGAGGTGCTAGCTTTTTTGATAGTTCCGTATCGTTTGCCATGATTAGACGTGGAAAAATAGATGTAACTATTATGGGAGCTTTTGAAGTAGATATGGAAGGAAGTTTAGCTAACTGGAAAATACCCGGATATTTCTCCCCTGGCATTGGTGGCGCGATGGAATTAGCTCAAAAAACGCCTAAAGTTATTATTTTATGTTCTCACAACGATAAAAAAGGTAATTCAAAAATTCTAAAAAAATGTAAATTACCATTAACAGCAAAAAAATGTATCTCCCGAATTATTACAGATAAAGCTGTTATTGATGTTACTAATGACGGCTTGGTGCTTAAAGAGATCGCAGACGGATTAACGTTAGAAGAGTTAATTGAACAAACAGATGCACCATTAATTATTCCTCAAAATATTGGTACTTTCTAATGACTCAATCTATGGAACAAGCAATATTAACCAGTTGTGATGAAATTTTTCCTGAAGTAATGGAATTCACAAAAGAAATGGTTAAACAATATAGTGTCTTAAATAAAGAACAAGGTGTACTCGACGTTGTTGAGAAAAATTTACAAGCGTTAAATTTACCAGTGACCCGAGTACCTATTGATATAAAAAGAATAGGAAAACACCCTTTGTTCGCCCCCGTTGAATGGGATTATGATAAAAAATATAATTTAGTGAGTGCAATAAACCCTACTTCCGAAGGTAAAACGCTTGTGTTAAATGGTCATCTTGATGTTGTTAGTGCAACTCACTTTGATATGTGGACTCAAGCACCTAACATACCATGGGAAAAAGATGGTTGGCTATATGGACGTGGTGCAGGAGATATGCAATCGGGCGTTGCTGCTATGATTTACGCTGTACACGCTATTCAGCATGCCGGCTACCGTATAGATTCCCCCTTAATCATACAAGCAGTTATTGAAGAAGAGTGTACAGGTAATGGCGCACTGGCTTGCCTTGAGCAAGGATATGATGGTGATTTCGTTTTAATACCAGAGCCATTTGGTCCACAAATTTATAGTGGTCAACTCGGTGTATTATGGTTCAAAGTTATTGTTCGAGGTCGCCCAGCTCATGTTTTAGATACCACAGCAGGGGCAAATGCGATTGAAATGCTGCAAATGTTTATCCCTTATTTGAAATCACTTGAAGATGAACTCAATGAAAAATATCGCCATGTACCTTATGACCAATATGAGCACCCTTTTAACTTAAATATAGGAAAATTTAAAGGGGGAGATTGGGCATCAAGCGTACCTGCACATGCAGAAATGGAAGGCAGAATAGGTTTTCCCCCGGGTATGACAAGTAATCACATAATGCAGCTTGTAAACGACAAGATAGAACAAGCGGTTAGTGAGTGTATTGAATTTAGTCAATATAAACCTATTTTACGCTTTCATGGCTTTCGCTCAGAAGGACACTTAGTTGACTTGCAAAACCCAGGAATAACATTGTTATCTGAGTGTCATCAACATTTAACTCAACGTGAACCAGAACATTACTTGTCAACCTGCACTACAGATTTAAGAGCATTTCATTTCTACAATAAAACAGCTGGTACATGCTACGGACCCATTGCTAAAAACATTCATGGTATAGATGAATGTGTTGATATTGAATCAATTCGTCATACATTAAAGGCTTACGCATTATTTATAAGCCGTTGGTGTAATATAGGAAAATTACAATGAAAAATGTATATTTAGTAAGCTACTCTCGTTCAGCATTTACTCGTGCTCATCCTTATAAAAAAGAAGTAGATCTTTTTGCTGATATTAGCGGTGATCAATTGTTAGCTCAGCTTATCGACCATCAGCTTGAAAAAGGAAATTTTGATGGTGAAGATGTGGATGACCTTTCAGTAGGTTGTGCACTGCAAGTTAAAGAACAGTGGAATTTTGGCGGACGTTATCCAATATTATTATCTAAGCTCGGAGACCAATGTGCTAGCCGAGGCATTGAACAGCAATGCGGTTCTGGTTTAGCCGCATTAAGATATAGTGCATTAAACATAGCATCTGGATCTGCTGATATAGCTATGGCTGCTGGATATGAGCATATGACACGTGTCCCTATGGGACCCTCTCTTTTTGAACAAGGTATTTTGGAAGTACCTGATGTAAGTAATTATGATTCATCCTATGACATGGATGTTGTCATGAATATGGGACTGACAGCAGAAAATTTAGCAAATAAAACACATATCACTAGAGAACAAATGGATGTGTTTTCTGAGGCTTCTCATCGAAAAGCATCACTTGCACGTGATGAAGGTTTTTATCAAGGTGAGATCACTCCTCTGTTCAATAATAATAAACTTGAAGTAACCGAAGATGCCTGTATTCGCAAAGAAACTAGTGTTGATAAACTATCTCAATTAAAGCCTGCATTTAAAGAAAATGGTTTTATTACTGCAGGTAATAGTTCGCCTTTATCTACGGGAGCTGCTTTAATTGTTTTGATGTCTGAAGATGCCTTAATTAAAACTGGAATGAAACCATTAGCTCGTATTGTAAGTATTGCTGATCGAGGAACTAAACCTGAATTAATGGGACAAGGAGTGATTCCTGCGGTAGAAAAAGCACTTACTGTGGCAGGGTTAACAGCAAATGACATAGATTTTTGGGAGATTAACGAAGCCTTTAGCGTCGTTCCTCTCTATGCTCAACAACATTTCAATATAAAGGATAAAAAACTAAATATTAAAGGGGGGGCTCTAGCACTTGGACACCCTTTAGGAGCCTCTGGCATTCGATTGGCTGGAACGCTAGCTAGAATTTTAACTTCAGAAAAATCACGTTATGGATGTGCTGCTGCTTGTATTGGTGGTGGTCAAGGTATCGCCATGATAATTGAGCGAATATAGTAATAATATTTAACTTAATGAATAATTAGTGGAATGTAATGGAAAATAAACAATACAGTGAAATAAAAAATGATAGGCCAGCTATTGGTGGTGCTCAAGATTTATTTTACTCTAATTCTGATGAGTTTCCTCGACCAACAATAATCAAGGGGGAAGGCTTTTTTTTATGGGATGATGAAGGTAATTCATACTTAGATGCTTCTTCAGGACCCGTAACTTGTAACATAGGGCATGGCAATCAAAGAGTCATAAAAGCAATGACAGATCAAGCTGAAAAGCTATGTTTTTCATTTGCTTCAACGGCGAGAAATGAACCTAATTTACTTTTATCAAAACAACTCACTGAATTAGCAGGAGATGGCTTTGAAAGGGCTCTATTTGTCTCAGGTGGTTCATTAGCCGTAGATATGGCAATTAAATTCTGTCGACAATATCGCTATGCTAAAGGAGAGAGTAAAAAACATAAACTGATCAGCTGTCAACCATCTTATCACGGTATGACATTGGGCTGTTTAGCTGTTAGTGGAGACCCGGCATTCAACGATGTATTTTCTGATATGATCAATATATCAGCTAAAATAAAATCATTAATGGATTATAGGTTTTCTGGCGATATAAATGAAAATGATTATGCATTGCAATGTGCACAAGAGCTCGAGAAAAAAATATTAGAGCTTGGAGATGAAAGTGTATTAGCCTTTATTGTGGAACCTGTTGGTGGCTCAAGTACAGGAGCAATTAGCCCACCTGAAATTTACTTTCAAGAGGTTCGCCGAATTTGTGATAAATACGGTGTATTCTTAATTTACGATGAAGTAATGTCTGGAGTTGGAAGAACAGGAACTTTTTTAACCCATCACCAATGGTCAAATGCTCAACCAGATATTGTTGTTGTAGCAAAAGGCTTAGGCGCAGGTTATACACCATTAGGGGCAATGTTAACGAGTGCTTCTTTGGTTGATGAATTAGCCGAGTTGACTGGTTTTAATTATGCTCATACATACAATGCTAACCCGTTAGCTTGTGCTGTTGGGAGTGCTGTTTTATCTGAAATAACTAATAATAGTCTACTCGAAAACACACGTTTCATGGGTGATTATTTAAAAAAAGAATTGAATAAACTTCAAAAATTATCTCTGACTATTGGTGATGTTCGTGGTAAAGGCTTACTTTTAGGTATTGAGTTTGTCTCTTGTAAGTCAACTAAAGCTCAGATACCGTTGAATTATCAAGCCACAGAAAAGTTTAAACAATTTGCAGCAAAGCAAGGGCTGTTAATTTATGGTCGTAGAAGTAACAATGGTCGTTATGGCGAATATGTCATGATTGCTCCGCCTTTGAATATTAACCAAAAAGAAGTTGAGTTGTTGATAAAACGCTTATCTTTAACCATTTTTGACTTTGAATATTGGCTCAAAAAAGAAGGTGTTTTATAATTACATTTAATAAATCTATTCTTCTTTATAAATCTACCCGTGGTGCATTTAAGAAACAGCCACTTTTAGATTGTTAATGTTATTTCCAT
>CAXBEX010000029.1:0-24878 GCA_963974965.1 uncultured Colwellia sp. | reverse complement strand
ACATCCAGTTGGTTAAGCTATTTGCCTGAACCCCTTGGAACTGGAGCGCATTGTATAGAGTTCTATTTTGAGATCAACACTTATTTTGAAACTTTTGTTTGTTCGAATGTTAATTGAACTAAATGTAGGTATATCGAGCTAAATAATTTTATTAACTTCTAAATCGCATGTTTTTTACACTTATTGTTGCACAATGATAAAAGGTGGGTAACATAGAATTGTAAATTTCGTTTTTACGCTTTGTTCTTATAAATTAATATTAAAATAATAATTAGGTATCCATTATGAAGTCTCCGAATATCTCAACGGTAGTTATAGCTGCTATTTTTGCTATTATTGCTTTTTTTGTTTTTAGTACTGTTTCAGCTACACCAATAATTATTGCTGTCTTTGTTTTTGTCAGTGTATTTGTTGCTCCGTTAGTTAACACCTCTTCTGATAAAACACATGTTAGCACCACCCCATCTGACAACACTAATAGTGATGTGAAAACACTTTATGTTGGCAATTTACCCTACCGAGCAAATGAAGCAGCAGTACGAGAATTGTTTGCTAATTATGGTACGGTAGAATCTGTAAGGTTAATGAAGGATAAACATACCGGAAAACGTAGGGGCTTTGGTTTTGTCGAAATGTCTGCAGATGATTTAGAAAAAGCGATTACGGCATTAAACGACGCTGAATTTCAACAACGTACTTTGAAAGTTAGAGAAGCTAAAGAACGTCCTGAGCGAATAGACGATACTCAAACAGATGCTACTCAGTAAATTTCATCTCACCCATAGATGTCCTTTCTATATAAAGCCAAGAGTATAAAAACTAAAAACCCGATATAAATTCGGGTTTTTTATTGCAAATAAATATTCACTCTATACTAGACAAAACCTAAACTAACGCTAAAATTGCGCTCTTTAATGCGCCTGCTCATTCAAATGCCTAACATTTAGCACCCAAATTTACGTATCAAATAAGGTAAACATTTATGTTTAGTCATATTCATCCCGATAACTACGAAAAACAATTGTTTGATAAAAAGAAAAAAATGCTAGCGCTATTTTCTTGCTTTAGCTTACCCAGTGCTGAAATTTTCCCATCAAAACCTTTAAATTATCGTTTACGTGCTGAGTTTAGAGTATGGCACCAAGGTGATGATCTTTACTACATTATGTTTAATAGTGAAACTAAAGAGAAGTTTCGTGTTGATGACTTTCCTGTTGCTAGTAAGTTAATCAATCAAGCAATGAAAGCCTTGCTTGTATCAATTAAAGATAAAAAGGAACTTCGTTATAAACTGTTTCAAGTTGATTTTCTTTCAACATTAAGTGGTGAGCTACTGATTAGCATGCTCTATCATAAACCTTTAGAGCCAACTTGGGAGGAGAAAGCAAAAGAACTCAAGGCAGAATTATCCTCTCTTGCACCAATAGATATAATCGGTCGAGCTAAAAATCAAAAAATAATCATTGATAAAGATTTTGTGATGGAGACTCTTCAAGTTGGTAATAATACCTTTGTTTATCAACAAATTGAAAACAGTTTCACACAACCCAATGGCGATGTAAATGAGAAAATGCTTTTGTGGGCGCAACAAGCAACCGTTGGTGCAGGTGGTGATTTAATAGAGCTTTATTGCGGAAATGGTAATTTCAGTGTTGCCTTAGCTCAAAATTTTGATCGGGTGTTAGGTACTGAAATTTCAAAAACATCAGTAAGATCTGCTCAAATCAATATCAAAGCCAACAACATTGATAATATCGACATTGTTCGTATGTCGAGTGAAGAATTTAGTCAAGCCATGAACGGTGAACGAAAATTCAGGCGATTAGAAGGCTTTGATCTAACAACTTATAACTATGATACTGTATTAGTTGATCCACCCCGTGCTGGGCTCGACAAAGATAGTGTGGAGTTAGTTAGACGCTTCAATAAAATTATTTATATTTCTTGTAACCCTAATACTTTAAAAGAAAACCTTGTTGATTTGACTAAAACACATACTATTGAAAAATTTGCTTTGTTTGATCAGTTTCCTTATACAGAGCATATTGAGACAGGCATAGTGTTAACACGAAAAGACTGTTAACTCGCAAATAGGTTAACTATCAAAGTATGCTAAGCCGTAGCTAATATGAAACTAATGTCGTTATTTACGAGATCTTTGCGCAATTTTACGTCTATCACTAAGCTCTGCAGCACCACGAGCAATAAAGCGCAATTGTTGAATTGTCTGTTTTGATAACTGCGTTCTTTCAGCTTTATTATCCATATCTAATGCATCTGAGCCTGCGCTAAATACAATGGTTACCGCTGCATTTGCTTGCATATAAGCAACTTCCGAGTCTAAGTCATTGGCTTGTTGTAAATAATCACAAAGCTCCATGGTAAAATAACGAATTTCTCGTATTACTGCTGATCTAAAAGCAGCTGAAGTGCCTGATCTTTCACGCAATAACAAGCGAAAGACATTACCGTTACTTTCAATTAATTCCATAAAAGTTTCAACAGATATTTGAATCACCGAGCCGCCTTTAGCAATGCGTTGACGCGCTTGGCGCATTAACTGCCTTAAGGTCAATCCTGCTTCGTCCACTAACGTTAGTCCAAGCTCATCCATATCGCTAAAATGTCGATAAAACGACGTTGGTGCAAGACCCGCCTCTTTAGCGACTTCCCTTAAACTTAAACTGGAAAAGCTGCGCTCTGCACTTAACTGATTTAACGCTGCATCAACCAGTAATCTACGTGTTTTTTCTTTTTGCTGGGCGCGAACACCACTCATGCTTCCACCCTCCTAAAAATATTCTTTGTTTATCATACTGTAATCAAGGTTCAATGTGCAGAAAAAGTGTTAGCAGATGTAGAAAGCATGCGTTGACATAACAAAAAAACATAGCGAAAACTCGCTTAATAATCAATAAAATAGTCATCCTTTTATTACCATTTTGTCTAAATCCTGCTAAAATTTTCATAATGAAGATAAATACAAGTAGGGTTTGGGGAAAGTCTTTTGACTAAAGCTAATACAAAAAAAACAACGAGTGATGAAAAATTTGATTATGATGTAATCATCATAGGCACAGGCCCTGGCGGCGAAGGTGCCTCAATGGAGCTAGCTAAAAAAGATAAAAAAGTCGCTATTATTGAACGTTACAAAGATGTCGGTGGTGGTTGTACTCATTGGGGAACTATCCCTTCAAAAGCCTTACGTCAAAGTGTAAGTCGGTTAATTGAGTATAATGCCAGCCCTCTATTTCGAGGCCATGATAAAGCCAAGCATTTAACCTGTTCAGAAATTTTAAGCCATGCTTCTTCAGTTATAAGCAAACAAGTTCAACTTCGCAGTGGCTTTTATGATCGTAACCGAGTTGAGTTGATTACTGGTTCAGCATCATTTATTGATGCCAATACCATTCAAATAGTAAAAAATGATGGCTCTATAGAAAAACTGAGCGCTGAAAAAATCGTTATCGCCACTGGGTCTCATCCTTATCGACCAGATGATATTAACTTTAATCATCCACGCATTTATGACTCAGATACAATCCTTTCTCTTAAACATGAGCCTCGCTCTATTATTATCTACGGCGCAGGAGTAATAGGGAGTGAATATGCATCGATATTTCGTGGCCTAGGTGTCAAAGTAGATTTAATTAATACCCGTGATCGCCTGCTTTCTTTTTTAGACGATGAAATATCTGACTCTTTAAGTTATCACTTATGGAATAATGGTGTGGTAATTAGGCATGGTGAACAAATTGAACGTGTTGAAGCCACCGCTAAATCAGTCGTTGTACACTTAGAGTCAGGAAAAAAAATGCGAGCTGACTGTTTGCTGTTTGCCAATGGTCGTACGGGGAATACTGCTGACTTAAACCTAAGCAATGCAGGTCTAAAAGTGGATGGTCGTGGCCAACTTAAAGTGAATAATCAATATCAAACACATATTGAAAATATTTATGCGGTTGGTGATGTTATTGGTTATCCAAGCTTAGCCAGCGCTGCTTATGATCAAGGTAGGCTAGCAGCCTCGGCCATGATAGATCATAAAAGTAATGCTATGTTAATCGCTGATATTCCTACAGGAATTTACACTATTCCTGAAATCAGCTCTGTTGGTAAAACAGAGCAGGAATTAACTGCAACGAAAATACCTTATGAAGTTGGCAGAGCTCAATTCAAGCATTTGGCAAGAGCGCAAATAGCTAACAGTTTGGTTGGTTCTTTAAAAATTCTTTTTCATCGTGAAACTAAAGAAATTTTAGGTATTCACTGCTTTGGGGAGAATGCTGCCGAAATCATTCATATTGGCCAAGCCATCATGCAACAAACCAATGGTGGAAATACTATTGAATACTTTATAAATACGACTTTCAATTATCCTACCATGGCTGAAGCATTTCGTGTTGCAGCATTGAATGGATTAAACAGACTGTTTTAGTATCATTAAAAATAAATTAAAGTTGATATGCATAATATGAAAAAACATGAAAAAATATGAAAAAAGTTTTATTGATGATAAGTTTTTCATTGTTAAGCTGCTCTAGCTTTGCCATAGATAACTACAGTATCTATTTAGTGCGGCACGCAGAAAAGTTGTCCAACGCCAAAAACCCTGCATTAACCGATTGCGGAACAGCACGTGCAAGGCTATTGGCAACTATGTTATCAAAAGCCAAGATTACCGCAATATATAGCACGAGTTATCAACGCACCATGCAAACAGCAAAACCGCTCGCTAACTTACAAAAAACAGCAATAAAAAATTACAATCCGAAAAATTTAGAACAATTATCTTTGCTGTTAAAACAAAAAACTGAAAATACGCTCGTCGTTGGTCATAGCAATACTACACCAAGGCTAGTAACGTTGTTAGCTAAGCAAAAGGTGGCCCCCTTAACAGAGCAGGATTATCAATATTTATATCAAGTGCAGTTTTTTAAAGGACAGCCTTTGTTAACAATTTTTCAGCAGCCGTTGAATTGCAAAACCTCACAAATAGGTAACAAGCTCGATTAAATAGCATTTAGTGAGTAGACTGTTTCCCTGTACCCATTTTAATTAATTCAACATTAGTGACTTTAAAGGGCTTACCCCATTGTTGAATTGTCACCATATTATTTATAAGGTGACCTTCCACTCGTAACGTAGTGCCATCAATTTTATATTTTTTTGGTAAATCCTTTGGTAAAAGCTTAGAGCCATTTTTTGAAACTAGACCATAAAACCCACCTTCTAAATTAAGGTACTTTACGGTGACTTGTTGCCAAGATTGGCTAATTTTCATCTTTGGATACTCTTTTATTGCTATTACTAACGGCTTTTTTTCTGAATTTAGTGTCTGCTCTGCTGCTGACGAAGCGCATGCTGAGACAAATAAAACCATTAAGCATAAAAAAAATCTTGAAAAAATTAGCATACCACTTTCCTCATTGCATTATAAAAACTAGAAGGTCATGATATTAATAATATCATGACCTTTTTTATCATAGATTAATACTTAGAAAGTGAAAGTAATAATTACAACATATAATTATCAGGTATAGGTAAAGCAGCCACACCAGAATCAACTGCCGCTTGTGCTACAGCTTTAGCAACGGCGCCCAATAAACGAGAATCCATTGGCTTAGGGATAATATAATCCTTACCAAAGTTTAGCTCTTTTTCACCACTCGCGACCAATACCTCCACAGGAACTGGTTCTTTTGCCAAAGCACGAATAGCATGAACAGCGGCAACTTTCATTTCATCATTAATAATGCGCGCTCGCACATCTAACGCGCCCCGGAAAATAAACGGGAAGCATAAAACATTATTCACCTGATTTGGGTAATCACTTCGACCAGTAGCGATAATAAGGTCATCACGTGCTGCTAAAGCTTCTTCAGGCTTAATTTCAGGATCAGGGTTAGAACAAGCGAAAATAATAGGATTAGCTGCCATCAATTTAACTTGTGCTGGTGAAAGTAAATTTGGACCAGATACACCAACAAAAACATCTGCGCCGTTTATTGCATCATTTAAAGTGCGCTTATCGGTATTGTTTGCAAATAACTTCTTATATTCATTCAAATCATCACGACGTGTATGCACAACACCTTTTGTATCAAGCATATATATTTTTTCACGCTGTGCACCACATTTAATAAGTAATTCCATGCAAGCAATGGCGGCTGCACCAGCACCTAAACAAACAATATTAGCTTGCTTAATATCTTTACCCTGAATATCTAGCGCATTCATCATACCTGCTGCAGTAACAATGGCAGTTCCGTGTTGGTCATCATGAAATACAGGGATTTTACAGCGTTCAATTAACGCTTTTTCTATAGCAAAGCATTCAGGCGCTTTAATATCTTCAAGGTTAATACCACCAAAACTATCAGCGATATTAGCAACGGTATTAACAAACTCTTCCACCGTTTTGTGTTTTACTTCAATATCGAAAGAATCGATATTTGCAAAGCGTTTAAATAATAACGATTTACCTTCCATTACTGGTTTTGCAGCCATTGGACCTAAGTTGCCTAAACCTAGAATTGCTGTGCCGTTTGTTATAACAGCAACCGTATTACCTTTTGCTGTATATTTATAAACATCATCAGGATTTGCTGCTATTTCTCTAACGGGCTCAGCAACACCAGGGCTATAGGCTAGTGATAAGTCTTCACTAGTTTCAGCTGCTGTAGTTAATGAAACACTAATTTTACCCGGGGTGGGCAATGAGTGGTAATCGAGTGCTTGTTGACGAAGATCTGACATTATTTTTTCCTAGTGCATTAGTTCGGTAGCTATTTTATGAATGACGATTTTTATTGTTGATATTATTATTGTTTTTATAGTGTATTGTATTGCTCATTACAATATCAAGGTCGTTTTACTATATAAAAGCGCTGTAAGCTATATTAAATATAAACTTTTTAACAAAATAAATCATATTATTTCAGGGAATATTCATTATCTAAGCTAAGTATTATTAGTAAAATAACAATGATGAATGAAAATTACATCATTGGCGTGTATCTAACAGTTTGCTAGGAAATCGAACCATATCAGTGAAGATGGACTACAAGTTGGATTGTTTTACCTCTAACACCAACAATAAAAAGACGGGTAATAAAAAACCCTTACCAAATAAATGATAAGGGTTTTTAAATAACATTTCGTTAATAAAAGTTTAATCTATAAGATTAAGCCTTTACAACAACACTAACTAAAGTCCAGTTTTTAGACTTAGAAATTGGTGCAACTTCACGAATTGTTACTACATCACCTTCGTTACATACGTTAACTTCATCATGTGCTTTCAACTTAGTTGAACGCGTGATGTACTTACCGTACATAGGGTGCTTAACGCGACGTTCGATCATTACAACAATAGACTTGTCCATTTTGTTACTGATAACAACGCCTTGTAGTGTGCGGATTTTCGCTTCGCTCATTACTTACCTGCCTTTTCAGTTATGATCGTCTTAACACGTGCAATATTGCGACGTACAGTTCTTAGCAAATGAGTTTGTGCTAATTGACCAGTGCTTGCTTGCATGCGGTAGTTAAACTGCTCGCGTAGAAGCCCTAGTAATTCAGCATTAAGCTCTTCAATGCTTTTTGCTTTAAGTTCACTAGCTTTCATTACATTACCGTCCTAGTTACGAAGGTAGTTTTAAACGGAAGTTTAGCAGCAGCTAAAGCAAATGCTTCGCGCGCCAATTCTTCAGAAACACCTTCCATTTCATAAAGAACACGGCCAGGAAGAATTTGGCAAACCCAATATTCTACTGAACCCTTACCTTTACCCATACGAACCTCAAGAGGTTTTTTGGTAATTGGCTTATCAGGGAAAACGCGTATCCATATTTTACCTTGACGTTTAACATGACGAGTCATGGCACGACGTGCGGCTTCAATTTGGCGAGCAGTCATACGACCACGTTCAACCGACTTTAAACCGAAAGTACCGAAGCTAACTGAGCTACCAACGTGTGCAAGACCACGGTTGCGCAGTTTAAATTGCTTGCGGAATTTAGTACGTTTTGGTTGTAACATTACTTATTCCTCTTACTTACTGTTTTTGCGGTTGTTTTTTCTTTTAGGCTTAGCCGCTGGTTGTTCTGCCACAAGTGGCATTTTACCAATGATTTCACCTTTAAAGATCCAAACTTTAATACCAATAACACCATAAGTCGTGTCGCCACGCGCAATCGCGTAGTCAATATCAGCACGTAAAGTATGTAAAGGTACACGACCTTCACGATACCATTCTGCACGTGCAATATCGGCGCCGCCTAAACGACCGCTAACTTGAACTTTGATACCCTTAGCACCTAAACGCATTGCGTTTTGTACGGCACGCTTCATCGCACGACGGAACATAACACGACGTTCTAATTGACTAGCAATACTGTCAGCAACAAGCTGCGCATCCATTTCTGGCTTACGTACTTCAGCAATGTTGATTTGAGCAGGAACGCCAGCAATTTTAGACACTGCTAAACGTAGTTTCTCAACATCTTCGCCTTTCTTACCGATAACAACACCCGGACGAGCCGTATGAATTGTTACGCGGATAGATTTAGCTGGACGTTCAATAACTACTTTAGATAGTGAAGCGCGCTTAAGCTTTTCTTTCAAAAATTCGCGAACCTTGTAGTCGCCGTCTAAGTTGCTAGCAAAATCTTTGCTGCTTGCAAACCAAGTAGACGCGAAAGGTTTCGTGATACCTAAGCGAATACCGTTAGGATGAACTTTTTGACCCATACTAATATACTCCTAAGAATCAGACACAATCACAGTGATGTGACTAGTGCGCTTGATGATGCGATCGGCTCGGCCTTTCGCGCGTGGCATAATACGTTTCATTGTTGGACCATCGTCAATCAAAATTGTTGTTACGAATAATTCATCAATGTCTGCACCTTCGTTGTGCTCTGCATTAGCAATCGCTGAGTTAAGCACTTTTTTAACTAATTCAGCAGCTTTCTTATTGCTGTAAGTTAAAATTTCAAGTGCTTTCTCAACGTGTACGCCACGGATTTGATCCGCAACTAAACGTGCTTTTTGCGCAGAACCGCGGGCAAATTTATGTATAGCAATAGCTTGCATCTAACTTCCCCTTACTTCTTCGCTTTCTTATCAGCGACATGACCGCGATAAGTACGAGTTGGTGCAAATTCTCCTAATTTGTGACCGATCATTTCTTCGGTTACAAATACAGGAACGTGTTGACGGCCATTATGGACAGCTATGGTCAATCCGATCATCGTAGGGATGATCATTGAACGACGGGACCAAGTTTTAATTGGCTTTTTATTCCCGCTTTCCACCGCTTTCTCTACCTTCGTCAACAAGTGTAGGTCAATAAAAGGACCTTTCTTGAGGGAACGTGGCATGGTGATTCCTTAATTATCAGTACTCTACTTACCAAACTTAGTCGATTTAACTATTCGATAATGTAGAGTATTTAGTTTAATGCACTAATTACTTAGCACGACGACGTACGATAAATTTATCAGTACGCTTATTCGAACGAGTCTTGTAACCCTTAGTTGGTACACCCCAAGGTGATACCGGATGACGACCGCCAGATGTTTTACCTTCACCACCACCATGTGGGTGATCAACTGGGTTCATGGCAACACCACGAACAGTTGGGCGAACACCGCGCCAGCGTGAAGCACCAGCTTTACCAAGAGAGCGAAGCATGTGTTCAGAGTTACCGATTTCGCCTAAAGTAGCACGACAGTCAGACTCTACTTTACGCATTTCGCCAGAGCGAAGACGTAAAGTAACGTAAGCACCATCTTTCGCAACTAATTGTGCGTAAGTACCAGCAGCACGAGCAATTTGCGCGCCCTTACCTGGTTTAAGTTCGATTGCGTGAACAACACTACCTAATGGTGTATTGCGCAACGGCATACAATTACCCGCTTTAATAGGAGCATCAACACCAGACTGGATAGAATCTCCAGCTTTTAAGCCTTTAGGGGCTAAGATGTAACGACGTTCGCCATCTGCGTATAATACTAAAGCAATATTAGCACTACGATTTGGATCGTATTCTAAACGTTCAACTTTGGCTGGAATGCCATCTTTAAGACGTTTAAAATCAACGATACGATAATGTTGCTTATGACCACCACCAATGTGACGAACGGTAATGCGACCATTATTGTTACGACCACCAGACTTAGACTTAGTGTCTAATAATGGTGCATAAGGCTTACCTTTATGAAGCTCGTTGTTTACCACTTTAACTAGGTGACGACGACCCGGAGAAGTAGGTTTACATTTTACTATAGCCATTTTATCTGCTCCTTATGATTCCGCGCCAACGAAGTCGATGTCACTACCTTCTGCAAGAGTAACGTAAGCTTTTTTCCAATCGTTACGACGACCAGTGCGAGCTCCTGTACGTTTAACTTTACCCTTCACATTAAGTGTATTAACACCTTCAACGGTAACTTCAAAAAGTTTTTCAACTGCCGCTTTAATTTCAGCTTTAGTCGCATCTGTAGCTACTTTGAAAACAACAGTGTTGTTTGCTTCAGCAGCTGTAGTTGCTTTTTCAGAAATATTTGGTGCTAAAAGCACTTTTAACAAACGTTCTTCGTTTATCATGCTAAAATCCCCTCAATTTCTTTAACTGCATCAGCAGTAATTAAAACTTTTTCGAAACCAACTAAACTTACAGGGTCGATTGCTGCAACGTCACGAACGTCAACTTTATACAAGTTGCGTGCTGATAAGAACAAGTTCTCGTCAACTTCTTTCGTTACAATCAATACGTCTTTAAGCTCTAAGCCTTTCAACTTAGCAACTAATTCTTTAGTTTTAGGTGTTTCTACCGAAAAATCGTTCACTACTATCAAACGTTCTTGACGAACTAGTTCAGATAGAATGCTAGCAATAGCACCACGATACATTTTGCGGTTAACTTTTAGGCTGTGGTCTTGAGGTTTAGCAGCGAATGTTACGCCACCAGAACGCCAAATTGGACCACGAGTAGTACCAGCACGTGCACGGCCAGTACCTTTTTGACGCCATGGTTTTGCACCACCGCCGCTAACTTCTGAGCGAGTTTTCTGAGCACGAGTACCTTGACGAGCACCAGCTGCATAAGCAACTACTACTTGGTGTACTAACGCTTCATTAAACTCACGTCCAAAAGTTGCTTCGGATACTTCAAGAGCACCTGATGCGTCTTTTAATGATAATTCCATCACAAAATCTCCTGGACTAAGCTTTAACAGCTGGTTTGATGATTACGTTGCCATTGATAGCACCTGGAACTGCGCCTTTAACAAGCAGCAAGTTACGTTCAGCATCAACACGAACCAATTCAAGGTTTTGTGTAGTAACGCGCACAGAACCCATGTGACCAGACATCTTTTTGCCTTTGAAAACGCGACCTGGTGTTTGACACTGACCTAACGAACCGTTTGAACGGTGAGAGATCGAGTTACCATGCGTAGCATCTTGCATTGTAAAGTTCCAGCGTTTAATACCGCCTTGGAAACCTTTACCTTTAGATGTACCAGTTACGTCTACTAATTTAGTGTCATTGAAAATCTCAACAGTGATTTCACTGCCGGCTTCAATATCGCTACCTTCATTATCACCTAAGCGGAATTCCCACAGGCCACGACCTGCTTCAACGCCTGCTTTAGCGAAATGACCAGCTGCTGGTTTGTTAACACGGCTTGCTTTACGCTTGCCCGTAGTAACTTGAAGCGCTGAATAACCATCGTTGTCTACAGTTTTAACCTGAGCAACACGGTTCGCTTCAACTTCTAGAACGGTAACAGGAGTAGAAACGCCATCTTCTGTGAAGATACGAGTCATGCCCACTTTACGTCCAACTAGACCTATAGTCATTGTTAAAACTCCTCTTAGCCCAAGCTGATTTGAACATCAACACCAGCTGCAAGATCTAAACGCATTAATGCGTCTACAGTCTTTTCAGTTGGCTCAACGATATCAATCATGCGTTTGTGAGTACGAATTTCGTACTGATCACGTGCATCTTTGTTAACGTGTGGAGAAGTCAAAATAGTAAAACGTTCCTTGCGAGTAGGAAGTGGAATAGGACCACGAACCTGTGCGCCAGTACGTTTCGCAGTATCAACGATCTCTGCTGTAGATTGATCAATCAAACGATGATCGAACGCTTTCAAACGAATGCGAATTCTTTGATTTGACATGTATCAAATCCCCTTTTAAAAGAACAAAAAAATACATCCCTCTGCTTCCTTATATACCGGAAGGGGGTGTATTACTTAAAAACATTCAACGCAAAATTAGCGCTGCTGTAGTAAGGAAATAACTAAATTGTTATACCCTTAGTTTGTTTTATGTTGAAAATAAACTCCAAAACGAATAAAACAAAACCACACCCAGTTCAACTGAATGTGGTCGCGTATTATACCTAAGTTTTTAAATTGAGCAAGCGCTTATTTATTTTCAATTTTTTACCTTCGCTCATTTACATTCTGCAATTTAGCTGTTTTGTTTCAGTGTGATTTTTACTACACTCAGTTAAGTTTATAAAAATGATTAATAATAGAGGAAATCACATGACTAAACCTTGGTTTACAAATTACCCTGAAAATGTTGCTCATGAAGTCGATTTAAACCGTTATTCTTCTTTAATCGATTTATTTCATCCAACAACGGCTAAGTATAAGCAGCAAACCGCTTTTAGTAATTTTGGTGCTGAGCTCACTTTCGAGCAGGTAGATGAGCTTTCCCGTGATTTTGCTGCTTTTTTACAAGGTAAATTAAACATTGCCAAAGGTGAACGTGTCGCGCTGATGTGCCCAAACACCTTATGTTTTCCTGTAGCTATGTGGGGCATAATTCGTGTTGGCGGCGTGCAAGTGAATGTTAACCCTATGTACACAGCACGAGAGCTAGAACATCAACTTAATGACGCGCAAGTCGATACTATAATCATATTTTCACCCTCAACTAAAATGCTCGCTGATATTATCGATAAAACAAGCATTAAACATATTATTACCGTTGATTTAGATGATTTGACTAATAAAGGTTTACCTTGCACGCCTGCTGATGAGCGCTTAACCCAGACGATTAGTTTCATTGACACCTTAACCCAAGGTAAAAAATTAGCGCTGTCTGAGCCTACACTCTGCCAAACTGACTTATTGTTTTTGCAATATACCGGTGGTACTACCGGGTTATCTAAAGGTGCAATGCTCAGCCATGGCAACTTAATCGCCAATATTTTGCAGTATAAAGAATTTGCCAAAGCGCATATTGATTTCGGTAATGAGGTTGTTATCACTGCTATCCCGATGTATCACATCTTTGCTTTGATGGCGAACACGTTAGGTTATTTTTATTTTGGCGCTAAAAATGTTTTAGTCACTAATCCGCGTGATATGTCCAGCTTTGTAGAAATATGGAAAAACACGTCTGCGACGATGTTCACAGGGGTAAACACCTTATTTAATGGCTTATTACATACTCCTGGTTTTGATCAGGTTGATTTTTCTTCATTAAAACTTTGTATTGGCGGCGGCGCGGCAGTTCAACAAGCGGTTGCAGATAAATGGCAACAAGTAACAGGCGTTAGGTTGCATGAAGGTTATGGTTTATCAGAGACCTCACCTATTTTGTCGTTAAACTTTGGCGCCATTATTAATGGTAACAAAGTCTATATCCCAGGTATTGGCGTGCCAGTGCCTAACACTGATATTTCTATTCGAGATGATCTTGGTAATAACGTTGTGCAAGGTGAATCCGGCGAATTATGTGCTAAAGGCCCACAAGTTATGTTGGGTTATTGGAATAATGTTGAAGCAACGACAGCGTGTATGACAACAGATGGTTATTTCAAAACGGGCGATGTTGCACGGCTTGACGATAATGGTTTTTTTCATATTGTAGATCGCATAAAAGATATGATTAATGTTTCTGGTTTTAATGTTTATCCTAACGAAATTGAAGCTGAAGTGGCTAAAATGGTTGGCGTATTAGAGTCTGCTTGTATTGGCGTGACAGATGATAAAACTGGCGAAGCGGTTAAGCTTTTCGTCGTTACCAATAAACAGTCAGAAGCTGCAAACATTACCGAACAAGATGTCATCAAATTTTGTCGCCAAGGATTAACGGCTTACAAAGTGCCTAAACATGTTATCTTTATTGATGAAATTCCTAAATCAAGTGTTGGTAAATTATTACGCAGGAAACTTAGATAGTTTCATTAGCTAAGTCTAGATTTAACTATACCTAGTTTTTTTATTTCCATCATCTTATCTTCTCTTCCTATATATAAGCAGAACCGCCCTTCTTTTGTCTTCATTTACAATTTATTTTCCAATATTCTACCGATCTTTGTTAAGTAATGGTATACTCGCGCGCAAATTTTCAACAGTTCTGCTTTCATATACTTATATATAGGTATCGATATTTTCTATAAATATAAGAAAGCAGAATAGACACTAACTAAGTAGAGTAAAGTAATGGCAGATCTATCTAAATACAGAAACATTGGTATTTTCGCTCACGTTGATGCGGGTAAAACCACAACAACTGAACGTATCCTTAAATTAACCGGTCAGATCCATAAAACTGGTGAAGTACATGACGGTGAGTCAACAACTGATTTCATGGAACAAGAAGCTGAGCGCGGTATTACCATCCAGTCTGCTGCGGTAAGCTGTTTTTGGAACGATCACCGTTTCAACGTAATTGACACTCCCGGTCACGTTGATTTCACTGTTGAAGTTTACCGTTCACTTAAAGTACTTGATGGTGGTATAGGTGTTTTCTGTGGTTCTGGTGGTGTTGAGCCACAATCAGAAACTAACTGGCGTTACGCGAACGACTCTAAAGTTGCTCGTATCATCATGGTTAACAAACTTGACCGTTTAGGTGCTGATTTCTACCGTGTTGTAGACCAAGTTAAAAACGTTTTAGGTGCTAACCCACTTATTATGACTTTGCCAATTGGTGAAGAAGATGATTTTGTTGGTGTGGTTGATCTTCTTAGCGAAAAAGCTTACATTTGGGATGAAACGGGTCTGCCAGAAAACTATGAAGTTACTGATATTCCAGCTGACATGGTAGAAAAAGCTGCTGAGTACCGTATTAAGTTAATTGAAACAGCTTTAGAAGTTGATGAAGACATGTTAATGGAGTTCTTAGAAGGGGAAATGGTTCCTACTATAGAACAAATAAAAGCGTGTATCCGTACTGGTACTCGTGACATGACTTTCTTCCCAACTTACGGTGCATCTGCATTTAAAAACAAAGGTATTCAATTAATTCTTGATGCTGTTGTTGATTACTTGCCTTCACCTACAGATGTTAATCCACAACCACTTACTGATGAAGAAGGCGCGCCTAATGGTGAGTACGCAATCGTTTCTGCAGATGAAACATTCAAAGCCTTAGCATTCAAAATCACTGATGACCGTTTTGGTACATTAACTTTCGTACGTATTTATTCAGGTACATTGAAGAAAGGCGATAGCATTCTTAATGCTGCAACAGGAAAAACTGAGCGTGTTGGCCGTATGTGTGAAATGCAAGCCGATGACCGTAACGAACTTACTTCAGCACAAGCGGGTGATATCATCGCGATTGTTGGTATGAAAAGTAACGTTCAGACAGGTCACACATTATGTGATCCCAAACACCCAATCATCCTAGAAGCTATGGTATTCCCTAAGCCTGTAATTTCAATTTCTGTAACACCAAAAGATAAAGGTTCAACTGAGAAAATGGGTCTTGCTATCGGTAAAATGGTTGCCGAAGATCCAACCTTTAAAGTTGAAACAGATATTGATTCAGGTGAAACGATTTTATCTGGTATGGGTGAACTTCACTTAGATATCAAAGTAGATATTCTAAAACGTACCTACGGTGTTGAATTAGAAGTTGGTAAGCCACAAGTTGCCTACCGTGAAACCATCACGACTGCAATTGAAGATTCTTACACACATAAGAAACAATCGGGTGGTTCTGGTCAATTCGGTAAAATTGATTACCGTATCAAGCCCGGCGAACCAGGTTCTGGTTTTGTATTTAGCTCTGTTGTTGTTGGTGGTAATGTTCCTAAAGAATTTTTCCCTGCTATTGAAAAAGGCTTCAAAGGCATGATGGATACTGGTGTTCTTGCTGGTTTCCCTGTACTTGACGTTGAAATTGAATTATACGATGGTGGTTTCCATGCTGTCGATTCATCTGCTGTTGCATTTGAACTCGCTGCTCGTGGTGCTTTCCGTCAATCAATTCCAAAAGCTGGTGCCCAGTTAATCGAACCTATCATGAAAGTTGATGTGTTTACACCTGATGATCACGTTGGTGATGTTATTGGTGATTTAAACCGTCGTCGTGGCATGATCGGAGGTCAAGAAGCGGGTGTTTCTGGTGTTCGTATTAAAGCTGATGTACCACTTTCAGAAATGTTCGGTTACATCGGAACGTTGCGTACAATGACATCAGGCCGTGGTCAATTCTCTATGGAATTTTCTCACTACCTACCTTGCCCTAACAACGTAGCTGAAACTGTAATTGCTGAAGTTAAAGCAGCAAAAGCAGCAAAAGCAGCTGCTAGAAAATAATTAACAGTTAAGTGTTAATAAAAAAGCCCACTTTGGTGGGCTTTTTTGTGTCTGTTATTTATTCAAATAAATCAAACGAATAAAAAGAATTAAACGTTCTCTTGCTCTCTAGCAATCGCACGATATGCGATGTCAGTTCTGAACTCTACACCTTGCCAAGTTATTTGATGTAACAATTCATACGCTAATTTTTGCGCCTCAGTCACCGTATTACCTAACGCCGTTGCGCACAATACGCGACCGCCGTTCGTTGTTACTTCACCTTGCTCATTTAACTTAGTACCCGCATGAAATGTTTTCGCCGAGTCATTAGTATTCGTTTCAAGGCCTGAAATCACATCACCTTTAGGATAGCTTGCAGGATAACCATTAGCAGTAAGAACAACACCCACGGCAGCACGGCTATCAAACGCTATGGTCGCTTTATCTAATTCGCCACGGGTCGCCGCTAAACAAAGTTCAACGATATCTGATTGTAAGCGCATCATAATGGGTTGTGTTTCAGGGTCACCAAAACGACAATTATATTCGATAACATTTGGCGTACCATCAGCAGCAATCATCAAACCGGCATATAAAAAGCCACTGTAGGGTGCGCCTTCAGCTGCCATACCTTCAACGGTCGGCATGATAACTTCGCTCATAATACGATCGTGAATTTCTGGCGTTACCACGGGCGCTGGTGAATATGCCCCCATGCCACCGGTATTAGGACCTAAATCACCATTTAACGCGCGTTTATGATCTTGACTCGTTGCCATGGGTAACACATTTTTGCCATCAACCATCACAATAAAACTTGCTTCTTCACCTTCAAGAAACTCTTCAATAACTACACGGTGCCCAGCTTCACCAAAGGCATTACCTGCTAACATGTCTTTAATAGCATCTTCTGCTTCAGTTAACGTCAATGCAACAATAACGCCCTTACCTGCGGCTAAGCCATCGGCTTTAACAACAATCGGAGCACCTTGCTCGCGTACGTAAGCAAGCGCTGGTTCAACTTCCTCGAAATTAGCATAACTTCCTGATGGAATGTTATTGCGAGCTAAGAAATCTTTAGTGAAAGATTTAGAACCTTCAAGTTGTGCCGCTTTCGCACTTGGGCCAAAAATAGCTAAACCGTGTGCTTGAAATGCATCAACTACACCATCTACAAGGGGTTGCTCTGGGCCAACAATCGTTAGCGCAATATTTTCTTTTTTTGCAAAAGCGACTAACACATCATTGTCACTAACATCAAGAGCAACATTTTCTACCTTGTTTTCGGTTGCTGTACCAGCATTACCTGGCGCAACAAATACTTTAGTAACTTGACTAGATTGTGCCGCTTTCCATGCCAATGCATGCTCACGACCACCTGATCCTATAACTAAAACTTTCATGTGTTTTTCCTATTATTTATTTTGCTTTTTAAAGTCGCTAAAACTAGTATTTTCAGGCTTAACAAACTTTAAAGTCATGCGATCACTTTCACCAATCGCTAAGTATTTTTCTTTGTCTTGCTCACCTAAACGCAATACCGGTGGTAAAGTCCACACGCCTTTAGGGTGCTGAGCCATATCTTTAGGGTTAGCATTAATTTCACTTGCGCCTGCAAAACGAAAGCCTGCTGCTTTTGCTTGCTTAATAGTATTGGCTTCTGAAACATAACCAACCGCTTTTTCAGGGGCAACACCAGCAGGTAATCTATGTTCAACCACGCCAAGTACACCGCCCGCTTTAAGCGCATCAAAAGCATCTTTAAATACTTGCTCTACTCCTTCATCTTTCCAGTTATGTAGATTACGGAAAGTTAACACTAAATCGGCACTGCCTTTGGGCGCTAATTCACTTTGCTTACGAGGAACAAAATCGGTTAGTACTACTTCACTAAAAACCACATTTGAGGCAAGCATTTTCTCTAATTGTTTACGTGAATTAGAATAATAATTATCTTCACCGGTATCAGGGTAATGAGCGCCATAAAGCTTACCCGACCCTTTTAAAGCTGGTGCAAGAATTTCAGTGTACCAACCGCCACCAGGTGTAATTTCAACCACGGTCATTTCTGGCGTAAAACCAAAAAAATTCAATGTTTCAATGGGGTGACGATATTGATCTCTTGCTTTATTTTTAGCTGAGCGATGTTCACCACTCACTGCTTGTTCAAGTGCTTTACTGCTATGGTCATGATTATCATGAGCATAAAGATTCACGCTACCAAGGACACTAAGGCCAACCGTTGAAGCGACTATTGCTGAAGTAACAAACGACTGTAAACTTTTTAATTTGATCATGATATTTCCATTAACGGTTAGGTGTTATTTGCGGCGCTATTATTTGTGACGCCATAAGAAGACCATAGTTATAGCAGATTTTAAATAAACAAGCAGCGTTGATTTTGTTACATAACATGAAACAACCAACACTGCTTTAATATTAAAACTTTTATCTTTTAATGAAAAATTAAACTATTAATGTCTAAAGTGTCTCATGTTAGTGAATACCATTGCGATGTTATGCTCATCAGCTGCAGCAATCACTTCAGCATCACGCATTGAACCACCCGGCTGAATTACAGCGGTAATACCGGCAGCAGCAGCGGCATCTAAGCCGTCACGGAATGGGAAGAATGCATCAGACGCCATTACAGAGCCTTTTACTTCAAGGTTTTCATCAGCCGCTTTAATACCGGCAACTTTCGCTGAGTATACACGGCTCATTTGACCTGCGCCAACACCAATAGTGGCGCTATTTTTAACGTAAACTATGGCATTAGATTTAACGTACTTGGCAACTTTCCAACAAAACTGTAAGTCACGCATTTCTTCATCGCTAGGTTGACGTTTAGTCACCACTTTTAAGTCGTCACTTGTTACGCTGCCATGATCAGTATCTTGTACTAATAAACCACCATTAACACGTTTAAGATTTAAACCTGTGGTTTTGCTTTCCCACTGACCACATTCTAATAAACGTAGGTTAGGCTTAGCGGCAACAATTTGTGCAGCAGCATCAGATACTTTAGGCGCAATAATCACTTCAACAAATTGACGAGAAACTATCGCTTCAGCCGTATCGGCATCTAACTCACGGTTAAAAGCGATAATACCACCAAAAGCAGAGGTAGGATCGGTTTTATAAGCGCCTTCATAAGCCGCTAAAATATCATTACCAATAGCAACGCCACATGGGTTAGCATGTTTTACAATAACACACGCTGGCTCGTTAAATTCTTTAACACACTCTAATGCAGCATCGGTATCAGCAATATTATTGTAAGATAATGCTTTACCTTGTAATTGCGTTGCGGTAGAAACTGACGCTTCTTCAGGATTCGCTTCCACATAAAAAGCAGCGTCTTGGTGAGAGTTTTCACCGTAGCGTAAATCTTGTTTTTTAATAAACTGGCTATTAAACGTACGTGGAAATTTAGTTTTTTCATTGGCAAGAGAGTCAAATGATGCTTTAGATTCTTTTTCACCGTAAGCAGGTAACATTTTACCAAAATAGTTAGCAATCATGCCGTCGTAACTTGCCGTATGCTCATAAGCCGCAATCGCTAAATCAAAACGTGTTTGATAGGTTAATGAATCATTATTACTGTCCATCTCACTAATAACACGATCATAATCACTGGCATTAACAACAATAGTCACGTCTTTGTGATTTTTCGCTGCGGCGCGCACCATTGTTGGCCCGCCAATATCAATGTTTTCAATGGCATTTTCTAACGTGAAATTTTCATCACTCACCGCATTGGCAAACGGATATAAGTTAACCACAACCATATCAATCGCGCTGATATTGTTTTCAATCATTACTGCTTCATCAATGCCACGACGCGCTAAAATTCCGCCATGTACTTTCGGGTGTAATGTTTTAACACGACCATCCATAATTTCAGGATGTCCGGTGTAATCAGACACTTCTGTTACCGGAATGCCATTTTCAGCTAATAATTTGGCTGTGCCACCCGTTGAAAGAAGATCAACACCTTTTTCGCTTAAGCGTCGAGCAAAATCAACAATACCTGCTTTATCTGAAACACTTAATAGTGCGCGTTTAATTGGACGTGGAGTATCCATTTTGTATATGTACCTTTTAATAAATTTAGATCAGTTTAAAAACAATAAAAGCACCCGAAGGTGCTTTCACTAAAAATACTGGCTTAGTTCATACCGTATTTTTTTAATTTCTTACGTAACGTACCACGGTTGATACCAAGTAAGTTTGCGGCTCTTGTTTGATTGCCGCGCGTATACATCATTACCTCTTCTAGCATTGGCGCTTCAATTTCACTTAGTACAAGGTCGTACATATCGTCAACGTCATTACCATTTAACTGCTTTAAGTAATGGTTGATAGCTATTTTAGCTTGCGTACGTAAAGGAGACGTTTTAGTTTGCGTTTGAATATCACCAGTGATAAACGGAGAAGAAATATTTTGTTCGAACATAATGTACAACTCTTTCTATTAATAAAAATTAAAAAACCAACTGCTCACTAATGAACAAGTTGATCAAAACAAAAATTTAACGTCTCAAGTTGTTCACTTGTTGACGATAAACCATTAAAAGTAGCTCTAAAAGCCTTGCCTTGGTTACCTGCAAACATTGCAGAAAAACTTTCACCAAACTCTTCACTTGACTTTTCGCCTAGTAAAGCAAGCGAATGAACATACCAAGACACATGTTTACGAGCGATTCTCACGCCCATGTAATCACCATAAAACTGATGTAATTCCATTACGTGTCCAAGTAATATTGAACGTACCTCATTCACTGAGGGAGCAGCCATTTTAGTGCCTGTTTTCAAAAAATGATTAATTTCTCGAAAAATCCAAGGTTGCCCTTGGGCACCTCGACCAATCATAATTGCATCGGCTCCGGTGTAGCTTAATACTTGCTCGGCTTTTTCTACCGAGGTTATATCACCATTAGCCACAACAGGAATTGAAACCGCTTGTTTAATTGCTTTTATCGTGTCGTATTCCGCATTGCCTTTATAAAAGTCATTACGGGTTCGACCATGTACTGCAAGCGAAGCAATACCATTATCTTCAGCAATTTTAGCTATTTCAATACCATTACGGCTGTTTTCACACCAACCCGTGCGAATTTTTAACGTAACCGGAATATTGACCGAATTCACCACAGCCTTCACTATTTGCTCAACCTGTGCTGGTTCTTTCAATAAAGCCGAACCCGCTAACTTTTTATTTACCTTTTTTGCAGGGCAACCCATATTAATATCAATAATCTGCGCACCATTATCGCGATTAACCTGAGCTGCATACGCTAATTCATCTGGGCAACACCCCGCAATTTGTACACTACGAATGCCTGCCTCTTCACTATGAATCATCCTCAATTTAGACTTTTCGGTATTCCATACCTTAGGATTTGACGACACCATTTCTGACACTGCCAAACCCGCGCCTAACCGACAACACAATTCTCGAAAAGGTTGGTCGGTAATTCCCGCCATAGGCGCAAGAAAAACGTTACTGTCAAATTGATACAAGCCGATTTTCAAACCATCACCACGCTGACTGTTTTTTAAGCACTGCCGCAAAAGGGCGCTAAGTTTACGTGTTTTTTTGTGAATTGAAAAGCCTAGAATTTGAACAAAATTTGTTTTTTTTTGCCTTTTTGATATTGACTTTTGTCAAACTATTAATGTGAGCAGTTTTTGTACAATCACTTGACATTTCAGTTGCCCTTTTTCGTGACAAAAGTCACCTTTTTGCCTAAGGCCTGTTGAACTTAACCCTTTTGAAAAGAGGTAAAATCGGTTATGGTGCTGCTATCAAAAGTTATTAAAAGTTATCAAAAGAAAAATAAAAAAATCATGAACAATAATAAAGGTAATTTAAATGCAAGGTAGTTTAGTTTGTGTGGGCACAGGTATGACTTTGGGCGCGCATATTAGCGCTATAGCAACAAGTTATATTGAACATGCCGATGTGGTTTTTTCATTAATGTCGACCGGTATTACCGAACGTTGGGTTGACGAAATGCATGACGATGTTCGTAGTTTGCAGTACTGTTATCAAGAAGGTAAAAATCGCAACATTACTTACAACGAAATGGTTGAAGCCATATTAACCGAAGTACGTGCAGGTAAAAGCGTCGTTGGTGTATTCTATGGTCATCCTGGTGTATTCGCTTGTGTTAGCCATAGAGCGATTAAACAAGCTAAAAAAGAAAATTTTACTGCCCATATGGAAGCGGGCATATCAGCAGAAGATTGCTTGTATGCTGATTTAGCGATAGATCCTGGAAAAACAGGCTGCATAAATTATGAAACCAGCCAGTTTATGTTTTATCAGCGAAATATTGACCCTGCCGCTCATCTTGTGCTTTGGCAAGTAGGCTTAGCTGGCGATAAGTCTCTCGAAAAGTTCGCCACAGGTAAAGCCTATCGACAAGTATTGGTGGATTTATTATTAGAAACTTATCCAGCAGACCACCAAGTCATTCTTTATCAAGCCAAAGTGTTACCCATAGATACCATGCGCGCTGAATACATCGCATTAGCTGATTTAGTTGACGCAGAGCTGTTTATGCACACGACTTTGGTTATTCCACCGAGTGAAAAAATGCGACCAAACCAAGAAATTTTAACTAAATTAGCAGCACTAGATAAACAAGAATTGCAAAGTAAACATAGATCTAGCACTAGACCTACACTCACGCTAGTGTTATAAAAATAGAGTTAAACATAAGAAAAACTCACAATAATAGGTACAATAAACTTTACAACAATAAAAATGGAGTACAATGTATGTCAAAAGTTATGCAAGTATTAGAACAAATGGGTAGTGATGCAACATTACAAAGTGAAGACGCTATCAACAATTTATTGGTAGCAGCTGAACTTGACCCTGAAATTATTGAATCAATTGTTAATAAAGAGGTAATATCACTTGAACGTCAATTAGATGTTTGCCCTGATATTGTATGTGTAGTTCTTCCTGCTGAAGAAGAAGATGATGATGAAGATTCAACTGAAGAAAAAATCAATAGTGTCATTGGTTTCTAACAAAAGTTTGATCAATTGAAAGTAAGTCAACTCAAAACTTTTGTTACTAGCTTAACTATTAGCTTAGCCATTTTTTTGATCATTATTTTTACTATTTTCATTAGCTCACCTGCACGGGCTGATGAAAATAGTCACTTTGAGCAAAATAGTAGCTTTGATAAACAACTGGCACACGCTGATAAAATTAGAAGCGCTAAACCCAAAGAGTTTTTAGTATTAGTCAACGAGCTTAATCAACACACTGATAACATCTCTGCTGCACAACAGCACAGCCTTGATTACCTAAATCTTTACTTATTAATTTATCAAGGTGATTTTGATAAAGCTATCACCTCAGCCAAAGCCTTGCTTAATTCTACTGCCGATGCCTTACTAAAGTTTAGGACAAAAATTAGTTTAGTTAATATTTTTGCAGTTAACCAAAATTGGACTGACGGTTTATCTACTTTATCGATACTATTAAGTGAATTACCGTTAGTACAAGATAAAAAACTTCATCACCAAGGCTTACTAATTGCAGCCATTTTTTATAATCAGCTCGGCCAATATAATTTAAGCAGGTCTTACGCTAAAAGATTTGAATTACAAAGTAACCAAGGTAGAGAGCAATGTTTTGCCAAGGCAGAGATTATAGAATCAACTTTTAAATTAAAACAATTGACGCCCTCAGCCCCCCTAATTAAGCATGCCATCAGTTTATGTCGAATAAATAATGAACATCTTATTATCAGCGTTATCAACTCTTCTGTGGCAAAAATGCACCTGGAAAATCAACAACCCGATAAAGCGTTACACTTATTAAACTCAACCTTACAAGATACCTTAAATACTAAATATCCACGCAATATTGCGATATATTATTCATTGTTAGCACAAGCCCATTGGTTAAATAAAAACACGGCGTTAACCAAGCAGTTCGCGTTACAAGCGCTGGAATACGAAAATAAAGAAGACACTACGCAAGCAAAAGTGTTGTCTTATAAATTACTGTTTGAAGTTTTCCAAACGCAGGAAAATTATAAATTAGCGCTGTTTTATCATCAAAAATACACGACTGCTGACAAACTTTATTATAATGAAACCCAAGCAAAATATTTAGCCTTTCAAATTGCAGAACATCAAACCATAGAGCAAGAAAATAAAATAAATTTGTTACATGAAAAAAATGTTTCATTAAAGGCTAAAGAAACCTTAAATCGTACTAACAGACAGCAGTTTTAGGTGAAGCCAGTGTTTGAGCTATATAAGGGCTAGCGAAGAGGT
>CAXBEX010000028.1:0-27274 GCA_963974965.1 uncultured Colwellia sp. | reverse complement strand
ACCTCTTCGCTAGCCCTTATATAGCTCAAACACTGGCTTCACCTAAAACTGCTGATTCAACTAGTATACTTAAGTATGAAGTCAATCTGACTTCAATTGCAGGTTGTATACTGTTCGTCTAGTTATCTCTAAAAAATCAAAGTGTTTTGTTAACATTATAGGAATAACGTTATATTCTGTTTATATTTAACACAATAAACAAATGGAAGTAAAAATATGACGTATAAAAAAACAGCTTTAGTAACTGGCTCTGTCAGTGGTATAGGCTTAGGGATAGCAAAAAGTTTAGCTAAGCAAGGTTATAAAGTCCTTATTAGTGATATTAATTTAACTGTGGCTCAAGAGGTAGCGCAAAGTATCAACCAATCGGGAGGAGATGCGTTAGCGTTTAAACTTGATGTCACTGTGCAAGCTGATATTGATAATGTTATTGCTCATGCTGATGAATATAATAACCGCATTGATGTTTTAGTGAATAATGCGGGCATTCAATATGTGTCTAAATTAGAAGAATTTCCAGCAGATAAATGGCAATTGATTACTAATGTACTATTAGTTGGCCCAGCAATGATGACCAAAGCGGTATTACCCTTAATGAGATCTAATGATTTTGGTCGTATTATTAATATTGGCTCTTTACATGGTTTAGTTGCGTCGCCATACAAAAGTGCTTATGTTGCAGCCAAACACGGTATTATCGGTTTTTCAAAAGTTATTGCGTTAGAAACGGGTGATCAAGATATTACTATTAATACCATTTGTCCTGCCTATGTAAAAACGCCGTTGGTTGAGAAACAAATTGCAGATACGGCTAAAGAACATGGTATTAGTGAAGAAGAAGTTGTTAATAATATTATGTTGGCACCTATGCCGAAAAAAGCGTTTATTGATATAGAAGAAATATGTGGTGCAGTCAGTTATTTAGCGAGTGATTTAGCTAAAAATATGACAGGACAAACCATGGTATTAGATGGTGGCTGGGTAGCAAGATAGTCGAGTTGCCTAGATGATCAAAGAAAAAAGTAGCTTTGATAAAAAAACCTACTTTTTACTTATCAAATTATTTATCGCAAAATATAATTAGTTATGCTTTTCAATAAATTCAGCAATACTTGGCGCTATTCTTTCACGAAAAGCAGAGCCACTAAACGTTCCAAAATGACCCACACCATCAAAAACTTGATCCAATTTTTTTTGCTCTGGAATACCAGAACATAAATTATGTGCCGCTTGGGTTTGGCCTAATGAACAAATATCATCATTTTTCCCTTCAATGGTATGTAAAGCTGTATCAGTTATTGCCGATAAATCAACTAGCTCACCATGGTAAGTCATTTTACCATTAGCTAAATATTGATTAATAAAAACACGATCGATGGTTTCTAAATAGAACTCAGCATTAAGGTCTAATACAGATAAATATTCATCATAAAAGTCACGGTGACTTTCTTGCTTATCTTCTTTTCCATGAAAAACATCGCTAATATAATCAGCATGTTTCTTTATATGACTCTCCATATTCATTGCTATAAAAGAGGTTAGTTGAATAAAACCAGGATATACTTCTCTACCTGCGCCAGGGAATCGATTAGGCACTGTCATAATGACATTATTTTCAAACCAGCTTAAATCTTTCTCACTTGCATATCTATTGAGTTCGTTAGGATTGATACTTGTATCAATAGGGCCTGCTATTATGGTAAGAGATTTAGGTGTAGCAGGATCTTTTTCTTTAGCCAATACAGCGGTTGCTATTAGCGCCTGAACCGCAGGTTGGCAAACGGCTAATACATGGGTGTTTTCGCCAATTTCTTTTATAAAATCGACCACGTAACTTACATAATCATCAAAACCAAAGGTTCCTTCAGCTAAAGGAACATTTTTAGCGTCCAGCCAATCAGTAATGTATACATCATGGTCTGCAATTAAACGCTCTATTGTTGCTTTCAATAATGTTGCATGATGACCTGAAAGTGGAGCAACCACAAATAGTTTAGGTTGCTGAACCTGAGTATCTTGTTTGAAGTGGATTAAATTACAAAAAGGTTTTTTTGAAATAATTTGTTCAGTAATACCAACAGTTTCACCATCAATTGTTTTTGTTTTAATGTCGAAAGGTTGTTTATCGTAAACTTTAGTGTGATGGAAGGCACTATCAAGCCCCGCACTGATGCTTTTTCCCAGTAAGGTTTTAGAATAAGGGTTGTAGGGATTATTCATTAATGTTTGACTCAACGCGATAAAACCATTCATCATTTCGGCGGAGCGACTATATAGATCGTAACTTTGATACATCATGTGTTTTATCCTGCGGTGCAGCATTTAGATTTAAAGCGAGTATACCTAGCAAAAGCATATTGTCAATAATTCATTGCTGCACCGCGTCAAAAAGAATTGTGTCCATAGCCTTTACTATAAATAGACACGCACTCTATGATAATCTTTAAGATTGATGCAAGACTGTTAAAATAGATAATTACCAAATAAGTTGGTATCTTATTATTATTGCTTGTAAATTGTTTATTAATTATTTGAAAAATATTTCAATTTTTGGCTGCTTTAAGGGCAATAGATTATAACCACATCATTTTCAAGGATATATTATGGAATCAAGTCAGCAGAATGAAGTAATTGATTTTTTAGAGCAATATTCAGAGATATTTAACGCCATGGTCAAACAGGTTTTAAGTGATTCTGATACAGAAAGCTTAAATTCAATGATGGATTCAGAGAAGTTATCTGAGCTTTTATCTAAAGGGGTAAAAGTTGATACTGCCATGTTATTTAATAAACAAATGTCTTTTATGAATCAACAAGCTGAGCTGTGGCAAAGCGCGACTAAAGCAATGCTAGGCACTAAAGTTGATCCCGTGGTATCCGAAGAAGGTAATGATAAAAGGTTTAACGACAGTGAATGGTCTGAAAACCCCGTTTATAACTATTTAAAGCAGTCTTATCTATTAAATTCGAACATGATGCAAGAAATGGTTAATAGTTTGCATTTTGATGATCCCAAAGCTGAAGAGCAAATTAAGTTCTATACTCGACAATATATCAATTCTGTTTCGCCAACCAATAATGCTTTAACTAATCCTGAGGTGTGTCGAGACATATTAGAGTCTAAAGGCGAGAACCTCATTAAGGGGTTACAAAACTTTATGCAAGATTTACAACAAAGTCCTGCTGATGCGCTTAGAATCTCCCAAACAGATGTTGATGCGTTTACGTTAGGGGAAAACTTAGCTTACACCCCAGGTGATGTAATTTACCAAAATGACTTAATTCAGCTTATACAGTACAAAGCCACCACTAAAAAAGTCAATGAAGTTCCTTTGTTGTTTATTCCTCCTTTTATTAATAAGTATTATGTCTTGGACATGGATGAAAAAAAATCACTGATAAAATGGGCTGTAGATCAAGGGCATACCGTCTTTGTCATTTCATGGATAAATCCTGACGCGACACTTTCTCATAAAGGCTTTAATGATTATATGAAAGAAGGACCAATCGCAGCTCTTGATGTTATTGAACAAGTCACAAAATCGAGCAAAGTGAATGTTGTTGGTTATTGCATTGGCGGAACGTTATTAGCAACAACTCAATCATACTTATTGGCTAAAGGTGATACGCGGATAAACTCATTGACCTTTTTGACAACATTATTAGATTTTGAAGAGCCGGGTGAAATAGGCGTTTATCTTTCTGAGCAAATGTTACCTTTCTTGAAAAAAAACATTAAAGAGAAGGGGATATTAGATGGTCGCGTGCTTGGTTTAGCGTTTAGCATGTTACGTGAAAATAGCCTGTTTTGGTCGTATTTTGTTAATAATTACCTAAAAGGTAAAGATCCTGCGCCATTTGATATTTTATATTGGAACAGCGATTCTTCAAACTTACCAGCGGAAACCTTTGATTTTTATATGACAAATACCTATCAAGAAAATAACTTGATAAAAGATGGCGCTGTTGAAATTGATGGCGTTCCTATTGAACTAAGTAAAATTAATACGCCAAGTTACTTTTTAGCTACCATTGCTGATCATATAGTTTTGTGGAAAGCATCATACCAAGGAACTAAAGCTTTTTCTGGGCCTACAAGGTTTGTTTTAGCTGGCTCTGGCCACTTAGCCGGTGTTATTAACTCTGTAGATCACGGTAAATATCCACATTGGGTTAATGACGAACTTTCTGATTCTGCGGAACATTGGTTTGAAGGCGCCACCAAAAAAGAAGGCTCTTGGTGGACCGATTGGGAAAACTGGGTTGATCCTCAATCAGGTAAACAAGTAACAGCACGTAAACAAGGTTCTAAAAAATATGCAAGTATTGAAGCGGCTCCTGGCAGCTACGTTAGAAAACGTATTTAGCATATTATCTTGTTAACCTGTTAGTTAAGATGCAAGGCGACCAGAAAGGTCGCTTTTTTTATAGCAAGTATGTCTGTTATACTGCATGAAAAGACTACTTCCTCTAAATTATTTGTTCCATAGCGTAAGTAAGTAAGTAAATAATAACCAACCGAGGTTGCCGTTGATCATAATTAAAAGATATCCAAACCGCCGTCTTTATGACACTACAAAAAGTCATTATGTAAACTTGGATTATATTCGAGAACTAGTTATCGCTAATCAAGAATTTAAAATAGTTGACTCAAAAACAGATGAAGATAAAACGCGTAGCATTTTAATTCAAATTATAAGTGAAGAAGAAACCAGTGAGCGTCAATCGTTATTAACCAATACCCTATTGAAGCGGTTGATATGTTTTTATGGCAATGATAATCAAGACTATTTACAACAATTTCTTGAGCAAAGTCTAGCTGCTTTTATTGAGCATCAAGACGATATTTTAAAGCTGAGCAGTGACATTAACAAAAATTCTCCCTTTGGTTTGTTTAGCAGTATTGTTGAACAAAATATGAATATGTGGAATAAATTTCAGAAGCCCACAGATAAAAAATAAATTTTTGTTGCACTGCAACAAAATAATGATTGACTCCACACTGAAAAATTGATTAAATTCTCACCAACCAATGCTGCTTAGCAGCAAAAATTTAGGAGAAGTGCATGTTTAATCAATTATCAGCGTTATTTCAAACCTCATTAAAACCAATGAATGAATTGGTCGAATTAAATATATCAACAGCAAATACTGTTGCACATCAACAAGGATTGCTCATTGAGAGTTTGATTGATGACAGTATTTCATTTAGTCGAAATATGTCTGTAACTACAGACATAACAAATTTTTTAGCGGAACAATCCAAATTTAGTGCCGATGTACAGAGCCAATTGACTGAAGCTTTAAAACAAACATCTGGAACCCTTACTAAGGCGCAAAAAGATGCAGAAGTCATTCTTAGCGACTCTTTTTCAGTATTTTCAACTGAAATGAGCCAGACTTTAGTTGAAAGTCAATCGGTTACTCCAAAAGTGCTTAGTAAAGAAAAATTACAGCCAGCGCCAAAAACTGAAGTTAAAGCAACGCCAAAAGTAGTAGTTAAAGCAACGCCAAAAGCAGCAGTTAAAGCAGTGCCAAAAGCAGCAGTTAAAGCAACGCCAAAAGCAGCAGTTAAAGCAGCGCCAAAAACTGAAGTTAAAGCAGCGCCAAAAACTGAAGTTAAAGCAGCGCCAAAAGCTGAAGTTAAAGCAGCGCCAAAAGCTGAAGTTAAAGCAGCGCCAAAAGCTGAAGTTAAAGCAACGCCAAAAGCTAAAGCATAGAAAATAAGTTGACGGTATATGAAGAATACATGAGCCGTATACGAGGTCCGTACATACGGTTCTGTGAGAGGGATGAGGCATAAGCCTCACCCTACTCAATGCATAACTTTCAAACTCAAACTCTAACCAAATTACACCTATCCAACTGTCACCGTGTTTATCCTTTTAAACCTATCGGCTGGCCTCTAAGCACACCATTTCTTTGTTAACTTCAAATAAAAAAACGAATTTTCAACAAAGAAACTAAGGGTAAACACGTAGATAAAATACGTGCATTCGCCGATTTAAAACACTTGGGTTATTCAATATTGTATGTCTTGCACTAAGCATGATGGTTTCTAAAAATAATTAAACCATCTAAGTCTCAACAAAAAAGGTAACAATAATGAAAAATATAATTAAATCCAGTTTGATGTTGACAGTATTGGCATCAACACCCTCTTTTGCAGGTTACACAATCAAGTTAGATGATGATCAATCTTTAACTTTTAGTGGTTTCATCAAAGCAGATTATCGTTACACCAGTGGCAATATTGCCGCAATGGATTATTGGATTGGTACTGGCTCAGTGCTTGATGAATCTAATTCTTCCGCTAAATTTGCTATCAATGAATCACGTTTTAATACCAAGTATGTTAATGGCGATGTTACTGGTTTTGTCGAAATGGATCTGTATGGTGCTGCGGTTACTGGTGGCTATGCTGCTGCTAATGAGAAATTTACTAACTCATCAAACCCGCGTATTCGCCACGCCTTTATCAAATATAAAAACTTATTATTTGGCCAAACATGGTCAACTTACGTTAATACCAGTACCTTTGCTGAAACAGCCGATTTTGGTGGCGCATTAACTGCTGAAGCCTTTATTCGTCAACCTCAAGTACGCTATACCTTAGGTGATTTTCAAGTTGCCGTAGAAAACCCAAACACTTTTGGTAGTGGCGGTAACCCTGATAAAGATAAAATACCCGATGTAGTAGTTCGCTATGACCTGAAAGGTGATTGGGGTAACGTTTCTTTTACTGGTTTAGCCCGCCAATTAAATATCGCAGATGACTTTGGTGGTGGTACTGAGTCAGCAATAGGCTATGGCGTTGCTGGTCGAGTTAACACCTTTGGCAAAGATGACTTTCGTTTTCAAGTACATGGCGGTAATACAGGTCGCTATGTTGGTGTTGCAGCAGCAACAGACTTAGTAAACGGTGAAGTAGAAGACAGTGTTTCAGTAACGGTTGCTTATCGCCATTTCTGGTCTGAGGACATTCGTAGCACCGTATTTTACGGTAACACTCAAACTGATTTAAGTGACAGAGATCGCACACATTGGGGTGTTAATATTTTCAAAAGCTATACCAAACAGCTTTCATTTGGTTTTGAATTTGGTAACTTTGAAATGGCCGAACAAGCGGCTGATTCTGATTACGCACAATTCACTGCTAAATACGTTCTTTAACTTTTTACTCAACTTTTCACTCAACATTACCGGAGAAGAACCGTGAAAAAATTTCCATTGTTACTATTAAGTACTTTAGTTGCAGGCAGTTTCTCAACTGCGGCTTTAGCCGAAAAGAAAATGCTACTTAAAACACCAATATACTATAACTCAGTACTGCCAAGCTTAGGCTCAACCATTAAATATGTATCTGATAATATACAAACATTAAGTGGCGACAGCTTAAGAATGAAAATTTATGAGCCAAATAAGTTAGTTAACCCAAAAGAAATACTTGATGCGGTTTCAACTGGTAAAGTTCAAGCTGGTTATGCTACTGCGGCTAACTGGGGCGGAAAAATCCCGGCAGCACGTTTATTTTCAGCCGTACCCTTTGGCCCTGAAGCGCCAGAATATTTAGCTTGGTATTACCACGGAAACGGCAGCAAGTTACATCAAGCGCTATATGATGACAATAACTTAAATGTCAAAGTGCAAGTGTGCGGCATACTCGCGCCAGAAACTTCAGGCTGGTTTAAAAATGAAATCAATAAACCTGAAGATTTAGACGGTTTAAAAATGCGCTTCTTTGGTTTAGGAGCACTCGTTATGGAAAAACTTGGCGTTAGTACTGTCGGTTTGCCGGGTGGCGAAATATTTCCTGCCATAGAAAAAGGTGTGATAGATGCCACTGAGTTTTCAATGCCTGTTGTTGACCAACGTATCGGTTTGAAAAAATTATTAAAATATAATTACTTCCCTGGTTGGCATCAACAAGCCACGATAATGGAATTGCTTATCAACAAAGAAACTTGGCAACAAATGAGTGAACGTCAACAGTCAGTTATTGAGCATTTGTGTAAATCAGCAACCTTAGAAGCTATTGCACTTGGTGAAGCGATTCAAGCACCCGTAATGAAACAAAACGTTGCAGACGGCGTAGTAAACAAATATTGGTCGCCTGAGATGCTAACGACTTTCAAAACTAAATGGGATGAAGTTGTTAATGAACAATCGGCAGCAGATCCTGCCTTTAAGAAAATACATGACGACTTAGCTAAGTTCCGTAAGGACTATGATTTATGGGAAGCAAACGCTTTCTTACCACGTCCTAAACCAAGTATTTAATACTTATTTTTCTTTTGTGTTTATATCCCATATTTACACAACCTAGCGCTTTCGGGCTCTAGGGTTTTTTTTACGGAATTAGGAGAGTCATATGACTGATTCATCTTCTCAACCCATTGGCTCTTTATCTGGTTTTATGCTTAAAACGGCTGATATCTTTGAGTCAATCATCTTAAAAGTATCGGCAGTTTGTTGTTGGTCTTCAGCGCTATTAATCGCTGTAATCATCTGTAACGTGATCATGCGTTACGGTTTTCATAATGGGCTGATTTTATTTGAAGAAATTCAATGGCATTTGTATGCAATAGGCATCATGTTCGGTTTGTCTTATGCCGAAATTACCAACTCTCAAGTGAGAGTCGACGTTGTTGCCTCAATGTTAAAGCCAAAAACAGTGCTGAAATGGGAGGTATTTGGCGCCATCGTTTTTGTTTTTCCAACCATTTATGTCATTTTATTTAATAGCTTTGACTACGTAGCAAATTCTTATGCGCTTGGCGAAAGTTCATCTTCACCATTGGGCATGCCATTTCGTTGGTTAATTAAAGCTGCTATTCCTGCAAGTTTCATCTTGTTAGCTATGGCAGTGCTTGCACGACTGTTCCGAAATATTATCACCATAACTCAGAAGGAGGCGTGATCATGGAAATTAATGAAATTCTAGTCATCAGCATGTTTTTAACCTTCATTGTTTTTCTATTTACTGGTATTCCAATCGCCTATGTTCTAGCCGGTGTTGGTATTCTATTCGGTGGGATAGGCTATCTGTCAGATATGCATTTGGATACATTTACCGGCCTAGATCTAAATGTTTTAGGTTTAGTGGTTTCTCGTATATTTTCCTTAATGGAGAATTGGGTGTTAGTTGCGCTGCCCATGTTTATTTTTATGGGGTTAATGTTAGATAAATCTGGCGTTGCGCAGCGCATGATGATGGCTATGCAAGAGTTATTTGGTCGTGTTCGTGGGGGCTTAGGCATAACTGTTACCCTTATTGGTATTATCTTAGCAGCCTCAACCGGCATCATTGGTGCTTCGGTGGTGTTATTGGGTTTGTTATCCATTCCAGCCATGATGAAACAAAACTATTCTAAAACGTTTGCTACCGGTATTGTTTGTAGTGCTGGCTGTTTAGGTATTTTAATTCCGCCCAGTATTATGCTCGTTATCATGGCGGATCAACTTGCGTTATCTGTGGGTGACTTATTTACGGCGGCGGTCTTTCCAGGTTTGATGTTAGGTGTTGTATACCTTGCTTATATTTTAGGGTTGTCATATTTTAAACCAGAAGTAGCCCCAGCGCCTGAAAATCGCAGGCCACTAACCTTTAGTGTATTAAAAGAAGTATTTCAAGCGATATTCCCACCCATTGTATTGATCATCGCAGTGTTGGGCTCTATTTTTGCAGGTATTGCCACACCCACGGAAGCGAGTGGTGTTGGCGCGCTAGGTGCTACGTTGTTGGCGCTTTCTAATAAGAAGCTTAATTTTAAGGTTTTTCATGGTGTTTTAATGTCATCTTATAAAACCACGGCATATATTTTTGCTATTTTTATTGGTGCAACGATTTTTTCATTGGTTTTACGTGAGCTTGGTGGCGATGAATTTATATCAAGTATGTTAACCGGTTTGCCCTTTGGTCCATTTGGTATTTTATTGGTTATTCTTGGCATTGTATTTTTGCTTGGTTTCTTGCTTGATTGGATTGAAATAACCCTTATTGTGCTACCGCTTTTGGCTCCCGTTATTGGCGGATTAGATTTTGGCATAGGGGATGTTAATGGGCTAGATCAACCTGTTTTAGTTTGGTTTGTTATGCTAATAGCCGTTACCTTGCAAACGTCATTTTTAACACCACCCGTTGGCTTTGCCTTGTTTTATTTAAAAGGCGTTTGTCCACCAGAAATCAAACTGACTGATATTTATAAAGGAGTAGTACCCTTTATTATATTACAGTTACTTGGTCTTGGTGCATTGATCCTGTTTCCTGAAGTTGCCTTGTGGTTACCGTCTATGGTCTATGGGAAATAGCTGTTTTAGCCGCAATTAGAATGATAGAGTTTTACTGCAAATTAACCATAGCCTTAATGCTCTAACATTCTACTTAAGAATACTTTATTTTGACTCGGTTGTACCTTATTGTTGTCTATACATATAATCAAAGTGAACAGACAGATCAACGAACATTATTTAGGTAAGTAAGAGCTTAACTTAAGTTAAAGATATTTGAATTTACTAATCTAACAGGATGTTGATAATAGAATCTACTTAATCAATTAGTAAATCCAGTGACGTTAAACATGAACAATCATAGTAATAACCCTGCATATTGCGGCCTAAAACCAGCTCAGCATGATTCACATTGGATACCTTTTCAGGAAACAGACAGTTCAAAAAAGATCCTAGGCTTATTATTGCTGCTCAAGGAAATTATTATACCGAGGCAACAGGCATCATTCTCATTCCCTCGTTGGAAACTATTAACTAAACAAAAATTTTAAGACAATAAATTTGATCCAACTATTTTAGTTGGCGATAATCTAATTAACGATAACCGAGTTGATTTATACCCAATCTACTTCACCGTGCTGATTCAGTCGGAACTTTAAGACGAGAGATACTCATGCTAACCTCGCCAGAGTTGAAATAATTATAGTAATTTCAACTCTGGCTTATAAAATCAAAAATAGAGGCTTAATATAGTGTTGAAAAAATTTATATATACCCCAAAAAAATGGATTAGTTTAGTTTTTGTCACTGTGATCTTTGTATCATCAATCAATACTGCAATGGCTGAAAGTAAGTTTATATTTACCCAAGCTTACAACACTGAACATATTTTCCATCACACTTCCCAGAAATTCATAGAAAAACTTAATAGTAAAGACTCTTCATATAAGCCTGATTACCATCCTGGCGGAGATTTAGGTGACTGGACCTCGCAGTTTGAGCAAGCAATGCTAGGGGTGATCCCTATGACTATTACCTATGGCGCATCAGAATTTGATGGTCGACTAGATTTAACTTGGCTCGGCTATGTAGTTGATAACTGGACAAGCGCCCATGAAGTATATGGCCCTGGTGGCCCCATGATTGATGTTTATAATGAAATTTTTTCTGATCTGGATCTCGTCGCACTGGGTACTATTCCTACCGGTTTTGGTTCTATTACGATTAGTAAAGGGGTCGGCAAAATCCCTACTCGTTTTCCTGAAGATGCTAAAGGCATCAAAATGCGAGTGATACCATCGCCATTGGCCATTCAACGTTTTCAAAACTGGGGGTTTTCCGCAGTTCCAATGCCATATTCCGAGTTATACACTGCGTTACAGTTAGGTACTGTTGATGGTAGAGCATTTGGTCCAGCTGTTGAAATATATCAGATGCGTGATGTGCTGGAAGCTTACATTCTTACTCGAGATTACTTTGAACATGCCTTCTGGCTCGTAAATAAACAGTGGTGGGAAGGACTTGCTGAAGCTGAAAGAAAAAAAATGCAAGCCGCAGTGGATGAAACGCTCGAATGGGTATGGCAGGAAGCAGAAGCTATTGATAACAGTTTTTTAGAGAAAGTTCGTGATGCGGGCATTAAAGTCATTGAATTGTCAGATGAAGATCTTGCTAAAGCTAAAGGTATTTTGTATGAAAATGAGTGGCCCTATATGGAAGAAAAAGTTGGCAGTGACATTATGAAATTAGTGCGTGATATCGCTGACATAAGGTAGTTCTTATTAGGCTATCTTAGGCTGAGGCTATTACGTAATTTGGCTTAGTTCCCCTTGTTAAATAAGATATATTTATGAATATTAAAAAATTAGAATCATCTAGCCCGCCACAGCAGGTAAGTATACCTGCTAAAGCAAAATACATGTCATTGCAAAAGCTGGAATTTATACTTGATTATTGTCTTCGTGGGGCAATGGTCTTTACAGGCTTGGGATTAGCAATATTAATGTTTACTCAAGTTATTATGCGATATGTGCTTGAGTCTCCTTTTGCGGGTATTGAAGAAGCGGCTATTTTACTTGCCGTCTGGGTTTCTTTTCTAGGGATGGGTTATGCGACTAAAGAGCGATCACATATTCATGGTGGTATTGTTAGTTTGATTGTTTATGATCCTTTAAAAATTGCAATGCTGCGTTTGATTGTTTCAGTTATTTGTTTCACTACCGCTTGTATTTTTGGATACTTTGCTGCCAAGTACGGATTATTTGTGATAGAGAAAGAGCGACTGAGTTTATATTTGCAATGGCCTAAAGGGCTATGGACTGCCAGTATGATCTTTGGTTTTTTGTTGATGGCTAGCTATTTTCTGTTGCAAACAGTTAAAGATTTACGTGAGATGCTAGCAATTAAAGATCAATCACATAATAACAAGAAGGCTTAACAGACTATGATTATTTTCCTGTTATGTATGCTAGCTATCGTCGTTCTATTATTAATAGAAACTCCAGTTGCCTTTGCCTTTGGTTTTGGTGCGCTGTTATTTGCTTTTACAACCGGTAATGATATTTCATATTTAGCGACTCATGGCTTTAATTTACTCAGTGGTTTTGCTCTTTTAGCACTGCCATTGTTTATTCTCGCTGGGATATTAATGGCCGAAGGCGGGATATCAGAGCGTTTACTTGATTTTGTTAATTCAATAGTAGGCCGGGTTAAAGGTGGTTTAGGTGCGGTAACCGTGGTGACCTGTGCACTTTTTGGTGCAATATCTGGAAGTTCATCGGCTTCTATTGCTGCGATTGGACAAATCATGATCCCGCGTATGAAAAAAGAAGGCTATCCTGAAGGACATGCCACAGCACTAGTCGCTTGCTCATCTGTTTTGGCATTGCTGATCCCGCCCAGTATTCCAATGATTATCTTTTCTATTACGGGGGGATTATCAGTTGGAGCTGCATTTTTATCGACCATTATTCCCGGTATTATGTTAACTATTATCTACTGTGGATTAAATTTTTGGTTTCTACGCAATAACACCGACATTAAAGTTGAACCTGCTATTCCTTTTACTCAGGCGGTGCGCGGCGTTGTTCACTCAGGCAATAAAGCATTCTTTGCGTTGTTGATGCCCATTATTATCTTAGGTGCTATTTACAGTGGTATTGCAACACCGACTGAAGCGGCGGCAATCGCGGTAATATATGCGATACCTGTTAGTTTAATGATCTATAAGGGACTGACTTTTAAAACACTGGGTAGTGCAACAGTTCGGGCAGTTGTGATGACCGGATCCATCATGGCAGTATTATTCTTTTTATTTATCATGAGCCGAACCATGATCCTTGAGCAAGTACCTAAGCAGCTTGCTGAAGCTTTATTAGACATATCTGAACACAAGCTAGTTATCCTGTTGGTCATTAATCTGTTACTGCTGCTCATCGGCATGATCGTTGATGATATTTCTGGAGGAGTACTCGCGGCGATTATTTTCTTGCCGGTAGTACAGGAGCTTGGTATTCATCCTATTCATTTTGCCGCTATAGTTGGGGTAAACTTAGGCTTGGGTAATGTTTCACCACCTTGTGCTCCTATGCTCTATATGGCAGGGGGAGTTGCTAAGTTGCCCCTGAATAAATATATTATTCCGACAGTTAAATTACTCTTCTTTGGTCATTTACCTATGGTGTTATTGGTGACATTCGTACCTGATCTAGCATTGTTTTTACCTCGTTTATTAATGGGGATTGAGTAAATAAATTAATATTCATGCTTAATTAAGCCTTTTTTTGTGCGGATTTGAGCAGGAATTTTACGTGTAGTGAACTAAATAAAGAAAAACCAGTAAACGGTAACACTAACGATCTAAACCGTAATCAATAGCATAACGCATTAAACCTAACGTTGAATCAATCCCCAGTTTCTGTTTGATATTACGCTTATGAGTTTCTACCGTACGTACGCTAACATTGATCTCCTGCGCAATGCGTTTATTGTTAAGTCCACGAGAAATAAGCCTTAAAACTAATTGTTCACGTCTTGTAACAATCCCACGTTGTTCACCAGCGAGTTCTTTTGACAGAATTTCTGTAACCTCTGAACTGAAATAATGTTTACCTGAAATAACTTTTTTAATGGCTTCAATTAATTCATTGCCGGGTACATCTTTTAAAATATAACCATCAGCACCGTGGCGCATGGCACCTAAAATATATTCTTTATTGTCATGCATACTCAGCATAAGTACTTTACAGTCAAGGTCTTGTTCTTTAATTAATTCAAGTACGTACATGCCGTCCATTTCAGGCATGTTGATATCCATTAAAATAATATCAAACGCATTGTTTTTAATGAGATCGAGTGCTTGTTTGCCATTTTCAGCTTCAGCTGTAACCTCAATTTCTTCATCAAGACTTAATCTATGTTTTAGTCCTTCACGAAAAAGAGGATGGTCATCAACGAGTAATACCTTAATCATGTTATTCACCTTTAATTGAGTTTTCACTGGCGTTACTTGCATTGAAATGCAGCTGTGATTGCGGTATGCGAGCTCGCACTGTGGTGCCATTATGTTTTGAATTAACGATTAAATCTCCCTGATAAAAACTTAATCGTTCCTTCATGTTACGCAGACCAATACCCTGATGAACTTTAGTTTTTTTGTCACTGGTCTTATCATAGCTTTGATAATCAAAACCTTGGCCATTATCAATAATTTCTAGTACTAACCAACCAGGCGTTAGCTTTAACGTAATAGACACTTTTGATGCCTTGGCATGGCGTTCAATATTGGTTAATGACTCTTGGGCAATTCGATATAATGCTGTTTTAACTGCAGTTGATAATACGTTGCGAATTGATAGTCGCTCTACTTTAAGCTCAATACCGGTGCGCACAGAGAAGTCTCTACCGAGTTCTTCTAGGGCAGCACCTAAGCCGTAGTCTTCGAGTATTCCAGGGTGAAGCTGATGTGAAATGGCGCGAATGTCGCCCATTATTTTACAAATAAGCTCCATGGATCGATCCATTTCATTACTGGAGTCAACATTGTTTTGTTGCTTTAATTGCGCTGTTTCTAAAGAGAATCTCGCTGCCGCAATGGTTTGGCTTATGCCATCGTGTAATTCTCTTGATACACGTTTGCACTCTTCTTCTTGGGTTTGAAAGATACGCTCATTTAACTCGCGTAATTTACGGTTTGCCAATTTTTTTTCACTAAAACGGATAAATTGCCCAGAAAAAAAGATGGCAATAACCGCAACCAATCCGATGATAAGTGTCATTATTGATGTATTACGAATATGTTTACCAATAGAGGCATTTAACTGTGCTGTTTCTTGATCAATATCGTCAATATAAACACCAGTACCTATCATCCATTGCCAATCGTCCAAAGCACGTGAATAACCAATTTTTTTACCAACCTCACCCCCTTTAGAAGGTTGGTTGAACACATAGTTGAGATAACCGCCACCCGCTTTAGCTGTTTCAATGAGGCCTTGAATAAGTTTTACGCCATTTCTATCTTCAAGCGCGAGCCAATTTTTACCAAGACGGGATTCTTGCTCAGGTAAAACCAGTGCTGTGCCGTCAAAATCATAAGCAAAAAAATAGCCGTCTTTACCAAAACGCATAGTTGATAATATTTTTTTAACTAAGATTTGCGCTTGTTGTTCATTTAAGTTTTTATTTTTGTAAATGTGTTCTGTGGCTCCTTCAGCAATGGCAACATAGTTGCGTAATTCGTCTTTACGATGGCTAATAACGCCTTGCCGGTATTCATCAACCGTTTGCTTAGAAAGCGATTGGTATTGCACCTGCGTGACAAATAGTACTGCTGAGAGTGCTAACAATAATGGGACGATAGTAACTAATTGTAACTTTAAATTTATATTCACTTATGCCCCTATTACCTTCTATGAGTGTTTACTTACTTATTTAATTACTTCACTTGGTATTACTTAAGTATAACCCGTGCTAAACCGACACTTTTTCTGTTGTTGCTTTATCTACTAAATAAAGAATTGACTGATAATCAATACCTGCATGATGAGATAAGCCTATTTCACACGTTCTACTATTACTATAACCAGTATTACAATTTTTGGGCACTTGATCCTTTAATGAGGCAAGCGCATTTTCATTCAACTCTGGCGTGGTAAACCCCTTGTCACCCGCAAAACCGCAGCATTGAATATGCTCAGGTTTTATAACCTTGGTACTACAACGCTCTGCTAGCTGTTGCATTTTATCTGCCAAGCCCATTCTTTGGCTAGTACAAGTAACATGCAACATAACGGGTTCATCAATGGGAGTGAAATTCAAGTGGTTCACTAGTATGTCTTCAATAAAACCAACCGGTTCAAATAATGATAAACCATGCACTTTTTCTTTATTTTCTAATAACATTGATTTACAAGGGCTAGTATCAATTAGAATGGGATATTTACCTTGTTCACTTAAGTTGCTTAATTTATTTAGCAAGGCGCTGCTTTTCTGATTTGCTTGTGAAAACATGCCTTTACTATTAAATGGCATACCACAGCACTCGCCAGTAAGATCAGGACTGATGACATCATACCCTGCTTTTTCAATTAAAGAGAAAGTGACCTCTGTTAATGAACGTTGGTCTGATGCTGTTATCGATTGTCCCATACTACGGCTTGCACAGCTTGGGATATAGACCACTTTTGGGCGTGAAGATGATAATACATCGCTGTCAGAATTTTTTGGGTGATACTTTGCTTTTTGCGGTAAATACTTGCTCCACAATGGTATTTTATTGGCAGATAGCTTTCTAACTGTCCCCGTTAGCCCGCCCATAACCTTACTACCAATAAGTCGATGGCTAAAACCTGCGATAGCAAGAGAGAACCGCGTCATTCTCTCTACAGTAGCAAAGTTATTGGTTAAAACCTTAGCAACACCTTGATAGCTTTTATTGTTGCGGTGGCGTAACTCTCGAATGAGATCACCCGTATTAATGCCAACAGGACAGCGCTCTGCACATAGGCCTGTTGCTGCACAAGTATCTATACCCAAATAATTAAACTCTTTTTCAAGCTCTGCCAATAGTTTAGGATTTTCATTGGTACCTCTAAGACGGCTAATTTCTCGATAACTGGTGATACGCTGGCGAGGGGTGAAACTCAAGCCGTTAGAAGGGCAGACGGGTTCACAAAAACCACATTCTATACATTTATCAATAATTGGATCTGCCGCTGGTAATGCCTTTAAATGCTTAATATGTGCATGCGCATCATCATTAATAATAACACCAGGATTAAGCAAGTTTTTGGGATCAAATAACTGCTTTATGCTCTGCATTAATTTCAGCCCTTGCTTGCCCCATTCTAACTCCACAAAGGGAGCCATATTACGTCCAGTACCGTGTTCAGCCTTTAATGAACCTTGGTAGTCAACTGCAACGAGTTGGCAAACATCATCCATAAACGCTTGATAGCGATTAATTTCTGTTTGGGTTGAAAAGTCTTGAGTGAAAACAAAATGCAAATTGCCTTCTAAGGCATGTCCAAAAATAATCGCTTCATCGTAGTGATATTTGTTAAATAGTTTTTGAAGATCTGCTACAGCATCAGCGAGTTTATCAACGGGAAAAGCAACATCTTCAATAATAACGGTAGTACCATTTTGCCTAACCGCACCAACAGCAGGAAAAGTGCCTTTTCTTATTGCCCAAAGTTGCGAGTATTCGCTAGCAATATCAGTAAACTGTATTACATTGGTTTGCTCAAAAGCCTCGAGTAATAACTCAAGTTCAATGATCTGTTGCCCCAACGATTGCGCATTAGCTGCGCGAGTTTCAATCAATAAAGCACCCACATTTTTATCAAGTGTTTTAATGAAATCAGGCAAGCCTTCCATATCGCTTACCGAAGCCAAAGCGCGCCTATCCATTAACTCAACAGCTGAAACATTGGCATTAGCCAATGACGATACCGCATGACAGGTTGTTTGCATATCGGGGAAAAACACCAGTGATGAGGCGCGGTATTTATGTTCAATAACCGTGTTATAAGTGATAGACGAAATAAAACCTAATGTGCCTTCAGAGCCAATCATCAGATGGGCTAGAATATCAATGGGATCATCAAAGTCTATTAATGAATTGATGGCGTAACCTGTAGTGTTTTTTAGTCGATACTTGTGGTTGATTAACTGGTGTAACTCTTGATTGTTGCGGGTTTCTAGTGCTAGTGTTTTTAAATTTTTTAACAGGCTTACATGTGTTTTCTTAAAGGCGGTAATACTTGTTTGATCACCCGTATCTAAAGATGAACCGTCATGTAAGACAACCTTGATACTGTCTAGTGTATGGTAACTATTTTGTGCCACACCACAACACATACCACTGGCATTATTGGCAGCAATACCCGCCACTTTACAGGTGTTAATAGACGCGGGATCTGGCCCTATTTTACGTCCATAAGGGAGTAAATATTTATTAGCGTCACCACCAATCACCCCAGGGCCTAATTTTATTTTAAGTCCCAAGTCTACAATTTGATGGTCACGCCAGCTAGTTGTTAACATAATTAAAATTGACTCAGACTGAGCTTGCCCTGATAGGCTAGTGCCTGCGGCCCTAAAAGTTACCGCAAGGTTTGCCAATGCAGATTTTTTTAATACGGTTACTACTTCTTGCTCAGTATCCAGAATTAAGACGAGTTGTGGTACTAAACGATAAAAGCTGGCATCAACGCCGTAGGCAAGTCGCTTGGCATAGCTAGTAATAATTCGTTCTTGAGGTAAAAACTGAGCTAACTTAGTGGCAAAATCATGATATTGCGGTAATAACATTACAAATTCTCTCATTAACTAGGTAAAATTTGGATCATCAGCTCTTTGCAAATATGCTGTGTTTTTAATAAAAGCATCAAGTAATAAAAGCATTAAGCTTGCGAAAAGTTCTACAGTATTACATTATCGACGTAGGTGATATCAGCGAATGTACGTATTTTTTCTACGTGTTTACACTTAGTCTTATAATATAGGTTTTATAACATTGGTTTTATAATATAGGTTTTTGGCTTTTTATTATCTGTTACAACCATACTCTCATTTTTTTGCGTCTTGATGAGGCTTAAGTATAATACAAAGCTCATTATCCTTGTAATTTCTTCAAAACAGTGTGAAAAATAATATGAAAAATATTTCTGTTTATTGCTTTGTTCTACTCTTTTTAACTGCTTGCTCAACCTCTTCAACAGGTCGCAACCAAGTTTCACTTTACTCTGATGATGAGCTAAATAATATGGGTGTTACTTCATTTGAAAATATGAAAAAAGAAATTCCTATCAGTAAAGATAAAGCAACGAATGATTTTGTTCTTTGCGTTGCTGATGCTATCACAGTGAATGTGCCAAAATCTGCTCACCAAGGTAACTGGGAAGTGGTTGTATTTGATTCTGAACAAGTGAATGCTTTTGCGCTACCTGGCGGTAAAATAGGTGTTTATACTGGTATTTTGAATGTAACTGAAAATCAAGATCAATTGGCTGCAATTATAGGGCATGAAGTAGGGCATGTACTTGAGCGCCACTCTAACGAGCGATTGTCGGCTAATAAGTTGTCTAATGTTGGTTTGGCTGTTGCAGCAGCAGCAATAGGAGCCAGTGAAGTTGATAATAAAGGGCTTTGGGTTGCAGGGTTAGGAATAGGTGTTCAATATGGTGTTATTATGCCATATAGTCGAACTCATGAAAGCGAGGCAGATATTGTTGGTCAAGATTTAATGGCGCGTTCAGGGTTTGAGCCACAAGCAAGTGTCCAATTATGGCAGAACATGTCGAAGTTAAGTAAAGAAGCGCCACCTGAATTTATGTCTACCCACCCTTCAAATGAAACACGTATTAAACAATTAAATAATCATTTAGCTATTTCTCAGCCATATTATTTAGCTGAAAAAAACTTGGCTGAAAAAAGTAGTGGTAACCTGCCAAAGTGTGTAAAACCGAAGGTAATTCCAAAACCTCAAGCAAAACCTGAAACAAAACTTAACGCAAAGTAACGTTTACCTTGTCGGGACGCGAATTAAAAAATGTGTTTCTTCTGCAAGGCTGTCTTCGCTATTTTACAACTATGTTAAGGTTAAGGGTGTAATTTAAAATTCACCCAATCATTCTCCTGTTTTTCAAAACATACTCGATCGTGTAACCGGTTTGCTCTACCCTGCCAAAATTCGATATAGGAAGGTTTTACTCGCCAGCCTCCCCAAAACTCAGGATGAGGCACTTCACCTTGAGCATATTTATCACTAAATTGTGCCATGCGTTCTTTTAATTCACTATCATGCGTTAATTTTTGGCTTTGTTTTGAAGCCCAAGCACCTACTTGGCTGCCGCGGTCACGACTATGAAAGTAATCAGCTGACTCTTGCTGAGTCACTTTTTCAACGCTACCTTGTATTCGTATTTGCCTTTGCAGTACATTCCAGTGAAAGAGTAAAGCTACTTTACTATTTTCTGATAATTCATGACTTTTACGACTGCCATAGTTGGTGAAAAATACAAAGCCTTGTTCATCAAAACCTTTTAAAAGCACCATACGAGAACTAGGCTGTCCATCTTGGCTACAGCTACTTACCGACATGGCTTCGGGAAGTAATATACCTGACTTATTGGCATCTTCAAACCACTGCTTAAATAAGGGTAATGGCGTGGAATTAGCAGGGATTTCAGGTAAAGGTAAGGCGACGCCTTGGCCAAAAGTAAGTAAGCAGCGAAGCTTTTCAAATAAAGTCATAAGGTAAACTATAGTGGAAAATAAAACGTTATTTTATCAGTATCTTGATTAAAGAAAAGTGATAGTTATCAATATAACTCAATAACTCAATAACTATCACTTGAAGAAAAGCTATTTATGATTGCTCATATAATCGAGTGTTAAATTAGTTAATAACTTAACACCAAGCTTCATACCACTTTCATCAATTTCAAATTCTGGGGTATGATGATCAGGTGCTTGTTCTGCTGGCATGTCTTTTGAGCGCCCGCCAACAAAGAGGTATAAACCGGGAACTTTTTCTTGAAAAAAGGAAAAGTCTTCTGCGCCAGTAACTGGGTTAGTTACTCTGGCGTTTTCTATACCTGCTGTTGCTTGTATTACAGGTAACATTTCAGTCATTAACTTTTCATCGTTGTAAGTAATAGGGTAGCTATAATCTAGAGGTAAAGTTACTATCGCTTGTGCATTCATGCTTTTAGCTATGCTAGTAGCTTTATTATGTACGGACTGATGGATTTGTTTGCGAATATCAGGGTTGAGTGTGCGAATAGTGCCAACCATTTCAACTTCACTTGGAATAATGTTTGAGCGTGTGCCGCCGTGAATCATACCAATGGTAACTACAGCTGCGCTGTCAATTAACTCAACTTCGCGACTAACAATGGTTTGTAACCCCATAATAATTTGTGCTGAAGTTACAATAGGGTCAACACTATTCCAAGGGTAAGCCCCGTGAGACTGCTTGCCTTTTACTACTATTTTGAACGGGTCAACCGCCGCCATAATACCACCTGAACGGTAATAAACGGTACCAACTTCACTATCAGAGCTGATATGCAAGCCAAAAATAACATCAACATTAGGATTGCTTAATACGCCTTCTTTTACCATGACTTCTGCGCCACCTGTTTCACCTATGGGAGCACCTTCTTCAGCGGGCTGAAAAATAAATTTCACTTTACCGTGCAATTTATCCTTCATTGAGGTTAGTATTTTTGCTGCGCCCATCAGCATAGCAATATGAGTATCGTGACCACAAGCGTGCATTACACCAACATCTTGGCCGTTATAGGTTGATTTAACTTTTGAAGCAAAGGGTAAATCAACTGTTTCTGTTACAGGCAAACCGTCAATGTCAGCACGAAGTGCAACAACAGGTCCGGGTTTTCCTGAATCTAATATGGCAACAACCCCTGTTTTAGCGATACCAGTTTGTACTTCAAGGCCTAAAGATTTTAAATATTTAGCAATAGTTTTTGCTGTTTCAAATTCTCTGTTAGAAAGCTCAGGGTGTTGATGAAAATGACGACGCCATTTTATGACGTCAGCTTCTATTTGAGTCGCTAACTTTGCTACGTTTGCATTATAGGGCTGTTCTTTGGCTTGAATAGTTAGACTGGTGCTAGCTAATAGTAATAAAGGAAGTATGGTATTGGTTACTAAATGTGCTCTTTTAAATTTGAGCTTTATATTTAATTTGAACATAGCTAAGACTTCTATTGTTATTGTACTTATAGGTAATTAAACCATACTTTATTTGTTTGAAAAACACGAACTTTACTTGAAGATAACCTCCGTGTTATTACCAATCATTTTCATCATCAAAAAGTTCTTTAAGTCTTTTTTTTTCCATTAATTCATCAATTCGTTTGCGAGCAAGTAAGTTTCTTTGTGCTTGCTCCTTAGTATTTTTCTCTGCTCGTTCTAGCGACTCTATATTTGCTTCTTGATCCTCCGTATCATCGTCTTCATCAATGTCATCTAAAAAGTCATCATCATTTACCATCGGCTTACTCTTAAAAAATTTATCTAATCAATATCAACATAAGGAAGAAATAATACATTTTCAAACTAATTTCAACATTGTTTTGTTTTTATTTTATTGGTGTAGTCTCGATAGCTTGATAAACTATTGCTCTATATAGAATTAATTACCTAAATTTATTTACTATGCAAAATAAAGAATTTTCTCCTTGGTTTCATTATTATCAGCAACAAGCACTGATGTTAAATGAGCGACGCTTAATTGTGCTTGTTGGTGATAATTATTGGGCTAGCGCTTTATTAACATTAATAGATAGTAATAGTTGTGATGGTGCTAAATACAGTGAAAACACTTGGCTAATTTATGGTGAAAATGAAAATATAAAATCAAATGTTACCAAGCAACGTTTTCGAGATAAATTAGGCAGTGAAAGTCATTTTGTCGTTTTTCAAGGAGCAGACTTATCTATTGATGCCTTTGCAGGGTTATCAGGAACATTAGTGGCAGGCGGCATATTATTTTTTTTAATCAATGACATGTCACAAGTAACACAAAGCCTTTTTTATAAACGTTTTTTTAACTTGTTAAATAATTTCTCACAGCACGTTGTTATTGACCAGAATCAGCCTTACTTACCCGTTTTAAAGCCTACCAGTACTCATGAAATTATTAACAAATCGCGTGCGTTATTAACATACAACTGTGTAACCCAAGAGCAAGTAACGGCAGTTGAAGCGGTTATAAAAGTGCTTAAGGGCAAAAGAAATAACCCCCTTGTATTAACGGCTGATAGAGGGCGAGGAAAGTCTTCTGCTTTGGCTATTGCTTGCGGACAATTATTAAAAACGGCAACAAAAGAGAATACATTACGGTTAGTCATTACGGCGGTGGATGTTGGATCGTTAACTGTGTTTTTTAGTCAGCTAGCAGCAAGCTTGCCAAATGGCGAACTTCAAAAGGGTAAGTTTATTGACAAAAATGGATCGGTTGAATTTGTTATTATTGATCAATTACTTAAGAAGGAAATAGACGCCAGTTTAGTGCTAGTAGATGAAGCAGCGGCTATTCCTATTTATTTACTTGAGCAATTACTAGTGAATCATTCTCGTTTGGTGTTTGCTAGTACCATTCATGGATATGAAGGGGCAGGGCGAGGGTTCACTTTAAAATTTCAGGAAACATTAGCGGTAAAATATCCTCAATGGCGAAGCTTACATATTCATGAACCTATTCGGTGGAGAGTTAATGATCCGCTAGAAAAGTTAGTTTTTGACGCGTGTTTGTTAAATTCTGAGCTGCCAACACTTCATGTGAATGTGCAAAAAAGCAACCCTTCACAACTGCTGTTTAAACAATTTAGTGGTGTTGAACTCGCAGAAGATGAGGCATTGTTCAAGCAAATATTTTCTGTGTTAGTTACTGCTCACTATCAAACAAAACCAAGTGATGTAAAAATGCTTTTGGATAATAAGCAGGTGCAACTGGTGTGTTTGTTATCCCAAGAAAAAACAAAGCAACAAGTCGTTGCGGTGGCATTATTGATTAACGAAGGTAGCTTTAGTGGCAACATTATTGAAGTTGAAGAAATTAGCGCGGTAAATCAATCTAAAAGACGCTTGAAAAATCACTTTGTACCGCAATCGTTATTAACCCAATGTGGCATTGAGTACGCCTTTAATTACCATTATATGCGAGTAATGCGCATTGCAGTACACCCTCAATTACAACAGCAAGGTATAGGTACTTACTTTTTAGATAAAATAACTGACTTTTCAACATCACAAGGTGCTGATTTTCTAGCCTCGAGTTTTGGCGCAACTAACGCCTTACTTTCTTTTTGGTTAAAAAATGACTTTAAGGTAGCGCGCATAGGTTTTACTAAAGATAAAGCAAGTGGTGAGCAATCAGCGTTAGTGTTAAAGGCACTTTCTAAAGCAGGGACAATGGCGCTTGATGATATTAGTACAGAATTTTATCGAAGTTTTGATTATTTATTAACGCAGGAATATAAGCAGTTAACTGCAGAGTTGGTGGCGCTAATTCTGCATTATTGTCCTCCGATACTCTACATCAAGTTAACCAGACGAGATAAAGCAAATATTGAAGCGTTTGCTCAAGGCCACAGGCAGTATTCAAGTTGTGTTTTTAGTTTGCATTTATGGCTAAGGCTGCAACTTTCTAATTCAACAGCATTTGAAGATAATACTTTGTTAGTCTTTATCAGTCGTATTATGCAAAAGCAGAGTATTAATGAGGTTTGTAATACTTATGGTTTTACGGGAAAAAAAGACCTTGAACAGTTTTTGAAATCGAGAGTTATTATGTCTTTAGCAAGCTAATTTTGAGCCTGCCACTCCCAAAACTTTCGCATAACTAAATATTCACAGCGTTTTTTACCACAGGAATTAATATCTTCATGGCTTAATAAGTAGTCTAAATAGTAATTAATTGTTTTAGCTAACCCGCAAGTTGGCTGATCTTTATAGGTAGTAATTAATATTGTCAGCCAATTTTCAAGCTGTAAAAATTCTGAAGAAGCTTTTAGGCACATAAATAACTCTCCGAATGTATTTCATCGTCTGCACTTGTTGCTAATAATGCTTGCCAAAGGATTTGTTTGGCGCTTGCGTTTAAGCATTTACAATCACGACCATGGAGTAGTCCTGATTTAAGTAACTGTTTAAGTATATTACTAGATAATTCAACCTGTACTTTAGTGTTGTTAATCTCTGTGTTAGGTATTTTAGTCTTCATAATTATATCCTCTCTTTTGTCTTTGTGGCTATTTCTCTTTGTATCTAAAGTAAACTAACAACAAGTTAAATGCAAATGATAATTATTATCAATAAAAATCTAATGTTATTTAGAATAAGTTCAGTACAATAAAGTGAAGAGTATCAATAAGGATTTGTAAAGCATGAGTGTTGCCATTTGTGTTGAAGCGTTAACTAAGCAATACAAAGATGTTATTGCGGTTAATGATATAAGTTTCAACGTTAAACAAGGACATTGTTTTGGTCTTTTAGGCCCTAACGGTGCAGGTAAAACCACCACCATCGAGATCATGGAAGGAATTATTAGAGCTAGTTCTGGTTCTGTGGTTTATCAAAATAAAGAAAACCAAAATAAAGCAAACCAAGGTAAAGAAGTTGATAACAATATATCACAGCAAATAGGCATTCAATTTCAACATACGGCTTTGCAAGATTTTTTAACGGTTAAAGAAACCTTGAATTTGTTTGCCGCCTTTTATCAACATACCTTGGCTCAAAACAAACTTATTGAACTTTGTGATTTGAGTGATTTTTTAGACCGAGATAACCGTTTACTATCAGGTGGGCAAAGACAACGACTGCTGCTTGCTTTAGCGTTGATAAATGACCCTGAAATTATTTTCCTAGATGAACCTACGACAGGATTAGATCCCCATGCGAGGCGAAATTTTTGGCAATTAATAAAAAATATCAAAGCGCAAAACAAAACCATTATCCTAACGACACACTATATGGATGAAGCTGAACAGCTTTGTGATGATATTGTCATTATGGATCAAGGTAAAATAATTGAATCTGGAACACCACATCAGTTATTGAGTAAACATTTTAAAGATGTTTTTATTTATTTGCCTAAGCAACAAGTTCCTTCACTATTAGTTGAGCAAAATCAATGGACAATATTGTCAGATAGAGTAGAAATTACCACTAATAATGTTGAGAAAACATTAGCTATGCTAATGGAAAATAAAGTTTCTTTGGAAGGCCTACATGTGAAATCGGCTAATTTAGATGACTTGTTTTTACATTTAACTGGGCACTCCTTAAGAGCATAAGCATAAGCATAAGTATACATATGAATATAAAACGTTTTTTTGCTGTATTTAAAGCGCGTAACATTGAGTTTTTTCGAGATAAGTCGTCCCTAAGTTGGAATTTGATATTTCCGGTGCTTTTACTTATCGGTTTTTCAATCATATTTTCTGGTGATGGTCGCTCTGCCTATAAAGTCGGTATTATTAATACTGCTGCTAAAAGTGTAACTCAAACAAAAGACAAAGAAGATCCCTTTAAAAAAATTCGATTTATTGATTACATTAATTATGAAAGTATAGAAGCGGCTAAAAGTAAGCTAACCCGTCATACGATAGATTTTGTTATTGCACCCTCGACAAGTCAATACTGGGTTAATAATGAATCAGCTAAGAGTTATTTAGTAGAAAAAATATTTAGCGCTCAACTTGATGGTTATTTCCGTTTAGAAACAACAGGTAAAAAAATTCGCTATATTGATTGGGTTCTCCCTGGAATTCTCGGCATGAATATGATGTTTAGTTGCCTTTTCGGTGTAGGTTATGTGATTGTTCGTTATCGAAAAAATGCGGTGTTAAAACGTTTAAAAGCGACGCCGTTATCAGCATTTGAATTCGTATCAGCTCAACTATTATCTCGATTGTTTATTGTTATGTTTCTGTCATCTGTTGTGTACAGCCAGCAGTTTTAGGTGAAGCCAGTGTTTGAGCTATATAAGGGCTAGCGAAGAGGT
>CAXBEX010000027.1:0-30634 GCA_963974965.1 uncultured Colwellia sp. | reverse complement strand
TTTTCTTGTACAATACGAGGAGTCCATATAAGCAAAAGCCAACTGTTTTTTGTCCTGATTGATTTGCTTGTTAGCAGCAAGGTTAGTTAAAACACTAAAACCACCAACAACGCAAAAATTCAATTAATGGAAGTGAGAAGCAAAAAATACGCTGCACTACTTAACCACCAAACCATGATTAATAAACAATAACAAAAAATGCTTATCAATCAATTAAAAACTAAAATTAGACACAAAAAAGGAAGGAAACAAATACCAAACCTTTGAAGTGAAATACCAAACGCTACAAAAACTTTAAAGAATAAGTAGTGCCTGCTAACGCCGTTTTAAGCGGCAAATTGCAGTTGGCTAAAATAAGTGAGGCACGAACAAAAAGCCAACTGTAATTTGTCCGACTTGAAAACCCTTGTTAGGTATTACTTAAAAGCCCAACTCTTTTTTTGATACATCTGGTTTATCTAAGCCATAATAACCAATTGAAAAAATTGTATCCATGCTATACGAGGAAGGTATAGCAGATAAGGTTATTGTTACGGAGTTATCCTGTTTCCACTGCATGTATGTAACGCCAGTAGTCCCTTGTTTAATGTATTCACCAAATAATGTGTTTAACTTTACTAATAATGAAGGGAACTGGTCACCGTTAAAATAGACTGCGACACCATTCAATCTTTTTTCAGAATCAAAGGAAAATTTAATTTTTGAATTTTTATCTCGATTTAAGCCTAAAACTTTACGATTATCATCAACAACTAGTTGAGTGATTTCACCATAATGCTCTTCTTTGGCAGAGGGAAATACTTTTTTAATATCATCTACTGATTGCCCCCAAACAGTATCAAAAACTCCATTACCAAAAACTTTGGATATATCTCCAGCAAACACATTAAATTGGATAATAGTTAGTATAAAAAATAACAGTGATTTCATGCTTCAACTCTCCTTGTAATACCTAACGCCCAAATAATGGGCAAATTACAGTTGGTTAAAATAAGCGACGCAGGAGCAAAAACCAACTGTTATTTGTCCTGATTAATTTGCTTGTTATAAGGAGGTTTACACCAATAAACTAATTATCCCTAATAATGAAACAGTTGCAAATAGTGAAGTAGACGGAAAACGAAATGGATTAATATTCCCTTTAATTGCAACCATAGCACTGAGTATTGCAAGAGAAACATTTAAGATACTAAGAAACACAACCAACTCTGGTTTGTTTGGGTTAAGCGCTACATATGCATAAGCGCCCCCCATTAAAAAAGTGTAAATAGTCGTAATATGCCAGCAATAATAATTTAACCATTTTGAGGCAATAGGAAGTGAAGTATTTTTTAACAAAGGGCCCGCGACTCTGGGTCCACCAATAAAGGTATGAACTAGAAATGTGACAAAACTCATCGCGACCGCTGCCCATAAGATTGACACTTGCATTCGATACTCCTTATAACGCCTCATTAAGAGGCAAGAAATAGTTGGTTAAAATAAGCGACGAAGGAGCAAAAACCAACTGTTTCTTGTCCTTTTGAATGACTTGTTATGCGGTATTAAAGCGCCTTTCTCTCAACTCATTTTCTAGTGTACGAGAAGTTGAAAGAATTGCATCGATAGCCGTTGCAATGGTTTGAAGATCAAATTCCTCTCCCCGAAATTTAAAAACATTTCGGGTTGGATCAAACCAACGCATTAATCCTGATTCAGCAGCGCCAACGATTGTATTAGCTGGTCCAATGATATCGCTTACAATAACTCTATTTATATTGTTATTTCTCCAATGATCTAGACGTTCATCGTAATGCTCTAAGTGATCACGTAATGTCCTTTGTTTTAAAGGATTTGAATCTTCTAAATCATACTCTTTCTTTAAAACTCTTCCTCTTACAACTTTGTCGTTCTGTTGTAAGCGTTTTTCATATTCTTCATCGGTTTCTTTTTTCTTTTGTTTGAATTGTGGAGGCCAGATAATTCTAGAGACGTTACTAGCATGTGTTAAGAAGCTATGAATTTGTCTAAAGACTTCAGAATGGTAGAAACTAGATTCTTCTTTTTTTAAATCACGGTTATTAGTTTGCTGTAATGCATGGTTCAGGTACTTGATTGCAGCAAGACCAAACTCACACTGCTTTTTAACCTCACTAATATAAACACCCTTTAAAAAATCATCCATCTATCAGGTTACTCCGTTGTGAAACGCATAACGCTTTGCTAAGGGGCAAATTGCGGTTGGCTAAAATGTGCGAGGAACGAGCGCAGCCAACTGTAATTTGTCCGTTTGAGCAACTTGTTATATGCAACGGTAGTTAAACCAAACACTGCACGCTTTTAAGTTACCCGTAATAATAAAACCTAACCGTGAACTTTTACACTACACACGAAAGGTTAAACAAAATTAATAGCGTTGCCACCTTTGAAAAAGGTAAAAGAGGCAATGCTTATTAATGCTGATGCAATCCAACTTTAGCGAAAAACTATGCACTAGAAAGTACTTTATCTAAAGCTAATTTTTATTAGCATATAACGCCACATTAAGCGGCAAATGATAGTTGGCTAAAATAAGTGAGGCACGAACGAAAGCCAACTGTTATTTGTCCGATTGAATGCCTTGTTATATGTGTTTTACTTAGAAAACACTTAACTTTTAAAAAACACAAAAGGTTATTAAATGGAATGAGTAGAGCTAACAACGAACCGCCACTTTGCCACAAGCCTTGAATTTGAGCCTTTTATACTTTGGCTAATTATTTACACCGAAAAAACTTAGGCGAAAACTGTGTAGCCAAAAACACAAACCGATCTTACTGCGCTAAAGTTACCATAAAAAAGAATGGAAACAAGCGCGAAATTCTTAGATAAAACACCAAAATAAAATAACTAGAACAAGTGGTGGCATATAACGCCCAAATAACAGGCTAAGTAATAGTTGGCTAAAATTGTGTAGCGAAGCGAAACGTAGCCAACTGTTACGTGTCCTTGTTGATTTTCTTGTTATATTCTCTTTGCTTCGCCAGTCCAGTTAACATGAAACTAACAGCAATAATAATTATTAATTGTGCAATCGATTTTGCTAGATCTAAGCCTTTAATTGACAACTCTTTTGATCGTTGTTCTGCTAATAGCCTTTGATGATAAATAGCCTTTAACATATCTAAATCTTGCTTTTTAAGTGCAAAATCAAAGGCTTTTTTTTCTATAGCTTTAGTTTTGTTGTATTCGTTTTCAATGTAACTAACCGAAATATACTTGTCATCATATTTGATATATGGAATTTGCTCAAAATATATAATGAAAAATGAAAGCAGAGTAACTATTGAGCCGAATAAATAGAATCCTTTTGATTGCACCACTTTCTCCGAGAATATAACGCCGCGTTAAGCGGCTAAGTAATGGTTGGCTATAATCGCGAAGCGATGGCCAACTGTTGCGTGTCCGTTTGCACGCCTTGTTATATGCAGTGATGGTAAAACCAAGCTATACAATAAATTAAACGCACTCGTAATAAAATAACCAAACCGTGAACTTTTACGCTACACGCGAAAGGTTGAACAAAATTAATAGCGTTGCCACCTTTGAAAAAGGTAAAAGAGGCAATGCTTATTAATGCTGATGCAAACCAGATTTAGCGAAAAACACTGAACTAGAAAGCACTTTATTTAACGCTAATTTTTATTAGCATATAACGCCGCGTTAAGCGGCTAAGTAATGGTTGGCTATAATCGCGAAGCGATGGCCAACTGTTGCGTGTCCGTTTGCACGCCTTGTTATATGCAGATTACACTGAAGTTTCAATGTTTGAATTTGATACAACATCATTTTTCAACATTAAAACAATTAAATAGGCAATATTCAGTGGTGGTGTTATACACAACAAAACACCAATTAATGTAGCTATTTTGGGTGTGGTTGTTTTACGTTTACCTAAGTAATAACTTAAAGCACCAACGATAAACATAGAATAAAATACTAGCTCACCGATAAATGTTGCATTGATATTCATGCGCATAACTCCTTTGCATATAACGCTTCACTAAGAGGCAAATAATAGTTGGTTAAAATAAGCGACGAAGGAGCAAAAACCAACTGTTATTTGTCCTTTTAAGTGACTTGTTAGCATTACGGCCACCGCTTCTTAAAGTTGTTTTCATGTGCCCACTGACTAAACTCACCTATTAGCATAGAAAATCCAGATTCTTCTATTTCTTGGAAAGATTCTGATGTTTCTCTAGTTATTCCATACTCCATAGCACGGCGATATATTTTCCGAATTTTAACTAATAATGTCTTTAATTCTTCAAAGTCACTTAGAGTAATATTTTCTGCATTAATGCCAATTGATTTAGCAAACCTGGGGAAATAAATATTAACCTCTTGATTAGTGAAATTTGGCGCTGAAAATTTCATTTTTGACCAAAACTCTGTTTCTAATTTTTCGGAAAAGAAGTCAAATATTCCATCTGACAATTTTACGTTTGCATTATATGGTGTAGAGGAACTAAAAATAATGCCGTATATCTTAAAGGGATCTACTTCTACATCAAAATTTGCAGCTATTGGGGTTAGGTATTTTTGAAAATGATCTCGGTGGTTTAAGTAATTAGCAAAGTTATTTTGATTTATACTTTGTTTAATTGTTATAGCTCGCTGCTCTGAGCTATGGAACCGACTAACTGTTACTCCGAGTATCAAGCTTCCAGACGCAATCCATAAAGGTAATTTAAATATTGAAATAAAATTAGAATACGCTTCAACAGTTCCTGACAATTTAAGTCCATGTGATAAAGGATATGCAAAACAAAAAGCTAAAATTAATGGGAATAAAGTCGCAAACCAAAACAAAAAGTTTTTATGTAAAGCCGTTTCACCATTAATATGAAAGTAACTACTCAGTTTAATAATTGCACCAATCTCCATTTAGTAATGCTAACGCCGCGTTAAGCGGCTAAGTAATGGTTGGCTATAATCGCGAAGCGATGGCCAACTGTTGCGTGTCCGTTTGCACGCCTTGTTATATGCAGTGATGGTAAAACCAAGCTATACAATAAATTAAACGCACTCGTAATAAAATAACCAAACCGTGAACTTTTACGCTACACGCGAAAGGTTGAACAAAATTAATAGCGTTGCCACCTTTGAAAAAGGTAAAAGAGGCAATGCTTATTAATGCTGATGCAAACCAGATTTAGCGAAAAACACTGAACTAGAAAGCACTTTATTTAACGCTAATTTTTATTAGCATATAACGCCGCGTTAAGCGGCTAAGTAATGGTTGGCTATAATCGCGAAGCGATGGCCAACTGTTGCGTGTCCGTTTGCACGCCTTGTTATATGCAGTGATGGTAAAACCAAGCTATACAATAAATTAAACGCACTCGTAATAAAATAACCAAACCGTGAACTTTTACGCTACACGCGAAAGGTTGAACAAAATTAATAGCATTGCCACCTTTGAAAAAGGTAAAAGAGGCCATGCTTATTAATGCTGATGCAAACCCTGTTTAGCGTGAAACTTTGCACTAGAAAGCTCTTAAATTAAAGCTAATTTTTATTAGCATATAACGCCCCATTAAGAGGCAAAAAATTGTTTGCTATAATGTTGAGGAACGAAACAGCAAACTGTTTTTTGTCCTGCTTGAATGGCTTGTTATATCACTTTTTTCGCTCACCAAACATCTTTATCCACAACGCAAAACCTCTCTGTTGTAACCTATATTCTCCAAGTTTTGATGAGTTTCGAAGAATAATTTTTCGGCTAGTTAGAGCCTTTAATGCATCACTTAACGTTTGATCTTTACCAGAAAATTTTTCGCGTATCTCACTCTTTTTTATCCACGAGTTAAGGTTTTCAGCCATTATCGATAGGACTTCTCTATATTCATCCGATTTAATTTGTTCATGATATTGAGATGCATAATATCTAGAGCCAATAGCATCAATAGCACCACCTTGTTCAAAAGCACCTCCTAACACATCATCTGCTGATATTTCTCCGTCTGTATTAGCTTCAAAAGCTGAATAAGCAAACTGCTGTATAAAGTGAGGATACCCCTCCGATAAAGTAGATATATGTGTTTTGGCCGCAGTCGATATTGTAGTTTGTTCCTGATTTATCTTATTACCTTCTTCTAAACCTCTATCTACAACATAATGACGGTCTTCTGGTTTAAGTTCTTTAACCTTCATTTGAGTGAATATACGTAACGATGATTCATGTGATTTGGATAACTTCTCGATTATTTCATTTAAGCCAGCCACGACAAACATAACTTTTTGGCAACCATTTTGCTGCAACAGCTCAGTTGTTGCTTTAAGTAAGTAACCTATTTGTAGATCTTCACACGCATTATCAGCTTCATCTATAAAAATGATAATACCATCTTTAGCTTTCTCCCCTTTAGAGGACTCACAAACTCTATTGCAGGTTTCTGCCAAAGAATATGCGAAATCATCTATTACCAAGTCGGGATCACTTGTTTGAGATGTTTTTTCTATTCCACAATCCATTACTTTAATTCTCTGAACAAAATCCCATGTACCCCCCATAACTTTTCTTAACGTTTCTTCTTTATTCAGTTGTCTTTTTAAGTTTCGCTGAATTAATTGGATAAATGTTACTAAGTTAGTACCTGTAGATATAATAGTATTCAGAGTTATAAAGTTGAATGCACCGTAATCGGGCGATAAAATTTCGCCGTTAGCTAAAGGCTTAAATAATGTTAATAGAGAAGACTTACCAATCCCTCTTTCACCTGTAATTAATATATTGCTCGGATTGCCACTCTTAGTTTGAAATAAAGCTGTTTCATAGGTATCAACTTCACTACTTCTTCCTGCAAACATAGCTGTAGGCACAGGGCTATGCGGTTTAAATGGATTGACTTTTTTCAATTTAACTCCTTATCCAAATTGATCACCTAGTGATATAACAGCTTATTAGACGAATAAAAGATGCCTTTCCCCACCTTTTGTATCATCCTAATTTTTTATAATTTAATGAATATACTTCACTACCTTCTATAGATCAATTGGTTATACCTATAAAGCAAAGTTATTTTTGATATATAAATCATTAAATTCCCTATTTACGGTGGAAAGGGGGAATTACAGCTATACTGTGTATAAAAACATACTCGCATTATAAAAGGATTTAAAATGGGCTCATTATTTTTAACGTATGTAAAAGAACAAATGTGGACAATGCGTTACGCTAAAAGAACAACTCAAAGCTATTTATATTGGATTAAGGCCTATATTAACTTTTGCGATAAAAGGCATCCTTCAGATTGTTATGACCAAGAAGTTGAATTATTTCTTAATTATTTAACTAATCAACTTAATCTTGCCCCAAAAACTCAAGCGCTAGCGCTTAATGCAATTTCATTTCTCTATAAGCATATTTTAAAAAAACCGCTCAGCTTAGACCTTAATTTCAACAAGAGTCGAAATCAACCAAAACTTCCTGAGGTATTAACCATCGAAGAAGTAAAAAAGCTATTAAACGCGCTTAATAGCAATTACATGCTGCCATGTCAGTTAATGTACGGTAGTGGTTTACGCTTAATGGAAGCTATGCACCTTCGAGTTCAAGACATTGATTTTGATTATTTATCATTACAAATCTGGCATGGTAAAGGCGGGAAACACCGAAGAGTAACATTAGCCAAAGAGTTAATCGTACCATTAAAACAACAAATAGAAGCTGTTAAATTACATTTTAATCAAGATATAAAAAATAATGATTATCAAGGGGTTTGGTTGCCTTATGCATTAAGCAGAAAACATCCCTCTGCTGCTAAAGAGTTGGGATGGCATTACTTGTTCCCGTCAGCACGTCTAAGTGTCGATCCTGAAACATCGTTGATAAGAAGGCATCATATTAATGAAACATCGCTGAGAAAAACAGTAAAACTAGCGGCCAAACAAGCAAATATTAATAAACGCGTCACCTGCCACACATTGCGTCATTCATTTGCCACGCACTTATTGCAACGAGGCGCAGACATACGCACATTACAAGAGCAATTGGGTCATAGTGATTTACGTACCACCCAAATTTATACTCACGTGCTTGAACATGGAGCCAATGGCGTACGAAGCCCCTTATCTGATTTACTATAGACCTGATTTGATATAAGCCTGATTTAATATAAGCGGATTTTAAATAAATATTGTTATACTTATCTTATACAACAGAATAACTAATTATTTGAATGAAATTTACCATTGGCTTTAGGGCTGCAAAGCATGAAGATTTAGATTTTTTGCTAATCTTAAGAAAAAAATCAATGTTTAAACATTTAGCTGATGCCAAAATAAAGCTAACAAACGAACAGCATCTTAAGCGAATAAAAGAGCATTATTATGACTCTCATATTATTTTGCGTGATCGTAAGCCTATTGGTTTGCTAAAACTGGGTGTTGTTTCACTTAAAGATACCAGTAAAAGCCTACATATTAGGCAATTACAAATACTCCCTCAATATCAAGGGCAGGGCATTGGCAGTAAAGTTTTAGCGGTTGTAAAAAAAAGAGCATTACAACTTCAGTTGCCTATAACCCTAAACGTATTATTAAAAAATCCTGCTAGAGGGCTTTATTTACGTCATGGTTTTCAGATTGAAGGAAAAAACAAACTAGAGTTTCAAATGCGCTGTCCACTTGAGGTTATTGCAGCCTAACTTAAACAGCAAGACTTATTCAGTAGACCAAATTAATAAATGAGTCCTTTATCGGCTATTTTCTTTACATCTATGCGTGATGGGGTAATTGTTCCGTTAACTAAAGGTTGAGTAGCAATGGCAAGCGTTTCTATAACTTTGTGTAAAGACGGTAAATCTAATGAGGATAGATCATCACTTACTTGATGATAATGCTCGTCCTTGTCTAACTGAGTGCTACTAAAACTATGTGCTGGCACACCTAGTTTTGCTAAGGTTGCATTGTCTGATCGATAAAACAAACCTTGTTCAAGGTAGGGATCTTTGTGTATTTTTTTACCCGATTTAGCTAATGCTAAATTTAATTGTTCTCCTAAATCCGAACGTTCCATACCTGTCATCCAAAGTGTGCCAGCTCCGAATTTAGAGGGTTTGCCAATCATTTCAATATTAATCATTGCGGTGATTTTTTTAGGATCTAATTGTTTTGAAAAATATCGAGAACCAAAACCGCCAATTTCTTCTGCGCTAAAAGCGGCAAACATTAGGGTGCGATCATTATTTCCCTGCTTGGCATAATACTGGGCAATATTGATAATAGCAGCAGTGCCTGAAGCGTCATCATCGGCGCCATTAAAAATATTATCTTCTTCAGTATTTTTCATACCTAAATGATCATAATGCGCCGAATAAAGTACCACTTCGTTAGATTTGGTTTTACCGGGTAATATTGCAATGACGTTTGTGAGTTCACTCGTGCTGATAGCATTTTTGCTTGTAACGTTTACGTTCTTAATTTCTTCAATTGTTGTGCTCGTAAGCGCCATAACAATAGTGCCACCTTGAGTTTTATTGCGCTCTTCTTGACCTAGTTTAGTTAACCCTTGTTTAAAGAAGTGCTGATAACGTTTGAATAGTTCTTTATGAGCAGGATTTACTAAAACCAGATGATTTCCACCTTGTTTGTTGATATTGTCAAGAACTGCTCGTATATCATTGTCTTTGCCTTTTCCTATGCCTATGCCGTGAACGTTAAATTGACTGGTTTTCACACCGTTAGCTATCTGCCACGAAACGCTACCAACAGTGCTGGCTATCGTTAAGTTTTCAGAAGAAAGTGTTTGACCATTTAAAACCAAACTAAGTTTTTTGGGGCTAATTTTTGTTACTTGATATGTTTGTAAAAAACCTTGTGCAGCTATACCATCAGCGCCTATTAAACCACTTTCTTTGAAACGCTTAGCGATATAATTTGCTGCGTGGCTAAGTTCGCTAGAAAAATTTCCACGTCCTTTTAAGTCATCACTTGCTAAGTAGGTAACGTCTTTAGTCACTTGTTCTAAAGATATGCTGCTAGGCGTAGCAAAAATAAAAGGTGAGTTGATTAAATAGGTTGTTAACACACTCACGATTAAGCGTAAAAAAAGTTTTTTTCTAATCATATTGGTCTCGTTGTTCTTGTTCTTGTTCTTGTTCTTGTTCTTGTTTATTGAGCTATTGTGAGTCTTTTAACTTTTTTGTTTCTATTAATAGCGACTCATCACCACAGCTTAGCCATAATTGACCATCTTGAATACTGCATTGAAACTCCATTGTTCTGTTTAGCAGCTTAACTAACGCATCAGTTGTGTCAGTATCAAATTGCTCAATGCTAAGTTTTGGGAATTTATTTAACGCATTTTGTGATTGTGACCACCAAGTTTCTACGCTTGAGCCATAACAATAAAGTTTCACTTTTGCCGCTTTATTACAGGCTTTTTTAATGCGTTTTTCGTCTATTTGGCCTAATTCAATCCATAAAGCAATTTCATCACTGTAGTTTATTTGCCAAATTACGGCTTCATCTTCATCACTAACGCCTTTGCCAAATTGCAAATCATTATGGGCATTTAAAATATAGCTAATTAAACGCACCATAAGCCGTTGATCTGTTTCAGAAGGGTGTTGTGCTATGGTTAATTGCATAGAATCGTAATAATTACGATCCATATCGGCAAGTTCAATAGTAGCTTTGTAAATTGTTGCTTTTAGTGCCATGTTATTTTTACTACTTTAAAAATGAATTGGTCAAATTATATTGAATATGCTGTGCTGTTTGGTTGAAATAGTCTCAAGGTGTTACCAAGCGTCAATGTTTTCCATACTTAACCATGGCTCTTGTGGTGCTAGTGCTTTGCCTTTTTGTAATAACTCAATGGAAATATTATCAGGAGATTTAACAAAAGCCATTCTTCCACAACGAGGAGGTCGGTTAATCACCACGCCGCTGTTTTGTAAATGCTGGCAAGTTTGATAAATGTTATCTACTTCAAACGCTAAATGACCGAAGTTACGACCGCTATTATAGACTTCTTCCGAGTCCCAATTATGGGTTAGTTCTATTTCAGCTTCACCAACGGCTGTGGCCAAAAATATTAGTGAGAATTTCCCTTCGGGTACATCAACGCGTTTTGTTTCTATTAAGCCGAGTTTGTTGATGTAAAAGTCTAATGATTGCTCAATATTTCTAACGCGTATCATGGAGTGTAAAAATTTCACTGTTATTCCTCTCGCTATTTTTAGCTTGTATTAATTTGTATTGGCTTGTATTAACTTAGTTACTATTCGCTTAACTTATTAACGTTTTTTATATCTCTGTTTTTAACGCGTATTCACACAAATCTTCAATAATACATGAGCCACATCTTGGTTTGCGTGCAACACAGGTATAGCGGCCATGCAATATTAACCAATGATGAACGTCAACTTTAAATTCTTTCGGGACGACTTTTAATAGTTTTTGCTCGACCAAATCAACATTTTTTCCTATTGCTAGCTTAGTGCGGTTACTCACACGAAAAATATGAGTGTCTACTGCAATAGTGGGCCAGCCAAAAGCAGTATTTAACACTACATTAGCGGTTTTTCTGCCAACGCCTGGTAATGCTTCAAGTGCTGCTCTATTTTCAGGGACTTCACCGCCATATAATTCAACTAACATTTTACAGGTTTTTAAGGTGTTTTTAGCTTTGGTATTAAATAAGCCAATAGTTTTCACGTAAGATATTAAATCCTCAAGCCCTAAATCGAGTATTGCTTGTGGCGTGTTGGCTATTGGATATAACTTAGCTGTTGCTTTATTTACACTAACATCGGTAGCTTGAGCAGACAGTAATACTGCTATTAGCAATTCAAAGGGAGTGCTGAAATTTAGCTCAGTGGTTGGCGTTGGGTTGTTATCGCGCAGTCTAGTTAAAATCTCCAAACGCTTTTCTTTATTCATTTTTTATTATCACTGTTTTTTTATTTTTCTTCACTCGCGACTAATATCTCGCTACTAATTTTTTTGGTTCTTCGCAACTCGTATCTCGTTACTTTTTTCTATGATTCAAAGTTAACTCTAACTCGCTCGATAGCTTGTTTTTCTACTTTTGGCTGGCGCTGCTTTATAGTGGCATCAATAACATTTTTAAGGGCAATGATAAAACCCATGGCAATAAATGCGCCCGGAGGTAGTATAGCTAATAAAAATTGACTATCTAAATGCATTACTTCAATCCGTAAAACACTAGCCCAGTCGCCAAGTAGTAAATTAGCACCATCAAATAAGGTTCCTTGTCCTAAAACCTCTCGAATAGCGCCTAATATAACCAAAACTAACGCAAAACCTGTACCCATCATTAAGCCATCAAAACTTGCCTGCTTTATTGGGTTTTTAGAAGCATACGCTTCAGCCCTACCTATGATGGCGCAGTTGGTCACTATTAAGGGCAAGAATATACCTAACGATTGATAAATTCCGTAAGTATATGCGTTCATTAATAATTGAACACAAGTAACAAAAGCCGCAATAATTAATACAAAAATAGGGATGCGAATTTCTTTAGGTACCCAATGACGAATGGCTGAAACAGTGGCATTAGAACACACTAAAACCAGTAAAGTTGCTAGTCCTAAACCTAAGGCATTGGTTACCGTTGCCGTTACGGCAAGTAATGGGCAAAGCCCTAATAGTTGAACTAAGCCAGGGTTGTTTTTCCACAAGCCTTGAATAGCTAATTCTTTATATTCAGCTTTAAGGGCTTGCTTGGCTAACGCTTTTTCAGCTGACTTACCTTTGGAATTACCTTTGGACTTATCTTCTAATTCAGTGCTAAGTGTGGGTGAATCGCTTGCTGAATTTTCAATTGATGAGTTTTCATTGCTAATGCTCATTAGTTGCCTCACTTTCTTTTTCATCTTTAACTTGAGGTGCTTGATTTTTTATCAGACAACTATTAGGAAGTGTTAACAGTGAATTTTTGTTGTTTTTAAAAAAAAGTAGTGTTTTTCTTACTGCTTTAACGGTAGCTCTAGGGGTGATGGTTGCGCCTGTAAATTGATCAAACATACCGCCATCTTTAGCAACCCCCCAACGACTATCTTTTTCAGACAGTAATTTTTTACCATTAAAGCTATGGATCCAATCACTTTTCCTTAGTTCAACTTTATCGCCTAACCCAGGGGTTTCTTGATGTGTTAATACCCGAACGCCACTGATACTGTCATCCATATTAATAGCAACAATAAGCTCAATATTTCCATTGTAACCATCGTGTGCTGTGCTTGTTATGGCAATTGCTATCGGCTTAGCATTGTTACGGGCGATATAAGCAGTTTGGTTTGTATTCTTATCTTTGGTACTGCTTTGGGAACTGTTTTTTGAGCCACCAAGTAAAGGCGAACTTAAGCTAACACAATCTTGAGTAATATCATTATTATAACGACTAGGCTCAATAATACTGTGCAGGGTATTTAATAGTTGTAGTCGTGCTTGTGCTTCAATTTTATCTTTTGTTAACTCATTAATTAAGCCAACAATGGCAGTACAAACAATCGCGAATATTGCCAATATTTGACTGTTTTTTTGTATGGGTAAACGAAAAGCAGACTTTTTCTCAGTCTCTTTATTAGCTTTTTTATTAACTTCATTATTAGAGAGTGGAGTCGTCATTATTTAACCTCTCCTTGCTTATCTGTTTTTTCCTTAAGCATTGAAACTTTAGCGGTATCAATATCATGACCATAAGTACGCGGGCGAGTATATTGGTCGACCAAAGGTGCTGCCATGTTACAAAGTAAAACAGCAAAGGCAACACCATCAGGATAGCCGCCATATGTTCGTATTAAATACACTAATAAACCTGCCAGTGCACCAATAATTAATCGACCCTTTACACTGGTAGCGCCAGAAACGGGGTCGGTTAAAATAAAAAAAGCGCCTAACATGCTACCACCAGTTAGCCAATGAAAAAGGGTAGAGGCACTACTGTCAGGGTTGATGCTATAAGCAATAAAAGAGCATACAAATAAACTTAATAAAAAGCTAAAAGGTGTTTGCCAAGCAATGGCTTTTTTTGTAATTAATAGCAAGCCACCTGCAAGAAAAGCGATGTTCATCCATTCCCAGCCCAAAGCAAACCCTAAACTTGAAGATGAACTAGTAGAGAATATGTGGTTCTGTACTGTTTCAAAAACAGTAAAGCCTAGGCCTATATTAGTTTTTAACGTGTCTAATGGCGTAGCCATTGTAAAGCCATCTATGTTAGTACGTAGCTGTTCTATTGAGTAGCCATCACTAGTAAAACCTGTAAATATAGTGGTTATGGTGTTAGCAAAATCTAAATCAATAGTCATTATAGATAATGGTGGCTGCCATGATGTCATTTGAATAGGAAATGAAATTAATAGCATAACGTAAGCTGCCATCGCTGGATTAAAGGGATTATTTCCTAAGCCACCATAGAGTTGCTTAACAACTAAAATAGCAAATGCTGCACCAATAACTGAAATCCACCATGGCGCAATGGCCGGTAAACAGATACCCAGTAATATTGCTGTAAGTATGGCGCTACCATCAAAAAGTTGCTTGCGAATATTTTTTTTGTTGTTTTTGCTTCTAAGTGATAAAGCGATAAATTCACATGATAATGCGGTGGTAACTGCTAATACTATATGAATAATGTTGCCCCAACCAAAGAAGTACCACTGGGCAAATATGCCGGGTAATAAAGCATAAATTACTACTCGCATTAAGGCAGATGTTTCTGTTTGGTTGTGATTATGGGGTGAGCTTGCTATCCAAAAGGCCATAATTATTCTGATTCTTCATTACTAGATTTAAAGGGAGACAGTGCTTCACTAGTTATTACTTGAGTTGTTACTTGTAACCGGTCAGCTTGCTTTTTTTGTTCTTGTTTTTGTTCTTGTTCTTTTTTTGCTTTGGCTTTAGCCTTTGCCTTTGCAACTGCTAAAGCAATTCTAGCTTTTTTATCGTCAGTACTAGCTGTTGTTGTTTTGGCTGCTGTTGAGTTTGCTTTTTCATTAGTTGAAATAAGCTGAGGGTCTTTCATTTCTTTTTCCGATTCTTTTTTTGTTTCGGCCTTCGCTTTAGCTTTTGCGATCGCGGCGGCTATTCTAGCTTTCTTATCTTCAGCTTTATTGTCAGCAGTACTTTTATCTTGCTTATCTTCTTCGAGGCTTGCAACGATTAACTTTTGCTCTTCGCTACTCGTAACTATCGATTCACTTACTCTCTTTTCGTCACTCGTAACTAGCAACTCGTTACTGCTCTTTGCTTTTTCATTTGCACTCTTTCTAGCTTTCACTCTCGCTAGTGCAGCAGCAACAGCTGAACTAGCCGTATCGCCGCCATCGGCAGATTTTTTGTTCATGGTCGCTTTACGTGCGGCAGCGGCTTTTTTATGTTTTTCTTCTCGAATAAGTTTTTCTTTTTCTAAGCGAAGTTTTCTCGCTTCAAAGCGCACTTTAGCTTTTTCAGACTTAAGGTCGAGTTGCTGTTGCTGGCGAATTTCTGCTTTGGCAACGCGGTAATATTGCACTAATGGAATTTGGCTAGGGCAAACATAAGCACAGGCACCACAGTCGATACAATCAAATATATTTAGTTTAGTTAGTTGTTGGTGATCTTTAGCCTTGGCGCTCCATTGCAATTCTTGTGGTAATAACTGGCTTGGACACACGTCGCTACACTGACCGCAGCGAATACATTCAACTTCATTAGCGTTATGGTCAAAGGCACTAGGCATTTCTGTTTTACTGGGTGCTAGAATGCAGTTACTGGTTTTAACAATGGGTACTAATTCATTTAAAATACTAAAGCCCATTAATGGCCCGCCCATAATTACAGGTGGACTAGTTACAGGTGGACTAGCCACTGTAGGGCTAGACACATTAGGGATTTCAGCAACAAAACCCGTTTGTTCAAGTAAATAACTAACAGGCGTACCTAATAATGCCCAAACATTTTGCGGTTTACTTAAGGCTTGCCCTGTTAGCGTAACAACACGTCTAATAAGCGGAATATCATTAATAACCGCATCACTGATGGCAAAACAAGTAGCAACATTTTGTACCACAATACCTGAATGAATAGGCAGCGCGCCGCTTTTGATTTCTTTACCGGTTAATATTTTAATAAGCTGTTTTTCACCACCAGTAGGGTATTTTGTTGGCAGTACACAAACGTTAATTTTTTCAATATCTTTAGTGGCGTGTTGTAATGCTTTGATTGCACTTGGCTTGTTATCTTCAATGCCAATTAAGATCAATGCGGGATTAAGCAACTGATCAAGTATTTTTACACCTTCTATAATGGCAGCACTTTGTTCGCACATTAATAAATCATCGGCAGTGATATAAGGCTCACATTCTGCAGCATTGATGATTAAAAAATCAATGTCAGGTTTTGTGTTTATTTTAATATGCGTGGGAAAGCCCGCGCCGCCCATCCCAGCAATACCTGAATCAGCAATTTTTGTAATAATTTCTTGCTTGCTGAGTTTGGTAAAATCTTGGCAAATTTCTCGCGGTTGCCAAGTATCTTCAAAATCTACATCAAGAAATATACACAGTTCACTTAAACCCGACGGATGCGCGATGACTGATTTTTTAATAGCACTGATAATACCACTGGTTGGTGCATGTATCGGCACAGCCATAGGGTTGGTGCTTTGCGTTAAGGGTTGCCCTTTTAATACCTTGTCGCCAACCGTTACTAATAAATCACCCTGACGGCCAATATGTTGCTGTAAAGGTAATATCAATTGTTTTGGTAATGGCAGTTGTCTGATGGGTTTACCTGAGGTTAATGATTTTTGCTCAGGGGGGTGAATGCCACCATGAAATTGCCAGAATTTATGCTGATTAATGCGTTCGATTATAGACTCCATAGTGTTTCCTAATCTATTTGCTTAACAGCAATTTTGTTTAAATCCCACTGCCAATTTTGAATGGTTTCAGGGATAGGGCGCATTTCAATACAATCGACAGGGCAGGGAGCTACACATAAATCACAGCCCGTGCATTCATCAATAAGTATGGTGTGCATTTGTTTAGCGGCACCTAAAATAGCGTCAACAGGGCAAGCTTGAATACATTTGGTACAACCAATACAGTCTTCTTCTATGATAAACGCTACGGTTGGGCCTTTATCTGCTTCATGATTTTCATCTAAAGGTTCAACGTCTACACCCAGTAAGTCAGCAATTTTTTTAATGGTATCTTCACCGCCTGGTGCACATTTGTTTATTGCTTCACCATTAGCAACTGCTTCAGCGTAGGGTTTACATCCGGGGTAGCCACATTGACCACATTGTGTTTGTGGTAGTAAGGCATCAAGTTGTTCAACAATGGGATCACCTTCAACATGAAAGCGTATTGAAGCGTAACCAAGAATAGCGCCAAAAAGTGCAGCGATAAGTCCTAAAACGAGTATGGCAATTAAAATATTCATTATTATATATTTGCCTTACATCTTAACTAGGCCAGAAAAGCCCATGAAAGCTAAAGACATAAGGCCTGCGGTGATCATCGCAATAGCAGCACCTTTAAAAGGGGTTGGCACATCCGCATTGACTAATTTTTCTCGCATGGCGGAAAACATCACTAACACTAAAGAAAAACCGGCTGCAGCGCCGAACCCATAAACGATTGATTCAAAGAAGTTATGCTCTAATCGTAAGTTTAATAAGGCAACACCCAATACGGCGCAGTTAGTGGTGATCAGTGGTAAAAAAATACCTAACAAACGGTAAAGGCTAGTACTGGTTTTATGCACTACCATTTCGGTAAATTGCACGACGACGGCAATCACCAGAATAAAACTCATGGTGGTTAAATATTCAAGATTTAGAGGTGCTAAAACATAAGTGGTTACTAAGTAACTAAGCAGTGATGCTAACGTCATTACAAAGGTCGTCGCAAACGACATACCAATAGCTGTTTCAGTGCGAGATGACACCCCCATAAAAGGGCATAAACCAAGGAATTGCACCAATACAAAGTTATTTACTAGTACTGTGCCAATAAGTAGCAGAATGTAATCAGTCATTTGCGTTTTAGATCAGAACGTTAGTTTTATAATATTAGCTACATTATCCTTTGTTTTAAGGCATATAACAACACTACTCTAAATAGGGGTATCGTTGGGCTTGAGATGAGTGTTTTTATTGCAATAAAAACGCCAAATATAAATATTTATTTGGCTTTAAAAGAAGAAGGTAATTATTCGCACTTATAATGGCAGTGGTTTTCCAATGTAAAATCCTTGGCAGCCATCAATAAATAATTTTTCCAATGTATGCTTCTCTTGCTGGCTTTCAACGCTTTCTGCTAATACATTGATACTTAATCTGTGGGCTAAATCTACCATTAAACGTAAGAAGTATTGATTGTTTTTATCGTCATCAATATCACGCGTATAAGAGCTGTCCATTTTGATGTAATCAGGCGTTAAATCTCTAAAGAATTTAAATGAAGTTAAACCAACACCAAAACGTTCAACCGTGACTCTAGAACCAACGCGATGCAACATATCAATTAAACGTTTACTCGTTTTGATGTTTTGTTGCAAGCCATATTCTGTTATTTCAAAAATTAATCGTGGTGCAACTTTGGGCTCACGTAATAATTTACGTTCTAACCAAATCATAAAGTGCTCGTCGCTAATGCTTCGTGAGCTGAGGTTTATACCAAGACTCTGGTCAAACATATTTTTATTAATAATTTCGCTAATTGTTGTGTCAATAATAAGTTTGTCTACTGCCGTTATTTTGTCTAGTTTTTCTGCCATAGCAATAAAAGAAGCAGTAGGCAGCATATCTTCATTTGAATTAAGAAAACGCGCTAATACTTCGCCATATACTTTATTATTACGTCCACTAGGTTGAATAGGCTGCACTAATAGTGTTACGCGTTGATTTTCAATAACACTATCTATTTCTTGTCGCCAATTTTGGTTACCATAATTAGCACTGTTTTTTTGTAAAATATCAGTATCTGTTTGTGAGTACCAAGCGTTAGATGCTTGCGTTTGTGCAATGCTAACACCTGTGTCTACTAAGGCGAGTAATTCACCTAAAGGTTTTGACTTATCAAAAAAAACTAAACCAGAATAGGCAACAGAGTCTAGATCAGAAGCGAGTTGGTATTCATTAAATAATGACGTTAACTCTTTGGTAAGGTTTTCCGCTTCTTTTAATTTAACATTTGGCAATATACAGGCGAAATCAGAGCTATTTAATCTAAATAAATTACCATCTGGATAAGCTGAAATAGCCTTTTTAATAAGGCTAGCCACTTGAGAAATATAATTATCGCCTTCTTTGTATCCATGTGTTTGATTAATCGTTTGCAATTCAGAACAACGCGTCATAACTAGCACACCAAATTTAACAGGGCTGTCTTGTGTTACCTGATTTTCATAAAACTGTACAAAGCGGCCACGATTATCAAGTTTTGTTAAATGATCTACATAGGCTTCTTGCTCTAAATTAACGGTGCTTTCTAACTGCTGTATCATTAAGGCTTTTATGTCAGCAATGCCTTGTTTTAATTCCGGAATTTCTAATAGGCCATTGTCAGTACTCAAACTCTCATTACTTTTTGTATCAGTATTATTAATTAAAGCAAGATCATTTTTAATCTGTTGTCCGATGATATTAAACACGGCTTTATGTCGTTTAGTGCTCATGGAAGCGGCAAAAACAACTAAAAACAGAGACAAAATAATTGAAAGTAGAATAAAAGTTAACACCAATGTTGACTCATCATTAAAGTTAAGTTGATATTCGATAGTAAATTGTAAATTGTTTGTTCTTAGCTGTTTAGTTTCAGGAGAAGCGAAAGGAATATTGACCACTGAGTTTTTATTTTCAAAAACAAATAACTGCTTACCAGTATAATTGTAAATAATTAAGTGCGTATAATTTGAAATTTGTTGAAGTTTTTTAGAAAGAGTATTGACATTTTGTAGTTCGTCATCATTACTGACAACATCAAACTGTTGCGTTAATGAGTTAATGAGTTGACTATGCTCATTAGTCTTTTTCTCAAGCAATGCAGACAACATAGAAATAGAGACAAAACTGATAGATAAAATAAAAATCAGCGCCAAAACAAGATTTCTTAATAATAATTGAGAAAATGTATACATACCGAGTTAAATTACTCCACAAAAAAACACTAAATTGATCGAGCTAACACTAATCTCTATAAAGCTTTATAGCACTGATATTTACTTTATACTAACTTATTGTAAAGCTTCTGTTAATTTTTCCGATAATTTCTATTGATTTTTAACTATAATTGCCAATCAAGCTTGCGCTTATGCTTTCGCCCTTATATAATCCGTCCTGCTTAATTTACTGCTTAAAGGTAAGTTAAGCAGGTAGCAAGATGTCACTGAAGAATTTACCCATTAATATAAATATGGGTGTTCCTATTCTTGTTACTGATATTTTTTGTCTTAATTGGCTTATTAAAATAAAAAATATGGGGTCAGTGATACCGACCCCTGTTATGGGGTTTTTTTGTTTTTAGTGCTTAGCTATAATTGTTAGATTATTGTTTAGACAAGCATTAAAAACAAAAATACACAGCAAAAATACATGCTGGGCTATAAGCCCTTTTTTTGTACCTTAAATTTTTATTTAAAGTGATTTTTAAATTAATGTGAAGTTAATTTTAAGTGAAACAGGAGAAAACGATTGGCTAAATTTGAACAAAAACTAACTGACATGCTTCGTCCAGCAGTGGAAGAAACAGGTAAAGAATTACTTGGTGTTGAATTTATCAGTGCGGGTAATAATTCAGTTTTACGTTTGTTTATTGATCATGAAAATGGCATCAATGTTGATGACTGCGCAGAAGTAAGCCGTCAGGTGGGTGCTATTTTAGATGTAGAAGATCCAATAAGTAGTGAATACAGTTTAGAAGTTTCATCACCGGGCGTTGATAAACCATTATTTGAAATGGCGCACTTTCAATCAGTGATTGGTGAAACGGTAAATATTAAATTGTCGATGCCATTAAATGGTCGTCGAAAGTTTAAAGGCACTTTAGCAGCTATAGAAAATGACACATTAATAGTCGTTGTTGATGGTATTGATTATGAACTTGTCATCAACAACGTAGATAAAGCAAATCTTGTCGCAAAATTATAACAATAGTTAAATAAAGAAAATATTCAATTTAATAAAGTGGTTATTCAGTTTTAAGTTATGTAATTCAATAATGAATAGCGACTCAAAAATTAAGGCTAAAAAGCATGAGTAAAGAGATATTACTGGTTGTTGATGCAGTGTCAAATGAAAAAGCATTACCTAGAGAAAGCATTTTTGAAGCAATGGAAACGGCTCTAGAAACAGCAACCAAGAAGAAATATGAGGGTGATATTGCCGTACGTGTTTGTATTGATCGTATATCTGGTGAGTTTGAAACATTCCGTCGGTGGTTAATTGTTGAAGATAGCGATGAACCTTTGGAACATCCCTATGCAGAAATAACATTAGCTGCTGCGCAATATGATGATCCTGAATTAAATGCGGGCGATTATGTTGAAGATCAAATCGACTCGGTCAAGTTTGACCGAGTCACCACGCAAACAGCTAAACAAGTCATCGTACAAAAAATTCGTGAAGCAGAACGTGCTCTAGTTGTTGAAGCTTACCAAGAGCAAGTTGGCGAACTCGTGACAGGCGTAGTGAAAAAGTCTAGTCGAGAAAGTGTTATTTTAGACTTAGGTAACAACGCAGAGGCGATAATTTATCGAGACGATATGCTACCACGCGAAAGCTTCCGTCCAGGCGATAGAGTGCGTGGTTTGTTATATGAAATAAAACCAGAAGCACGCGGTGCACAATTATTCGTTAGCCGTACTAAACCTGAAATGTTGATTGAGCTTTTCCGTGTTGAAGTGCCAGAAATTGGCGAAGAAATGCTTGAAATTAAAGGTGCAGCTCGCGATCCTGGCTCACGCGCTAAAATTTCAGTTAAAAGCAATGACAAACGTATTGACCCTGTAGGCGCTTGTGTTGGTATGCGTGGCTCACGTGTACAAGCAGTGTCAAGTGAATTAGGCGGAGAGCGTGTTGATATCGTATTATATGATGACAACGTTGCCCAATATGTCATTAATGCTATGTCTCCTGCTGAAGTTGCTTCAATTATTGTTGATGAAGACAAAGGTACAATGGATATTGCGGTTGAAGAAAGCAATTTAGCCATGGCCATTGGTCGCAGCGGTCAAAATATTCGTTTAGCAAGCCAATTAACGGGCTGGGAATTAAACGTAATGACTGTCGAAGCAATGAAAGAAAAACATCAGGCAGAAAACGATAAAGTGCTAAACTTATTTATTGATAAGTTAGACCTAGATGAAGATTTTGCTACGTTACTTATCGATGAAGGTTTTACTTCGTTAGAAGAAATTGCTTATGTACCCGTAGCTGAAATGCTAGAAATAGATGGGTTAACTGAAGAGATTATTGAAGAGCTTCGTGAGCGCGCTAAAGAAGCATTAACCACACAAGCATTAGCAAGTGAAGAAACGTTAGAAGGTGCAGAGCCTGCAGCAGACTTATTAGCACTTGACGGTTTAGAACGTCATTTAGCTTTTGTTTTTGCAAGTCGCGGTATACGTACACTAGAAGATTTAGCTGAACAAGGTATTGACGAAATTAGCGATATTGAAGAATTAACTGAAACCAAAGCGGGTGAGCTAATAATGGCAGCACGTAACATTTGTTGGTTTAACGAAGAATAAAAAACACCGGGAGAATAGTGTAAATGGCAGATATAACTGTAGCAGAACTTGCCAAAGAAATTGGTACACCGGTGGAGCGTTTAGTGAGCCAATTGGCTGACTCAGGCGTGTTGAAATCGACAACCGATGTTATTTCGCAAGATGAAAAAGAATCCTTGTTGGGTTATTTAAAAAAACAACATGGAGATGACTCAGAAGCAAAGCCGAATAAATTAACGTTAAACCGTAAAACCAAATCGACTTTGACCATGGGGCACGGCAGTAAAGCCAAATCGGTTAATGTAGAGGTACGTAAAAAGCGTACTTATGTTAAACGTAGTGAGATAGAAGAACAACAAATAGCCGAAGCAGCAGCACAAGAAGCAGCAGAAGCAACAGCAAAAGCAGAAGCCGATGCTAAAGCTAAAGCAGAACTCGCAGCGAAAGAAGCTGAAAATGTTCGTGGAATAGCGGTAGCAAAAGCTGAAGCTGAAGCAGAACGTAAAGCAGCAGCAAAAGTTGAGTCGGCAGAAAAAGCCAAACAAGCGGCTGCTGATAAAGCTAAAAATCCTGATAAAGTGCCAGCAGTTAAAGTTGAAGAAACTGAAGAGGCTAAACAGCTTCGCTTGGTTCAAGAAAAAGAAGCCGCAGCAAAAATTGAAGCGGAAGCTAAAGAAGCTGCAGAAGCTGCTAGAAAGTTAGCTGAAGAAAATGAAGCGCGCTGGAAAGAACAAGAAGAAGAGCGTAAAGCAAAAGAAAAAGAAGTAGTCCATGTAACCTCTTCTGTTTACGCTCAAGAAGCCGAAGATAAAGTTGATGCTGCTGATGAAGGCGCTGGCCGTCGTCGTAAGAAGAAGAAACCCGCGCAAGATAGAAATGCTAAAGGTACGCGTGCTGGTAAAGGTCGCAAAGCAACGTTATCAGCACCACAAAGTTTGAAACATGGTTTTACTAAACCGGTTGAAACAAAAGTGCAAGATATTCGCATTGGTGAAACTATCTCTGTTGCGGAGTTAGCTAATAAAATGGCTAAAAAAGGCGCTGAAGTTGTTAAAGCTATGTTCAAAATGGGTGCAATGGCAACCATTAACCAAGTAATTGACCAAGAAACAGCCGCTTTAGTTGCTGAAGAAATGGGCTTTGACGTGGTATTAGTTAAAGAGAATGCCCTTGAAGTGTCGGTATTGGCCGATCGTGGTGAATCAGGCGCTGAAATTACACGTGCGCCAGTAGTGACTATTATGGGTCATGTTGACCACGGTAAAACATCATTACTTGATCACATTCGTGAAGCTAAAGTTGCTGCTGGCGAAGCCGGCGGTATTACTCAGCATATTGGTGCTTATCATGTAGAAACTGGTCATGGCATGATCACTTTCTTAGATACTCCCGGCCATGCTGCCTTTACGGCAATGCGTTCTCGTGGTGCAAAAGCGACTGATATTGTTATTATTGTGGTTGCTGCAGATGATGGTGTTATGCCACAAACGATTGAAGCGATTCAACATGCTAAAGCTTCAGATGTACCCATTATCATTGCTGTAAACAAGATGGATAAAGAAGGTGCAGATCCAGACCGTGTTAAAAGTGAATTATCACAACACGATGTGCTTTCTGAAGAATGGGGCGGTGAAGTACAATTCTGCCATGTTTCAGCGAAAACTGGTTTAGGTATTGACGAACTACTTGATGCTATATTATTACAATCTGAAGTATTAGAGCTGACTGCTATTGTTGATAAAATGGCCAGTGGTGTTGTGGTTGAATCTAAATTAGATAAAGGTCGCGGCCCAGTTGCTACCGTACTTATTCAAGAAGGTACATTAAATCAAGGTGATATCGTTCTTTGTGGATTAGAATATGGTCGAGTTCGCGCTATGCGTGATGAAAATGGCAACACTATTCAGTCTGCGGGTCCATCAATTCCAGTAGAAATTCTAGGGTTAAGTGGTGTACCACAATCAGGCGATGAAGCAACGGTTGTTAAAGATGAGAAAAAAGCGAGAGAAGTTGCTTTATATCGTCAAGGTAAATTCCGTGATGTTAAATTAGCTCGTCAGCAGAAAGCTAAACTTGAAAATATGTTTGCTAGTATGGCAGAAGGTGAAATATCTGAAGTTAATGTAGTCATTAAATCAGATGTACAAGGCTCACTTGAAGCTATTTCAGATTCATTATTGAAACTTTCTACTGATGAAGTAAAAGTGAAAATTATTGGCTCTGGTGTTGGTGCTATTACTGAAACAGATGCAACATTAGCTGCCGCTTCAAATGCGATTGTTGTTGGTTTTAATGTTCGTGCTGATGCCTCTGCCCGTAAAGTAATCGAATCAGAAAATATTGATTTACGTTACTACAGTGTTATTTATGCCTTGATTGATGAAGTTAAGCAGGCCATGAGCGGTATGCTTGCGCCTGAATTCAAACAAGAAATCATTGGTCTTGCTCAAGTACGTGATGTATTTAAGTCACCTAAAATTGGCGCTATCGCTGGTTGTATGGTTACTGAAGGTATTATTAAACGCAGCGCTCCAATTCGTGTATTACGTGATAACATCGTTATTTACGAAGGTGAACTTGAATCACTACGTCGCTTTAAAGATGACGTACAAGAAGTTCGTCACGGTATTGAGTGTGGTATCGGTGTGAAGAACTACAATGATGTTCGCGTTGGTGATCAAATTGAAGTTTTCGAAACAGTAGAGATCCAAAGAAGTCTTTAATTGACTGACCTTCGAATTTAGTATTAGAACGGAGGCTTAGCCTCCGTTTTTGTTAGGAGAATTACATGGCTAGAGAATACGCCCGTACTGACCGAGTAGGTCAGCAAATCCAAAAAGAAATCGCGACTATTTTAATGCGCGAAATTAAAGATCCACGTTTAAGTATGACCACTGTGTCAGCCGTAGAAGTAACTCGTGATTTAGCTTATGCGAAAGTGTTTGTGACTTTTTTTAATGATAATGCCGATGAAATTAAAACTTCGCTTGAAGTATTAGCTGAAGCTGAAGGTTATATTCGTTCATTATTAGGCAAACGTTTACGTGCGCGCATTATGCCGCACTTACGTTTTGTTTATGATAGTTCAATGAGTGAAGGTGTGCGTATGAGCGCCTTAGTTGATCAGGCGGTTGCCAGTGATAAACCTAATGATGCCCATAGTGAATCAACTGATACTGATGGAACTGACAGCGAAGCAACTGATAGCGAAAAGAGCGAATAGAGCATGGCAAAACGTAGAAAAGGTCGTGCGATTAATGGTGTTCTGCTATTAGATAAACCCTATGAAATGTCGTCGAATCATGCACTGCAAGCTGTTAAGCGAATTTATTTTGCTCAAAAAGCAGGGCATACCGGTGCGTTAGATCCACTGGCGACTGGTATGCTGCCTATATGTTTGGGCGAGGGTACTAAGTTTTCACAATTTTTATTAGACACAGATAAAACCTATCAAGTCACAGCTAAACTTGGTATTCGCACTACTACCAGTGATGCTGACGGTGACATTGTTAGCGAAAAAGCCGTAGATATATCTAATGAACAATTAAATGATGCGCTGAACAGTTTTCGTGGTACAACTAAACAAGTGCCATCAATGTATTCGGCACTTAAATATCAAGGTAAACCTTTATATAAATATGCTCGAGAAGGTATTGAAGTACCACGTGAAGCGCGTGATATTACCGTTTTTTCTTTAGAATTATTGCGCTTTGAACAAGATGAAGTTGAGTTGAAAATTCATGTGTCAAAGGGGACTTATATCCGTACCATTGTTGACGATTTAGGTGAATTACTTAAGTGTGGCGCACACGTTGCCGATTTACGACGTTTAGCCGTTGGTAGTTATCCTATAGATAAAATGGTGACTTTACCGCAACTGGAAGCTTTACTTGAACAAGCTAATTCACAAGCGTTAACACCTTCACAACTACTCGATCCTTTGTTACTACCTATGCAAAGTGCGGTTGAAGGCATGCCAGCAGTTTATGTTGATGATATGTCAGCTAATTTTTTACGCCATGGCAATCCAGTTCAAGCCTATAAAGCACCTATGGATGGCAGTGTTCAAGTGTATGTTGGTGAAGATGAAAATGATGATACAGCAGAATTTATTGGTGTTGGTGTGATTAACGACGATGGTCAAGTAGCACCTAAGCGTATTGTGGTTGTTTAATACCGATTAGTACAATAGAGATGATCAAGTTGAAAAAAGATCTATTTAGTCCCTTTTTTTTGGTATACCCTAATTTTTAATGACTACATAAAATTAAAAAGAATATAAAAAACATAGCAGATTTTACTGGTTGAGTTGTCATATTTTGAGTACATAAAAAAACATAACAATAATAAAGGTTGTAGAGATAAATGAATATAGATGTAGGGCTTATTGAAACATTATTAGTCGCGTTGTTAATCCTGTTTTCAGGTTATTTTTTTAACAGTAAAGTGAATTTTTTACGTGAAAATAATATTCCAGAACCCGTGGTTGGCGGTATTGTATTTTCAATATTAGCCGCAGTTGCCCATACTTATTTTGATGTTGATTTCAACTTCAATATGAACTTTAAAAACCCGTTAATGATTATTTTCTTTACCACGGTAGGTTTAGGCGCTAGCTTTTCTTTATTGATTAAAGGGGGCCCTAAAGTTGTGCTTTTTTTAGCCGTTGCAACGGTGTATTTATTTGTTCAAAATGGTGTTGGTGTTGGTGTTGCTTTAGCCACAGGCATGAATCCTTTAATGGGCTTAATTGGCGGTTCTGTTACGCTCTCTGGAGGTCATGGTACAGGCGCAACGTATGCTGAACTTTTTACTACTGAATTTGGTATGGGAGCAGGTGTATTAGAACTTGCTATGGCTGCGGCAACTATGGGACTGGTTTTAGGTGGATTGATTGGCGGACCGGTAAGTAGACGCCTGATTAGCCGGTATAACCTAAAGGCTGATGAATACCATGAAGAATTAGACGACACTATTACGTTTAATCCAGATGATCATGATTTAGTAACACCGAAAAAGATGATGGAAACATTATTTATCATTCTAATTTGTATGGTGGTTGGCCACCTTGCCCATGTTGCGTTAAAAGCTAATGGTTTAGTGTTACCCTCATTTTTATTGCCCTTGTTATGTGGTGTTATTGCAACTAATGCTTGCGAGTTATCTAAGCGTTATCACATAAGCCGAGCGTGTATTGATTTATGGGGTACTATGTCATTGTCAATATTTTTGGCAATGGCATTAATGTCATTGAAAATATGGGAATTAGCTAACTTGGCTGGACCTATGTTTATGCTTATAATTTTACAAGCTATTATACTGATGTTTTTTGCTTACTTTATTACTTTTAGAATCATGGGGAAAAACTATAACGCGGCTATTATTGCGGGTGGGCATTGTGGATTTGGTCTTGGCGCTACGCCAACGGCTGTGGCAAATATGGAATCACTTGTTGCTCGTTATGGCCCGTCACCACAAGCGTTTTTAGTAGTACCCTTAGTTGGTGCATTTTTTATTGATATTACCAATGCGCTTGTGTTGCAGGTTTATTTGAGTTTAGGGTTCATTACACCCTAAGCACTCCCATTGTTACAACACAAAAAGTATTATTGTTAAAGGCGTGGTTTTAGTTGCATTTTAGCTGCGCCCTGCTAGAATACGCGCTCTTTCGTTACCTCAGCTGAATTAGTGTTTGGCTTAGGTAGAATTTTATTAACTCAAAAGTCTTATTAAATCAGATATTTGAGTTTACACTAAGGATTTAATATGTCTTTAAATGCTACACAAAAAGCAGCTATCGTTGCAGAATATGCTCAACAAGAAGGTGATACAGGTTCTCCAGAAGTACAAGTTGCTTTGTTAACAACACAAATCAACCATTTACAAGGTCACTTCAAAGAGCACATCCATGATCACCATTCTCGTCGTGGTTTATTACGCATGGTTGCACAACGTCGTAAATTACTTGATTACTTAAAAGGCAAAAACGTTGATCGTTATACTGCTTTAATCGGTAAATTAGGTCTACGTCGTTAATAGTTCGTTTTATGCGAATTATTAAAAAAGGAGCCTGTTGGCTCCTTTTTTGCTTCTAAAATTCAATCTTTAATTTTATGATTCTGAAAATAAGAGCGACTTAAAAATAGTAAATGATCTTTTTTGTAGTCAAAAAAGCGTTAACTAACTATTCTCACTAGCAAATAGCGCTCAGGTCAGTATAATATGCCTGCCTGATTTTTTCTCTGTTCTATTATTGATAAATCAAGCGATAATTTGTTAGTAAAGTTAAGAAACTAATCAATCAAACTGTATAATTTTTTGTTCTACTTAGCGTAATTTAGCGCATAAGTGAATAAATAATTGTACAGATTGATTAACATATCAATACGCTACTGTTTTGTTTTATAAAACAGAGCGTACAAAATTAAGGAAACACATTAGATGTTTAATCCAGTAACTAAAAAATTTCAATTCGGTAAACATACCGTAACGCTTGAAACGGGCACTATTGCTCGTCAAGCCTCTGCTGCTGTAATGGCTAGCATGGACGATACTTGTGTACTCGTATCAGTTGTTGCGAAAAAAGAAGCTAAACCAGGACAAGACTTTTTCCCATTAACCGTTAACTACCAAGAACGTACTTACGCTGCGGGTAAAATCCCTGGCAGTTTCTTCAAACGTGAAGGTCGTCCTAGCGAAGAAGAAACACTTATCGCGCGTTTAATTGACCGTCCAATTCGTCCATTATTTCCAGAAGGTTTCACTAACGAAGTACAAGTAATTATCACCGTTGTTTCAGTTAACCCTGAAATTGCCCCTGATATTATTTCATTAATTGGTACTTCGGCAGCATTAGCTATTTCAGGTGCTCCATTTAGTGGCCCAGTTGGCGCAGCACGTGTTGGTTACACTGATGGTCAATACATTCTTAACCCACTACAGTCTGAGTTACCAACAAGTCAATTAGACTTAGTTGTTTCTGGTACAGATTCAGCGGTACTAATGGTTGAGTCAGAAGCTGATGTATTATCTGAAGAAGTAATGCTTGGCGCGGTTGTTTTTGGTCATGAGCAAATGCAAGTAGCTGTTTCGGCTATTAAAGAATTCAAAGCAGAAGTTAACACGCCTTCATGGAATTGGGCAGCTCCAGTTAAAAATGCTGAGCTAGTTGCTAAAATTGCAGAGTTAAGTGAAGCACAAGTGAACGAAGCTTACCAAATTACTGAAAAAGCGGTTCGTTATGAAAAAATTAAAGAAATCCGTAGCTCAGTAATTGACACGTTATTAGCTCAAGATGCTGATCTTGACGTTCAAGATGCTAAAGATTTATTTCATGACTTAGAAAAAACGGTTGTACGTGGTCGTATTACAGATGGTAACCCTCGTATTGATGGTCGCGATCCTGAATCAATTCGCGCGTTAGATGTAATGACAGGTGTGTTACCACGTACTCACGGCTCTGCTGTATTTACGCGTGGTGAAACTCAAGCCTTAGTTACTGCAACTTTAGGTACACAACGTGATGCACAACGTATTGACAGTATTTTAGGTGAAAAAACTGATGCCTTTATGCTTCATTATAACTTCCCTCCATATTGTGTTGGTGAAACTGGTTTTGTTGGTTCACCTAAGCGTCGTGAAATTGGTCATGGTCGTTTAGCAAAACGTGGTATGTTAGCGGTTATGCCTACGATTGAAGAATTCCCGTACTCTGTACGTGTTGTTTCTGAAATTACTGAATCAAACGGTTCATCTTCAATGGCTTCTGTTTGTGGTACTTCACTTGCACTTATGGATGCTGGTGTTCCAATTAAAGCCTCTGTTGCGGGTATTGCGATGGGTCTGGTTAAAGAAGGCGAAAAATTCGTTGTTCTTTCTGATATTTTAGGTGATGAAGATCACTTAGGTGATATGGACTTTAAAG
>CAXBEX010000026.1:0-45272 GCA_963974965.1 uncultured Colwellia sp. | reverse complement strand
GATGGTAGTGTGGGAGTTCCCATGTGAGAGTAGGACATTGCTAAACTTCTATTTAGAGAAGCCCGTTACGAAAGTGACGGGCTTTTTGCTTTGTGAGATCCGAAAAAAATGTAACTGATCTTTTATAATCAATTTTTTATATCAAAAATTAATTTATTACTAGCCTAGTGATAATAATTTGTTACACTGTCTGCTCAAAAATAATACTAATATAAATTATACTTTTAAGCTATGTGTTAAAGCTTTAACGTATAAACGCATGGGAACCTTGATGGAACCAAGGATAAATAAGCAGGTATGTGTAGCGCTAGAGAGTTCAAAAGTTAAGTCTTTATTAGATGACCTAAACTTTGCTAATGAACAACTTGAGCAAGAGAAAATACATCGTGAAGCGCTAAAGCAAAAGCACCATTCGGAGCTAGAAGCATTAGTGGCTAAACGTACTAAGGAATTGCAAACAGCAAACTTGAATCTCCATATGCAGATAGTTGAACGGCGAAAAGCCGAGCAGCAACTTTATTTCGAAGCCCATCACGATGCTTTAACTAAACTTCCTAATCGAGCTATGTTTTCTGATAGGCTTAGCTATGCTATTCGCCATCTCAAGCGTCATCCTGAACAAAAATTTGCTGTGCTTTTTATCGATCTTGACCGATTTAAAATGATAAATGACACTTTAGGTCACCATACTGGTGATTTATTTCTTATCGAAATTGCCGAACGTTTACGCTCTTGTGTGCGTGATAATGATGTTTTAGCACGCCTTGGCGGTGATGAGTTTGTTGTTTTGCTGGATTCTTTAAAACCTGACGATGCAGAAGAGGTTGCTAGCCGGATTATTTCAAGTATCGAAAAACCCTATACCATCGAAGGTAATACTTTATATTCGAATGCTAGTATTGGTATAGCCTTGAGCAATAGACATTATAATAGTGCGGATGAAATTTTACGCGATGCTGATGCTGCAATGTACCAAGCGAAGAGTCTTGGGCGTGGTCGCTATGTTTTTTTTGATGATAGTATGCGAGAAAAGCTTCTTGCGACAATGACGTTAGAGCAAGAATTGCGAATAGCAATTGAGAAACAACAGTTTGAGTTACATTATCAGGAAATATCAGATTTAAATAGCTCCAAAACTATAGGGTTTGAAGCGCTGCTACGTTGGAATCATCCGAAGAAAGGTTTGTTAACACCAAGCGAGTTTTTATACTTAGCAGAAGAGACAGGTATCATATTATTAATTGAAACTTGGGTTGTTGAAGAAGTTGCGAGACAATTGCAATTCTGGAATGATGATATTGCTTATCGACATACTTTTATCGCCATTAATTTATCTGGTAGACATTTAACACAAGCAAATCAATTGAATAAACTGATTTCTTTAATACAGCAACAATCATTCGAGCCGCAAAAGTTAATTCTAGAATTTAACGAATTAGCCTTTGGTAATCATGCTGACATAGCACTTAAAGGCCTACGAAAATTGAAAAAAGCAGGTGTCAAATTGGCATTGGATGATTATGCATCAGGCGTATCATCTTTTAGTTTCCTGCATAGCTATCCGTTTGAATTTATAAAATTAGATCGTGGTTTTATTAAAACTTTGAAAACTAATAATAAAAACTTATCATTAGTTAAAGCCTTGCACGATTTAGGTGAACAGTTTGGTTATCGGTTGGTTGCTGAAGGTATTGAAACAGAAGACGTATTGCAAAAACTTCACTCCGTAGGCTGTGATTTCGGTCAAGGTTATCACATTAGTAAACCGCAAAAAATGCAATCAAGCACCTCTACAAGTCAGAATAAAAGTTGTGCTTAGCTAACTATCTTTTTCAAAACGCTAACCACACCTCTGAAATATTGTCTTAGCACATCTTTTTGCTAATCTTTATATGCTTTTACTCGTTTACTGAATGAGTTTCGGTGTATACTGCTGTTAAATCGATTATAGGGGGTTGTTATGGGTGGTATCAGTGTTTGGCAATTATTAATTGTTGCCGTTATTGTTGTTTTATTATTTGGTACTAAAAAATTACGTAACCTAGGTGGTGACTTAGGCTCTGCTATAAAGGGTTTTAAAAATGCGGTGACTGATGAAAAAGATTCATCGGCTAAATCTGAAAACAGTGCTGATTCTTTAGCGGATAATACGACTACATCAAACGAACCTAGCAAAAAAGATAACCAGAAAGAAAGTCAAAAAGATAATAGTCAGGCATAACTAATGTTTGATATTGGTTTTTGGGAGTTAATGCTTATTGGTGTTATTGGGCTAATTGTGCTTGGCCCTGAGCGTTTGCCTGTAGCAGTTAGAACAGTAAAGGGTTGGATAACAGGTGTTCGTAAGTTTAGTGATACAGTGAAATCAGAACTCTCAGAAGAATTAAGAATTCATGAATTACATGCTAACTTAAAAAAAGCAGAGCAAGGTGATATGGCTAATTTATCACCTGAAGTGGCAGAGTCTGTTAAATCATTGCGAGAGGCTGCAGCAATGGTGAATGAGCCGTTCAAAAAAGTGGATACTACCGCTTTAGATTCTATGATATCAACTTCTCTTGCAAATTCAAAAAGCAATCAAGCTGTTTCCCCAACTATAGAGCCTATCGAAAGCTCATTTAAAATTGACGTGTCAGAGTCTTCCAAAGTACAGGTTGGGTCTACTATGGATGAAGATAAACAAGAAAAATGAATTCACCTAAACAATCAGAGCAATCAGAGCAATCAAAACCAGTAGAGCCACAGAAGAGTGTTACTCTTTTTGATCATTTACTTGAGCTAAGAACTCGCTTACTTCGTGCCGTGCTAGGTGTTATATTAATTTTTTGCTGTTTGGTTTATTTTGCCCAAGATATATACCAATACTTGGCGCAACCATTACTACAAACTATGCCTGCTGGCTCGCAAATGATAGCAACAGATGTAGCCTCTCCATTTTTTGCGCCCTTTAAACTAACCATTGTTTTATCTATTTTTCTTGCCATGCCTCATATTCTTTATCAAATGTGGTCATTCATTGCGCCGGGCTTGTACCGAAATGAAAAAAGATTAATTGCACCGCTAATGCTCGGCTCAACCTTGCTTTTTTATAGCGGTATCGCTTTTGCTTATTTTCTTGTTTTCCCAGTCGTTTTTGCTTTTTTTACCTCAGTTGCACCAGAAGGTGTCGTTATCGCTACAGATATTAGTAGCTATTTAGATTTTGTATTAAAATTATTTTTTGCTTTTGGTGCTGCATTTGAAATTCCAATCGCTATTATCTTAATGTGTTGGACAGGTATTACTAGTCCTAATGGTTTACGACAAAAGCGACCTTACGTAGTCGTTGGTGCTTTTGTTATGGGGATGCTGCTCACCCCACCAGATATTATCTCTCAATCTATGCTTGCTATACCTATGTTACTCTTATTTGAGGTTGGCATTATTATAGCGTCGTTTTATCATAAAGAAGATGAAGATCTAGAGAAGGATGAGACATGAGAATAATTATTATTACACTATTTAGTTTGTTTATTGGATTAGCATCTTCAAATGCTTTCGCTAGCACAAATACTGCTTTGGTTAATGGTTTGTCTAGTTGCATGAAGCTGCCTAATGACGAGCAACGCCTAGTTTGTTTTGATAAATTAGCCCAAAATAATATAACGTCTTTAAGTGCAACGAAAGTGAGTAATGAAGTTGTATCACAAAGTGAACAAGTAAAATCGGAAGAGGCCAAGAAAATAGATGACTTCTCCAAAGAAGATTTGATTAAAACGGATGAAGAGAGAGGCCCTGACAATATTACTGCCACTATAAGTAACGTAAAAAAATTAATTAGAGGTCAATGGATTATTGATCTAGAAAATGGTCAGAAATGGCAACAAAAAGACTCGGCTAAAATAAAATTAAAAGTGGGTGATAGCATTCGTTTACAGAAAGGGGTTATGGGGGCAGTGTATTTATTTAAAGAAGGTAGCCGCCGTAATATACGAGTTATGCGACTAAAATAGTGATTGATATTGGTATTAATCTAACCAATAAACGTTTTGATAAAGATCGAACTGAGCTTATTTCTCGTGCTAAAAACATAGGTGTAGAACAACTACTCATCACAGGTACTAGCGTCAATGAAAGTAAACATGCTTTAGCGCTATGTCAACATTACCAACAACAATTTCCTAATACACTTTATGCTACTGCTGGCGTTCACCCTCATGATGCCGATGGCGTTAGTGACGATTACTTAGCAGAATTAACACAATTGGCAGGGCAACCTCAGGTTAAGGCTATAGGTGAATGTGGTTTAGATTTTAACCGTAATTTTTCAGCTCCAGCGCAGCAATTAAAGGTATTTAAAGAACAAGTACAGCTAGCTAAACAGCTTGGTATGCCATTATTCTTACATCAACGTGACGCGTTTCAACCTTGGTTCAATGAGTTAAGGCCTTTTGTTGATCAAGTGCCTGCTATGATTGCTCACTGTTTTACTGGCAGTAAAGATGAGTTAGAAAAATGCATAGATGTAGGCATGTATATAGGGATTACAGGTTGGATATGTGACGAAAGAAGAGGTAAAACCTTGCAAGAAATTGTGAGCTTAATTCCCTTGGATCGTTTACTTGTTGAAACCGATGCGCCATATTTAATGCCTAGAACCATTAAGCCGAAACCAAAAAGCAGCCGAAATGAACCGAGTTATTTACCTTTTATTATTGAAAAAGTAGCAAAAATAACAGCGCTTGACCCCAACGAAATAGCTTGTCAAACTAGTATAAATGCACAACAAGTGTTTAATTTACCATGTTAATTCATCACTTCAACTTAGGCTTGATATAAGCGTTAACTATGCTCATGTTTTTTCATCATATATTAAAAGCAACAAAGATTTTATGCATAGTGATTTTTATGTCTTTTATAGTGTCTATTGCGCAAGCGAAAGCTGAAATACCCTCATATCAACTCAATCAAGACAAGCACTTAATTGTTAACTATTTATATCGACTTTTGAATAAATCACAACAAAAAACAGTTAATGAAATAAGTGACTTAACAGCAAGTGAGTGGCAGAGAACTCACTTGATAAATGGTGATCTATTAATCATGCCAGGTAAAAACTGGTTTGCGTTTGAGTTAATAAATAACAGTAAGGCAGAAAAGCAAGTATATCTTGAGATAGCTAACCAAGTGCGAATGAGCCATGTTGATTTATTTGTCCGAGATAGAGATCAAAATTTTTCTCAAAAAAATATGCAATTGCAGCGAAGTAATAATCGTAGCGCTAAGGTTTCGGTTGCCCCTTATTCACAAGTAACACTTTATTTAACCATTGAAAGCTCTTCTCGGCTTCGTTCTTCTGTAAATATATATTCAGCAAAAGCATATATTGAAGCAAGTAGTGCATTACAGTTTCAACAAGGAATTGCGATAGGGGGCTTATTTTGTCTGTCTATTGCATATATGTTGCTATTTTTTGCGACGGGCAATAAGCCTATTTTTACCCTTTTTGGCTACTTTTTAAGTAATACGCTCATACTTTCAGCGATGCTTGGTTTTAACCTGTATTATCTATTGCCCCATTTGCCACAATTGGTAGGCATCGAAATTCCGCTGCTAGTAGCAGCATCAGCCATTTTTTTACTCCTTTTTACTGCTCAGCTTTTTAATTTAAAAACTAGATTTTATGGGATTTATCAGGGAATTCGAGTTTGCTTATGGTGGCTATTCCTTTATATGCCGCTAAGTATTCAGCTTTCTGTGGTTGATAATATATCTATCAGTATGGCTATTTATGCCTTGGTAAATTTTTCCTTAATAATTTTGGGTATTTATTTGCGTAAGCATGGTAGTCGCCTAGCGTTACTTTTTACTTTTGCTATGGCAGTTCAGTTTGTTTTTGTGTTGGTCGTTATTGCTTCTGTAAACTGGTTAGATATAGGTTTTATCGCCTATAGGAGTTTATTTTACGGGATTCTTTTCTGGCTCAATTGTTTATTGGTTACCTTTATTTTAAGCCGTCAATATCGCTATCAATTAATAGATAAACAAGAAGCGCAACGTCAAGCACTAACAAGCGCTATTGCTTCTGAACGAGCACAAGAAGAGCTATTAAGGTTGCAATCGCAAAGTCAAGAAGAATTAGAAAATCGTGTGCAAGAACGAACTTTAGAGCTAAATATCGCTTTGCAAGAATTAGAAGCAGTAAATCATGTGCTTGAACAGAAAAACACACTAGATGAGCTAACGGGCTTATTCAATCGTCGTTTTTATGATCAAAAAATTCTAGCAGAGTATCGCCGTAGTAAACGTAACTTAACGCCATTAAGTTTAGTGTTAATTGATATTGACCATTTTAAAGTAGTCAATGATACTTATGGACACTTAGCTGGAGATCGATGTCTTGTATGGATTAGTGAGCATATAAAGCAAAGTTTAAAACGTAGCTCAGATATGGTTTTTCGTTATGGTGGTGAAGAGTTTTGTTTAATATTGCCAGATACAGATAGCAAAGGAGCCATGGCTTTAGCTGAAACATTAAGGGAAAATATTGCCAAGCAAGCCTGCACTTATAAAGAAATAAGCATCTCATTAACCATTAGTAATGGTTTTTTTACGTACCTTCAGCAAGATAACGTCATGCCAGAGCAAATATTTGCGCATGCAGATAAAGCACTTTATCAAGCAAAGCATGATGGTCGAAATCAAACACAAGAATGTAAACACAGTTTTGAATAACACAAAAACTCTAGGAATATAGTAATGAATAACAGCAATAATATTTTTGGTCAATACCCCGCTCGTCGAATGCGCCGTATGCGTAAAGATGATTGCACTCGTCGATTAATGGCAGAGCATCAAGTAACCGTAAATGATTTAATTTATCCGGTATTTGTATTAGAGGGGGAAAATCAACGAGAAGCTATTGCCTCTATGCCAGGAATAGAGCGTAAAAGTATTGATATACTATTAGAAGAAGCTCAAGAATTAGTCGATTTAGGTATTCCTGCCATTGCGCTTTTTCCGGTAACCCCCAGTGAAAAAAAGTCATTAATGGCAGAAGAAGCCTATAACCCTAACGGTTTAGCTCAACGAGCCGTTCGAGCCTTAAAGGGTAATTTTCCACAACTAGCAGTCATTACGGATGTAGCGCTTGACCCTTTTACTACACATGGACAAGATGGTATTTTAAGTGAAAGCGATGAAAATAAAGCAGGGGCAGTAGGTTATGTACTAAATGATGTCACTAAAGATATTTTAGTAAAACAAGCATTGTCTCATGCACAAGCGGGTGCGGATATTGTTGCGCCATCAGATATGATGGATGGTCGAGTTGGCGCTATCAGAGAAGCACTTGAAGGCAATGGTTTTGTATATACTAAAATTTTAGCTTATTCAGCCAAATATGCTTCTAATTATTATGGTCCCTTTCGTGATGCGGTTGGCTCTGCAGGAAATATTAAAGGTGGCAACAAGCATACTTATCAAATGGATCCTGCTAACAGCAATGAGGCACTTCACGAAGTTGCCCAAGATATCGCCGAAGGTGCTGATATGGTGATGGTTAAGCCAGGAATGCCGTATTTAGATGTAGTACGTCGAGTGAAAGACACTTTTCAAGTGCCCACTTATGCTTACCAAGTAAGTGGTGAATATGCTATGCATATGGCAGCAATTCAAAATGGTTGGCTGGAAGAAAAGCCTTGTGTGATGGAAGGTTTATTATCATTTAAACGTGCGGGTGCGGATGGAATTTTAACTTATTTTGCTAAGCAAGTAGCAAGGTGGTTGAAGGAAGAGAAGCAGTAATACCAGTGTAGTATTTTGATAACTCTGCGAGTTACTTGTTTTGAATAGACAGCATTTCAAACAATAAGCCTTCTCGCAGTGCGCCAGTTGATAATTTAAGCTCTTTAAGTTGTAAGCAATTAAAGAGCGCAATTAATATGCATAAACCACTGGCTAATACTGGCGATCGATCGGCTCGTAAACCTTCAAAAGCAACATTGTTAATGGCAATAGCATCAATTGATTTACAATCAATAAGTACTCCTTTAATTTCTTGTAAGAAATTAGCAGTAATTATTGTTTCTTGTTGACGATAAAATAAGATTTCAGTTAATGCTTGTATGGTTCCAGAGCTACCAACAACCGATTGCCAACCCAGTTTAATGAAGTTAGCGCTGATGGGCTTAATAATGCGACTAGCAGCGTTAATAGCAGCAGCAAAGTTGTCTTCAGTTAGTTGTCCGTTAGTAAAATACTTTTCTCTAAAACTCACACAGCCAAAATTTAAACTAATTGCTTTATTTGTTGTAAAGCCTTGACCAATAATTAATTCAGTACTAGCGCCACCAATATCAATAACTAACCGCTTTTGCGCTAAATTGCTCTTGCAAGAATGAGCAACTCCGCTGTATATAGTTTCAGCTTCTTGTTTTCCACTCAATAATTTTATTGCCAAGGGGAGGATTTTGTTGGCTTTATTTAGAAAGTCATTACGATTTTTGGCAATTCTTAAGGTTGCAGTAGCCACAATGCGGATATTGCTTAACGGAATAGTAGCAAGATGTTTGGCAAACAACCTTAAGCAGTCAAGCCCGCGCTCAAGGGCATCAATGCTAAGTTCGTTGTGCTCATTAAGGCCAGCAGCTAAGCGAACTTTGCGCTTTACTTTGTTAACTGTTTTAATTTCATTATCATGTAAACGGATAATTAATAAATGAAAACTATTAGAGCCTAGATCAACCACAGCATAATGATTAGCATCGTACTGTGGTATTTTGTTGAACTTTGTCATATTACTACGAGGTGTGACTAACGACGGCCACGATAATTACTATTACCGCCTTGCCTATTACCACCAGAGCGACCTGAATTTGGTCTAGGGCGACGTTGACGAGGTTTTGGTTTTGGTAAGTCATCAATTAGGGCTTCATGATCGTATTTGCTCACGGGTAGTTCGTGCTCAATATAAGCTTCAATAGCAGGTAAGTTAAATACATACTGCTCACAAGCTAAACTTATAGCATGACCTGAAGCGCCAGCTCGTCCTGTACGACCAATACGATGAACGTAATCTTCACAATCATCGGGTAAGTCGTAGTTAAATACATGTGTTACCGCAGGAATATGTAAACCACGGGCAGCAACATCAGTGGCAACTAAAAAATCTAAGCTACCGTCAGTAAATTGCTCTAGTATTTTCAAACGTTTTTTCTGTGGTACATCACCGGTTAACAAACCAGCACGTAATTTATCCGCAATAAGGTGATCGTAAACTTTTTCACAAACATGTTTAGTGTTAGCAAAAACAATGGCTTTTTCTGGCCAATCTTCTTCAATTAGCGTTTGTAATAGCGTCATTTTATCTTCGTTAGAAGGGTAGAATAACTCTTCACTAATGCGTGTATTCGTTTTTTGTTCAGGCGCAATTTCAACGCTTGTTGGATCGTTCATATGTTCAAAGGCAAGCTCTTTGACACGAAAGGATAAAGTTGCTGAGAATAGCATGCTTAAACGTTGCGTAGCTGGGGGCATTTTGTTGAACATGTAACGAATATCTTTGATAAAGCCTAAATCGAACATTCTGTCGGCTTCATCGAGTACAATAACTTCAATATTCGATAAGTTGTATATGCCTTGCTTCATGTAGTCAAGTAAGCGACCACAGGTGCCAATTAAAATATCGACACCTTGCTCTAGCTCTAAGCGTTGACTTTCATAACCTTCACCACCATAAACAATACCAAGGCGTAGTCCTGTGCTTTTAGACATTTCAATAGCATCGCGGTGAATTTGAATTGCTAACTCTCGGGTTGGTGCCATAATCAATGCTCTAGGCTGATTATGTGTTGGTGCTTCTTTTTGCAATAAATGATGGAAAGTCGCGGCTAAGAAAGCAATGGTTTTGCCTTCCCCTGTTTGCGCTTGGCCAGCAATATCAGTGCCTTGAAGCAGTACAGGTAAGGATTCCGCCTGAATAGGCGTACAATATTCGAAGCCCATGGCTTCTAATCCGGTCACTACTTGTGGAGCAAGATTTAAGTCAGCGAATTTTGTTTCAGTTAAGTGTGTTTTTTTCATGGCGCTAGCTTAACACCATAGTTAGTTAATAACTAACTTTAGCAGCTATAAGTGAAGATAAAAGAAAACAAACTTGATATTCAAACAATAAAGCCCCATAAAGGTTTTATATTGACATTAAATGTTGTAATTAATAGATTGGCGTTAATGCCATAACGAACGGAGAATATGATGAATGATAAAATTGTTCAGCTAACTGATGATAGTTTTGAAGCCGATGTTTTAAAAGCATCCGGTTTAGTCTTAGTTGATTTTTGGGCTGAATGGTGTGGTCCTTGTAAAATGATAGCGCCAGTGCTTGACGACATTGCCACGGAATATGAAGGTAAGGTAACAGTTGGCAAATTAAACATTGATCAAAACGCAGGAACACCACCTAAATATGGTGTGCGAGGCATTCCAACGCTATTATTATTTAAAGACGGTGAAGTTGCTGACACCAAAGTTGGCGCATTATCAAAAACTCAATTAAAAGAGTTTTTAGACAAAAACCTTTAATTGATATTTTTCTGAGCCAAAAAAAGCCTAAAATGATTCTAGGCTTTTTTTATGTGATTTTTTCAAATATTAAAAATATCTGCTTACATTTTATCTAGTTCCTTTACCTAGTTAACTTTTAATGCTAAATTTAAGCCCTGAGTACAAAATAACATCTCTTTATCCCTATTCTATCGTCTTTATTTGCTACTTTATTAACCACTTTATTGCTGCTTTGTTAGATAAGAAGATTATAAATATACATTTGAAATATACTGTCGTCTGCAATCACCTCAGACGTAACCACTTAAAATAATTTAAGAAACCCCCTATGAACCTTACCGAACTAAAAGAAAAATCCATTAACGAATTGGTTGATCTAGCTGATACTATGAAGCTGGAAAACCTTGCTAGAACACGTAAGCAGGATATAATTTTTGCAATATTAAAAAAACATGCTGAAAATGATAATGATATTTTTGGTGGTGGTGTTTTAGAAATTCTACAAGATGGTTTTGGCTTTTTACGCTCAGCAGACTCTTCTTATTTAGCTGGTCCAGATGATATTTACGTATCTCCTAGCCAAATTCGTCGTTTTAGTATGCGCACGGGTGACACTATTCAAGGAAAAATTCGTTCACCGAAAAAAGGCGAACGCTATTTTGCCTTGTTAAAAGTAACCGAAGTTAATTTTGACCGCCCTGAGAACACACGTAATAAAATTTTATTTGAAAACTTAACACCTATTCATCCAAATGAACGATTCACCTTGGAGCGTGGTAATGGTTCAACGGAAGACATTACTGCTCGAATATTAGATTTAGCATCACCCATTGGTAAAGGTCAGCGTGGTTTAATTGTTGCTCCACCAAAAGCAGGTAAAACGTTATTATTACAAAATATCGCGCAAAGCATTGCTCATAATCACCCTGATGCTGAATTAATGGTATTACTCATTGATGAGCGTCCAGAAGAAGTAACAGAAATGCAACGCCTAGTTAAAGGTGAAGTTATTGCTTCAACATTCGATGAACCAGCTAGTCGTCATGTGCAAGTGGCTGAAATGGTAATTGAAAAAGCAAAACGTTTAGTTGAGCACAAAAAAGACGTGGTTATTTTACTTGATTCAATTACCCGTTTAGCACGTGCCTATAACACAGTAATTCCATCGTCAGGTAAAATCCTAACGGGTGGTGTTGATGCTAATGCATTACATCGTCCAAAACGTTTCTTTGGTGCAGCACGTAATATTGAAGAAGGTGGTAGCTTAACTATTATCGCTACAGCCTTAGTAGATACAGGCTCTAAAATGGATGAAGTTATCTATGAAGAATTTAAAGGCACGGGTAATATGGAATTACACTTGTCACGTAAAGTGTCAGAAAAACGCGTTTTCCCAGCTATCCATATTAATCGCAGCGGTACGCGTCGCGAAGAGCTTATTACTAAGCCAGCCGAGTTACAAAAAATGTGGATTTTACGTAAAATCGTTCATGAAATGGATGAAATTGGCGCGATTGAATTCCTTATTGACAAGCTCGCTATGACCAAAACCAATAAAGAATTTTTTGATTCAATGAAACGTAAATAAATAGTGTTAATGTGATTAAAAAAACCAGTCTTTATGGCTGGTTTTTTTGTAAATAATACCGTCTAATCTGAAATAAGCTGATTGGTATAAATAAAGTGTATTACCCAACATGGAGCTAAGCGTTTTTCTTGCTCTATACTGGAAAAATTATGAAATATAACGATTTAAGAGATTTTATCAGCCAGTTAGAAAAAATGGGCCAGTTAAAACGTATCAGCACCCCTATTTCTACCCATCTCGCTATGACAGAAATAAGTGATCGTACTTTACGTGCTAAAGGGCCAGCATTATTGTTTGAAAATGCAGTTGATGAAAGTGGCAAGCCTTATGGTATACCCGTATTAACCAATCTTTTTGGCACAACTGAGCGTGTTGCTTTGGCAATGGGGCAAACAGATGTTAATGCTTTACGTGATGTGGGTAAATTACTCGCTATGCTTAAAGAGCCCGAGCCACCCAAAGGTTTTCGTGATGCATTAGGGAAAATACCTATTTATAAACAAGTACTCAATATGCCGACTAAAGTGCTCAAAAAAGCGCTTTGTCAGCAAATTGTACTCAGTGGTGATGACGTTGATTTATCCAAGTTACCCATTCAAACTTGCTGGCCGGGTGATGTTGCGCCACTCATTACTTGGGGTTTAACTATCACCAAAGGGCCTCATAAAGAACGGCAAAACTTAGGTATTTACCGACAACAAGTTTTATCTAAAAATAAAGTTATTATGCGTTGGTTATCTCATCGCGGCGGAGCGTTGGATTTTCAAGAATTCAAAAAAACCAATCCAGGTGAAAAATATCCCGTTTCAGTCGCTTTAGGTGCTGACCCTGCCACCATTTTGGGCGCGGTAACACCCGTGCCAGATACCTTGTCAGAATATGCATTTGCGGGTTTGTTGCGTGGCGCTAAAACTGAAGTTATTAAGTCGGTCAGTAATGATTTACAAGTACCCACGACAGCAGAAATTATTTTAGAAGGTTATTTAGATCCTGATGAAACAGCACCCGAAGGGCCTTATGGTGATCATACCGGTTACTATAACGAAGTTGATGATTTCCCCGTTTTTACTGTAACGCATATCACCATGCGCAAAGACCCCATTTATCATAGTACCTATACCGGCAGACCACCAGATGAGCCTGCTATTTTAGGAGTGGCGTTGAATGAAGTCTTTGTGCCTATTTTGCAAAAACAGTTTCCTGAAATTCAAGATTTTTATTTGCCACCTGAAGGATGTTCATATCGTTTAGCGGTTGTGACAATTAAAAAGCAATACGCAGGGCACGCTAAACGAGTAATGATGGGTGTTTGGTCATTTTTACGCCAGTTTATGTACACTAAATTTGTTATTGTGTGTGACGATGATATTGACGCCAGAAATTGGGAAGATGTTATTTGGGCAATGACCACACGAATGGATCCAAGCCGAGATACCGTGTTAATTGAAAATACACCAATAGATTATTTAGATTTTGCTTCACCAGTATCGGGTTTGGGTTCTAAAATGGGGCTAGACGCGACCAACAAATGGCCGGGTGAAACTAATAGAGAATGGGGTGAACCCATAGTGATGGACGAAGCTATTAAGCAACAAGTTGATGATATTTGGAATGATCTCAATATTATATCAACGCAACCAGATGAACAGAGTAAGGTTTGATTAATGAAGACAGTTAATTGTCAAATAGTGTCGTTAACATCACTAACGGCTCATGTGTTTAAAGTGCTATTAAAGCCAAGTAAAAAAATAGATTTTATTGCCGGACACTATTTAAATTTTGTTATGAGCGATGAAGATAAACGGCCATTTTCTATTGCGAGTTCACCTAATAGTGATTTAATAGAATTGCAAATAGGCGCTTTTATTGCTGACAGTTATCCTATGCAAGTGATTGAACGTATTAAATCTTCGCAAGTTGATAATAAGTCAGTGACGATTGAAATTCCATTAGGTAACGCCCAATTACGTACCGAGAGTGAACGTCCTTTATTATTGCTGGCAGGTGGTACTGGTTTTTCTTACATTAAGTCAATGTTTGAATATTTAGTCGAGCAAAAATCGCAGCGTCATATACTGGTGTATTGGGGTTTACGTGAACTAACAGCTGCTTATGAGTTGGAAGAAACCGCTGCAATGATTGCTAAATTACCCCACGCTAATTTTATTCCTGTCATTGAGAACGTGACTGAAAATGTAAGTGAGAACGCAAGCCAAGCTTGGCAAGGTAAAACAGGCTTAGTTCACCAAGCGGTAATGCATGATATTGTTAGTTTAGAGTCTTACGATATTTATCTTGCAGGACGCTTTGAAATGGTTGGAGCTATACGAAGTGACTTTGTTGAGCATGGTGCATTATTAAAGCATATGTATGCTGATGCATTTGCGTTCATTTAAGTGTTCTATGTAGATACAAGCTAAGAAGCAAGGAACTAATTCCTAGCAACATTAATCTTTAATAAAACAAAAAATAATCTCACAGGTAAGGAATACTAAATGAATCATGCTATCAAAAATTACAATAGTTGACTTATCAATGTTGATAAGCTTATTAACTTCAATTCAGACAATGATAAACAGCAGTTAATTAATCATTCGATACAATCATCATCAATAAATTTATGAGTCGATCTGATTTTTAAATCAGGCTGTATAGATAAAAAATTTGAAAATCAAAATTATAGTTCGTTTGGCGAAGAGAGTGCCGTTATCAACGCTGGTGAAACTTTGGTAGTCCAAATTAAGGAAGATTTTAACTTTCCTAACGATGTCGCTGGAATGTTTTTTTCCACCTAATAAGTTAGCAAAGTCTGATTGAAAAATGATGCCAGATAACTCATTGAAAAACACACAAATAAAAAATGGATAAATTTAGATTTAAAACTCTAAAGTTTCTTTCTAAAAATAGTACCTTTGATTCATATTAGTACAATAACATTCTATTTATATGCAGGCACGATAGTATGATCCAGTCATCATACATTTCACTCTTGAAAACTTCAAAAACCCACATAAAAATCACTTTAATAAACACTTTTAAATTGTCATTGCTGGCGTTAATTGTGGTTATACTAATGGCAACTGATCCGACAAAGCCCTTAGGTTTTAATTTCATAACGACAATTGTGAGCACAACGTGCAAATATTTAAACTCTCCAATATGCCAGAATTCAACACTCCAACATTAAAGAATTTGCACTTCAAACACTCGCGGTTAATTTGACCATAAAAGTGGTCAATTTAACCACATAATCGCGCAACATATTATGTAGTGATAATATGATTCATTTTCACTTTAAATAAAACCCTTTAATTATCAAAGAAATAAAAGGATTATTAAGATTGGCACAGCACTTGTAATAGTCTAATCACAAAGAAGAAAATAACTATGAATATGAGCGAAACAATTAATGTTTTGTAAACTACAACATTTGGAGAATACCATGACTACAATTAAATCAATTCTTATCGCATTAGCTACAACTGTTCCTGCATTAGCTTTTAGCTTACCAAGTCAGGCAACTACTATGACATATATCGACACAGCATTAGTTGAAGTATGTAAAGCGGCTCAAAGCAATAAATTATTTAAATTGAAATCTGCAATAAAATCTTACCATTTACAGGATAAAACTGTTGCCTTAAAAGTTATGTGTAATGGTGATGATATTATTACTTTTGCAGAAAAAAATGGCGCAACAAAAACAGCATATAAATTACAAAAAAGTATTAGTGACATTAATATTATTGATTTAGCCGTTAATGAAAAAATCAATGTAACCTTTACAGAATAATAATTATGCGAGTAAAGAATAGCATCCAATATAATAATATACGACGGTATTCCTGAATAACCCTAGGGCGGGATTATGTTTTGCTTGTTTTTTGACCAAACAAAATCTCTGCCCTAAATTTAGCATCCCAACACGCACGTTGCATTTTTCCTGCAACACTATCTTTTAACGAATGTGATTTTATTAAATTCAATAGTTTACGTCGGATTGTAGCTAGGTTTCTTGCACCATCATCAGCATAAATTTGACATTCATCTTCCCTAAATGTCACAGCTAATACCCAGTGTTGGCTATTTTCAATGGCCCAATGCCGACGTATATATTTTGCCGTAATTTCTACATTTTCCTTTAATGACGTTATGTAATAAGATGTCTCTTCCTCTGTTTTATTCTTTAATTGTCGGGTGCGTTGTACTTCCACTACAGCAAAACTATCTTTAAATTTCTCCGTTTCATCGAACCATTCGGTTATCGGTAAAAGTCGATATTCTTTTTCATTAATTCGACCATGCTCTTCACCTAAGCTATTAAAATAATTATATTTTAATAGCTTAGGTGAATAATCCGAGTGTTTTTATTGTCATTGAGTATAAACCAAACAGAAAAATAAACAATTTGTCAGACTATGCTTTAATAATGACATAACAAGCTGTTTTATATTAACTTTATATTTGTTGTTAAATTACAAATATAAAATTTATGTCATAGTATGCTTTCAGCGACAACAGGGCTGGGCAGAAGTCACTTTAAGGCTAATTAAACTTTAGGTATCGCTTGATTAACATAAACATCAAAACGATTTTTTTTCATTTTTATCGAGGTACTTGGTTTTATATTCTTTAGTGATGGAGAGCTTAGTGATGCACAGCTTAGTGGCGGTGCGTAGCTCGGGCGTTTTACCACAACGCGGTATTTTGCTAAAGCTAATGCAGGTGCTAATAAAGCATCAGCGTCTAGGTCTTCACCCACTAATGATTGAAATACGCGCATTTCTTTTTTTACCGCGGCTGATTTTTCGCGATGTGGATACATAGGGTCAAGATAAACTACGTCTACTTGTTGTGCTAAGTTCATGTTTTCAATGGATGATGCATGCACTAATTTCATTCGATTCGCTATTTCACTAACGTCACTATTGAGTTTGGCTCGTTCTAATCCGTCATCTAATAAGGCCGCAACTACCGGCATGCGCTCCATTAAGGTTACTTGACAGCCTAAACTTGCCAGCACAAAAGCATCACGGCCTAGCCCTGCTGTTGCATCTAAGATATGAGGGGTGAAACCATGTTTTAGGCCAATGGCCTTGGCGATGTCTTGACCTCTACCACCACCAAATTTTCTTCGGTGTGCCATAGCACCTTCAACAAAATCGACTTTAATGCCGCCGAGTTTAGGTTCGTCTAACTTTAATAGCTCTAATGCCTGTTGATTAAGCTGTAATAAAAAGTTTAATTGCGACTGTTTATTTGCAGAGGCAGCATCACCGATATAGTCAAAATGCCATTTTTTGGCGATAAGTTTACAACGATCGTTGTCGATAGCATCACAATAGGCAACCGCAATATTTTTATGGTGTGAGTCAATCATTATGCCTGCTCAACATGCACATAATTATCGCCACTAGCAAAAGCAATTAAACGACTAAGCTGAGTGAGGCTGTAACCTGACTCTTGTTGTAGTTGATTAAAATAGGCTTGAATAGCGGTTAAGCTTTTTTTACTTTGTAAGCCACCATCAATAATTTTTTGTGCTCTGAGATAGCCTTCAACGTCTGAGCTTAGAATAAACGTATCTTTACCTAGCAAGCGCAGTGCATATGGGCCGGTGTTACCACCTAAACGCTGTCCCTGTTTTTTCAAAAAAGCCCATAAGCCGATAATATCGCTACTTGGCCAGTCGGCAATAAATTGTGCAAAACTCGTGCTGTGCTCAGTTTGATGTTCGCTCTGATGGTTGTAAATCATTTGTGCATTGGCTTGAATGGTTTTAACTTTGTTGTAATTTCGAATGATTTTAGGATCAGCGGCTTTTTTCTCAAGCATCTCTTCCGGCATCATCAGAATTTTTTCAATATTGAAATTAAAAAAGCTTTCTTCAAAATCAGACCATTTATTTTCTACAACACGCCAAACGAAGCCTGATTTAAAAATTTGCTTGGTAAATGCAGACAAAATACGATCATCCGTTAGCTTGGCAACATTTTGCGTAGCAGCGTTATCGGTCAGTAATTTTTTACCAACAATTTTTTGTCCAAGTAATAATTCCAAAGCCTGCGCGCCGCCTTTTCTTATCGCGGCACGTTGGTATAAATGGCTAAACTTTTCTGTGGTACTAGTCGTTGTGTTTGTCTTTGTAGTTGTGCTTATAGTTGTAGTCATCGCTTATGCTTCAATACCACTGTGACGTAATAACGCTTCTATTTCAGGTGCTCTACCTCTGAACGCTTTAAATAACTCGCTAGGCTCTTCACTACCGCCTTTTTCAAGAATGTTGGTTAAAAAAGCGTGCCCAGTATCGGTGTTAAAAACACCCTGTTCTTCAAATAATCCAAAAGCATCGGCGGATAATACTTCTGCCCATTTGTAGCTGTAATAACCTGCCGCATAACCACCTGCAAATATATGGCTAAAACCGTGCTGAAAACGATTAAAATCAGGCGCTTTAACTACCGAATATTGATCGCGAACTTGGTTTAAGGCTTGCTGGATGTATAGGTTGTTATTTTCAGCGTCAGGGTTATAGTTAGCATGCATGGTAAAATCAAAAATGCTGAATTCTAACTGACGCAACATTTGCATGGCTGATTGAAAGTTTTTCGCGGCAAGCATTTTATCAAGCATTGCTTGTGGTAATGGTTCGCCCGTTTCAAAATGACCCGAGATAAAGGCTAACGCTTGTGGTTGCCAGCACCAATTTTCTAAAAATTGACTTGGTAATTCAACTGCATCCCAAGGTACGCCGTTAATGCCCGACACTGCACTAACATTAATTTGTGTTAGCATATGGTGCAAGCCATGGCCAAATTCATGAAAAAGCGTGACCACTTCATCATGGGTAAAGAGTGCTGGCGTATCTCCAAGCGGACCATTGAAATTACAGGTAAGGTAAGCAACAGGATATTGGATCATACCGTTAGGTAATTGATGACGCCCTACGCATTCATCCATCCAAGCACCACCACGTTTTTTCGCGCGCGCGTATAAGTCTAAATAGAAGCTTCCACGTAGCTCACCTGCGCTATCGAAAACATCATAAAAAGCGACGTCTTTATGCCATGTATCAACATTGGTGCGCGCTTTAATATTCAGACCAAATAATTTGTGTACTACGTCGAATAGGCCATTAACAACTCTATCTTTAGGAAAATATGGGCGTAATTCTTCGTCAGAAATAGCATAACGATTGTGTTTTAGTTTTTCGCTGTAATAAGCAAGATCCCAAGCTTGCAACGCTTTATTCGATTCTTTGTTAGATTTTTTATTAGCAAAAGTTTGTGAGTACTCACTCATCACAAAGTCTTTTAATTTTTTAATGTCTTGTTCACCTTGATGTTTAGATTTTACCGCAAGCCCTTGCAAAAAGTTCATCACTTCTTCGCTACTATTGGCCATTTTTGTCGCCAATGATTTTTCGCCATAGTTCTTAAAACCAAGCAAATTAGCCAATTCGTGACGTAATGCTAAGGTTTCATCCATGATGGCGCTATTATCAAATTCACCCGCATTCGGTCCTTGATCAGAAGCGCGAGTAACAAAGGCGCTATACATTTGTTCGCGTAAATCACGGTTGTCACAATAAGTCATTACCGGTAAATAACTGGGGAAATCGAGGGTAAATAAATAGCCTGTTTGCGCTTTGCTTTTTGCTAATGCTTTGGCGGCTGCAAGGGCGCTTTGTGGTAAACCCGCCAATTTTTTTTCGTCAGTAATATTGACGGTAAAGGCATGGGTTGCATCTAAAACATTATTGCTATAGCTTGAGCTCAAGTCTGATAAACGGCTAACAATTTCGCCATAGCGTTTTTTATCTTCATCATTTAACGCGATACCTGATAATTTAAAATCACGTAGTGCGTTGGTAATAACTTTTTGCTGTGCGGTATCTAATTTATCAAATAGTTCGCCGTCTTTTAAGCTTTTATAGGCTTGATACAAGCCTTGGTGTTGTCCAACAAAAGTGCCATATTCAGATAATAATGGCAAACAAGACTCATAAGCCTCACGTAATTCATCACTACTAACCACTGAATTCATATGAGAAACAGGCGACCACAATTTTGACAAAACATCGTCTACTTCATCAATAGGGGTGACTAAATTTTCCCAAGTGAAACAGTCATTGGTTGATAATACTTTTTCAATAATTCCTTTACAGTTAGCTATGGCTTGCTCTACAGCGTGCTTTATATGTTCTGGTTTTATTTTTGAGAAGGCAGGTAAAGCAAGTGTTTTCACTGTTTGCGGTAATAAGGGGTTAGTCATAGTAGGCATAAAATAAATGAACGATACTAAACTATGTGATGGCGAATCTAGAATATTCAAGAGAAGTTGCCATAGCAATGAATAATTAGCGGTATTTGTTTTTTTGTTATTAGCAAACATTTTTATATAACTGTTACAATAAAACAAATTATATGTAGTATTTTCTTTGCAGTTATCAATGAAAGTTGAAAAAAACCGATGATATTTAGAATTAAACTCATTCTACTGATTTTCCTTATTAGCTTGATAAGTCAAATTAAGTTAGTAACCGCGAATAGTAATATACAAAACTTATTTTTAGAGCAGCTATCCGTTGAAGAAGGCTTGTCGCAAGGCACAGTTAACTCAATATTAGCTGATCAAAGTGGCTTTATTTGGTTAGCCACTGATAATGGAATAAATATCTATGATGGCTATTCCTTCAGGCAACTTTCTGGGCCTAACAATAGTTTTATTGACTCAAGTGTTTATTTTGTAAAACAAGACCGCTTAGGCTTTGTTTGGATAAATGTTGACAAGGGGCTTTATCGCTATCAACCCAAAACTAATCAATATCAATTAATTTTAGTTAATAATCCTGAAAACTATGGCCATTATGTTGTAGATGTTACTAAAGGTAAAAATAGCAATAATGAACCGGGCTATTGGCTAGCAACGAGCAAAACCATTAGCTTTTATCATGCAGATAAAGCTGAATTCCAAGTTAAAGTAGACTTGTCAAAAGAGCTTCCTGAAAAAAATAATATTTTTCAAATTAAATATCACCAGCAAGTTTTATATATTAGTACAAGAGTTGGCGTGTATGCGTATCATGTATCACTAAACAAATGGCGTAAATTACCAAGCTTGTCTGCCAAAACTGTCTCAGAAGATATTAATGTTGTCGAAGCGAATAAAATTTTCACCCTGTATATAAGTGAACAGAAAAACTTATATATGGGAACAGGTGATGGCGTATTTAGCCTTAATATAGAAAACATAATAGACTATATTCAAAGGAAAAAAGTTCAAGGGCAAGCAGATGTTGAAGATTACGAGTCTGTATTTAAAAATCTATCTGTGTGGCAGTTTTTATCTGTAGATAATCAACTCTATGTTACTAGTGATAAAGGATTGCACGTAATTGACACCACCAATCAACAAGGTAAGTTTCTCTTTGGCCTTAGTGATTATTTTGCAAATATTGCTAATAATGAAATTATCTCTATTGCTCAAGATAATAGTGGCGTTTTTTGGCTTGGTTCGCAGTCTACTGGCGTTTATTTATGGGATCCATCACGCGAGCTCATTAAAAATTATCGTTATAAAAAAAACGCACCCAATAGTTTAAGTGGTAACTCAGTTTGGGCAATAAAAGCAGCGCCAACTAAACCTCAAAAAATGTGGGTTGGTACGAGTAAAGGGCTGAATTTAGTCGATCTTAAAAAAAACACCGTTGAGCAACATGCGGTAACACTTAAAGCGGATGAACAACTTAGTGAAATCAATATAAACAGTATTTTAGCATACAAGGATGATCTTCTATTATTGTCGACCACTAAGGGAATTATTTTTTATGATACAGGCTTAAAGCAAGCTACTAAATTATCTTTTGATGAAACAGTAACCGCGATATTGGCCAAAGATCATTATTCAGTTCACTTACAAGACAAACGTTATCTTTGGTTAGTATATGATGAAAAAACGGCCATGATAGACTTGCAAACGGGACAACTTGATACGCTAAGTGAGTTAGGAAAAGCTGTTCCTCAAAATACCATTTTCAGTTTTATGGGAAACCTTCCCAATAGCCAAACCATGCTAATTACCACCAATGATACACTCTGGGGCTATGATTTAGGCACAAAAAAAACAGAACTACTCTATCAACATCCTGATGTATTGGTTGATGAATGGGCATCATTTGATAGTTGGATTATTGATAAAAACAATGTTTTTTGGCTTAGTTATCCAACAAAAGGGTTGGTTGGTTTAGCGTTTCCATCTTTTGAGCCAAAATATTTTTATCACAGCAAGAACTCAATCATTGATAATAATGTTTACAGTTTATTAACCGACAATGATGGCGATGTTTGGTTTTCTACCCACAAAGGTTTGTTTTTATTAAATAGTGACAATCAGCATTTACGTAGTTTTACTATTACTGATGGTTTAGCTGCAATGGAGTTTAATTCTGGGGCGGGATTTAAGTTAGCTAATGGCTATTTAGCTTATGGTTCGATGGAGGGCGTCAGTATTTTTGACCCGCGCGACTTAAAAAACAAGCACTTAAATGATCAAATAAATATTTATGTTACCGCCATTGATGTGTTATCTAGACAGTTAGAGTTACCTTTACTTATAGATCAACATGAAGATGTTATGTTGAACTATGACGATGTTGGTATTCGTTTTGACTTTTCAACACTGTCTTATGCTGATAGACGAGAAGCTATTTATGAATATAAATTGACGGGTAATAGCAAGGTTAGTTATCCCCCAACAACCGAAAATAGAATTACTTTTCCAAGTTTGTCCTCTGGTACTCATGTTCTGTCTGTGCGAGCAAAATCACCAGTGACGGGTGAATATTCAGTCACGCAAAAAATTAACATTATTGTCAGTTATGCCCCTTGGAAGTCACCATTAGCCTATTCAATTTACGCACTATTTTTACTTACATTGATCTTTGTATGGTTACAGCGCCGCAATAAGCAAAAAAAACAGCTATTAGCTGCTCATGAGGAGGTTAAGTTTAGAGAAAATCGCCTTCAATTAGCCTTGGTCGGTAGCAACAGCGAAGTATGGGATTGGCAAGCCAAAGACAACTTGATGTTTGGTAAGCGCATTGCTCAAGAGTTATCTTATGTCGATTTAGCCACTGCGCATACCTTTGAACAACATGTTGAGTTAATTCATCTTGATGATAAAGAAAACTTTCTAACACAGTGGCGTTTGTTTGTTGATAAAAATGATCTTGATGAAACCTTTTCATGCACTTATCGACTAAAACATGCAGAGGGTCATTGGCTTTGGTACAAAGACCTAGGGAAAATAGTCACCTTAGATCATCAAAATAAGCCAAGCAGAATTACAGGTGCTTATACCAATATTACTAAAACTCGCGCGGCAGAGGTACGCAGCCAGTACTACGGCGAAGCATTTAAGCAAACCAATGATTGGGTGCTTATTGTTAATGATGACTTTACGCGTATTACCGCTAACCAATCTTTACGAAATGTTTTTGAGTTATCTGATGAAGACTTTAGTTTTAATCATAATTTCATGGGGTTAAATAGACGACGTTGGAAGTACTTTCAAGATTTGTTTCCTTCTTTAAATGAAGGAGACCATTGGCGAGGCGAAGAACTCGTGATTGCAGACTCTGGTGAAGCGTTTCATGTTGTTGTTAATATTAATGTTGGTAGAAATAAAACAACCAATAATTTGCACTATGTTTGTGTGTTTACCGATATCAGCGCCCAAAAAGCAGCAGAAAAAGAGCTTCGTTACTTGGCTAATTATGATCATTTAACAGACTTACCTAACCGAAGTTTATTGTTAGAACGTATCAAACATGCAATGGAATCTTCGGTAAGGCAGAAGAAGTCTATCGCATTGTTTTTTATTGATTTAGATAGATTTAAACAAGTTAATGATTCATTGGGTCACGATTGTGGAGACTTATTATTAGTAGAAGTTACTCGCCGTTTATCTGCGTTGTTAAGGATTGATGATACCGTAGCGCGCATTGGTGGTGATGAATTTGTTGTTTTGTTGGAGTCATTTCGCGATGCAACGTATTTAGGCTTAGTGGCACAAAAAATTATTGCTGCGGTAGAGCAGCCAGTAATATTACAAGACAATGAGGTTAGTATTGGCGCTAGTATCGGTATTGCTTTATATCCTGATGATGCCAGTGACTCTAGTGCGTTACTACGCCATGCAGATGTCGCTATGTATCATGCCAAGCAATTAGGTAGAAATACGTTTCAATTCTTTACCCCAAGAATGAATGCACAAGCAATTGAGCGGTTGACTAAAGAGTCTACTGTTAAACTTGCTTACAGTAACAATGAATTTTTTAATTATTATCAGCCTATTATTGATGCAAATAATGGAAAAGCCGCAGGCTTTGAGCTATTAATGCGGTGGCAGAGCAAACGAGGGATAATTGCGCCTGCTGGTTTTATTGATATTGCAGAAGAATTAGGATTAATTATACCGATGACAGAAGCTGCATTAGAGCGTGGCTTAATTGATTTAAAAAAATGGCATAAAGTGCGTCCCACCTTGTATTTATCTGTTAATTTGTCACCACAGCATTTTGCCAAAGAGCATTTAGTTTCTTATATTGCTAACTTGTTAAAAAAATATAATTTGTCTGCACATTTATTGAAAATAGAAGTAACAGAAAGTGCTTTATTATCAGAGCCTGAAAAATCAATAAAAACAATGAATGAATTGTCAGCACTCGGCGTTATATTAGCACTTGATGATTTTGGCACTGGCTTTTCTTCATTGTCTTATTTAAAACGCTTACCGCTTGATATTATTAAAATAGATCGTAGTTTTGTGTCAGGTATTGGTATTGAAAAAACCGATGAAGCCATTGTCGATGCAACGATAGTTTTGGCACAACGTTTAAATATGCACTGTATTGCAGAAGGGGTAGAAACAAGAGAGCAACTTGACTATCTTACCAAGCGAAATTGTCATTACATTCAAGGTTATCTGTATAGTAAACCCGTGGATGCGAAAACGATTAATGCCTTTTTAAATGCTAATATTATTGAAATTAAAGTCAATTAATTTATTGATGAGTTTGAAAAAACAGATTAAAAAAACGATTGAATAATATTATTTTAACCCCAGATCTAATCGTATAAAACTGTATAAACAAATATAAAATAAATTAACTCTTTGGAAGATAACATGACTCAACATTTTGATTACTTATCAATAGGCGCAGGTAGCGGTGGCATCGCTTCGGCTAATAGAGCAGCACGACTGGGTAAAAAAGCCGCTGTGATTGAAGCAAAATATATAGGTGGTACCTGTGTAAATGTTGGTTGTGTTCCAAAAAAAGTCATGTGGTATGCCGGACAAATTAGTGACGCGTTAAAGTATGCGCATGACTATGGTTTCAATTTAGGTAACTTTAAAATAGAAAATAACGGCTTTGACTGGAGTCGTTTAGTTAAAAACAGAGAAGCTTACATTGAGCGAATTCATGCTGCTTATCAGCGCGGTTTTGATGCTAATAACGTTAGTGTAATTCAAGGCTTCGCCAAGTTTGTAGATAAAAACACGGTTGATGTTGATGGCACTTTATATACAGCAGACCATATCACTATTGCCACTGGCGGGCGTCCGTCAATTCCTAAGATAGAAGGTGCTGAATTTGGCATAAATTCAGATGGTTTTTTTGCCCTAACTGAACAGCCTAAATCTGTAGCTGTTATTGGTGCGGGCTATATTGCTGTTGAGCTAGCGGGTGTTTTCCATGGTTTAGGTACGCAAACGCATTTATTAGTTAGAAAGGAAAAACCATTGCGCACTTTTGATGAAATGCTAAGCACCACCCTTGTTGAGCAAATGGCAAAACATGGCCCAACCCTGCATAACCACAGCACACCAGAGCGTATCGAAAAATTAGCCGACGGACAGTTGATGGTGCACCTTACTAACGGGCAATATGTTGGCCCGGTTGAACAACTTGTTTGGGCAATTGGGCGAGAGCCAGCTACTGACAATATCAACTTAGACCGTGCGGGTGTAGCACTTGATGACAGAGGCTTTATCGTCACAGACAAATATCAAAACACCAATGTACCAGGCATTTATGCGGTAGGTGATAATACAGGCCGAGCACAGTTAACGCCTGTTGCGGTAGCTGCTGGCCGTCGTTTATGTGAACGCTTATTTAACAATAAACCCGATGAACATTTAGACTACTCAGGTATTGCCACGGTTGTTTTCAGCCATCCCGTCATCGGCACTGTCGGTTTAACCGAAGCTGAAGCAGTTGCTGAGTATGGAGAAGCTAACGTTAAGGTGTATAACTCGCAATTTACTGCGCTTTACCAAGCCATAACAGAAGACTATCGTGACCCTACACGGATGAAACTAATTTGCGCGGGCAAGGAGGAGAAAGTGGTTGGCTTGCATAGTATTGGCTTTGGTAGTGATGAATTACTGCAAGGGTTTGCGGTAGCGATGAAAATGGGCGCTACCAAAGCTGATTTTGATAACACTATTGCTATTCATCCCACGTCTGCTGAGGAGTTTGTTACCCTAGATTGATAAGTCTGGAAATGTAACTCTAGATAGTTGAAAAGTCTGAAAAAACTACTAGGCTATTTTTTATACAAAATAAAAATAGGGAGTAAACGGTGGTTTTTTCAGTAAAGTTCGCAGACTATAAATCTTGCTTTTATGATCCATTTAATAAAAATTTGTTGAGATAAATTCAAAAGAATTTGGGTGTAGATCTTTTGTAACGATAAAAATAAGATAATATCCTCAGGGCGGGATTATGCTTTGTTTTATTTTTAACCAAATAAAATCTCAGCTCTAAATTTAGCATCCCAATCTGTATGCCAAAGGTATGACGACGAGGGAAATCGTTGATACGTTCAAAAAAATGTATGATGTTGATATTTCACCTACGTTGATATCTCGTGTCACCAATGCCGTAATAGAGCAAGTCATTGAATGGCAAGCCAGACCTTTAGATTCAGTTTATCCAATTGTTTACCTTGACTGCTTGGTCGTAAAAATAAGACAAGATAAACACGTTATCAATAAAGCTATTTATCTCGCTTTAGCCGTGAATATTGAAGGTCACAAAGAGCTGTTGGGTATGTGGATATCGGAAAACGAAGGCGCTAAGTTCTGGTTGAACGTACTGACTGAACTTCAAAACCGAGGTGTAAATGGCATCCTGATTGCTTGTGTTGATGGCCTTAAAGGTTTTCCAGAGGCGATTAATACCGTATTCCCTCAAACCCAAGTTCAGCTTTGTATTGTTCATATGGTGCGTAATTCGATGAAGTACGTACCCTAGAAAGATTACAAGGCAGTGACCGCTGATTTAAAGCGAATATATCAATCAGTGACTGAAGAAGAGGCGCTACTAGAACTCGATAATTTCTGCTTACGTTGGGATGACAAATACCCACAAATCAGCCGTTCTTGGCGAGCCCATTGGACGAACCTAAATACGTTATTCAAATACCCTCAAGACATTCGCAAAGCCATCTATACGACGAATGCAATAGAATCACTAAATAGTGTTATTCGAAAAGCGATTAAGAAACGTAAGCTATTTCTCTCTGATGATTCAGCGAGAAAAGTGGTGTATCTTGCGATAGATGCGGCATCCAAAAAACGGACGATGCCGATAAGAAACTGGAAAACGGCCTTGAATCGATTTATGATTGAATTCGAAGACCGTTTAAAGGACTTTATTTAAAACTGGCAGTTACACAAAATCTGTTACAGGGTCGAGCATAGCCACAACCCCGAGCAGAAAGCGCAATATCAACGACAGCCCTATGATGAGCATCAGCTGTTTTTTCATAAAATTATTTTACTCTGATTTATATGCTTAACCTGCTGAAATAATCAATAATTTTATTTGGAATTTGTTGAAGTGAAACTTCTAAGCAAACGCCTCCTTTTTTCTGCGCTTCAGATGGCATGCCGTATACAACACAGCTATTTTCATCTTGTCCGAGTGTATATGCGCCATGATCACGCATTGCTTTTAAACCGATAGCACCATCATCTCCCATTCCTGTCATAATAATGCCAAGTACATTGTCATCTGCATATTGAGATACTGAACGAAATAACACATCAACAGAAGGTTTATGACGGCTAACCAATGGCCCATCTTTGACACGCACAAAAGCTGATGTTGCATTTTTTTCAAATATCATGTGTCGGCCGCCGGGCGCTATTAAAGCGACTCCTCGGCGGAGCTTGTCATTATCTACAGCTTCTCTTACTTCAATTTGGCAAATACTGTTTAATCGTTCAGCAAAAGCTTTAGTAAACTTTTCGGGCATGTGCTGTACGATTAAAATTGGTGGTATATTTATAGGTAGTTGAGTTAAAACCAACTCTAAAGCTTGAGTACCTCCAGTAGAGGTTCCTATTGCAATAAACGGTAATTTAAATCCTGTACGCTTTTTTCTAATCTCTGGCACAAAATTATCAGGATGTACTTTAGGCGCAATAACTAAAGGTGGAACATTGGCTGTGGTAGGCTTAATTTTTACCTTACCAATATTTACTTTGGCTGCTGCACGTATTGCATCGCATAATAATTTAGATGATTCAGGTAATACCTGATTAACATTTCCCTTAGGTTTGGCTATCACATCAATAGCGCCATAACTTAATGCTTGAACACTGGCGCGAGAACCTTTTTCAGTTAACGTAGAGCACATAACAACGGGGGTTGGCCGCTCACTCATAATTTTTTTTAAAAAAGTTAAGCCATCCATACGCGGCATTTCTATATCTAAGGTAATAACATCTGGCCACTCTTTTTCCATGTGCTTTAATGCAAAAATAGGATCCATCGCACTACCAATAACGCAAATATGAGGGCAGTCATTAAGTATCGTAGTTAGTACTTTTCTTACCACAGCAGAATCATCGACAATAAAAACTTTAATTTGCTTCATTGATTACATCCCTGAACATTTTCTGCAGTTACATGCTTTATATACTTAGTTATAATCGCGCCTGTATTGGTATTGAAGGATAACCGTCGAGTTTTATTTCCTCTAAGATCTTGTTCTTTAATATTGAAATTTTGCTTTTTTAATAATTCTTCGGTAATTAAACTGTTGATTTCACCTATGCTGCTTTCTTCCTTAAACGCTCTAGGGTTCATAATACCGCCACCAAATACTGACACTTCATAATCTTTGGTATAAGTATTGTGTTGAGCAATAGCTAGACGAAACATTTCAAAAGCATCTTCAGCAAAACGTCCATTAAGTAAATTGCTTTTAGCATTAGAATGCTTAGGCAACATAAAGTGGCACATACCACCAAATTTATACTTTGGATGCCAAATAACAATAGCAATGCAAGAACCTAATAATGTATGCATTATGACTTTTTCTTGGGTGAAATAAAAATCACCCGGGTGTAAAGCAATTTTCCGAAGAGTCATTTATATCTGCTCATTTATTGTTACTCTTTTCTTCTAAATATTGTTGGCGTAATTTCAATTAACTTATGTTCAATGGCTTTTAAACTTTCAGTATGGCCAATAAACAAATAGCCACCATCACTTAATTGATTAGTCATTTTATTGATAATTTTTTCTTTGGTTTGATTATCAAAATAAATCATAACATTTCTAAGAAAAATCATATCAAATTTACCATTTTGTGGTAGTGGATGAGTCAAGTTTACAGGTGAAAAGCTGACTCTATGCCTTATTTTTGGAGAAATAAGTAACGACCCTTGATATTCACCGGTGCCCTTTAAACAATATTTTTTCAAAAACCTTTTTGGAATGCCGTCTATACGGTCCATAAGGTAATGAGCTGTTTGGGCTGCTTTTAAAACACTGTGATTAATGTCTGAAGCAAAAATTTCCCAAGGTGTAATACCTAATTCACTATCAATAAGCATAGCTAAACTATAAGACTCTTCCCCTGTTGAAGCCGCAGCACTCCAACAACGAAACTTTCTATTACTAGGCCATTGTTTTAATATGTTATCCCTTAAAAAATCAAAATGTTTTGGCTCTCTGAAAAAGTAGGTTTCATTTGTAGTTAACAGATCAATGGCAATACGCTGCTCTTCAACATTGGTTTGCACTAACTTATAATAATCTTTGTAGTTAGCAAAATTGAAATGTCGCAGCCTTTTTGCCAAACGGTTAGCCACTAAATGCTTTTTATGCTCAGTTAATAAAATGCCTGCTTGCTCATAAATAAATTTTTTAAATAATTCAAACTCATTAGTTGCTATTTCAAACGGAGAAGATTGCATTTCTGTCCCTAGATATCATAAATAGTAGTTTAACTTTCTGTTTGGGCTTGCAAACCACCAACAACAGATAATTCATCTATTGATAGAACATAAGTAATATCGAGTAATACTAGCAACTTACCTTTCACCTTACCCATGCCTTTTATGAAATCAGTTCTAATACTCGTGCCAAATGAAGGAGCTGGTTCAATTTCTTCTGGCATGATATCAAGGACTTCATTTACCAAATCAACAATAATACCAATATCTAAGTGCAAGTCTTCGCCACGAAGTTCAAGAATAATAATACTAGTTCGCTTAGTAATAGTTGCTGGAGGACCTGCAAAGCGCTGTGATAAATCAATTACAGGTACAACATTGCCGCGTAAATTAATAACACCAGCAATAAAGTCTGGCATTAATGGGACTTTAGCTAAATTGTCGTAGGCAATAATTTCTTTAACATTTAAAATTTCTAAGCCAAAAGTTTCATCGGCCAACATAAAGGTTAGGTACTGCTCAGCAACACTTTCTGCATTGTCTTTTTGCATTGTTAAATCACTCATAATGCCTCCATCAAAAGCGTTCGAATTTTGATTCATCTACAACTTCATTATTTTTACTTTTAATTTTAATTAATGTAGGTGGTGATTGCGTAACTTGAGAAAACATTCCTATCGGAGTATTTGATGCATTTTGTTTAGTTAACGCTTGACTAAGCTTAAAATAACTAACAGATTGCTGTAACTCTTGAGATTGGTTTTGCAAGCCAGCAGAAGTTGCGGCTAACTCTTCTGCTGAAGCAGCATTTTGTTGTGTCACTATATCAAGTTGTTGTACAGCGACATTAATTTGATTAACACCACTAGATTGTTCTTCAGAAGATACCGATATTTCTTGTACTAATTCCGCTGTTTTATTAATGTCTGGCAGCATTTGTTCAAGTAATTCACCAGCACGCTCTGCCACTTTAACGCTTGAAGTTGATAAATCGCTGATTTCAGCTGAGGCGACTTGGCTGCGCTCAGCTAGTTTTCTTACTTCGGCAGCAACTACAGCAAAACCTTTACCATGCTCACCGGCCCTAGCAGCCTCAATGGCAGCATTTAGCGCTAACATATTGGTTTGATAAGCAATATCTTCAATAATAGAAATACGTTCGGCAATTTTTCTCATCGCGTTAACCGTTTCAGCAACGGCTTCACCACCTTCACCAGCAGAGCCAGCTGAACTAGAGGCTATACCATCAGTAACTTGAGCATTTTCACTATTTTGGTTAATTGATGCGCCCATTTGTTCAATAGATGCACTGGTTTCTTCAACACTGGCTGCTTGCTCGCTCGTAGCCTGACTTAACGCTTCTGCTGTACTGCTAATTTGTGTTGCAGCATGTTCAATAGATAATGAGTTATGTTTAATGTCGCTGATCACTTCAATTAGTTTTGCTTGCATTGATATCATCGCAGCTAAAATACCAACAGCTTCTTTGCCTTTAGTATCAATTTCAAAGTCTAAATCACCGCTTGCAATGCGCTCGGTTACTAAGGCAATCTCACTTGGCTCTCCGCCTAATAAACGTAGTAAATTGCGGACAATATAATAGGCGACTAATGAGTTTAGTACGAGAGCAATTAAGGTAATTATAATCATACTGGTTAATGCTGATTGTTCATGTTCACTAGCACTAAGGGCTGACTTTTGAGTAGACTCCTCTATTCCAGCTAAAAGCCCTTTTAATTCGTTATCTAATTTTTCTTCTTCAATTTCGGTTTCTTCTGCTAATTCATGTGCGGTGTGTAAATCACCTTGTGCAAGCAATGCAAAAACTTCGATGATATGTCTAGTATAGCTTTTGTGCTCTTGAGAAATTTGTTTCAGTGTTTTTGAAACGTCCCTCATTTGCTCACGTCTATGGTCTGATTCTGCACTAGCGATGGCTGAATCGGCTAGTTCTATACCTTTTTTAAGCTCTTCGTCAATTTTTTTACCTAATGCAAAGAATTTTTCAACAGTGATTTTAAATAAGGCCTCTGCTTTAACATCCATTTTCATCGCTTCGCCATAACGTAAGCTACGCTCAAACGCTATTGCTTGCTCTAATTGATTGATGGTAACTTTAGAAACAATATTAGACATAGGAATATTCTTTTCAGCAATCGCTTCCATTTCGCTTCCTAATGATAATAAGTTGTTGGAAACAACCACAAGTACGATGAGCATGGCGGCTAATTGCAGACCAACAACAACCATCATCATTTGTTTTACGCTTAAACTACGTTTTGATTGAACTGACATGTTAAATCACTCTTAAATTAAATTAACCTTGACCCAGTAGAAGTATTATTCGCTGGGAGTGAAAACTATATTCTCGTTAAACCATTACTCTGTTTTCAATAAAAAACGAGCATTAATTGGCTGCACTGGGCGATTATTTTCCCCGACTACGGATAAAAACTTTTTCACCTGCGCTTTAGATACTGTTTGTGGTGTTTTTAACACAAACCAACGCACAGCTTCACTACAAGGTGGGGTGGTTAACGAGCCTCGATAGTGGTAATAAGCTAAACTGTCAGGCAATAGATCCCCTGCATTTATAGTAATTCCTTCAATCGTTTTCACAGCGCCTGCTTCACCGGGCATAAACTCCCATAATTTACTAATGGAAGAATTAGCTTCGCCTTCATTAAATAACACCCCAACTACGGCAAGTTGCCCCGTGGTATTAGCATGTACAAAATGGGCTTCAAGACTATGATGCTGACCATTGACTTGATGCTCACTAGGGCTATGGAAATGCACTTGTAACAGGCTATATTTTTCTCCACTGATTTTTAAACTGCTGTTATAAGTTTTAGCACTAGGAAGTAAGTGTATTTTACCATCAAGAGAAACTTGATGGTCCTGAGTTTTTGAAATAGAGGAATAGTTAAACTGAATGGTATGACCGTTATTTAAAATTTGTAACGGTACATTGTAGTAATCAGCATTTAACTTAAATAGGTTAGACTTAACGGTTGATTGTATATCAATGGGAGACTGGTTTTGTCCACTGCCACATAGCTGATATTCGTTAGCAAGGTTTGCCCAATTTGTAGGCCCATCGTGTCCAGAATATGACCAATGTGCCAAGGTGCTTGCTTGAGTTGAACCTGCCGCAAGTATTGCGATGGCTGTTAAGTTTTTAATAAAAATTAGAGTTTTGTTAATTTCATTCATACTTTCTTCCTTGCCTATATTCTTTACATTAATTTTTTACAAGCTGTTCGTAGGGCTTGCCTGCTTTATGTTGAAACTTTTCAATAATTTGTTTTAATAAATTAGGGATATCAATAATTAAAGCGACATCACCAGTACCTAAAATAGTGGAACCACTTAATCCTTTTAAGTTTTGAAATACTTGTCCTAATGGCTTGATTACGGTTTGATGCTCTCCAAGTAATTCATCAACAATTAAACCCGCTTTTTTACCACCTGACTTAATCACTACAATATTGGTTCGAAGGTTTTTACCGTCTTTTTCTTGAGAGAAAATTTCAGCAATATGCATAAAAGGTAAAATTTCACCCCGTAAATTTAAATACTCATCATGACGATGTTCATTTGCTTGATGTTCAGATAACTCGATACATTCTTCCACCATATCTAATGGTAAAATATAATGAGATTGACCTACACGCACATGAAAACCATCAATTATCGCTAATGTTAACGGCAGTTTTATTGAGAAAGTACAACCTTGACCTTCAATGCTATTAACTTCGGCTTGCCCACGCAGAGCTTCAATATTTCGTCTAACGACATCCATGCCAACACCACGACCAGATAGATTAGTGACCTCTTCGGCAGTTGAAAAGCCCGGCGCAAATATAAGTTGATGTATTTCACTTTCACTCAATTCATCACCTTCACTAATAATGCCTTTGCTGATGGCCTTAGCAACCAGTTTATCTTTAGGTAAGCCGGCACCATCATCTTTTATTTGAATAACGATAGTGCCTGAATCATAAAATGCTTCTAAAGAAAGTTGGCCTATTTCTGGTTTACCTGAGGCAATACGTTGCTCTTTTGACTCAATACCATGGTCAAGTGCATTGCGTACTAAATGTAGTAAGGGATCACTAATTTTATCAACCAATGTTTTATCTAATTCTGTTTCAGCACCTAATATCGTTAGATTAATATTCTTACCTAAATCTTTGCTTACCTCACGTACCACTCGTTTATAACGGTTAAAGGTTTCACCTATTTGCACCATTCGTAAACTCAGCACCGTATCTCGTACTTCATCAACTAAACGTGACATATTTTCTTGGGCTTCAAATAGAGATGAATCAGCTATGCGATGGGAATTGACATTAACATTCGCGTTACCGATAACCATTTCTCCTACTAAATTAATCAATGATTCCAATTTTTCAGCATTAACACGAATACTTTCCTGAGCATTGTTTTTCTTACTTTTAGTTTTTTTCTGCTTTTCAATAGCGGCTTCTACAACGGGTTGGTTAATAAGTTTATTGGCAACAACCACTTCACCAATGGGGGGAATGTTATTTTCAGTACCCGTTGCTGTTACGAGATCAATACATAGTTCTTGCTGAGTTATTGCGTGCTCTACTTCTCGTTGGGTTAATGCGCCACAGGCCACTAATATTTCACCTAAACGCAAATCATTTTCAGGTAGTTCATTAATTAATTTAATATATTGAGCAACCAAAGTACCTGGAGGCAATATATTAATGGTGCAATCATCTAAAACAAACTCAAAAACATCCTCAATTTCTTGTTTAGTCGTAATCGCTTTTAATTGAATCTCAAAACCTAAATAACAACTTTCAGGATCAAAGTCATCCCAGGCAGGCATAGCATCATCAATGACGACTATATGCTCGATGTTACCGAGTTTATTGAGATAATTAATAAACGAATTAGGATCCATACCATTACGTAATGAATCTTCACCAAAACGCAAAGAAATGTGCCAATAAGCTGATGACTCATCAATTGTTTCAGTAAGTTTGACTGGTTGCTCAATTATTTCTTGTGATACTTCAGGAGAGGGATTTAAATATTGTTCAAGCTGCTCAACTAAACTAAGTTTTTCAGCAGATAGCTCTGTTGAAATACTTTCATTGTCATCGAGCTCTACTTCTACTAACTTTTTTAAGCAGTCTCTACTTTTGAGAAATAAACTCACTAGAGGTTCATCTAGGAAAATGGCTTTATCTCTTATTAGGCTTAATAAACTTTCAGCGATATGTGTAAATTCAACAATTGTATCTAAGCCAAATAATCCTGCACCACCTTTTACCGTATGAAAGGCTCTAAATAGTTCATTTATGGCATCATCATCTGATAAGTTTTCGTCTAAAAGCAATAGTGCTTGTTCCGCTTGTTGTAATAAATCTTCAGCTTCCTCAGCAAAAATTTGTAAGCCTTCGTCACGTTCACTGCTCATTAATTTATTTCTCCGCAGCAAAGTTCAGCTAAAGTTAAACCATATCGTTTGAAAATTTTGTTACAAACATCGCTTGGCTTTTTAATGGTTAAATGGTGCCCTAATGTTTTTATTTTATTACGAAAAGCCAATAATAATTGAATTCCAGCAGAATCAATTTCTTCAATTAAACTCAAATCAATGTCAAATGATTGATAAATGGCTAAATAGTTTGTTAATTCTTCTTTGTATGATAGTGCAACATAAATAGTGAGTTCTTCATCAATAGATAACTCACATTGCTGAAGCTTTTCATTTGAAGAGATCAATTTAACTGACATAAAGCCCTCTCTAAGCAATTAACTTTTCAACAACCGCCAATAATTGAGGTGGTTGAAAAGGTTTCACTATCCACGCTTTAGCACCCGCAGCTTTACCTTCTTGCATTTTATTTTGTCCAGCTTCCGTAGTTAACATACAAACTGGAGTGAACTTGTAAGTGGCAATTTTCTTAAGTTCTTTAACAAAAGTGATACCGTCCATATTAGGCATATTGACATCACTAACAATTAAGTGAAATCTTTTACCGTCTAATTTCGATAAACCATCAACGCCGTCACAAGCTTGTTCTACATCATAGCCTGCACCTTTAAGAGCAATACTAACAACACTTCTAACAGATGCAGAGTCATCGACTATAAGAATACTTTTACTCATTTACTTTCCCTCTTAAATTCTTAAAAAAACGTTACTTCACCATCTTCAGTATTTTTTTCATCTTGGTCTGAATTTCCTGCATGGAGGTTTTTTTCACTTGTGGTAGTGTAAGTACTTTCCATTTGAGCTAGAAATCCATCAACATCAATAGGCTGAGCAAATGAAATTTCAGCTGAAATATTATTTAAGTTGTTTTTGCTATGTTCTAAAATTTGCACCATTCGATCTTGAAATTGCAATTTGACCAATGATTCTTCAATTTGTTGAGTTACTAATGCAGAAATACCCATAAGTTGCTCTGTGCTTTCAACTAAATTATCTTCACTAAGTTGATAACGCTTTATAACATCATCGATACTCGCTTTAGCATCTTCTGCAAGTTTACTTTCAATTTCAGACATTTCTTGTGATTGACTAGTTAATTTGACAAATTTTTCATTAACTTGAGTTACATTGTCGATAATTTCAGCGCCTATTTCAGCTGAGCGAGAAGCTAAATTTCGCACTTCATCGGCAACCACAGCAAAGCCTCTACCAGCCTCTCCCGCACGTGCTGCTTCAATTGAGGCATTAAGCGCGAGCAAATTTGTTTGTTGAGCGATATAACCAACATTGGTAGCCATTTCAGTTAAACGTTCTGTATAGCTACTTAACTCTTTAATGTCGCTATGCACATGGCCTTCAAGTGAAATCAAATTTTGCAACGTTTGATAAACGCCATTTAAGCTATCTTTTGTTTGCGAAAATTCGCTTTCATTTTCACTATAGTCGCTAGCTTTAATTACTGACGAAACGTTATCGACTATGCCTGAAAACGCTATTGCTAGTGCATTGAACTCTTTATTTGATAAATCAATACTTTCACCAATTTGCCCTGAAATAATTGGCATAATTTTATCTGAAGCTTGTTTATAAGAATCTAGTGTTTTTTGAAGGCGTAGCTGTTCTTGTAAGCATTCGTGATAGTTATTTTGAATACTTTTATTGTTCAGTGCAGATTTTTTTATTTGCTGCCAAATAAAATACACACCAAACGTGGCAATTGAAATAAGGATAAAACACAAGGAGAGGTTAAGTATTGTAAAGCCATTGGTTAAAACAAACCCACAACCCAAAAGGCCAATAAAAAAAGATATAAATATGATAAAAATATCTGCTTTACTATATTCGTCCATCTATGTACTCATCCCTTTTAAATCATATCTATTATTCTGTTAAAAAATAATAATCTATATGCATTTAAGCCTAGGTTTTTATTTAAGTCAAACTTTTTATTTAATCGTCAACTTGAGTTATAAAGCAAAATCACATGCGAGTACTGCGCTTTTAAAAGCAATGACAAGCTTGTGAAGATCACTATTACTTTACGGTAATAGTGATCTTTTTTGACATAACCGCAGGGTCGTGAGGTACATGCCTATGATCACCTAAAATTAACTGCAAAGTGTGTTCACCTTTCGCTAAGGTGATATCGGTTTGTGTTTGCCCGCCGCCAAAGTGCTTTACTTCACCAGCCATCGGTTTATTAAGTGCAGGCAGGCTTTTACCGTCAACCAACAAATGGTGATGACCTGTATTTTTCTTATCAAAACCTGCTGGGGAAACACCCATGCCTTGTAAGCCAAATTTTATAGTGAACGTTTCATCAACCGTAGCGTTGTCTTGAGGTGAGATAATATAAACATGCGCATTTTCAGGAGCAACGCTAGCTTTTACTGTTTGGCTTGCTTCCTTATCATGAGCAAAGCTTGTGCTTAACGTGGCGGTACTTAACACAAGCGCAAGTAAAGAGAGTTTGGTGTGTTGTTTCATAGGTAAACCTTAATTGTTTCTATTCGTGATGCTATAAAGATAACACAGTTGGGCTCAAATGTTTTTTTAACAAGGGACTGAAAACTGTTTTTTTAGAAAAAAATCATTTTTAACTGGTTGAACAGTTTTCAAGGCACGCGGTTAAAGGCTTATGTTTTTTTGTTATTTTAACTGACAAAAAGTCTTTAAAAAAAGCTTAAAATTGTACTGGTAATACGGTGAAATTCTGATAATCTCTTTGCACGTTATTTACTTGGTTGTCGTTTATACAACTAAAAAAGTAACGGAGATAAAATTATTTATCCACAAAAATAAAAATAAAAAATATTGTGTGTTAAAGAGATTTTATTCTTATCTTTTTTCAATAAAATCATATGCATGAATGAACAAGTTGAGATGGTAACGTTTGCTGTTTCGGCGTTTTACTGTGTTTATCAACAAAGTTATCCACATCAATTCAGTGACAATTGTCACAGCACAGTAGAGCTACAGCTCGCTTTGTGGCATGCTTAGCCCATATTCTTGTTTAGACAAACTTCTTATGACAACTTTGGCAGAAAATTCACCGCAAACTCTTTCAAATATTAATCAACCACTCATTTTAGTGGATGGATCATCCTATTTATTCCGCGCATATCATGTGCCTTATTTGCAGGCTTTATCTACAGCTGATGGTCAACCTACGGGAGCTATTACTGGCGTATTAAATATGATTGGTAGCTTGAAAAAAGACTATCCGAACGGCAATGTTGTCGTGATTTTTGATGCTAAAGGCAAAACTTTCCGCAATGATTTGTATCCTGAATATAAAGCTAATCGTCCACCGATGCCTGATGATTTACGCACTCAAATAGCGCCGTTACATAATATTATTAGCGCAATGGGTTTGCCATTATTAGTGATTCCCGGCGTTGAGGCTGATGATGTTATTGGTACCTTAGCCCAGCAGGCAAGTGAACAAGGTATAGAAACGGTAATTTCTACTGGTGATAAAGACATGGCGCAGTTAGTAACGCCACATGTGCGCTTGATCAACACCATGACCGCGGTTGAATTAGATGAAGCAGGGGTTAATGAAAAATTTGGCGTGCGCCCTGATCAAATTATTGATTATCTTGCCTTAATGGGTGACAAAGTTGACAACATTCCAGGTGTAGTAAAATGTGGCCCTAAAACTGCTGTAAAATGGTTAGCTGAACATGGCACGCTCGATGAAGTTATTGCCAATGCTGACAAAGTAAAAGGAAAAATAGGTGAATATTTACGTGATGCGCTTGAGCAGTTACCTCTTTCATATCAACTGGCAACGATAAAATGTGATGTTGAATTAGCGCAAAGTGTAGAGCAATTACAACCAACTGAGCCAGATATTGACGCATTAACCGCGCTTTATCAAGAATTTGAATTAAAGCGTTTGCTGGCAGATTTAAATAAAAGTAGCGGAAAAAACAGCGATACCAACAAACAAGGTGAACAAGCGACAACAAGCAAGTCGTCAAAAGCGCCTACGGCCGCTAAAACTGACACCGTAGATGTTGCCACAGTGGACGTGAAAGATACCGAATATGACATTATTCTTGAGCAAGCCAGTTTTAACTCGTGGTTGAAAAAATTAAAAAACAGTGCCGCTTTTGCTTTTGATACTGAGACCACCAGTATTAATTACATGAAAGCTGAGTTGGTTGGTTTATCTTTTGCCGTGGAAGTTGGTAAAGCCGCTTATGTGCCATTAGCACATGATTATATTGGTGCACCTGAGCAGTTAGACAAAGACTGGGTATTGGCACAATTAAAGCCGCTATTAGAAAGCACTGACATTAAAAAAATCGGTCAGAATTTAAAATATGATGCTAACGTGTTAAGCCATTATGATATTAAATTACAAGGTATCGCCTTTGATACCATGATTGAATCTTATTGTTATAACAGTGTTGCCACGCGTCACAATATGGATGCACTAGCGCTTAAATACCTAGGTTATGAAACGGTGCACTTTGAAGATATTGCTGGCAAGGGGGCTAAACAATTAACGTTTAATCAAATAGATATCGAAAAAGCAGGGCATTACGCCGCTGAAGACGCAGACATTACCTTGCGCTTACACCAAGCTATTTTCCCAGCACTGAAGCAATTACCTGAGCAATTAAGTATTTATAACACGATTGAAATCCCTTTAATTCCGGTGTTGGCACAAATGGAACAAACAGGCGTGTTGATTGATTGCGATCTACTTGATCAGCAAAGCCAAAGTATTGGCCAACGTTTAGATGAATTAGAAATTGAAGCTCATAACCTTGCAGGAAAAAGCTTTAACCTAAGTTCACCTAAACAATTGCAACAAATATTGTTTGAAGAGTTAAAAATACCCGTAATCAAAAAAACACCTAAAGGCGCGCCATCAACCGCAGAAGAGGTGTTACAAGAGTTAGCACTTGATTACCCGTTACCGAAAGTTATTTTAGAAAATCGTGGCTTAAGTAAACTAAAATCAACCTATACGGATAAATTACCCTTAATGGTGAGTGCTAAAACAGGCCGGGTGCATACCTCGTATCATCAAGCGGTTACCGCTACTGGCCGGTTATCTTCAACCGATCCAAATTTACAAAATATTCCAATTCGTAGTGAGCAAGGTCGTCAAATACGCCAAGCTTTTATTGCGCCTGAAGACTATAAAATTGTTGCTATTGATTACTCGCAAATTGAGCTACGCATCATGGCGCATTTATCTAATGACAAAGGTTTAGTTACTGCTTTTAGTGAAGATAAAGATATTCACCGGGCGACAGCAGCAGAGATTTTTGGGGTTGAATTAGATGAAGTGACAACAGATCAACGCCGTAGCGCTAAAGCTATTAATTTTGGCTTGATTTACGGTATGTCGGCCTTTGGTTTAGCGAAACAATTAAATATAGGTCGTCATCAAGCACAAGAATATCAAGATAAATATTTTCAACGTTATCCGGGTGTTTTAACGTATATGGAAGAAACACGCCAACAAGCAAGCGAACAGGGTTATGTTGAAACCTTATATGGTCGTCGTTTATATTTACCTGAAATAAAGTCAAAAAACGGTATGCGCAGAAAAGCAGCTGAACGTGCTGCTATTAATGCGCCAATGCAAGGTACGGCAGCTGATATCATTAAAAAAGCCATGCTTGCTGTGGCAACATGGCTAGCTGAGAAAAATGATGAACGCATAAAAATGACCATGCAAGTACACGATGAATTAATCTTTGAAATACATCAAGATATTGTTGAAGACACCACTAAAAAACTGGTTGAGTTGATGAATAATGCCGTAAAACTCAGTGTACCGCTTATTGCTGAGGCTGGCATGGGTGATAACTGGGATGAAGCGCATTAGAGGTAGGTATTTCAATTGGTCTAATGTAGGGGGTGATTTATTGCCCCTTTGTCGGATTTTAGTGAACTAGCGCGAATAAATTCCCGTCTACGGGTAATCGCGCTTATCTTTAAGCATTAGAATAACGTTCTTTATTGCCAAGCCAACGTTGAATAAGTGCTTGGGCACAGTCAGGGTATTGGCGAGACAGTAAATACGCTTTTTGCCTAATATCACTAATAAGATAACCATCACGAATTAAATCAGCAATTTTAAGCTCGGCTAAGCCTGTTTGTCTGGTGCCGAGCAGTTCACCAGGGCCGCGAATTTCGAGATCTTTTTCTGCAATAACAAAGCCATCGTTACTTTCTCTTAATACTGCTAAACGCTTAGTAGCCGTTTTAGATAAAGGGGCTTTGTAAAGCAGTACGCAATGAGAGGCAATTAAGCCACGACCAACACGGCCTCGAAGTTGATGCAATTGTGCCAACCCTAAGCGCTCAGGGTTTTCAATGACCATTAAACTCGCATTAGGCACATCTACACCCACTTCAATTACGGTGGTTGCAATAAGTAAATGAGTATTTCCAGTCTTAAAATCATCCATAACCGCTTGCTTTTCTGACGATTTCATTCGGCCATGCACTAAGGCTATTTTTAGTTCTGGTAATTGCTCTTGTAAATGAATTGCGGTGTCCTCAGCGGCTTGGCACTGTAAAACTTCAGACTCTTCAATGAGCGTACATACCCAATACACTTGGCGATTATCGTTAACACAACCTTCTCGGATACGCTCAATAACATTGTCTCGACGTGCATCTGGTAGGGCAACGGTATTTATTGGCGTCCTACCGGGTGGTAATTCATCAATAACAGAGGTGTCTAAATCAGCGTAAGCGGTCATGGCTAAGGTTCGCGGAATAGGCGTGGCAGTCATGATCAATTGGTGAGGGTAGTTGTTATCAAACACGCCTTTTTCACGCAATGACAACCGTTGATGAACGCCAAATTTATGCTGTTCATCAATAATAACTAACACTAATTTACTAAAAACAACATCGGCTTGAAAAAGTGCATGGGTACCAATAACCATTTGCATTTCACCGCTGGCAATATGCTCTAATGCTAATCGTCTTGCCTTTGCTTTTGTTTTTCCAGCCAACCAACCCACTGTTATGTTGAGTGGATTAAACCAATTGGCAAAGTTGATAGCATGTTGCTCAGCTAAAATTTCTGTTGGCGCCATTAACGCGACTTGGTAGCCTTGTGTTATAGCACTCAAGGCCGCTAACGCAGCAACAAGGGTTTTACCTGAGCCAACATCGCCTTGCACAAGGCGCATCATCGGCTGAGTTTTTATTAAGTCTTTTTTGATTTCTGCTACCACACGGGTTTGTGCGTTTGTGGGTGAAAAAGGCAGAGTTTTCAAAAAAGTATTTTCCACCACTTGATTAGTATTCAAGGATATCGCTTGGTGAACATCACTGTTTTGCCTGAGTTTTAACATACTCAAATTGTGGGCAAGTAACTCTTCTTTAATTAATCGTATTTGGGCTGGATGTTTACCGTTTTCAAGTTGGCTAGTAGAAGCTTCTGGTGGCGGCCGATGAATAATGGCTAATGCTTGTGCGAGTGAATATTGTTCGTCAAATAAGCTTGTGGGTAACAGTTCTTCTACTTGTCCTCGTTGCAATCTAATAAGGGCTTGATCGGTTAAATTACGTAATGATATTTGTTTCAGACCGTCAGTTGTTGGGTAAACAGGGGTTAAGGTTTCTTCAACTGGGGTGAGCGCTCTATCATCATCAAGTGATTTATACTCAGGATGAACTATTTGAAAGCCCCGTGGCCCTCGCTTTATTTCACCATAGCAGCGAATAGTGCGACCTATATTGAGGCTGCTTTTTTGACTAGCAGAAAAGCTGAAAAAACATAGCTGAACATTACCTGTACCGTCGTTTAAGTCAACAACGAGCATACGGCGTTTACCGTGCGTAATTTGGCTGTTAGTTATTTCACCAATAATATTGGTATGTGTGCCGGGCAAGCAATCTCGAATGGTGGTTACGCGCGTTCTGTCTTCATAGCGTAGCGGTAGGTGAAATAATAAATCTTGAACTGACAGCAAGCCAATTTTTTCAAGTTTTGTCGCCATACTTGGCCCTACGCCTTTTAACGTAGAAAGAGCAACTTGTGATAACTGGGTCAGTGCTTCCATGATGCTGGTGACTTCTAGCGCTTAATCATCAATATGCTGCCAGGCACTTTTGTTCATTTGCATTTTTTGCCACCAACCGTCATCAGCAACAATTTGGCCTTCATCATCAATTACTGGGTAGGGCAACCCCTTGCGTTGACAAGCTTCAGCAAAAATAGGATGGCCGCCTTCAAATAATGTGCGTTGGCGTCGCTCATGACTTAATGTTGCGTTGTTATACATGCCCGCTAATTGCCGTTGGCGCTGTGCTTCGTATAATACAACAGAGCAAGCAACTGAAACGTTAAGCGATTGCACCATACCAACCATAGGGATCATAATATCTTGATCAGCCAACTCAAGCGCAACATCAGATGCGCCAAACTTCTCTTGCCCTAAAATAATAGCGGTAGGTTTGGTGTAATCAATTTCGCGAAAATTAACAGCAGTATCAGACAGGTTGGTCACTAGCACCTGCATACCTTGCGCTTTTAATGCGGTAATGGCATCGGCTGTTTTATGATAATTATGAACATCAATCCAGTTCTGGCTGCCCGCAGCACTGCCACCACGTACTTCAGCTTCTTCACTTTTCCACACGGCGTGTACGTCACTAATACCGATAGCGTCACAAGTACGTACCACTGCAGCTAAGTTATGGGTTTTATGCACGCCTTCCATACAAACAGTAAGGTCGGGTTGGCGTTTATCTAGCATGGTATTAATGCGCTCTAGTCTTTCAGGGGTCATTATTTTTTAATAATCTAATAAAGTTAATATTCTAAATGAACGAGATTTAGGCAAGCTGTCAAGCTATGAGTCCATTGAGCTTATGGTTATAAGTGATTTGGACGAGTAGCGTAGCCAGTGCGGCATAAATTTTGATACATGACGAATATTTTAGCTTAAGCTTGGTAATTCCATAATACCATCAATTTCAATATCGACATTTTTAGGTAACTTTGAAATTTGAATAGCAGCACGGGCAGGGTAAGGTTTTGTAAAGTATTTCGCCATAACGTCGTTAACTTCTGCAAAGTTACTTAAATCTGTCATGAAAATATTTACTTTCACCATATCGTTAATATTTCCACCTGCGGCTTCACACACCGCAGACAGGTTTTTAAATACTTGCTCAGTTTGCTTGCTAAAGCCACCTTCAACGACTTCCATCGTTTCAGGAATAAGTGGAATTTGTCCTGACAAGTAAACGGTATTATTTACTTTAACCGCTTGGCTATAAGTGCCAATAGCGCTTGGTGCTTGATCTGTTGAGATAATGCTTTTCATTTTGCTTCCTACTGTTTAATTTTGATATTTTCGAAACTCGAAACTCGAAACTCGAAACTCGAAACTCGAAACTCGAAACTCGAAA
>CAXBEX010000025.1:0-46869 GCA_963974965.1 uncultured Colwellia sp. | reverse complement strand
TGTTTACTAGATATTGTTTACTAGATATTGTTTACTAGATATTGTTTACTAGATACTGTTTACTTTAGAATGCTGCGTTGTTTGGCGTTCTTGGGAATGGAATTACGTCACGCACGTTTTGCATACCAGTAGTATAAGCTACTAAACGTTCAAAACCTAAACCAAAACCAGAGTGAGGAACAGTGCCGTAACGACGAAGATCACGGTACCAGCCGTAATCTGCGATATCTAATCCCATTTCACCTAAACGACTATCTAATACATCAAGACGTTCTTCACGTTGACTGCCACCAATAATCTCACCAATACCGGGTGCTAAAATGTCCATAGCGGCAACCGTTTTACCATCATCATTTAAACGCATGTAGAAAGACTTAATATCTTTCGGGTAGTTTTGCAAAACTACTGGGCCGTTGAAGTGCTCTTCGGCTAAGAAACGTTCATGCTCAGAGTTTAAATCTACCCCCCAAGACACTGGGTTTTCAAAGGTCTTACCGCAGTTTTCTAAAATAGTAATAGCGTCAGTGTAATCAAGACGAACAAACTCAGTATTGATTACAGAATTTAAACGCTCAATAACTGTTTTATCTACACGTTGCTGGAAGAAAACCATGTCATCAGGGCGCTCTTCAAGTACGGCTTTTAATACATACTTAAGCATTTCTTCGGCTAAATCAGCAGCGTCAGATAGGTTAGCAAAAGCAATTTCAGGCTCAACCATCCAAAATTCAGCTAAGTGACGAGAAGTATTAGAATTTTCGGCTCTAAAGGTAGGGCCGAAGGTATAAACTTTTGATAACGCGTTACAATAAGTCTCTACGTTTAACTGGCCAGATACCGTTAAAAAGGTCTCTTTACCAAAAAAGTCTTTACTGTAGTCAACCGCGCCTGCGTCATTATGTGGTAAGTTTTCCATATCTAAGGTACTTACACGAAACATCTCGCCAGCGCCTTCACAATCACTACCTGTGATAAGAGGGGTACTGATCCAGAAGTAACCTTTGCTGTGCAAGAATCGGTGAATTGCTTGTGCTAAACAGTTACGAACACGTGTTACTGCGCCGCCAATATTAGTACGAGGACGTAAATGTGCTTGTTCACGTAAGAATTCAATGCTGTGACGCTTAGCAGCCATTGGATATGTGTCAGGGTCTTCAACAAAACCAAGCACTTCAACTGCTGTTGCTTGAATTTCAAAAGATTGACCTTTACCTGGTGATTCCACTAACACACCCGTAACTTTAACAGAGCAGCCAGTCGTCAACTTAAGCACATCATCTTGATAATTATTAAGATCACTTGGTACGATAGCTTGAATGGCATCAAAGCATGAGCCATCGTGAATAGCTAAAAAAGAAATGCCTGCTTTCGAGTCGCGGCGAGTTCTGATCCAACCATGTACGGTAATAGTTTCATCAACAGGGTACTGACCTGCTAATACATCAGTAATTGCTATAACTGACATGTAATGACCTCTTATATTTTATATTATTTATTACTAGAAGATTTGCTGAAATTTTTAAGGTGGTTATGTTACCGTGCCTATTATGTTTAACAAGTAAAACTTGTTAAATTAATAAACTATTATGAAAAATCATGAAAAAAATAATAATAATGACTAAAAAAGTAGAAAACCAAATGAAATCAGAACAATCATCGCCAATAAAAGAGCGCAGAAAGTCGATAGACTTTTGGTTCTATTTAGCTAGAGCACTCACTATTTGTAGCTGGCTTGCTTTTATTGCAGCAATTTATATATCTTATTTTGTAGCACCAGAAACTGATTATGGCGTTTTACGCTACTATAAAATTGAAGTACGTAAATTTTGGTTAACGCCGTTAACCGGTTATCTATATCTTGTTATTTGGTTTAGTGCAGCGGGAATTTATGCTGCAACGTTAATAGACAAGTATCGAAGTAGAAGGCAGGATGACAATACTCATTATAATGCCTACTTTTTACTTGGGTTTAACCTGCTTTGGTTGTCCGTAATTTTATATCACGTTTTAAAAACAGCTAATATCATTAATTAAATGAGTTAATTAATGATTACTTGTGTTGCTAACTAACACATAAAACACTCATCTTCATTTAGTACCGTTGTTATCGCATGAACCAGTAATGCTATTTGTTCTTTATTAATAACCAACGGTGGAATGATATAAATAAGCTTGCCAAAAGGGCGGATCCACACACCTAATTCAACAAAACGCTTTTGAATTACAGCAACATTAACCGCTTGTAAGCACTCAACTGCACCAATAGAGCCAAGCACGCGAGCATCTTTTACTCGAGCATGATCTTTTAGCGGTAATAATGATTTTTGCAGTAGTTGCTCAATAAAATCAACTTGATTATGCCAGTTATTTTCAAATAATAACTCAATACTCGCGTTGGCAACGGCGCAAGCTAATGCATTACCCATAAATGTTGGCCCATGCATAAAACAACCAGCTTCACCATCACTGATGGTTTGTGCTATTTCATTTGTGCAAAGGGTTGCCGCTAACGTGATGTAACCACCGGTTAGTGTTTTCCCTAAACACATAATGTCAGGGCTGATTTTTGACCACTCACACGCAAAAAGTTTACCTGTACGGCCAAAACCTGTCGCAATTTCATCAACAATAAGCAAAACATCATATTGATTGCATAGCGCTCTGCACGCTTTTAAATATTCGGGGTGATAAAAACGCATTCCCCCTGTACCTTGTACTATTGGCTCTATAATAAAAGCGGCAAGCTCATAATGATGTTGCTCAAACAACTCAGAAAGTTCTTTAACATCGTATTCTTGCCATTGTTCACCAAATTTTATGGTGGGCGCAGGAGCAAAGATATTTTTCATTAACACTTTGTCGAAAATTTGGTGCATGCCCGTAACAGGATCACATACCGACATTGCGGCGAAGGTATCACCATGGTAACCATTTCGAACTGTCAGTAATTTCGTTTTCGAGGTATATTCTTTTGTTTGCTCTTCTTTATTTTGATCCTCTTTACTATGCCCCTTACTTTGCCAATATTGCAATGCCATTTTCATTGCCACTTCGACGCTAACTGAGCCTGAATCTGAAAGAAATACTTTATCAAGACCTGATGGCGTTAACTGAATAAGCTTGTCGCATAATGTTATAGCGCTTTGATGCGTTAAACCGCCGAACATAACATGAGACATTTTTGTTGATTGTTCAACTAACGCCGCATTTAACTTAGGATGATTATAGCCATGCAGAACAGACCACCATGATGACATACCATCAATAAGTGACTCGCCGCTGGCAAGGTTAATGTATACGCCATTAGCACTTTCAACTAAATAGGTAGGTAAGGGTGATGACATCGACGTATAAGGATGCCATACATGCGCTTTATCAAAATCTAATAAATGTAATTGTGATGCTTTTGTTGGTTTTTTATTCATTTGTTAACTAAAAATATCGTTTGATGTTGACATCATTGTGGTGATCGCTAGACTACCCGTTAACTTAATTAGATGCAAACGAGTTTTCTATGTCACAAGTAGTGTCACAAGCAGTTCTTTCTTCCACTTCAGATTCAAGTTCAGGCTCAAGTTCAGATAACGCGAGTGTTCGCAATAATTGGACCCTAGCTGAAGTGCAAACATTGTTTGCATTACCTTTTAACGATTTAATGTTTCAAGCACAAACAGTTCATCGTCAAAATTTTAATGCTAATGAAGTACAAGTCAGTACTTTACTTTCAATTAAAACAGGCGCTTGCCCTGAAGATTGTAAATATTGTTCACAAAGTGCGCGCAATAAAACAAATCTAGAAAAAGAGCTTTTACTTGAAGTTGAAAAAGTACTTGAGGCGGCAGAAAAAGCCAAGGCTATGGGCTCAACACGTTTTTGTATGGGTGCTGCTTGGCGTAATCCGAAAGCGCGTGATATGCCAGTAGTGCTAGATATGATCAAAGGCGTAAAAGCCTTAGGGTTGGAATCTTGCATGACGTTAGGCATGTTAGATGAAAATCAGGCACAGCAATTACAAGATGCTGGTTTAGATTATTACAACCACAACCTTGATACGTCGCCAGAGCATTATAATCAAATTATTACAACGCGTACTTATCAAGATCGATTAGATACCTTAGATCATGTGCGTAGCGCTGGTATGAAAGTGTGTAGTGGTGGTATTGTTGGTTTGGGTGAAACAGCGGTTGATCGATCGTCTTTATTAGTGCAATTAGCTAATTTACCAAAACAACCTGAAAGCGTACCTATTAATATGTTAGTTAAAGTTGAAGGTACACCACTGGCCGATGTTGACGATTTAGAGAGTTTCGATTTTATTCGTTGTATTGCTGTCGCGCGTATTATGATGCCAAAATCTCATGTACGTTTGTCTGCTGGTCGCTCTGCAATGAATGAACAAATGCAATCATTATGTTTTCTAGCAGGTGCAAACTCAATATTTTACGGCTGTAAATTACTGACAGCTGAAAACCCTGAAACAGATAAAGACATTCAATTATTCAAAAAGTTAGGTATTAACACAGAGACTATTGTTGATAAAAGTGCATTACAAGCGCAAGTACTGAAGACTTCTTTAGTAAATGAGCAACACAAAAATTTGTTTTACGACGCGACCACTTAAGTACGTATAAGTAAGTACAGATAAGCATCTAAAAGCACATATTAAGCACAAATAAATGGCATTTGAATTTACTAAAGAAAAATTAGCACTGCAAAAATCACAGTCTCGTTACAGACAGCGTGTTTGTGTGCAACAAGCCAATGTTAATTGCTCATCACATTCTACAGCGCATGGCGCTCAAATTATAGTTGATGGAAAAATGTATGTTAATTTTTCATCAAATGATTACTTAGGATTAAATAGTCATCCTGAAATAAACCAAGCTATGCAAGAGGGCGTTGATAGATTTGGTTTATGCTCAAGCTCATCTAGCTTAGTCACGGGTTTTCATTATGCACATCAGGCATTAGAAGATAAAATTTGCCAATGGTTAAATAAGCCCAGGTGCTTGCTGTTTTCCAGTGGTTTTGCCGCTAATGAAGCGATTTTTAAAACACTTGGCCAAAATTTTGATCAAACGATTAACCAAACTATTAGGCAAGGAAAGAGTCATTTTTTTCTTGATAAACTTTCTCATGCTTCCATGCTTGATGGTGCTTTTGATAGCAAAGCGAAAGTAAAACGTTTTGCTCACAACAATATGAGCCAATTATCTCAATTGTTATCACAAAGCGACTCTGATAATAAGCTAATAGCCTCTGAAGGGGTTTTTAGTATGGATGGTGATCAAGCAGCGTTGAATGAACTTGAAAACCTAGCCAAAAAATACAATGCTTGGCTTTACTTAGATGATGCACACAGTATTGGCGTTATAGGCGAACAAGGTAAGGGCAGTACCAGCGTCTTAAATACTGTCTCAGATAAAAAAAATCAGCCTACTATTATTATGGCTACTTTAGGCAAAGCTATTGCAACGAGTGGCGCTTTTTTAGCGTGTGATGAGGTATTACACGATTATTTAATTAATTTTGCTAGACACTATATATATTCAACGGCAATTTCGCCCGCAATGGCATGGGCGACAATTAAAAGTATTGAGCTTATTCAGCATGACCAATGGCGGCGTGATAAAATTATCGAATTAAGTAATCTACTGATGGAATTACTCGACGATAATATTGATATTATTCCATCTGATTCGTCAATTCATGCCATTATTATTGGTGATGAACAAAAAGCATTAACGGTAAGTGAACAGTTAAAAAAACAGGGTATTTGGCTAACCGCTATACGGCCACCAACTGTTGCTATTGGTAGCTCTCGGTTACGCGTAACCGTTTGTGCTAATCATAATCATAATGATATCAAACATCTAGCTTATTGTTTAAACGAGGCGCTTAATTAGATGACAACAACAAGAACACATCAGCAAAATCAAACCAAGATAGCGACAAGCTTTGGCTCCGCCAGTACATCTTATGATGTATCAGCAAGATTGCAACGTTTTTCTGGTAAACACTTAATGCCTTGGTTACCTAATAGAAATGATCTTCGAGTGCTTGATTTAGGCTCTGGTACAGGTTTTTTTACGGACTTATTAGCGACGTCATACAACCAAGTTATCGGCCTAGATTTTTCCAAAGAAATGCTCAGATTTGCTAAAGATTGCAGAAACAAAAATATAATTTGGCTTCAAGCTGATGCACATAAAATTCCACTTCAAGATGAGAGTATTGACTTTATTTATTCAAATCTTGTTATTCAGTGGTGTGAGCCACTTGATGTTGCCATTAAAGAGATGTTGCGAGTTTTAAAACCCGGTGGTTTAATTATTTTTACCACTTTGGTAGAGGGGACTTTGTATGAACTTAAATCATCATGGCAACACGTAGACGATGATCAACATGTCATTGATTTCAAGACAGAAAAGCAACTAGGTGAATATTTTAATAGTGATAGCTCCAGTGTGTTAGAGCATAAGTGCCAAGATATAAAACTTGAGTATCAAAATGTTATTCATTTGGCGCGAGAGCTTAAAGGTTTAGGGGCTAATCACTTACCTAAGAAAAAAAATCGTGGCTTATCAGGCAAAGATAAATGGTTTACCATGACTGAACATTATCAAGACTTCCTTGAGCCTAACGGTATTTATCCTGCTACCTATCGTTTGTATTCTGGTTTAGTGATTAAGTTGAATAACTAGAATGAAAAAATTAGTATGAAAAGTAAAATGAAAAATTATTTTATTACCGCAACAGATACCGATGCTGGTAAAACCTTTTTCGCTTGTGCTTTAACACAGGCGTTAATTAATGCAGGAAAAAAAGTTGCTGCCTATAAACCCATTGCTGCAGGGTGCCAACAAGTAGATAATTTATTAATTAATGAAGATGCACAACTGTTAAGTCAGTTTGCTAACTGTGGACAAACTATTAGTGAAGTAAACCCCATAGCACTTGCTGAAGCTATTGCGCCACATATTGCTGCAGCCAGAGTTAATCGTGAAATATCCCTTGAAGAAATAACGCAAGGTTATGCACAAGTGTTGTTATTAAAGGCGGATATCAATTTAACTGAAGGAGCAGGAGGTTGGCGATTACCTTTAAACTCTCTTTTTGTTAAATCAAACTTGTCTAAGCCTTTGCCTAAACCCATTTTTTTATCTGACTTTGCTATTAACACCAAGCAAGATGTTATTTTAGTCGTCAATATGAAATTAGGTTGTTTAAATCACGCGCTATTAAGTTATCAAGCTATTATTGCTGATGGCTTAAATTGCATTGCATGGGTTGCAAACAGTGCATGTGAAGCGGTTATGTCTAATTTAGATGACAATATTGTCAGTCTTGAACAACTGCTACCCATGCCTAAAATAGCCCAATTAAGTTTCTATCATGAGCCACATATGAGTTTAAATGATAAAATTTATGCTGCTGCACAAACAATAGATTTATCTCCGCTACTTACTTAATCTTATTTCCCTAACTCTACCAAACAAGCGCTAGCGATAAACCCTGATCGGGTTTTATATGCTGAGTTTTTACCCACGCATTCATCTATTTGTTTAATCAATAGCTCAGGAAGTGTGACATTAATTTTGTGACTTTTTCCTAAATATGCGCTTATATCAATATCAACAATAGCCCAAAAAGCTTGCGAATGAGTATGCGGATTGTCAATCGCATAGTGCTGTCTATGTTTTTCCACACTTAAGGCTGATGGAATTTTTTCTCCGTACTCAGCCAAAATAGCTAAATGAGATTTAATACTTTGGCTTATTTTTTCTAATCCCAAATCGATCGATTCTACATTAACACTACAACCGGGTAGGTCAGGAACTGTTACTTGATATAGCTGTGAATTTTGAGTGTTAGAAAAGATAATTGCATATTTCATAGTTCACCGTTTTTACCTTTTTGGACATAAAAGCATGGTAACCCCTGTAACCCCTTGTGTCAAGTATTATGCAACTCTGATAACCCTGTTACAATTCGTCAGTACAACTCTGGTAACCCTGTCGTTACCGATAATCATAACTCTAACAACTCTATTACTTAAATAAGTGAACATTTACTTCACTTTTACGCTTTTAAACGCGCAAAACTAAAAAAGTGATAAAATTAATAAGTGGTTTATTTTGATGTTGAAATAAGGATAAGAAATAAAATATTTTATATAACACTAGAGTTATTAATTAATGTGGAAGATCCAAAGATTGATCATTATAATGAGGTATGGTCTAAGGAATTTAGTGACCCAAACATAATAAAGTTTATTGGTAATATCGAAAAAGTAAGCCTTACTTTTTAATGACGTGAATTTAGTAAGGTGAATTTAAAGAATGGCCAATAACTGATTAGGAATATTTATGAAAGAACTCATTCATGCCAACCCTGATTTACTGATTACCGTTGTTGGTATTGGTGGTTGCGGTTGCAATACAATTAATATGCTTTATGAAAATAGTTTATCTAACAGTGTTAATTTAATTGCCATTAATACAGACCTTGCTGCACTGAATTCACTGCAAGTTGAAAACAAAATATTAATAGGAGAAAACCTCACTCAAGGTTATGGCGCAGGATCTAACCCCGAAGTTGGTTTACAAGCAGCTCAAGAAAGCGAAGAGTTATTAATTAGTGCCATTAAAGGTAGTGACATTGTTATTATCACAGCGGGTTTTGGTGGTGGCACAGGAACGGGGGCAAGCCCTTTAGTTGCCAGAATAGCGCGTGAATTAAATATTAATTGTTTGGCTATTGTAACGCTTCCTTTTGAATCGGAAGGGAAACTTCGTATGGATTTTGCCTTACAAGGCATTAATGATATTAAAGAGCCGATTCATGCTTATATCACCTTGTCTAATGATTTGCTTTTAAAAGGCTTAGGCGAAAGTGTCGGATTGTTTTCAGCTTTTAATCAAAGTAATGAAGTGTTGAAAAATTTGCTAGTGTCCTTAGTTCAAATGTTAACGGAAACCGGTTATGTTAATGTGGATAAAAATGATTTTTCAAGCATTCTATCTTATGAAGGTGAATCAATTTTAGGCGTAGGCAAGGCTGACAGTGAAGAGCTTGCCTATGATGCGTTAGATCAAGCATTGAATAACCCGCTTGTTTCTATCGCTAAAATTGACACAGCTAAGGGTATTATTTTTCAGTTGTTTTGCAAATCAGAGCCTAAGCTATCTACCTACAATGGTTTAATTGATCATATTCGAGAAAAAATCACCAATAAATCGGTGCTTATTGTACCCGGTGTTACTTTAGATCCTAATCTAACATCAGAAATTGAAATTTTGATTGTCGCCTCAGGAATAGATTCTACAGCAGTAGAGGTAAAACAAGTGGATGTTCCTAGCTCTCCAGATGGCGATTATCTTGATGAAGGTTTAGCTTTTATTGATAAAAAAGAGACTACTTATACTGACATTCCAGCAATTACGCGAAAATTAATGGCGAATAAAGCTTTAGGAATAAACAATGCGTAATTCGCTTATGCATTTCAATCAGGAAGTAGTGGTACTAGTTGTAAGGGTAATTTATTGCCCGTTTGTCGGATTAATGTAGGGCGGAATTTATTCCGCGTTTTGTCGGACTAAAGTCCAACCTACTTTGGGTAACCAGTTATTTTGCGAATAGCTTTGTATAACGGGTTAAGCCTAGCATACATTTTTTTGTATACGTTACGGTAAAGCTCATCATATATTTTTTTGTTTTCTGTTATTGGCATAAATATAGCTCCACCGTGAGTCATTTTAGCAACCGCATTTTCATAGTTGTCATAAAGGCCAACGCCAACCGCGGCATTGATTGCTGCACCCAAGCCTGATGTTTCAAAAGTGTGTGGGCGCTGTACGGGCATACCAAAAATATCTGCCGTTATTTGCATTGCTTGATCACTTTGTGAACCACCACCAGAAACCATCAGCTTGGTGATTTTGACTTTAGATTTTTTTTCTGACAACTCTTTACCTTCACGCAGGGCATAGCCGATACCTTCAATAATTGCTCGGTAAATATGTGCTCGGGTGTGTACATCTCCAAAGCCAATCATGGCTCCTTTCGCTTCAGGCCCAGGCGTTCTAATTCCTGGATTCCAGTAAGGTTGTAATACAAGTCCCATTGAACCCGCAGGAACTTGTTTTAATAAATCATCGAATAAGCTTTCAGCAATGATGCCTTGTTGGTCGGCAATTTGTTGTTCTTTTAAACCAAATTCTCGTTTAAACCAACTCACCATCCAATAACCGCGTTGAACAATCAGTTCAGTGTTATAAGTGTTTGGCATCGCGGCAGGATAAGCCGGTAAACGCTTAATCGCTTCAACGTATTTCGTATTTGTTGTGTTATAAGTTGCGGTTGTGCCATAACTTAAACTTCCCGTTTGTGGCGTTAAACAACCTGAACCAAGTACTTCACAGGCTTTATCTGAACCTGCAGAGATTAATGGCAACCCTACTGGAATACCGGTATCAACAGATGCTTGCTTAGAGATTTTACCTAATTCATCCCCACAGGGAATAAGTTTGGGCAGCATCTCTTTTTTAATTGGCAGAGCTTGCCAGCGCCAATCTAGCGGTTTTGACCAAGAATGGTTTTTAAAGTCAAAAGGCAGATAACCTACTTGGCTTGATATTGAATCAACATAGTTTCCGGTTAATTTAAAACTATGAAAACCCGAAAGTAACATGAATTTATGCGTTTTTTCCCAAATATCAGGTTGTTGATGCTTGATCCAGTTAGCCTCGGCTTGGCTTCTAAAATAGTCGATTGTTTGTTTTTCACCAACAAGGGTAAAAAGTGCTCGCCAATACCAACTCATTTTATCAAGTTTATGTTGTTCTCGTTGATCTAACCAAACAAAGGCCGGTCTTAGCGATTGACCTTGGCTATCAAGATTAACCATGGTAGCGCGCTGACAGGTTAATGAAACGGCTTTTATTTGTGCTTTTCTAATACTTAGCGATTCAAGCTCAGGCCATAATTCATGGCACGCTTTTGTTAGCATTTGCCAATAGTAGTCAGGCTCTTGTTCAGCCCAGCCCGGTTGCTTTGAAAAATAGGGTTCAATATCAACCTTACTTTTGGCAACTAACTGACCGTTAAGATCAAACAGCAAAGCACGAATGCTTTGTGTACCATTATCAAGCGCTAAAACGTAATTTGGTTTGTTGCTGTGTGGAACGTTTGGCTGATTTTTTGTTTGAGCGCTTTCTTTGATCATAAGTTTCTAGGTCGTTTGTGTTTAATCGATTCTGGTAGGTAGTAAAATTGTAGCCAAATCGAATTATAGCGTGTCACTTCATCTTGCCATTTTGCGCTGTTCCAGCCAAGCTCTTGCTGAAATATACCCGACAATGGCGTAAATAATTCTTCTGCGCCATTTTTTAATAGTAATCCCAAACGGGTTCGTCTTAATAATAAATCATCAAGGTGAATAACCGCTTCATTTTTAATAGCCCAACGACATTCAGCTAAACAAAATTGCGTATTACCTATTTTTACTGTTTCTTCTTCATTCGCTTGCTCAAGTAGTAAGGCTGCATTATTACCATATCTACCGATAAGGCGCTGTAACCATGATTTTTCGTATTGACGATACACTACTTTATTTTTAAAAAGTTGTTCGAATGATTTATGAGTAAACACCTCATCATTATATTCTTCCTGTTTACTTTTACTTTTTTGATTAAGTGTTAACCAAGGCATCGCGGCATCAACCGCTTCAATGGCAGTTAAACGAAACGTTGATAGCTTGCCACCACTTGCCGTAATTAAGGAATTTTCAGCCCAAATAGCATGATCGCGTCGTTCTTTTGAAGCACTTTTTGAAAAGTTTTTATTTGTGGCATTCTTATCCGCAGCGCTTTTATCTGAAGTACTCTTATCTGAAGAAATGACGGGTCTAACTCCTGAAAATGTTGAAATAACATCTTCAATTGTGATTGTTTTGTCTGAAAAATTTGTATTGACGGCTTGCAGCAAATATTCAACTTCACCTTCACTGATCTTGGCTTCATTGTCTAAGCTTTCTTGATGATCTAAATCGGTTGTACCAATAACAGTAACACCTTCCCAAGGAAAAATAAAAACAGGTCGTTTGTCTTCTGGGTGTAGTATTGTTAAGGCGGCATCAACTGTGATACTTGCTTGAGCTACCACTAAATGACTACCTCGTAGTGGCCTGACTCGCTGCTCATTAATAACTTCACTACGCAGTTTGTCTGCCCATGCTCCTGTGGCATTAATGACCACTGATGACTTTAATTTGATTAATTCATTTTCTTTAGCATCATCTGAGCGGTCTTTAACTATTACCCCAATAACTTGCTTAGTTTTCGGATCTTTTAGTAGCGTTTTCGCCTTGATATAATTAATAACTTGTGCGCCCGCTTGAACAGACTCTTGTATAACGCGCATCACTAAGCGTGCATCATCAACAACCGCATCAGTGTAGAAATAAGATCCCTTTAGCTTGTTCGTGTTTAAAGTAGGAAATTTTTCAACGGTTTCGTTAAAATTCAAAAAGTGATGATCTTTTATGCCTGCAAGCCAATCATAAAATTTAAGCAGAGTACCCATAATAAAACGACCGGGAAATTGCCCTTGCTTTATCAAAAAATAATAGCCCATTCGATTAATTAGCCCAGGCGCTTCTGTTAACAAACGTTCGCGCTCTTGTAGGGAATGTTTTGTCAGTTTAATATCACCTTGGGCAATATAACGAAGACCTCCATGCACCATTTTAGAAGAACGACTTGATGTACCCCAAGCAAAATCTTTTTGTTCAATCAGTAGCGTTTTTAATCCGCGACGCGTTGCTTCTTGCAAAATGCCCGCGCCAACAATACCACCACCAATAACGATAACGTCCCATTGCTTTTCTAGGCTGATACTTTTTAAGTTGGTATGAGCAAAAGACGTTGACGCTTTAGGCTTATTAATCATTTAACTACACCAACTTGCCGGGGTTCATTCGCTGGTCAGGATCAAATACCTGACATAGTCCTTTTATCGCTTTAATGCCTAATTCTCCTTTTTCTGCGGCCAAATAAGGCGCGTGATCTTTGCCAACGCCATGCTGATGACTAATAGTGCCACCATGTTTAACTATAGCTTCTGCGCCAGCCGCTTTTAATTTCAACCAACGTTGCATGGTTTTATCGTAATTTTTATCCATACGAAAAAGAAACGTTGTGTAAACACTACAACCTTGGCCATAAAAGTGAGACAAGTGAGTGAAAACATGAATTTTTTCATCGGGATCATTAAGCGCATTAGCAATATCAGATTCCAATCCTTTTACGGCTGCGGGAACGGCAGACCAATCAAGACAAGTTTCCATAGTGTCTACAATAATACCGGCATCCCAAAAACCTTGGCGTAAATAAGGGCTACGAAAACGGCTATGTTGCCAGTGTTTTCCTAACGCGGTGCCAATGTAAACACCTTTATGTTTGCTGATAAACTGCTTAGTAATTTTTAACGCTGACTTACATTGTGCTTTACTGCCGGTAATGCCAAACGTGAACATAGTTTTCTTATCACTATTAGCGCTAATACTAACATTGGCATTAGAAGAACCACTCTTTGGAATACCTCGTATACTCAAATATTTTTCTAAATACTTAACCGCAGTATCATGACCTGCAAGTTTTAAGTGCGACGCGGTTTCAACTTCATTACTTAACCGCATCATCGAAAGCTGGGTACCATTTTGTACAATTTCACGCGTGGCCTGCATGCCTACTTGCCAGCTTGGGAAAAAAGCCACGTAAAACTTTTCTTGCTCGGCTATTTTTGTTACTCGCATTTTAACTTCGGTAATTATCCCCATACGTCCTTCGCTACCTAAAATCATTTCACGTATATCAGGTCCCGCAGATGATGCAGGGAAGGTGGGTATATCAAGTGAGCCTTGTAAAGTTTCTATATTACCGCCAGCAAACATTTTTTCAATGCGCCCGTAACGTAATGATTGTTGACCACTAGAGCGACTAGCTACCCAACCACCTACCGTTGATAACTCCCACGATTGGGGAAAGTGCCCTAAAGTATAGCCATGCTCGACAAGTTGTTTTTCAACATCAGGGCCTAATGTGCCTGCACCAAAGGTGGCAATTTGGCTTTGTTTATCAAAAGCTGTCAACTTATTCATTTTGGTTAGCGCTATAGTGATAATAGGGCGATCATTTTGTTCTGGGTTTTTTTCTGACTTGTTTTCTGAATTGTTTTCTGAATGGCTCTCGGGATTTATATGCCCACAAACCGACGTACCACCACCGTAAGGAATAATGATTAAATTCTCTTGTTTGGCAAATTGTAATAGTGCCTGTACCTCAGCTGTTGTCGTTGGAAAAGCAACACCGTCAGGGAAAGTACCAAAATCACCGCTATGAGTGGCTAACCAATCAGGAATACTTTGCCCACGACAATGACGTAAACGAACTTCTGCATCGGTGTTAATTAATTTATGCCGTGGCGCTCTCGATTGAGGTACTTTTGCTATAGCTTCCTCAAGCGTAATTTCTGGCAACGCTACGCTTTTACCTATTATGTTTTCGATATAATCTTGTGATGTTTTCGTTAACTCAAAACCAAAATTATTCTTTTCATCGCCCCAACCATTCCAACGTTTCATAGTGCATCTCTTTACCATTCATTTCATCTTTTTACATAGTAAACTGAATATAGCGTTAATTTTATGCTTTAATAGGGCTGATTATTGATAATTTAGGACATATTAAAGGATGATTAACGAATGAGTAGCAAGCTTATTGCCATAGCCGATGTTAACGCGCGTCAATCGATTATTGGCATTTCATTGTTAACTAAATTAGTACAAAGCAATGGCTATAATGCCCAAGAGATGCTTGAGCAGGCAGGAATTTGTGCACAATTGCTAAGTGATCCAAAAGCGACAGTATCTTTTCAACAAGAAGTCGCTTTTACGCGTGAATTAATCAATACCTTGGCAGATGATGATTTAGGTTTTAAAGCTGGGCAATGTTATCGACTTAATGCCTTTGGCCATATTGGTTTAGCGGCAGGCTCAAGTGATACTGTGGGTGATGCCATAGCGTTTTTTCTTAAATATATTCGTCTTGCTTATACTTATTTTGAACTTGATTTTTTTAAAAAAGACGGTAACGCAATTTTACGCTTTAGTGACCAATTTGACTTAGGCAATTTAAGACGCTTTTATTTAGAAAGAGATTTTTCATTCGCGTTCTTATCAACACGCGATATGTTCCCTCGCTCTATTGTTGGGCAAAAACCTAAAACGATACACTTTGATTTTCCATGCCCAACAAATGTTGAACACTATCAAGCGTTATATGAATGTCCTGTTCATTTTTCAATGCCTTATAATGAAATATTATTTGACGAACGGTATTTAGATTTACAATTACCTTTAGCAAATTCACTCACGCGTGAATTATTAGAAGAGCAATGTAAAATTCAAGAAGTTGCGTTGTTCGGTCATAAAAGTTTGGATGCAAAAATACGACAAATAATCCAAACAATGGAAAATGAAATACCAAATTTGGAAAAACTAGCTAAAATGCACTTTCTCACCGCACGAACAATGCGACGTAAATTAAAAGAGCAGGGCGTTACTTTTCAACAATTAGTGAATGAAGAGCTGAGTAAAAAAGCGCTTCACTATTTATCAACAACAAATTTAACTATTGATCAAATATCAATGCGTTTAGGCTATAGCGAATCAGCGAGTTTTATCCATGCATTCAAACGCTGGACAGGGAAAACGCCAAAAACATGTCGTTAACTGCATTACATTCTTTTATTTTTATAATTGAGAAGAATAATCAAGCATTAGCATTTGCCAATAATCTTCTAGGTAGAGCTGAAAGTATTGTCAATATTAAGGTTGCACTCATTTTTAGCTACGCCAAAAACCCGTTGTAAATAAAACGAGAACCGTAAAATATTCTAAACGTCCCAGTATCATGGTCACCGATAAAATCCATGTGGCAACATCGCTGGCAGGTTCAAAATTACTACCTAATTCACCAAATGCTGGCCCCAAAACATTTAAGCAGGCTGCGACTGCGGTCAAACTAGTCCAAAAATCTAATCCTGTCGCGATTAACAACAGGGTTAGAATTAAGGTCATGGTTGCTGCTATGGTCATAAATACCATTGTCGCTGATAGAACTGATGAATCAACGTTTTTACCGTTGTAGCGTACATTGAACACGCCATGAGGGTGAAGCATTCTCTTTAGTTGTAATGAAATAATTTTGATCGTTAGTATATTACGGATAATTTTATTACCCCCGGCTGTAGAGCCAGCACAACCGCCAAGATAACCAGAAAAAACCAATAAAAGCCCCGTTTGTACCGGCCAAGCAGTAAAATTGTCAGCTGCAAATCCCGTACTAGTAATGAAAGATATAACGTGAAATAAGGATTGAGAAAAATCATCAAAAAAGTGCATGTGAATATTATTGTCAAATAAAATGGTAAAAAGTATTAAGCTCAGCACTAACACGATAAGCAGAAACGTTCGAGTTTCTTCATCACGAGTATAAACATTTAACCTTAATGTACGAGCAAACCGAAAATGTAAACCAAAAGCAATAGCGCCTACTAACATGAATATATCGGCATTGAGCTCAACCCAGCGACTATTAAAATATCCTATACTTGCATCATGGGTGGAAAAACCGCCAGTAGATATTGTGGTTAAGCTATGTGCAATTGCATCAAAAGGGCTCATTCCTGCAATAAAATACCCCAGTGCACACAAAAAGGTTGCGCTTACATAAACATACCAAAGGTAGCGTGCAGAATGTGTTACTCGTGGTGCAAGTTTTTCATCCTTAATTGGTCCAGGTGTTTCAGCTTTTAGTAGCTTCATACCACCGACATTGAGCAAAGGGAGAACGGCTACAACGAAGATTACAATCCCCAACCCACCAAGCCATTGAAGGAATTGACGGTACATTAAAAACGATTTTGGCATTACATCTAGTCCCGATAATATCGTTGCACCGGTTGTGGTTAACGCACTAATAGACTCAAAAACGCCGTCTGTAAAAGTCACATGGGTAACCGATATAATAGGAACAGCCCCCAACACACCCATCACAATCCAGCTGAGTGTCGCAAAGAGTAGAGCGCTACGAGGAGTTACTTTGGAGAAATCAAAATGGCGTGCTCTGAACAAAATAATCATTGCGATAATTAGTAAAATAAAACCAGGAATAAAAAAGCTTCCTGACGGCTTTTCACCATAAACAAAAAGAGATATTAGTGCAAAGCTAAACTGAACAGCTCCCATAGAACCAACAGGAATTGCTAAAAGAAATAGCACAGGTCGAATAAAAGTCATCATATTGAGGGCAGAATCTATTATCTAGGCAGGTTATCGGTATCAAAATAAAACCGATAGCCAACCCCATTTTCAGTTAACAGATATTTAGGCTGAGCTGGGTTATCTTCAAGTTTATGCCGCATCTGCGCCATATGAACTCGAACATAATGATTTTGCTCAATATAATTTGCTCCCCAAATTTCTTTGAGAATGTGACGATAAGTCAATACTTTTCCTTGATTTGATGCCAGCAGGTGAAGCAAGCGATATTCAATTGGGGTGAGATGCACCAATTCACCCGAGCGCCAAACCAGTCTTTGCGCAAAATCAATAACTAGATCATCTGATTCTAATTTCAACTGATAAGATTTATTTTGATTGACACCATGCCGCTGAGCTACCCGGATCCTTGCCAAAAGTTCACTCGAACCAAAAGGTTTAGTCAGGTAGTCGTCAGCACCATTATCCAGTGCTTTTACTTTATCGTTTTCCTGCTCTCTTGCCGAGATCACAATAATGGGTACTGACGACCATTCACGAATTTGTGAAATCAAGGTTAATCCATCGAGATCGGGCAGCCCGAGATCAAGTAAAATAATTTGTGGTTGCCACTGGGCGGCTTTATTTAACGCCTCTTTGGCTGTACCCACAATCTGCAACGAATAATTGTGTCCCTTGAGTAAAACCTGTAAGAAGCGCTGCATTTGCGGCTCGTCTTCTACGATCAATATCTTGAATGTGCTACTCATAATTGGGCAGGTCCTGATCAGTTAATTTACATGGGATATGAAAAGTAAAATTAGTCCCTTTCTCACTACCTTTTGACGCAGAAACTTTACCGCCATGCGCTTCAACAATAACTTTAACAATTGCTAACCCCAAGCCGGTTCCTCCTTTGTCTTGGTGATTAACACGATAAAAGTCATCAAAAAGCAAGTGGGCATATTTATGCTGAAGGCCTATCCCTTGATCACAAATACTGAGCTCGTAATAGTTTTCATATTGGTTGCCTTCGATAGTGATACACGAGTTTTTTTGGCTATATTTAACCGCGTTATCTAATAGATTAGACAACACAACTTCTAGCAAAAATGGATCACATGGAATTAAAAGCGTGTCGTCCAGTTGAGTTCTAATGATACGTTCTTTAAGTCGATGTGCCATTTTGGCTAAAACACTACCGACAAGTTCTTCAGGATTTTGCAGTTCCAATTTCGGTTTAAGCTTACCGCGCATGTTACGACTCATTTGCAATAAATTGGTGACTTTTTGCGATAGTTGTTCGGTTACGGTATAGATAGTTTCTAAAAATTCGGTTGCTGTTTCTGAACTTACATTTACCTGTTTATCGAGCATGGTGCTTACCATTCCCATAATGGTGGCAAGTGGTGTTCTTAAGTCGTGCGAAACGGCACTAAGAATTGCGTTACGTAACTGCTCACTTTCTTTTTCAATTTTCATTGAAGCACTTTGATCTGCCAGTTGTGAACGTGAAATAGTTAAATCAGCCAACGATAAGTAAGTGTACAAAAGCTCGCGGTGTTCCTTATTTACATTTGTTCCGACTTTCAACACCGAGACAATCGCTTGGTCTGCTTGCCCCATGGGCGAGTACAGCAACTCGAAAACATCATTAACAGCTTGCTTAACTTCCTGTCTTTGAACTAAACATTTTTCGATACAAATGACTGACAGTGACGATTCATTGATGTCTGAAACATTTGAAAGTAATTCAAGGTTCCCATTATAAAAGCTACAAAAAGTTACGTCTGCATCACAGAGTTTATAAATTTGTTGGTGGATCGTGTCGAAGATTTGTTTTTCATTTGAAGCCACCGCCAGATCGCGCGCTACTTGATACAGTGTTTGCAGTTGTTCTTCGCGCTCATTCGCTTGTTTTATTTGTTGTTTTAGCTTTTCGCTGAACGAACTAAACATGAAGCCAACCAACGCCATGACGAAAAAAGAAATAATATATTTTTCATGATCGACTTTAAAGGTAAAAAACGGAGACACGAAAAACAGATCAAATGCGGCAACGCTCGCTATAGCGGCAAATACTGCAGATCCTCGATTAAGATAATATGCGATAACCACGACCCCGGCGAGATAAGCCATGATAATATCAGCTTCAGCGATATACTTTTGAATAAAATAAAGCATCCCAGTCAGCGACATGACCGCTAAAGCAGCAATAATATATTCTAAAAGCAGAGAATAACGATCAGCATTTTTTTTTATTGATAAGTTAATCACTTAAATGTCAGCCTAGTTAGGATCATCAAAAAATCGAGATGACTGTCAACGCTCAACTTTGAATAAAAATTCATTACTTATTTCGATTAAAGTTTTCAAAAGTATAACGCTACAATACGACCATCTTTATCAAGAAGTTGTTAATTTTAGAGAATAAAGTATAAAGATTTTGTAAAGTTCTCTATATACCATCTTTATCAAGTAATCAGGCAATCAGTTAACCAAATACCAATATCATTGAGTTGTTGTGGTATAACACTATGAGCCATTGGGTAGGTTTTCCATTGAGTATTATAGCCTTGGTTTTTCATTAACTCGTTTGCCATTTTCCCAGCTGACATAGGAACAACATCATCCTGCGCTCCATGGTGTTGTAATATTGGTGTGTTTTTATTGGCAGCACTTAGCTGACTAGGCAACTGATCTTTTATAGGTAAATAACATGATAATGCCATTATTGCTGCTAATGGTTGTTCAAACCTTAAACCCGTAAACAAACTCATCACGCCGCCTTGACTAAAACCTGCCAATATAATGTTACTCGCTTTAATTCCGTTATCAATTTGCTCGTTAATTAAAGCGCGTACTAAACACTCAGATTGAAGTACACCATCCATATCTGCTCGATTATGCAAATCATCATTTTTAATATCGTACCAAGCTGGCATTACAAAACCACTGTTAATGGTAACGGCTTGCTCTGGTGCATGTGGAAAAACAAAACGTATAGTATGATCATGCGGCAAATTTAATAGTGGCACTACTGGCGCAAAACCTGCTCCTGAATCACCTAAGCCATGTAGCCAAATAACACAAGCAGTGGCAGTTGTTAATGGCTCAATCGTAATGCGATCCAGCAGGGGTGTTAGTTTAGGCATCATATCTCTTTGTGTTAAATGTTCAATTGAGCCGCCTAATATACGCTAATTCGTTTTAAAGTAGGAGAGCCTTAACAATTCGAAACCCTATTGATGAAAATGACGTTCTAGTTGTCGATGATTATAGTGGCAACAATCTTCTGATTTAAGTTGGGCCAAGAGGTATTCAAACTGTTCTTGCGCATCAGAAAAAAATGAAAAGTATTGAATGTTTAGGTATACTGCATTCATAGGATAGGTCTTTTATTGGTGTTGTGATTGTCAGAGAAAATGTACTGGTTTGACTGGATGGTTTAAGTACAAATCTGTGACCAAAATTAGTTGACCAAGTAATGCAAAATGCAGATAAGAGCTTATATCAAGCTAAATTCAATGGCCGTAATCAAGTTTGTTAGTTGTTTAAGTCCTCTATTACACTATTCCTTTATTACAACTATAAAGCTTACTCATAACAGCGTAGGATCATACTACTTTAGATCAAAATTAGGTTTGCACTAATACAAATTATACAAATGTTATAAATTTGGTATTAGGTGCACTAACATAAAAAATTATGCAACCAACAGCAAAAGCATCACTTAATCACGCGTTACTTATTTCTATTTGCACACCGCAATTTAAAGGTGAAGAAGCAACAGAATCACTGGCAGAGCTTGCCCGTTTAGTGACTACTTTAGGCTTTAAAGTAGTCGGCACGCAGTCGCAAAAGCAGAGTTCGACTAAAAGAGTTAATGTACTGGGTTTAGGAAAACTGGCAGAAATAGCGCAACTCACAGGTAACAAAGGTGTGGTTGAAGGCATTGAAGAAGGAGACGACATCGTTGAAGAAACGACTGATGAAACGTCATTTTCTGAGATACCTTTAGACAATCTACCATTTGCCTGTGCTGATGTGGTGGTATTTGATTGTGATTTAAGTCCGTCTCAACTGCGTAATGTTGAAAGTCAGTTAGGCGTAGAAGTGTTTGATCGTACCGGCATTATTATTGAAATATTTAGTCGCCATGCTCGTACCAAAACAGCGAAATTGCAAGTTGAAATTGCTCGCCTTAATTATGTAGCACCACGCCTTCGTGAGTCAACAAGTGGAAATAAAGAACGTCAAATGGGTAAAGGTGCTGGCGAAACTACGCTAGAACTAGACCGCCGTAAAGTACGCGACCAATTAGCCGAACTAAAACGTGAGTTGGTGAGTGTTCAAGACGAAATGAAGGGCCGACGTAGCCAACGTTCTGAGCTTTTTTGCGTCGCTTTGGTTGGTTATACCAATGCGGGCAAGTCATCAATGATGCGAGCGATTACCGGTAGTGATGTTGTAGGTGAAAACAAACTTTTTGCGACGCTTGATACAACGGTTCGTGCGTTGCAGCCAATCACTCAACCTCGAATATTAGTGTCAGACACCGTCGGTTTTATTAAAAAACTACCGCACGATTTAGTTGCATCATTTCATTCAACCTTAGCAGAAGCACATGATGCTTCATTATTGTTATATGTGGTTGATGCCTCAGATCCTTCTTTTCGTGCGCAACTAGAGGTAGTGCACGAAGTACTGGAAGAAGTTGGCGTTGAGGACAGTAAAAAATTACTTGTACTGAACAAATCAGATCAACTTGAGCCTGAGCAACAACAAGCGTTGATGGACGAGTTTCCTGATGCCATGATGACTTCAACCCGCAATCCCGCTGATATCAGTAAATTACATCAATATATTGTTGATGTTGCCCAGCACGAAATGATTGAAGAGGAGATTATTGTTCCCTATACCGCTAAAGGTATCATAGGTGAAATTCGATCTAGCATGAGTGTTACTAAGGAAGAATATGAATATAGTCATATTAAACTCACCGTACGGTCAAACGCGATTGATTTAGAAAGATTGAAAAAACGGATGTATGAATAACACTATGAATAAAACTACACCTAAAGTATCAAAAGAAACCCAAGAGCAAGCGATGAAAGTCGCCAAGGGAACTCAACGCCCAAGTCAAACAAAAGAGCAAACTAAGTTAATCTCTCAGGGAATAGAAAAGGGGATAGCCGAATACAAAAAACAGCATAAAAAACAGCAAAATCAAAAATCACGTGAACGAGATAAAAACCGTAAAGAAAAATTAAAAGAGCCAGTAGAAAAACCTGAAATCATTGAGGTTACCAACTCAAGCAATAATCGCTTGCCATGGATATTATTAACCCTAAGTTGGATGGGTTTTGTCAGTTGGTTTTTATATTTATAAAGAATATGATTTGAAATATAATGGTTACGCGATACCTCTATATTTTTGATTTTATTACCTATGCTTGATGATGAGTTGTTTTAACGTATCGACAATTTCTGAGGAGTCCTGATAGGCCAACACAACTTCTCGAATCAGTCGTATACCATTGATAGGTAAAAAAACTATTTCGAATTTTTTCAGTATTTCAGGAGACACTGGCACTAATGCACATCCTAATCCAGCGTGAACAAGCCCCAGGGCATAATCTATTGTTTGAATTTTTGCCCTTATATCTAAGGTAATGCCAGCCAAGGTTAAGGTGTCATTTAAACTGTCCCATGCGGTGCAAGGGCTACGTTTAATAAAAGGGAGTCCGTCTAGATCTTTCATTGAAATAGACTCTTTAAGTGCAAGTACATGATTATAAGGGAGTGCTAATTGATATTCTTCTTGCCATAGTGGTAAGTAACTTTCTGTTTCACTTAATTCTTCTTTGATAATGATGCGAGCATCACATGCTTCATGATGAGGTACTAATGTTAACTGCATTAATTCTTGTGCTGAGGTGAAATCTTTGAGTAAAACAGACATACGTTCAACCCCAAGCCCGCGCGTGACACCCAAATAAAAGGATTTTTCAATACTTTGATCAGTAAAGATATTTTTTATGGCTTCTGCTTGTCCAAGTAATTGTTTGGCTAGAGGGTAAAGCCTGTCGCCTGTGTCCGTTGGGGTAACACCTCTAGCGTGTCGAATGAATAGCGAGGTTTTTAATGACTGTTCTAACAGCTGAATAGACGCTGATATTGACGGTTGTGCAATGAAGCATGTTTTTGCTGCCGCACTAAAACTTTGTTTTTCATAAACAGAAACAAAATAATGTAAACTTTTTAAATCCATGAACTCTTCTACCTTTGTTGTATTCACACTATGTATAATTTATGTATAGTTAAAATCTATACTAGATAAAGAAAATGAATATTTTACCTTTGACTAAGTTTTATCTATTATCGATAAATATGCAATAACTCATTAATTATAAAAACTACTATTAAAATTATTTATTAAAGGTGTTCTACCCATGTCAAATTCAACAGCTAACTCAAGCAATCGTCCCTCTTTTAACTGGCAAGATCCTTTGTTATTAGAGTCGTTATTATCGGAAGAAGAACGAATGATCCGTGATAGCGCACATCAATATTGTCAAGAAAAACTAATGCCAAGGGTACTTGAAGCAAATCGCAATGAACATTTTGATGTTGAGATTATGCGTGAACTAGGTGAACTAGGGTTGTTGGGAGCAACTATTCCTGAGAAGTACGGCTGTGCTGGCGTAAATTACGTAACTTATGGTTTGGTTGCCCGTGAAGTAGAGCGTGTAGACAGTGGTTACCGCAGTGCGATGAGCGTGCAGTCATCATTAGTTATGCACCCTATTTATGCTTACGGTAGTGAAGAGCAACGGATGAAATATTTGCCTAAGCTAGCAACGGGTGAATACATTGGTTGTTTTGGTTTAACTGAGCCTAATTCAGGATCTGATCCAGCAAGCATGGCAACAAAAGCGGTTGCAGTTGATGGCGGCTACCGTTTAACGGGTACTAAAATGTGGATCACTAACTCGCCAGTTGCCGACATCTTTGTGGTTTGGGGGAAACTTGATGGCGTGATCCGTGGCTTTATCCTTGAAAAAGGCATGGAAGGTCTAAGCGCACCAAAAATTGAAGGTAAATTTTCATTAAGAGCTTCAATTACCGGTGAAATTGTCATGGATAATGTGTTTGTGCCTGCCGATAATATGCTACCGAATGTTAAGGGTTTAGCGGGTCCGTTTGGTTGTTTGAATAAAGCCCGTTACGGTATTGCATGGGGCGCTTTAGGTGCAGCAGAATTTTGCTGGCATGCTGCGCGTCAATATACCTTAGATCGTGAACAGTTCGGTCGTCCTTTAGCGGCTACTCAGCTTATTCAGAAAAAACTTGCTGATATGCAAACTGAAATCACTACCGGTTTATTTGCCTGTTTACAAGTTGGCCGATTAATGGATGCTGGTAATTTGGCACCAGAAGCTATTTCTATTATTAAACGTAACTCCTGTGGTAAAGCGTTGGAAATTGCGCGTACTGCGCGCGATATGCATGGCGGTAACGGTATTAGTGATGAATTTCATGTTATTCGTCATATGATGAACCTTGAAGCGGTAAATACCTACGAAGGTACACATGATGTGCATGCGTTAATTCTAGGTCGTGCGCAAACGGGCATTCAAGCTTTTTATTAATCGTGCTTGGTTGGCTCGTTTTTAACTTAAATTTTATTCGCTGAAACTTTATTCGGTAAAAATAACAACTCCACCTATTTATGATTTATAGATAGGTGGTAAAAAAGTGGAATCCCAATGTCAGATCGTAATCAATTGGTAAAAGAAAATTTTATCAACTTTGTTCGAAGCGGTAATCTACCCACGTCGAATTCTTCACTCACACCAGCAGCGGTTGGTTTAAATGCCCCAGAAGTTATCGACCTGTTTGAAACGCAGGTAATGAGTCGTCATTTAGATTTGCAATCACGTGTTATGCAAAAGAAAGGACAAAGCTTTTATACCATAGGAAGTTCTGGGCACGAAGGTAATGCCGCCTATGCTAAAGCCTTTAGACATAGTGATATGGCGTTCTTGCATTACCGTAGCGGTGCATTTGTTATTCAGCGAAGTAAACAAATAGCAGGACAAACACCCATTTATGACATGTTACTGTCATTTTCAGCGTCTAAAGATGATCCTATTTCTGGCGGCCGACATAAAGTATTGGGCAGCAAAACGTTATCAATTCCGCCACAAACTAGCACCATTGCCTCGCATTTACCCAAAGCCATGGGCGCAGCATTTAGTGTCGATTTGGCAAAACGTTTAAAAATTGAGGCTGAAATGCCAAATGACAGTATAGTTGTTTGCAATTTTGGTGATGCATCGTCTAATCATTCAACCACACAAGGTGCCATTAACAGTACTGCTTGGGCTGCGTATCAGTCAATCCCAATGCCTATCGTTTATATCTGTGAAGATAACGGTATTGGTATATCAACCTCAACACCCACAGGTTGGATTGCTGCAAATTACCAAAATAGAGCAGGGATAAATTATCTTTATTGTGATGGTTTAAACATACTTGATACTTACCAAAAAGCAAAACAAGCTGAACATATCGCCAGAAAGCTACGTAAACCGGTATTTTTACATATGCGAACCGTGCGTATACTTGGCCATGCAGGCTCAGATGCCGAATTTGTTTACCGTAAAATGTCAGATATTGAAGCGGGCGAATTTCAAGATCCATTACTGCACAGTGCGCGTATTTTGTTAGAAAATAATATTTTAAACGCTGAACAAATTATTGACATATACACGAGCGTAGAAAATAGAGTGGCACAGGTAGCAGAAGCCGCCGCTGCAAAACCGAAACTTGAAACAGCAGAGCAGGTCATGGCAAGTATTGTTCCGCCTGTTCGTGCCAGTACTAACGCCAGTACTAACGCCAGTAAACATCAAGTGACTGTTGATGATACACAACGCCAAACCTTGTTTGCTCATGAAAAACACAATATTAGTAAAAAGCAGCATTTAGCGAAGTTGCTGAATTGGGCAATGCTCGATTTAATGGCTGAACATCAAAATATTGTTATGTGCGGCGAAGATATTGGTAAAAAAGGTGGTGTCTACAACGTTACCGCAAAACTGTGTGACCGATTTGGCGAAAACCGTGTTATCAATACCTTATTAGACGAACAGTCCATTCTGGGTACTGCGATAGGTTTGGCTCATAACGGCTTCTTACCAATCCCTGAAATTCAGTTTTTAGCGTACGTGCATAACGCCGAAGATCAAATACGTGGTGAAGCGGCTACACTATCTTTCTTCTCGAATGGTCAATATACCAACCCTATGATTATTCGTATCGCAGGACTTGCTTATCAAAAAGGCTTTGGTGGCCATTTTCACAATGATAATTCTTTTGCTGTATTTCGTGATATTCCGGGGTTAATTATTGCTTGTCCTTCTAACGGGGCCGATGCCGTAGAGATGATGAGAAGCTGTGTGAAATTGGCACAAGAGCAGCAACGTATTATCGTGTTTTTAGAGCCTATTGCCCTTTATATGACGAAAGATCTACATGAAGAAGGCGATGGACTGTGGACAGCTGACTATGTGCCGCCTAAAGAGGCAATAGCAAACGTTAATCAACAAATATCTGTGTTTGGCGAAGGCAAAGAACTTTGTATTGTGACCTATGCTAATGGCTATTTTCTTGCTAGACAGGCAGAGAAAATACTCGCCGAGCAAGGTGTTAATTGTCGGGTAATTGATCTTCGCTGGTTAGCGCCATTAGATGAAAAAGGCATTATTGAACAAGTAAGCCAATGCGAAAATGTGCTTATTGTCGACGAATGTCGCCAAACAGGCTCAATAAGTGAAGCGTTAATGACCCTTATACATGAAGCACATGCTGCTAGTGATAAAAAAATGCCTAATATGAGTCGAATTACTGCACAAGACAGTTTTATTCCACTAGGTGCTGCGGCCAATCAGGTATTACCATCAGCAAGCGGTATTGTTGATGCAGCAAAAGCGCTTTTGCAAAGAAAGTTACAGGAAAAAGTGCAAGGAAAGTTGCAGGGTATTTCTTCTGAGATAAAACATACATTGGCGTCAAGCAAATAAGGTCGCGTGAGAGTTATTATGAACATTATTAGTCAAAAAAGACGCGCTGTTATCATTTGTCCGGGGCGCGGCACTTATAACAAAGAAGAGTTAGGCTATTTGCAGCGTTTACATGCAGATAAAACTGAAATTGTTTCAGTGGTTGATCAATATCGCCAATCGAAAGGTCAAATAAGCATTAAAGAACTTGATGGTATGGCGCAATTTAATATGCGTCAGCACACGTCAGGCGAAAACGCTTCAGCATTAATTTATGCTTGTGCGCTAGCTGATTTCCAATCGATTGATCGCAACGAATACGATATTGTTGCCGTAACAGGCAATTCAATGGGTTGGTATATCGCCTTAGCGGTTGCAGGCGCGCTTGATGCACAAGCATCAATTGAGTTGATTAACACTATGGGCTCTATGATGACCGATGGTGTGGTGGGTGGGCAAATGATCTACCCAATCACCGATGATCAATGGCGAGAAAATGGCGAAACTGTCACACAAATTAAACAATGGTTAGTAGAAGTAAACCAAGTTAAAACAAGTGAAGTATACATCTCCATTTATTTGGGTGGTTACTTAGTTTTTGGTGGTAATAAGTCAGGATTAAAAGCGCTAGAGCAAAAATTACCGATAGTGCAAGACAGATACCCAATGAACTTGTTTAATCACGCCGCTTTTCATACGCCGTTGTTAAACGATATTTCGCTTAAAGCAAAATCTCTGCTATCAACCGAGTTATTTGAATCGCCTAAAATCCCCTTAATAGATGGCTTAGGGCAGATTTGGCAACCTTATAGCTGTGATACTAACAAACTGTACGATTATACCTTAGGCACACAAGTAACTGATGCTTACAACTTTAGTAAAGCAATAGAAGTGGCTATTAAAGAATACGCGCCAGACAAACTAATAATATTGGGCCCGGGCGCAACATTAGGGGGTGCTGTCGCGCAATGCTTAATCAAACATAACTGGTTAGGCTTAAGTGAAAAAAGTGATTTTATTGCCAAACAAAAAGCCGATCCCTTTATCTTAGCCATGGGAATTGAAGAACAACGTAAAGAGGTAATCGATAAAAAGTAGGTAATTAAAAAAGTTGATGTTGAACTGTGTCTATAACAGTTTAGCGATAATTCCTCTTTTCTGGTGGAAAGGGGAATATTATGTATGTCTCAAATCATAACAATAGCTAATGATTTTAACTAATTGAATATAAAATAACTTTAAAGTAAGCTGTGAGCATTGTTTTGTTAAATGGTCGGCACATATCTTGACGGAAAAATGTCATTTGTTCGGCTAATAAGCTGTTAAACGGCAAGGAGCATCTCGTATAGTGAAGAGTATCGAAAAAAGTAAAGCTCAAAAATTAATTCTTAAAATTGAAAATGGTCAATTTGATGAAAATGACATAGATAGCTTATTTATGCGAATGAGAGCTTATTCAAACAAGATGCCTGTTTTTCGAGAAATAGCTGACTTTGTTGCTCATAATGATCAAAGAGATCGTGGATTAGCAAACCAATCATTAGAAACAATGTACTTAAGAATGAAATACTTCTTAGAGTATAATTCCCCAAAAAAATCTTTAGATATATCTTCTCCTTTTCCTCTTTGGATTAAGAAGTTAATGGTTCTACAGGTCAGTAAATTTAAAGAACCAGTGCTTAAAGAAAAATTTAATGTTACCCAACAAAGATTAAAGAGCCGTATTGAAAATGCTTTTAAGGAAGATAAGAAAAAGCAAACAGCCACTTTAAAAAACGGGAAACTATCTCAACAAACATTAGAAGCTATCCAACATATTATGGGGGTTCTGGTTTCTGATGTCGCATTTACACAAGAAGACTTAATAACTGAACTTATAAGTGTCATTGTTTCAAACAAACTTCTAATCGATCAAGATTTATTTCTAAAGCAATCAGATAAAATAACTCTTTGTACGCTTCTTTTGTTGCATAACGCTACCTTCGATTTTAAAGGTCATAAACTAGGTTATACACAAATCAGTACAGAGAAAGAATCAATTTCCCATAACACAAGATTTGTCGATGCAGATGGAAATGAAGTAGAACATATTGAGTCATTTGGTAATTTACATGTTACAGGTTGTGTGGTGCTAAATAATAATGGCAAAGATGTAACAATAGCTCATTCTATTATGTCTACAAATTTGGACGCGGAAACTTGGTGTGTAAATGAACTTTTTCATATAGAACCATTTAATGATGATTTGCCAAATCACATGTGTAAAAGAATAAAACTTAAGGGTGATTTAACTATTTCTGACTGTTTCAAAATAGAAGAAATTGCCGTTTAACAAGCCAATCAAGAAGGACAAAAAACAGTTTGTTGTTTTCGTTCCTCAACATTTTAGCCAACAATTTTTTGCCCGTTAAATGGGCGTTGGTACCTATAATCCGGTTTTAACTTTAAGCTGTATTTTCTAATAAATTTCAAGGAACCGTGTGAATGGCAATATTAATAATTATAAGCATAATAAGTATTATCCTTTGTTATTTCGTGGCAAGATCCCGTAAAGCTAATACAAAGTTTTGGGTGTTAGTTGCATTAATTTTTGGTCCACTAGCTATTCCATTTGTTTTCTTTTCAAAGGCAGTAGTAAAATCCGAATAACTAAAGCTCATAAGCTCGGTGTAATGCACACATAAGTTTTTCACCTTGTTGATTTAGGATGCAAACATAAAGAATTCTGGCATGTAAGTCGCTCCCGCAATAATATTTGTGTAAAGTAGCATAGAATTTCATTGAGTCTTCTCCTTTTTGGTTTAGTCGCCTTAAAGTTTAGCTTAGTGCTAGACTTTGGGGAGGAGGCTCAATTAGTATCAAGGCATTTAAAAGGACAAAAAACAGTTGGCTTTTTGTTCGTGCCTCACTTATTTTAGCCAACAGAAATTTGCCGCTTAATGTGGCGTTAGCTTACAAAAGGAGTCCGTATGCAAAAAATTATCGAATCTCTTGTCAGTACAGGTCAGTGGGGAGAAAATGATGTCGTTCTTGGCATTCGTGCAGGGTTTAAATGTGAATACTGTGACAAAGACTTATTAGCATCAGTTGATAATTATAAAGGATGGCAAAAAGATCATATTATTCCAACATCTAAGGGTGGAGCAGATATTAATGATAACATTGCAATATCTTGTAAGACTTGTAATGTAAACATAAAAAGTCGCTGGAATCCTGCTGAGTTAGCTCAAGAAAGTGCAACTCGAGAAGACTTAATTAAAGTTGTTCGAAAGTATGTTAAAAACAGAAGAACACAAATGTTATCTGATATTTGTCTGTTTAGAAAAATAGCGTTTTCCGAGTAACTATAAGTCGTTAAAGCAGGACAAATAACAGTTGGCTTTTGCTCCTGCGTCGCTTATTTTAGCCAACATATTATTTGCCTCTTAACGAGGCGTTAGTTTTACAATATAGTATCGAGCTATGCATGCATAATAAGAAAATCAAAAAAAATCAACATTATGTACCAAAGTCCCATTTAAAAAGGTTCACCATTGGTGGAGAGAAATCTTTACTTTGGACTTTTGATAAAGATTATGGCGAATTCGATAAACCAACATCTTCTATCAAGAAAATTTGTGCCGAAGACTATTATTACTACCAAGTAACGCCTGATAATGAAATTGACCATGAAGCTCTTGAAGACAGTATTTCAGAGGTTGAAACTATCGGTAATAACATTATTGATAAAATTTTAGCGTCTCGCTTTATGCCTTATGTATCCATTTCAGGTGTTGAACGAGGAAAATTAGCATTTTATATTGCCTTACTGTTATTTCGAGGGCCTTCTTTTCGTGATGGAGTCGCTGAAACATATGGGGGAATTGTTAAAAATATACTCCACCAAGTTTGGGATAAATCTAATCCACCTGATGAGTTGCAAAAATTAGTGCAAGAGAAAGGATTGTCAAATGCAATTAACGTAGATATTAATTCGACTGTCAGTTTAGAGCACATGGTAAATTTAGCAAATTTGTCAGCGCAAGAGTTTCTAAAAAAAGAATGGGTTTTAGTAAACGCTCCAGATGGAGAAAACTTTATCACAGGAGATGTTCCTGTGGTTTTCTATCCCTACAAATCAGGGTTCGGTGATATTGGCCCAGCACATAAGTCAGCTGAGATTTTATATCCAATAAGTAAAAGCACGGCTCTTATACTTTCTCCTTCGGCTCGGCCGAAAGAGTATATTGTTATTGGCCAATATAGTTATTCTCTATTGCAAGAAATAAACAAAAAAGTAAGTAAAGCAGCTTTAAGGTATATTTATTGTTCTGACAGGTTTGAGTGGTTAAAAGGCTTTAACTTAAGTAGTGGTGAAGGTCAGCGGGTATTATCCAGCGCTGGTTCAAAAGGCATTAATATTGTGAAAAATCCTTGGAAACGTAAAACTAACAAGCCAATCAAGCAGGACTAAAAACAGTTTGCTCGGTTACGCTTCGCTTCACATTTTAGCAAACAACTTTTAGCCGCTTAATGTGGCGTTAGCCCTACAAATGAATTATTTGGAGTACCTATGGAATCGAAGAGACATTGGGAAAATGTTTACACATCTAAAGCAGACTCTGAAGTTAGTTGGTTTCAGGAACATGCGCAACTTTCACTGAAACTCATACGCGATTCAAACATTCCAACGTCGGCGTCGATCATTGATGTCGGTGGCGGTGCTTCGACTCTTGTTGACGACCTACTGGAAAATGGTTATGAGAAGATAACTATCCTTGATCTCTCTGAAGCAGCACTAATCACCGCGAAAACTAGAATTGGCGCGTATGCTGTCGACATTAAATGGATTGATGCCGATATATTGACAGTGGAACTTCCGACGCATGCATATGATGTCTGGCACGATAGAGCGGTTTTCCATTTCCTGACAACCGAAGATGAACGTCATGCCTACGTGAAAAAGGTGTTGCAAACAGTAAAGCCAGGAGGCCTCGTCATTGTTGCCACATTTGCGGAAGATGGACCTACTCAATGTAGCGGTCTTCCCGTCATGCGCTATAGCGCAAACGACCTTCATTCAGAGTTTGGTGAGCCTTTCGAGCTGCTTGGTCACAAAAAAGAGTCTCATCACACGCCGAGTGGCAACGAGCAGAAGTTCGTTTACTGCTTTTGCCGTAAAGTTGCATCATAGTATGTTGGGCTATAAGCTATTAAATAAGGACAAAAAACAGTTTGCTGTTTTCGTTCCTCAACATTTTAGCAAACAATTTTTTGCCTGTTAATAGAGTGTTAGCTGTACAACATAGAGTCGAGTTTTAATGAAACATAATGCAATCAACTTTAAAGATAAGTTTACTAAATTTACCGATCATTGGTCTCCTCGTGTAATTGCTGAGATGAACGATTATCAGTTTAAACTGGTAAAAGTTGAAGGTGAATTTGTATGGCACGATCATCCTGATACGGACGAAGTTTTTATTGTAATTGAGGGTTGCCTTAATATTGAATTTCGAGATGGCATAGTTACATTAGAGTCAGGTGAGATGTTTGTAATTCCAAAGGGAATTGAGCATAAACCTACGGCTGTTTCTGAATGTAAAATCATGATCGTTGAACCTAAAGGTATTGTTAATACAGGTGACTCTGGCACAGAGCTTACAGCCAAAAATGATATATGGGTGTAATGTACAGCATACAATTCATTAAAGCAGAACAAATAACAGTTGGCTTTTTGCTACTTCGTCGGCCAATTGTTATTACCTAAAGAGGAAAGGGTGTTGCTGTGGCTATTGATGTCTCAGAATATGAAGCGATGCAAGAAAAAATTGAATTGCTTGAAGAAAAACAAAAAGCAGAAGCTCAACTTTTTACTGGGTTAGGTATTTCTAATTCAGATGCCCGCGCACAAGTATTGCAGAGTATAAAGCCTTGAAATTAAGTAGAGATGCACTTTGACTTTCATTTGCTAAAGGCTAGCCTGATTGTCGATGGTTGTTCTTCACTAATGTTTAATGAGAATTATAATTTGTCTTTAATGGTTCGCTGTGATTAACTTTGATGTATAAAGATTAAATGTGAAAGTTCATCATGAAAACAAAAATAATAACAGCACATGTACCTTTGCCATTAGCTGACAAAGTAGATTCGTTAGCAATTCGTTTAGAGCGATCTAAAGCATGGATTATGAAACAAGCTTTAGCTGCATGGATTGATCAAGAAGAAGAACGTTATCGTTTAACATTAGAAGCTATGATTGATGTTGATAATCATAATGTAATAGATCATCAATCAGTCCAAGCGTGGGCAAAAAGCCTTAGTACAGAATCCCCTTTATCAGTTCCGCGTTAATGGAAGTGAAATGGAAATAAAATGGACAAGTAAGTCTTTATCCGACTTAAGTCGTTTGTATCAATTTTTAGCTCCTGTCAATAAACAAACTGCGGCTAATATAGTTCAATCTTTGACTAAAACACCAAATAAAGTTATTCATCAACTACGAATAGGTGAACGATTGGATGAATTTGAGCTAAGAGAAGTTAGGCGATTATTGGTGAGACATTACGAAATGCGCCATGAAATAAGAAATGATACCTTTTACAATAGCAAGATGTTGATGCTATTGTTAATACCGTTAATTGTTTTGGTGTAACGGGTAAGGACATTGCCTTACAATTTTAACAAACTATTATCAGTCCTTTAAATGGGCATAATGTTTAATCAAATAATGGAGAATTGTCATGTCTAAACCAGTGCGAGCATCCGATACACCTTTTGCAGTAGAAGTTGAAGAAGGTAAAAATTATACTTGGTGTTCTTGTGGTAAAAGCGAAAAACAACCTTTTTGTGATGGTTCTCATAAAGGCTCTGAATTTTCGCCAGTAAGATTTACCGCTACAGAGTCGAAAAAAGTGTTTTTTTGTGGCTGTAAACTAACTGCATCACAACCTTTGTGTGACGGTAGTCATAAATAAGCTATAAATAAGCTATAAATAAACGATAAGGTTTAAAGTTGAACTTGTAAGCGTTCGCTCAGCTCCACGTTGTTCAACATATTTTATGTTTAATATTTTAGTTTAATACTTTCAACTACTTAATATAGCGCCATAATGCCTGAGGAATTGTTGATGCCAACAAATAAACATAAACGAAAAGCTTCTGCTCATTCTAACCCTAAGGCAGTAAAAAATGTCAAATCATCAGGGCTGCTGACTTTGCACCCCAAATTTTTTGCTTTTGTTGGTTTGCTCTTTGTTGCGTTAGGGTTATATCTATTGGCTTTTGAATCTCAAAATAATGCCATGTTTGGCTTTGCTATGCTTTCTCTTATTACAGGTGTAGTGGCAACAATTTATGTTAACTTTGCTGTACCTAAGAAAAAATAGATAAGGCTAATAAATTCTGCCTACATAAATCTCATCTACCATCTACCATCTACATAGTGCTGAAAAATAGCGCAGGCACAAAAAAGCCACTTAATGAAGTTTGAAGCTTCTTTAAGTGGCTTAATTTTTTTCTTAATGTGGTCGGAGTAGCAAGATTCGAACTTGCGACCTCACGTCCCCCAGACGCACGCGCTACCAAGCTGCGCTATACCCCGACTTACAAAGCAATACTTAGCTCTACTTTACTTAGCTCTACTCTACTTAGTAATCACACACAACTTACCTTATAAAAGTAGCATGATAAAAGTAACCTAGGAAGGGTTGCTATTAATAGTGCTGCTTTGCGATGCCTATATTAATGATTTCTTTAACTAATGCAATCACAATTGTTAGAACAATTAACCAATGATGATTAACTGACTAACTAATGTGCAATTATTTACTTTTTTGCGGTATTTGCGTACTAAAACGCTTAATAAAATGTACGCCATCAATCATTAAAGGAAAATCTTTATTTACGGTGATCGGGGCTGCTAATTGACTTGAATAGCTTTGAAAATTACCATTTTGGTCAATAAGAACAGCTTTATCTTTATTAAATACCATTAAACCGTTATTCGATGTATTAGCAATAACACGATCTTTATTCAGTGTTATAAGATCTGCGCCATTACTATAGTATTTATTGTTCATATTGCAGCCAAGCCAATTAGTCATAAGGGTTGCTTGTACATCCATATGACTCGTTAGTTTGCTTATCGCTTTATTCTTCACATTAGTTTGTGAAAAATATGAAGGCGTAATCAATAACGCGGGTTTTGTGGATAATTGAGTCTCTTTTGTTTGATTGCCAATTGAGCTGATCCAAATAATGTCTTTTTGCTTTTTCTGCTGCTGAGCTAACAATAAAGCGTCTACGAATAACTCAAACTGGTACTCACTATTAATGTTTTTATCATTTTCAGCTTTTTTATCTGAACTACTTTTGAAATAAATGATGTGTAGCCCCATTTTTTTACTATTGAGTTCATTGGAAAAAATAAGGCTTGATATATCGTTAAGCTTATTTTTTTTATCAAATAAAGAAATAAACCATGGCTCGTCACTCTCTTTAACGTTCTCTTTAACGTTCTCTTTAACGTTCTCTTTAATATTACCTTCTATACTATCTTTTATACTGCCTTCATCTATTAAGGTGAAAGAGCTCGCTAAGTTTTGCTGTTCAATAGCTTGAAACAATAATGGCTTAATTTTTTGTTTTAAAATATCTTGCTGATATATGTTTGGCAAAGCGTAGAATAAGTTAAACCAAGCATCGTCAAGTAATGCAGAGTCAACATGGTTGTTAAATTGGTAACTGCTACTGCTTGTTCGGTTGCTAAAGTATTTTAATTGCTGTTCATTTAATTGTTCGTCGGTAAGCACCAAAAATACAGACTGTGATGCATTGGTATTTGCGCACAGCTCATTTTGTATCAGTGGGTATTGCGGTATAGCACTGCTAAAAGACAATGGACTTGTTTTGCGCTCAATATAATCTTCAACATCAAATAAACCATACTTGGTTAATAATGTTTGTGCTGTTGCAGGGTAAGACAAAGGCAAAACAGTGTCTTGGCGCAATATATCGTAATCTAAATTTGCATCAGCCCAAATATGGGTTAAATGACTAAAGAAAAAAGATAACACTAAGGCAAAAATAACAAATCGAGTAAAAACTGTTTTTTGTAAGCGCTTCAAATGTTTCCATGCATAATTACTAATAGTAAATTCAAAGCCTAATATTACAATAGCAAACATGCCGCTAACGGTATAAAAAATAACATTTTCTTGAGCGATTTCTTTTATCAAACCGAATATTTGCGTGCTTGACGATGCATTTAAATGATAACCTAAACGGCTATAAATAAAGCCATCAAGTAACAATAGCAATAGCCCAAAAGTAAAGATTATTGACCCACTTGTGCGAATAACCTTAGTGTTTGGCCAGATAATGGTTAATGGAAATAAAAGTAAAACAAAGCTCATAAAGGTTAGGAACGCAATATGACTAACCCAAGTGGTAATAAGATAAATTTGACCTAATATGGTATCGGGTGCTGTTTCACTGAAAAGGTAGTAAGAGGATAGGGCAATTGCTGCAATAATATTAAAAAAAGTGAACCAATGGCTCCAACTAATTAAATGTAACAGTTTTTTGCTATAGGTTTTTGTATCAAAAGAGACCATTGAACTTAATTCTTCTTATTTTAATGTATTTATAAAACGGTTAACTAAAACTAATGAGTTTTGTGAATAGATTGATTTAATGCACGGGTAAAATTGTCTACAATAGCACTTTGTTTATCTGCAGGAACTTTACTAATAACGTTGGTTATGGTGTTTCCTAAACACATAAGTGCTAAATCGGTTGTGGCTGACTCGTTAACAAGCACATCCATTAGTTCTTGGATAATTTTTTCTACACGTTCGTTGGAGTATTTCGATACAATGGGCATAATGACACTTAATTGCTGATGATAAATAATATTTTGCCAGTTTATCAAATGCCTGAACAATATACTAATATATCACTTAACATAGACCTTTAATTATGAGTTTAATTATTTCCAATATCGCATTACATTTTATTTCTAAAAAAGAAGAATCTGGAGAGGTTTTATTACGCTTAGGTCCTGAAAATATAGCGGTTGGTGCTAAAGTAACCGCTTTCGTTGATGGTTTACACGCTATCTATAATGCTAAAGGAAGTAAAGCTTACGGTAGTTTTTCTACTATGCCTGCACAAGCAAATAGCGATAATAATACTGACAGCACTAACAATAATAGTGAAACTAGTACCGCGCGCTTTGTTGACTTAATGGAAAGCTATTTAGGTGAGCGCCAAAGTTTTTACGTATTTAGCACACAAGCAGCAAACACACTAAAAAATGAAATAGAAAAATATGACTTAGAAGAAAGTGGTTATTTAGTGGTGTGCCATTACGAATATATGGGCGGACGCTACCTTTTCGTTGCGGTAATACCTGTTTCGCAGCATTACAGTGTTGATGGCGAATTAAATATTTCTGCGGATAAACACCTTGATACCAATAAGATACAATTAGCAGCGCGTATCGATTTATTTGATTATCAACAAAATGCTAGTGGTAACCGCTATATTTCTTTTATTAAAGGCCGCGCTGGTCGTAAGGTGTCTGACTTTTTTCTAGACTTTTTAGGCTGTGAAGAAGGTTTAAATGCAAAAGAACAAACGCAAACACTAGTACAAGCCGTAGAAGATTATGTTGCCGTTAACCAACTTGATGCGGGTGAAAAACAGCAAACACGCAAAGAATTATTAAGTTATTGTAAAGAGCAAAAAGCAAGCTCTCAAGATGTTTCTATGCAAGAAGTAGGGAACGTTATTGGCCATACTACAACGGATGCTAGTGGTAATGAACAAAATTTTTATCAATTTTGTCAGCAGCAATCGTATCCTATTGAAGAGTCTTTTCCTCATGACCAAACCGTAGTCAATAAAATAACCAAGTATTCTGGTTATGGTAATGGTATTAGTTTGAGCTTTGAACGTAGCCATTTTGGTCAAGATGTTGTTTATAATCCTCATAATGACTCACTTACTATTTTTAAAGTGCCGCCGAATTTAAAAGAACAATTACAAGCGTTATTAGCCAGCAATAGTGAAGAGACAATTGAAAATAGTTAGCTGAATTATTTACAATAGGCACAACAAAAGATTACGCGTTACTAATTTTATTTTACTAACGCACCAAATATCAGTACGTTATCATTAAATTGATAAATTAAAGAAACAGAGAATCACCATGACAAATCAAAGTAAAACAAGCACAGAAAGTACCCTTACTATTACGCGTCCTGACGATTGGCATGTACATTTACGTGATGGAGAAGTATTAAATAACACCGTGAAAGACATTAGCCGATATTTTGGACGCGCCATTGTTATGCCCAATTTAGTGCCGCCAATAATCAATACCGATCTCGCTAAACGTTATTATCAACGTATTATGTCAGCACAGCCACGGGCGGGTTTTCAACCACTGATGGTACTTTATTTAACCGACGCAACAACCCCTGAAGATATTATTGAAGCGAAAGAATCTGGTCTTGTTTTTGCCGCTAAACTTTACCCCGCTGGTGCAACAACCAACTCTTCTTCTGGTGTCACTGATATTACAAAGCTGGAAGACGTTTTTATCGCGATGCAAAGTGTTGGAATGCTTTTATTAATTCACGGCGAAGTCACTACAAACGACATAGATATTTTTGATCGTGAGCAAGTGTTTATTGAAACCATTTTGTCACCTTTAGTTGCTAACTATCCTAATTTAAAAATTGTGCTAGAACATATCACCACAAAAAATGCTGTTGATTTTGTTAGCGGCGCAGGAAACAATGTTGCCGCTACTATTACCGTGCATCACTTACTATTTAACCGTAATCACATGCTAGTTGGCGGTATTCGTCCGCATTATTTCTGTTTACCTATTTTAAAACGCAATATTCATCAACAAGCACTTATTGAAGCGGCCACTAGTGGCAATGCTAAGTTTTTCTTAGGTACAGATTCAGCTCCGCACGCTAAACATGCAAAAGAGTCAAGTTGCGGTTGTGCTGGTGTTTATTCTGCTCAAGCAGCAATAGAGTTATACGCTGAAGTGTTTGAACAAGAAAATGCATTAGATAAATTAGAAGCCTTTGCCAGCTTAAACGGACCAGCCTTTTATCAATTACCCATAAATTCAGACAAAATAACGTTAGTGAAAAAGCCATGGCAAGTCCCTGCAACATTAACTTTTGGTAGCGATGTTGTTGTTCCTATTCGAAGTGAAGAGACTATAACTTGGCAGGTGGAAGATTAAGTTATGAAGTTATTTGTAGATGATCTTACCGTGATTGATTTTTCTTATCTTTGTAAAGAACGCGGCATAGTAGGTGAAAGTTGGATTGTTGATGTACTACTTGATGGTTCATTGAATGAGCAATCAATGGTGTTAGATTTTGCTATTGTGAAAAAGCAAATTAAAGCGATTATTGATGATGCGGTAGATCATAAGTTGTTATTGCCCACGCAAGAAAAAGCGTTAACGGTTAAGGACTCAACTTATCACCAAAATCACCTGACGCTTGATTTTTTAAGTGAACGCGCGAGTTATTATTTACAATCGCCAAAATGCGCTTTTGCGTTAATTGATTGCTCAGAAATAACTATTGCAACGGTTACCGACTATTTAAATAAAATTATTATGGCAGCACTGCCAAGTAACGTGCGGGGCTTAACCTTAACCTTACGACCTGAAAATATTGTTGGTGATTATTATCATTATACCCATGGTTTAAAACTTCATAACGGTAACTGCCAGCGCATAGCGCATGGTCATCGATCTAAAATTCAAATTTTTGTCGATGAAGTGAAAAATAGTCAACTAGAAAATGAGTGGTGTCAGCGCTGGCAAGACATCTATATTGCTAGCGAAACCGACCGAGTTGCTAAAGCTGAAATTGAGCTATCAGCGCAGGCCATGTTAAATACTACACCCGATCACCAATATTTTAGTTATACCGCACCGCAAGGCCGATTTGATATAGCCGTTGAAAGCAAGGTGCTTGATGTGGTTGATTGCGACTCTACGGTTGAATTATTGGCTGACTTTATTGCCAGACAATTGCATAAAGAACGACCAAGTAATCGTATTAAAGTTATTGGTTATGAAGGTGTTGCAAAAGGAGCTATTGTTAGTGTTTAAAACCTTAATGCTTAAAAACTTAGTGTTCAAAAAATTAATGCTATGTGGCGGTATAGGTTTAGCGAGCTTAACTGTTTTATTTTCAAGTGTGTGCTCAAGTTATGCAGTGGATTCCTCAATAGAGAGCGCTAGCATTGAATTATCAGGCGAAATAAAGCAGGGCGGTTTGATCGTTGGAAAGACAAGCGCAGAAAATAAAGTCACGTTAAATAATAAACCATTAGTTGTTTCTAACAAGGGCGATTATGTTTTCGGGTTTTCTCGTGATGACAAAACTAGTTATAGTCTTGTTATAACCCAGCCAGATGGTGCACAGGCAACAAGAACCTTAACGCCTGCAAAGCGTGATTATAAATTGCAACGCATTGAAGGTATTAAAAAAAGTATCATGCAGCCTAACCCCAAAGCGGTTGCTAGATCACAACAAGATAGCAAGCAAATAAAAACAGCACGTAAAATTTCGAGTAATATTACCAGTTTTGCCGAAAGGTTTATCCCACCGATTAAAGGTACCATTACCGGGGTTTATGGCAGTCAGCGTATTTATAATGGTGTCCCTAAAAGGCCACATTTTGGTTTAGATTACGCAGGAAAAATTGGTGACCCAGTTAAAGCACCGGCTTCAGGTAAAGTATTACTTTGGGTGCCAGATATGTTTTATTCTGGCGGCACGATGATTATTGATCATGGGCAAGGGGTCAGTTCAACCTTTTTACATTTAAGTCACTCCTTTGTAAAACAGGGCGATAGTGTAAAACAAGGTGATGTTGTCGCCTCTGTTGGTAATAGCGGCAGAGTGACAGGGCCGCACTTAGATTGGCGTATAAATTGGTTTGATGTAAAAATTGATCCTGAATTAGTATTAAAAATAAACACTGTGAAATAACACTTTAAACCTTTGTTAATTGTGTCTGCTCAAAGGTAAGATTTTTCAGTTAGTTGGGAACTTTAGTAGCCATATCAGTTTCATAATGTTTTTCTAGTAACTTAGCAAGGAAGTCTTGTGTTGTCACGTTTGTACAATTTTATGCCTGGTTTAAAAACCTTATTCAACTATGAACGTCAATGGTTTGCTGATGATGTTAAAGCCGCACTATCAGTTGCAGCAGTCGCTTTACCTGTCGCTATTGCTTACGCCCAACTTACCGGTGTTAATGCCGCAGTAGGGCTGTATTCCTGCGTGTTGCCTATGATCGTCTATGCATTATTTGGCACTTCAAAACAATTAATTGTTGGTCCCGATGCTGCAACCTGTGCAGTTATTGCTGCTGTAGTTACCCCTTTAGCCGCTGGTGACAGTGTTAAGCATTGGCAGTTAGTTATTACCATGACCGCCATGACAGGTTTTTGGTGTATCATTGCCAGTCGATTTAAGTTAGGCGTGTTGGCTGACTTTTTATCCAAGCCTATTTTGATGGGCTTGTTAAATGGTGTGGCAATAACTATTATTGTGGGTCAGTTCTCTAAAGTGTTTGGCTTTACGTTTAAAGAAAAGCACTTACTCGAACGCTTGGGAGGCATCACCTCTCATCTATTACTAACACATGTGCCGACCTTGCTAATGGCCTTGCTTACCGTCGCTATTTATCTTGGCATGAAACGCCTGAAACCCACGTGGCCAGCTTCCATGTTCGCAATCGCCTTTGGTGCGATCTTAGTATGGTTATTTAATTTAGAACAGTTTGACGTAAAAACCATTGGCATTGTCGACGGTGGCTTACCTTTATTCCAAACACCTGATTTTAATGTCGGTATTATTCGAGAGCTAGTCATGCCAGCGCTTAACTTAGCGATAGTGAGCTTTGTGAGTATGATGCTAACCGCTCGTAGTTTTGCCGCAAAAAATGGCTATGATATAGATGCAGACAAAGAGTTTAGGGCTTTAGGTATGGCTAACCTTGCTTCTGCCCTATCACAAGGTTTTGCGGTGAGCGGGGCAGATTCACGCACGGCAGTAAATGATGCTAATGGCGGTAAAACGCAGTTAGTATCGATTATAGCGGCTGCCATTATTGCCATTATTGCTATTTTCTTAACAGCGCCACTTGAGTTTATTCCTAGTGCCGCATTGGGTGTAGTATTAATTATCGCCTCTATGCACCTTTTAGATTTAAAAGCTGTATGGAAATTAAGGTTAAGAGACCAACAAGCATTTTACTTAACCTTAATCACATTATTTTCGGTACTCTTTATTGGTGTTATTCCAGGCATCACGCTTGCTGTATTGCTAGGTTTATTCCAATTCATCCGCACAGTTATGCGCCCAACCGATAATATACTCGGTGTTGATGTAAATGGCGTTGTTAGAAGCTTAGATACAAGTGATAAGGCAAAGGCGGTAGATGGTATTTTTATCTACCGGTTTAATTCGCCATTAACTTACTTTAATTCAAGTTATTTTAAACGTCGATTGTTAGAGCAATATGCAAGACAAAAAGATGACATTCAGTGTGTCATTATTGATGCGGTGCCATGTTTCACCCATCTAGATTTAAGTGTTATGGCCATGTTAGCGGATTTAGATATTATCTTTAGGAAGCGCGGAGTACGCCTAGAAATTGCGGGCAGAAAACGCCAACTGCTTGCGTGGTTTGTAAAAGCGGAGATTAAATCGGGTAACGATGGAATTTATGTTCATTCTGATTTGTATTTAGCGTTGAGAAGAAACCAAAGTAAAGCAGTGATTGAAGAAGTTATACACCATGAACCGAGCTTTGAACGAGATAATCCTGAGCAAGTCTAGGTAAATATAACGCAGACCCTAGTAGAGAAGCTAACCTAAAAAAGCATCATATCCATTTTCGTTTTTTGAAAAATAGTAACGTGCCAGAAATAGATATTGCCATTAATCCTAACACGGTAATATATCCATATTTCCAACCTAGCTCTGGCATGTTGAATTGGCTTATACTCGGGTCGAAGTTCATACCATATACACCCACAATAAACGTTGGTGGTATGAAGACAGTTGTAAATATGGTCAAAAACTTAATGACATCGTTTAACTTTAAACTAACACTTGTTAAATAAAGCTCCATTAACCCTGATGTCATTTCGTGATAGGTTTCAAGGGTATCTTTAATGGACACAGCATGATCATAGCAGTCCCTCATGTGCAGTGTCGTATTCTGAGATATAATCACATTATCTTCCTCATGCAATATATCATTAATAAGATCTCTATGAGGCCATATCCGACGCTTAACTAGTAAAACTTCTCTTCTAATCGCGTGTATTCGCGTTAAAATAGCCTCATCTTTTGTATCTAGTAGCTCATCTTCTATTACTTGAATTTTTTCAGCATATTCTTCCAAAAGAGGAAAACCATAATCAATTGTGGTGTCTATAAGAGTGTACATTAGATAATCTGCAGGTAACTTGCGAATTTTACCAACATTACTCCTGAGTCGCTTTACAACGATATCAAATGGCATAAACGTACCAGAGCAGAATGATATAAGTGTATTTTTAGTGATAAATAAACTGACTTGCTCAACTTTTGTCTGATCATTATGACTTAACGGTAAATTCAAAATAATAAATATCTGGTCTTCATTAAACTCAACTTTAGGTCGTTGTCCACTATTCATGATGTCTTCTATATGTAAGTCATGAATATTAAGTCCCGTTGCTAAGGTTTTCATGGCCTGAGCAGATGGATTTCCCTGAACATGTATCCAAGTGACGTTAGAATTTTCAATAAAAATGCGACAACTTGAAAGTTCAAGATTAATATATTCCTCGATAGTAGATTTATTGTAATCAAGTAGGCTAACCGTAAAGTTTGCATCATTGCATTCTGCAATTGTTCCAGGTTTAGTGCCTGGTTGACTATATTGTTTATTGAATAATTCCATTACTCTTCATTCTCGTACTGGTTGCTTTGATACATATTATATCTTTTCAGAAAACGATTGAGCAAGACAACAATGAAGAATTAGATTATTAACCAGCAAGGGTAGGGATAAAGGATAGGTAAATTTATTTTTGTAGTGGCTTTTAATATTTTGTTTTTGGAATTTAAAAGAGCCTTAAAAGTAAATTTCAACGCTCTTTATTTGATAACTAAAAGTAATCGTCATTATTATAATGACTTAAGATAAGCCAATAAATAGTCTTGTTCGGCTATGTCTGTAATTTGAACATGACGCATACGAGTACCAGGCACTAAAATATCATTACCTGCAATCCAACGACGAAGGTTGGCTTCAGTCCAAGTTAAGCCTGAATTTTTTAATGCTTCAGAATAGGCAAAACGAGACAAAGATGCTGCTTTACGATTTATAATTCCACTTAAACTTGGACCAAATGTATTTTTACTGCTATCGGCTGAGTGGCATGAACTACATTTTTTAAAAATTTCTTGTCCTGCTGCTTGCATCATTACTTCATTATTAGCCAATGAAGTAAAAGAGATAGTCGCGGCTAAAATAGACATACCTAATATTTTGCTTTTCATTTTATTCCCTCTATATAACTATAATACTCAATGGTAGTATATTCTCAATTGCCTTACACCGATGTAGGTCTTAAGGATGAAATGAATCTAGTCATAAAGTAGGAATTTTTTCATTGCTAAGTTGCCATATTATTAGAGAAGGGGTCGGTTACTTTATTTTGATTTTAGGTAACCAATAACTCTTTCACTAAGTCCAATACTCTTTAGAGCAGGAATAATGGTCTCTTTTTAGTTTTTAGATGGGAATAGGGCGTTTTTAGTACCTTAATGGGTACTTGGGGAACTTGTATTCTCTTTGGCTAACATGTTCCAGTAAATGCCTTAGCCTTTCTATTTCATTGCTCATACTTTCATTTTGAGCACGTAAAATTTCACACTCTCTTTCTATATATTCGTAATCTATTAAAGTTGCCTTTGCTGCTTTTGAAGCTGCTCCAGTTTTCCATTTTAATTTTAATATTTTGATTATTTGTTCAAAATATTCTTCATTGCATGAGATTTTAATAAGCATCCTTGCTTACTCGACTTCTATTTCATTCCTTTTATTTACTTTTATTCTTTTTATTATATCTGTTAGAACTATATGTAGTAGTTCGCTGTTTTTTACTGGCTGGCATCCTTCCATTATCAGTATCTTATTGATATCTGTGCATTTATCCGTAATTGCTTTTTCTTCTTTTTTAGAAAGTCTTAGCATCATTGGATTATATTCTTCTATTGTCATTTTATTTCCCCTTAAAGTTTACTTGTAAATTTGTTTACATGTTGCTGTAAATGTGTAAACTTGTAAACAAATAAGCCAATTGTTACATGTAAACAGGTTTACATTCATCTTGATTATGGCTCTAAAACAGCAAAATTAACAGTTTTAAGGGGTTACTTATGGAAAAGACGGCTTTTGAATTAACACCGCATGAAATTAATGTTATTCGTCGTGCTTTGATTTCTTATAACTCTGAACTTAAAACTATTTCTGAATTTAATCCTTCATTTTCACAAGTTCAGCTTGAAATTAATGATTGCACTGAATTACTGGAAATTATTAAGTAATGACTAAAGATATCTATTTTCAAAAAGAGGCTTGGGGCGATGTTGCTATTCAACACCGTCGTCAAGTTCATCATTTTTCGAATATAGTTTCTCTTATTTCTTTTTTACAGCCTTTTTATGGCCATGACTTTAATTTAATTGAAGTTACTGACGACAATTATCAAGCACTTTATAGCTCGGGGTGTTTTGATGACCAATAAAACTCTTAATATCCCTTGTATTGTTGATGCACTATCCCTTACTTGGTCACCCGAAGAATTACTCCGTATCAAGCATTTAGCTAAAATTGGCGCTTGCCTTAAAGGTGATATTGTTGCTACTGCACAAAATGATTCACTTAAACGCCATTTACAAAAACTTTCTGACCAAAAACATAAAGATTTTTTAGGTTTAAAAGCCTTTGATAACACTGGTTATCAGAATGTTCTAAGCCGTTATGAAGATGCTTGCTCAAAAATCACCAAAGAATATGAAGATAGACGTTTTAAAGATTTAAGCCTTGATTCACTTCATTTAGTTAATAATGAAATTGCTGCTCGCTATGAATTACGTGACATGCTCAAAGGTGAATTGGAGGTTGATACGGCTGCTAAATATGATGACCGATTAACTAATCTTTTAGACAACATTGGTGTTGATTTGGTTGATACGCTTTGTTGTGGCGAGGCTGAACGTTTTGTTTGTCGCTTAAATAATGTTTTCACTTCTGAAACTTATATGTGGACTGTAAAAAACAATCCTACTGGTCGCTTTAATTATCAATATTCAGCAACTCTTTATGCTGATGGTGTTAATGCAGGAATAATTGCATGGGGCGGTAAAAACCTTGGCT
>CAXBEX010000024.1:0-57669 GCA_963974965.1 uncultured Colwellia sp. | reverse complement strand
ACCTGGCTACGAACCAGGCGGTCGCAGGTTCGACTCCTGCCGCGTCCGCCACATTCTCTTTGAGAAGCTAAAAAACCAATCTTATGATTGGTTTTTTTTCGTCTAAAGTTTATTAGATTGCTGTATTACGGACGCGGTGTCAGCTGGATAGAGTATCAAGTTAATCTGGCAACGAACCAGGCGCTAATACAAACCAAGGTTCGACTCCTGCAGCAATCGCCACATTCTCTTTGAGAAGCTAAAAAACCAATCTTATAATTGGTTTTTTTTCGTCTAAAGTTTATTAGATTACTGTATTACGGACGCGGTGTCAGCTGGATAGAGTATCAAGTTAATCTGGCAACGAACCAGGCGCTAATACAAACCAAGGTTCGACTCCTGCAGCAATCGCCACATTCTCTTTGAGAAGCTAAAAAACCAATCTTATGATTGGTTTCTTTTCGCCAGAAATTTATGTTTTAACAATAATATCTTCTGAAATATCTCTCACTTTAGTTACACCTGTTAGCGCCATTGCAACACGCATTTCATTTTCAAAAATATGTAGTAATTGATCTACTCCTTGTTCACCTTTGGCAGCTAAGGCATAAGCCCAAGCTCGTCCTAGCATACAAGCATCTGCACCTAAAGCTAATGCTTTAACTACATCAAGGCCACTTCTAATACCGCCATCAACAATTATTTTACATTGATGATTAACTGTGTTTGCTATTTCAGGTAGTACGGTAAGTGTTGCAGGAGCACTGTCAAGCTGCCGTCCACCATGATTTGAAACCACGATAGCATCAGCACCTATTTTCACTGCTTCTTTAGCGTCTTCACTGTCTAATATGCCTTTTATAATCAAATTTCCTGACCAGTTATCACGAATCCAATCAAGATCTTGCCAAGTCATACTGGCATCAAATTGACTATCAACCCAACCTTTAAAATCATCGAGAGAATTAGCATTTGGTACAGCATTTGTTAAGTTACCAAAAGTTAGTGGTTTTCCTTTAATTGCAACATCCCATACCCAGCTAGGATGGCTAGCTATGTCAAAACCTCGTTTTAATTTTCCCAGTAGGGTACTGCGTGTTTCACTCGAACTTAAGCCGTTACGTACATCTCGATATCGCTCAGCTAGCACTGGTAGGTCAACCGTTAGAATAAGTGTTTTGCAACCTGCTTGTTCTGCACGTTTTAATAAATTTAATGCATAGCTTCGATTTTTTATCACATACAATTGAAACCAAAAGGCTTGATTAGTTTGAGTTTTTAGCTCTTCAATAGAGCAAATTCCAACAGTAGACAAACAAAAAGGGATGTTGTGTTTATTTGCTGCTTTGAGGGCTTGTTGTTCACCTCTTCTTGCGTAACAGCCTGCTAAACCAACAGGACCCAGAATTAAGGGCATATCAAGTCTGTTATTAAATAACTTGGTGCTCAGGTCTATTTGACTAACGTTTCTTAATATTCTTTGGCGTAAAGATAGCTTAGAAAACGCGTGAAGGTTATTTGCTAATGTTGTTTCTTGGTAACTTCCTCCATCAATGTAATCAAATAATTGTAGTGGTAATCGCTTTTTAGCTAAAAAGCGAAAGTCGGCCGTATTTGCAGGTGCAATACGTAAACTATTTGTTGTCATAAAAGTATTTCAATAGTAATAGTATGAAAAATATCCTAATTTAGTTTTATTAAATAAACAAGTTAAGTGTGTTTAATAATACAAATGAATATTATGCACTTATGATAAATAATATGCATTTATAATGAATAATACCCACCAGAAAGTATATTGTATAAAATCATCAAAAACTCTTCTGAATAGCCGATATTCACTGAAATGATATTGTATACAATATCTTATTATGCAGTTTTTATTGAATATTTAGTAAAAAAGATTGAATATTGATTGTTTTAGTACTTGACTAAATATTATTTTTATGAAATTGCAAAATAATGTTTGTTTTTAATAATTGGAGTGATTATTCTAATTTCATAAATTTTTGAGTGAGAACAAAAAATGAACAGTATGGAACAGCAGTTTTTAGAAGCTGGTACACTTATGCTAGCAGGAATGGTATTTGTATTCGCTTTTTTAAGCTTATTAATTATCTTTATTAACACCGTATTGGCAAAGCTGGCGGTTAAGTTTCCCGATCCTATTGCGCCAAGTAGAAGTCATTCGAATAAAAAAAATAAGAAAGCAGCGAGCGGTGAGCTATCACCTGCCATTGTTGCTGCAATAAGCGGCGCTGTAACTCGCTACCGTCAACAGCACTCTCAACAACCTTCTTCCTCACAAGAAGCAAAGAAATAAGGGCACAATCATGAGCAAACCATTAGGTATTACCGAAGTTGTCTTAAGAGATGGTCATCAATCAATTCTTGCAACTCGGCTTCGTTTAGAAGATATGTTGCCAATTGCTGCAACATTAGATGAAGTTGGCTATTGGTCAATTGAGTCGTGGGGCGGTGCAACATTTGACTCTTGTATTCGCTATTTAGGTGAAGATCCTTGGGAGCGTATTCGAGCTTTGAAAAAGGCGATGCCAAAAACAAAGCAGCAAATGTTGTTCCGTGGTCAAAATATTTTAGGCTATCGCCATTATGCTGATGATGTGGTAGAAAAATTTGTTGAACGTGCCCATGTAAACGGTATTGATGTATTTCGTATTTTTGATGCTATGAATGATGTTCGTAATTTGCAAACGTCAATTAAAGCGGCTGTAAACGTTGGTGCTCATGCACAAGGAACATTAAGTTACACTGAAAGCCCTGTTCATACGCTTAAAGGTTGGTTGACAATGGCTAAGCAACTCGAAGATATGGGTGCACATTCTTTATGTATCAAAGATATGTCTGGCTTATTAAAACCTTACGATGCAGCAGAGTTAATTGGTAAGTTAAAAGAAACTATTTCCTTGCCAATTGCTTTACATTGTCATGCCACAACAGGCTTAAGTATCGCTACCCAAATGAAAGCCATTGATAGCGATATCGATGTTATTGATACGTCTATTTCATCAATGAGTATGACATATGGTCATTCACCAACAGAAACAATTGCTTCTATTGTTGAAGGTACTAAACGTGCCACCGGTTTAAATGTTGAAAAAATGGCTGAAGTTGCCGCATATTTTCGTGATGTTCGCGAAAAGTATGCTGAATTTGAAGGTAGCTTAAAAGGCGTTGATGCTCGGATATTAACAGCACAGGTACCTGGCGGCATGTTAACAAACATGGAAAACCAGCTTAAAGAGCAAGGCGCAGCGGATAAATTCGATGAAGTCTTAACTGAAATCCCTAAAGTGCGTAAAGATTTAGGTTATATTCCATTAGTGACACCAACATCGCAAATAGTGGGTACCCAAGCCGTATTAAACATATTAACAGGTGAACGTTACAAATCTATTACCAAAGAAACTGCTGGTGTATTAAAAGGCGAATATGGCGCAACCGCTGCTCCTGTTGATGCAGAGTTACAAACGCGTGTATTAGACGGCAAAGAAGTGATTACTTGTCGCCCTGCAGACTTGCTTAATCCAGAAGTAGATAGGTTATCTACTGAGTTACAAGTGTTAGCGAAAGAGAAAAATATTGAATTAGCCACTGATATTATTGATGACGTATTAACGTATGCTTTATTCCCACAAATTGGTTTGAAGTTTTTAGAAAACCGAAACAACCCTGCTGCTTTTGAGCCTATTCCAACGAAAGTAAGCGCTAAAGCGGCTAAATCATCAGAGGAAAGTGCAGTAACATCGCCAGAAAGTTACGCTGTCAGTGTTGACGGTAAAATTTATGATGTTGTGGTTGCGCCAGGTGGTTCAATTGAAGCCATTACACACCCAGCCGGTGACGATGCTATTAAGCAGTCGACATCTATTTCTGCCGCAGAAACATTAAATGCACCACTTTCAGGTAATATTTTTAAAGTGCTTGTTGATGAAGGTGATTCTGTTGAAGCAGGTGAGGTTGTTATCATCATGGAAGCAATGAAAATGGAAACAGAAATTCGTGCTGTAAATGCCGGTGTTATTACTAGTGTGCATACCAAAGAAGGTGACTCTGTTGCTGTTGGTGATGCTTTACTTAGCTTTTCGTAGAGGATCTTATGGATTCATTAACTAAATTATGGCTGTCAACTGGCTTAGCAAATTTTGAGCTAGGTCAGGTTGTAATGATGCTAGTTGGCTGTGTCTTGCTTTATCTTGCCATTGCTAGAAATTTTGAGCCGCTATTGTTATTACCTATGGGTTTTGGCGCAATATTAACTAATATTCCGGTAGCCGGTTTTTCTGAAGTAGGTGGTTTACTTCATTATATATATTATGCGGGTATAGATACGGGCATATTCCCGTTAATTATCTTTATGGGTGTAGGGGCGATGACCGACTTTGGTGCCTTGATTGCTAACCCTAAAACCTTGTTGTTAGGCGCTGCAGCGCAGTTTGGTATTTTTGCTACCTTATTTGGTGCTATTGCCTTGAATGCAGTGCCGGGTATTGAGTTTACTTTAAAAGATGCTTCTGCTATTGCTATTATTGGCGGGGCCGATGGGCCAACAGCAATATTTTTAGCATCAAAATTAGCACCTGATCTACTTGGGGCTATTGCGGTTGCTGCTTATTCCTACATGGCGTTGGTACCCATTATTCAGCCACCTATTATGAGAGCATTAACAACACTAGATGAACGCAAAATTGAAATGGCTCAGCTTCGCCCGGTTACAAAAGTAGAAAAAATTGTTTTTCCATTGGGCGTATTATTAATGACCATTTTCTTTTTACCTGCGGCAACACCGTTAGTTGGTATGTTCTGTTTAGGTAATTTGATGAGAGAATCAGGCGTGGTAGATCGTTTAAGCTCTACCTCACAAAATGAGCTAATCAACATCACCACTATATTCTTAGGTTTAGGGGTTGGCTCTAAGTTAAGTGCTCATGCTTTTTTAAATGTTCAAACCTTAGGTATTTTGGCTCTTGGCGCTGTTGCATTTTCTATTGGTACCGCCTCAGGTGTATTAATGGCTAAGTTGATGAACAAACTTTCTAAAGAGCCAATAAACCCATTAATTGGTGCAGCAGGTGTTTCAGCGGTGCCTATGGCAGCCCGTGTTGCGAATAAAGTTGGTTTAGAGGCTAACCCTCATAACTTCTTGCTTATGCATGCAATGGGACCTAATGTAGCCGGTGTGCTTGGCTCAGCAGTGGCAGCAGGTATATTACTAGCACTTGTTGGTGGTTAATTAACTACCGTTTGGTTTTAAAACCGATTTTGAAATAAAGTTATAAAAACGCTGAGCTTGCCTTAGCGTTTTTTTTTGCCCAGCGAAGCTGGCAAATCCATCCACTTGAAAGATAGTGGAATCACCCTGACTAAGGGGAAGATAATCCGAAAGGCAAGGGCGTCACTGGCTAACGGTTGAGGTCTGAAGGAAGCCATAGTAAGTTAAAGTTAAATGATCAATATTTTACCTGATAACCCATAAAGATCAGCCTTACTCAAAAGTTTGATTGGCATGGGTGGTGTTCTCAAAGCAATATAAGCAAATCGCGGTAGTATGTCTTCTAGCTCAAAACGCTGGATAAAATTCTCGATCGCTTGCGGCCGAGAATTTTATATTCCTAGCTTATCGAAAACTAGACGAATAATAACAATCGAAAAGCATAAGAAAAAATTCAGAATATCTAAAATTGTAACGCTCAGTCAACTTCCTCACTCCATAAAAAAATTACGATTAAATCAAAATATAAGTCGCTGTCCCTAAAAAGATTAAAAATCCCACAGCGTCAGTAATGGTGGTCAAAATAACTCCGCCCGCAATGGCAGGATCTACTCCAAGTTTCTTCAATAGCATAGGAATAACGGCTCCTGAAAGCGTGCCAGTCAGGCTAACAACAAAAAGTGCAAGTGCGAAAACACCCCCTAACTTCCAATCGTCATACCAAAAAAGGGTAATTAGAAAGACTACAGCAGCCCAAAGCAACCCATTGATAAAAGAGACCTTTAATTCGTGAATAGTAAGTGAAATAATATTAGCACTACTCACCAGATCACGAGCGATACCTCGCGTAACAACGGTAAGCGTTTGACTTCCGGTGACGCCGCCCATACTTGCCACGACAGGCATTAGTACTGCCAATGCAACGAGTTGTTCGATTGATGCTTCAAAAAAGCCTATCACCCAGGCTGCTACAAATGCTGTGATCAAATTGGTGCCTAACCAAATCGCTCTATTAAAAGAAATATGTGAGACGGGGGCAAACATGTCCAACTCTTCATTAAGGCCTGCTGAGGCTAATAAACGTTGCTCCGAGTTGTGCTTTAACACATCGATAACATCATCAACGGTTATCCGTCCCAGCAGGCAATTATTTTGATCTACAACGGGTGCGGAGATTAAATCATGATCTTCAAAAATTTGCGCGACCTGACTTGCTGATTGTAAAGAATCAATTAATGGTATGTCGTTTTTCATTACATCAGCCACCGACAATGTGTTATCCATTGAAACCAAGTCACTAAGGTATAGGGTTCCTTGTACCTTATTTTTTCGGTCTACAACGACTAATTGATCGAGTTGCTCGGGTAGCATGCCTTCTTTTTTTCTCAACTTGCACAAGTATCGATAGACAGCCTTAAGGCTAACGTCCTTTCTAACCGCAGTCGCGTCAACATCCATTAATCCACCTGCGGTATTATCAGGAAAAGAGGCAACCGTTTGATATCGCTGTTTTCGCTGACTATCCATGGCTTCGACCATGGCGCCTACAACAGTTAGTGGTAAATCGGCATCGATATCCGCCAATTCATCCATTTGAAGGGTAGAAAGGGATATAAGTAGATCAGCTTCGCTGGTTTTTTTAATTAAAAACTGGCGCAGTTCACGATGCACTGAGAGTAATATCTCACCTTTATATTTAACGGGGATCAAACGCCAAAAATCGTCTCGATATTTACTTGGTAATGATTCAATTAATCGACCCAATTCAGCAGGATGGCATTGCTCAATTGAGTCCAATAGTTCTTTGGTGTTTTTTTGCTCCAAAGAACGCGTTAATTGGCTCACTAGTTTGGTAAAAGTATTACTCATGGGACCTACTTATAATGGTGCATTTGACTGTTTATCTCAGAAGTTAATTATTAACGAATGCTTAGCAAGTCGCTTGCGCAGTAACTTAGTCCGAATTCTATATTACATCAAGGCTTATTATCGGATTAGTCCATTGACTAAAGGTGGGCAGCTAGTTATTTTGTATAAAATGCTAAATATAGGTGATTAAGAATACGTACACTTAAAATATATTGAGTGTAGTTCTTCTAAAACGACGACCTCTTTCTAAGCTGCTTCGAGTGACTTGATTGTATAAAGACATTTTTTCGATTGCTGTTTATGGAAGTTTCAGTATTCATCAAAATATTCGCTTGATTTTAACGATCTCAGCTTAAGTAATACCTCTGCTCCTTTCAGCCCCCAGCGAGCCCCTGTTATATCCAAGCTATCATTAATTAGGTGGCGACAAGCCCCTTCAATAATTCCGCTGGCAATGAGGAAACCTGCAACCAAAGCCTCATCATACTTCAGTCTTTTTTTATTATTGAGCAAGTACTTAGCACAGCCGTCGACTGCATATCGCTTCGTTAATTTGCGCTTAGTTGCACTCTGACAAAACCCTTTGGCTACCTGGCTACAGCCACCTTTTAAGAGCTTGATTGCATATTTGTTGATCCAGGCTTCGACGGCTTTATCGCCTTTATCAAAGAAACACCAAGCAGCTTTCCATAGATACTCAAGCACATGACTAAAATCCAACACTATCGTTACGTTGACTTTCAATTGCTTAGCCGCTTTCTCAATCATTTTTCATTGAGCGGGTTGTCCGTCAATTACAACTACTCACTGGCATTCTGCATCGGATCGCGTTGTAGCGCTTCTTTAAAATCATCCAGAATAACCTGCTTAGCCTCTTGCTCTACGCTAGCCCAAACCCTTTTGTTTCTCGCTGGCGCTCTGATGGTCAATACCAATAAATCTTTGGTCTGCTCTGGTGTGTTATAGCGATCCTTCAGATAGTAAGCATCAAAATCCTGTGCCATGTCCTTAACGAGGCTCATGCATTGTCGCTTGGCAATTTTACCGCCTGTGGTTTGAGATATGTGCTCTACTACATGGTCGTAAGCGCAATGGTTTATTTGCGCGGCAATTTGTAACCTGAGGCCATCCGAAAATTGATCTTTTGCTAGATTTAGTTCGCCGTCTAAGGGATATTCACTAATGGTTTTAGGCTGGCTGTAGCCGCTACGACTTACAGTCACATCGCCAAATAAACTCGTTAGGGTTGTCTTAGTATTTTTCCGGCAATGGTTAAGGTGATTGCCTTGCTGGTTGACAATATCATCTTGCCGGTTTTCTTGGGAAGCCCTCTGTTCTGTTTCTGTTCTATTTCTGTTTTATTTATTTTTTATTTTTATTAACCCAATTTAATTATTTTATAAATTGACACTTGTGTCAGGTTTTTATTCTGCTATATTAAACCTAATGTAAGTTGAGCACTTTCTAAATAAACAAGAGCAATGACGGAACAAATTATGACAATGAGTACAGTTCGTTTCTTATTAAACAACGATGTTGTGACCATAGAAAGCATTGACCCGAATTTAACGGTTTTGCAATACCTGCGCGAAATACGATTTAAATCTGGCACTAAAGAAGGTTGCGCCTCAGGTGATTGTGGTGCTTGTACCGTAGTACTTGCCGAGCTAAATACCGATCTAAGTACCCACCTAAATTCCGAGCTAAATTCTAAAAGTAAAGGCCAGCTTAATTATAAATCAATCAATTCGTGTATAACCTTTGTGGGTAATTTACATGGTAAGCAGTTAATCACGGTTGAAGATTTGAAAGACGGGGCTAAGTTACACCATGCTCAGCAAACCATTGTTGATAATCATGGGTCGCAATGTGGTTTTTGTACACCGGGATTTGTTATGTCATCTTTTGCTTTACACAAACATAACCAAACGCCAAACCGTGCACAAGTACTTGAAGCATTAGCGGGTAACTTATGTCGTTGTACGGGTTATCGCTCAATTATCGAAGCGGCGATTACCTCGAGTAAAACTTGTGAAGATGACTCGTTTGCCAAGCACTACCAACAAACCGTAGCAACACTTAACGACTTACAAAAATTACCTACGCCTAACTTAGTGGGTAATGGTCATCATTATAGTGCCCCTAGAAATATCGACGAATTAGCTATTGAGTTAATTAATGAGCCTAAATCAACGTTAGTCGCAGGTGGTACAGATTTAGCATTATCAGTTACGCAAAACTTAGCCACGATTGATAAATTGGTTTACGTGGGTAACGTTGCAGAGTTAACCACTATTGAAGAAACGGATACTGAAATAATTATTGGCTCAGCGCTACCGTATAGCAAATTCATTGATACGCTGCATCATTATTACCCTGATTTAGGCGATATGATTGAGCGAATTGGCTCAAAACAGGTACGTAACACGGGCACCTTAGGTGGCAATATTGGTAACGCATCGCCTATTGGTGATATGCCGCCAGCGCTTATTGCCCTTGGCGCAAAAATGACTTTGCATGTTAGTGGCAGTGAACGCACCATTTTAGTAGAAGACTACTTTGTTGATTACAAAAAAACGGTGCTTAAACCGTCAGAGTTTATCAAATCAGTACAAATTCCTAAACCAACGGCGGGTCAAACGCTAAAACTTTATAAAATTTCAAAACGTATCGATGATGACATCTCGGCGGTATTAGCAGCTTTTTTCATTGAACGAGAAGTCGAACAAGAGGTTGAACAAAATGTCGCAGATACAGATCAAAAAATCACCAAGGTGCGTCTAGCGTTTGGTGGCATGGCGGCTATTCCTAAACGCGCGCCTGCGGCTGAAGCTATATTGCAAGGTAATCGCTTAACTAATGAATCTGTAGCAGCAGCAAAAACTGCGTTGGAAAAAGATTTTCAGCCAATGACAGATGTTCGGGCGTCTGATAAATACCGTATGAAAGTAGCACAAAACCTTATTGAAAAGTGCTATGTAGAGCTGCAAAGTAAAACGACAGCAACACGGGTGGTAAATTATGCGTAGTCTTATTGATATAAAAAAAGCAGAGTTAGATACCGTACAGTCAAACAGTGATAAAGGCTTAGTTGGTAAACAAGCTAATATTGGTTTAGGTGGTGTGGGCCGCCCGATAAAGCATGAAAGTTCAGACAAGCATGTTGCTGGTGAAGCTCTTTATGTTGATGACCGCCTCGCATTACGTGGTGAGTTACATGCCGCTGTAGGTCAATCTACTCAGGCACACGCTAATATTCTCTCTATGGACTTATCAGCTGTAAAAGCAGCGGAAGGTGTGATAGCGGTAATTACCGTTGAAGATGTGCCAGGGCACACTGATATTGGCCCTGTATTCCCTGGTGACCCAGTACTTGCCATTGGTAAAGTAGAATTTGTAGGCCAACCCATTTTTGCCGTAGCAGCAACTAGTTATGATTTAGCACGTAAAGCCGTTAAATTAGCAAAAATTGAATATCAAGTACTTGAAGCGGTCTTAACGGTAAAAGATGCCTTAGCAAAACAAAACTTTGTTCGCCCGCCATTTACTATGAAGCGTGGTGACTCTGACTCGGCTATTGCCGCTGCGGAACATCAATTATCAGGTGACATTGTTGTGGGTGGTCAAGAGCACATGTATCTTGAAGGCCAAGTGTCAACGGCTGTGCCAACCGAAGATGGTGGCATGGAAATTTTCACCTCATCACAACATCCAAGTGAAGTACAAAAGCTAGTAGCTGAAGTGTTAGATATTCCATTAAACAAAGTACTAGTAGATATGCGCCGCATGGGTGGTGGTTTTGGTGGTAAAGAAACCCAAGCAGCACCGTGGGCGTGTCTTGCTGCTTTACTTGCCAATGTAACCAAACGGTCAGTTAAATTTAAATTAGCGCGTATGGACGATATGATCATGACAGGTAAACGTCATCCGTTTGAAAATAACTATACGGTAGGTTTTGACAGCAACGGCCAAATTAAAGGCATTAACATTGAAGTCAATGGTAACTGTGGTTATTCACCGGATTTATCCGATGCCATTGTTGATAGAGCCATGTTCCATTCAGACAATGCTTACTTTTTAGACCAAGCTACTGTCACTGGCAACCGCTGTAAGCTAAATACTGTTTCTCATACCGCTTTTCGAGGTTTTGGTGGCCCACAAGGTATGATGACAATTGAAATGATCATGGATGAAATTGCCCGTAAGTTAGGTAAAGATCCGTTAGATATTCGAAAAATAAACTTATACGCTGATGACGATCGTAACGTTACTCACTATCATCAAAAAGTTCAACATAATAACTTAAGCGAGATTATTGAGACATTAGAAGAAAGCGCTGATTACCAAGCACGCCGTAAAGCGATTACCGAGTTTAATGTCAACAATCCTATATTGAAAAAAGGTATTGCCTTAACACCGGTTAAATTTGGTATCTCATTTACCGTTCAACATTTAAATCAGGCTGGCGCATTAGTACATGTTTATACCGATGGCACTATTCACTTAAGCCATGGCGGTAGTGAAATGGGACAGGGCTTGAATACTAAAGTCGCGCAAATTGTCGCAGAAGAATTCCAAGTTGATGTTGATACCGTGGCTATTTCCTCTGCGCGTACCGATAAAGTGCCTAACTCATCACCAACAGCAGCGTCTTCGGGTACTGATTTAAATGGTAAAGCAGCAGAGGCAGCAGCCAAAACTATCAAACAACGTTTAATTGATTTTGCCTGTGAAAAATACCAAGTGAAAGCAGCGCAAGTTAAGTTCGAGAATAATAATATTATTGTCGGTGAGCAAACGTTTAGTTTTGCTGAATTTTCTCAAATGGCCTATTTGGCGCGCGTCTCTTTATCGTCAACGGGGTTCTATAAAACGCCTAAGATTCATTTTGATCGCGCTACTGGTAAAGGTCGTCCATTTTTCTATTTCGCATCGGGCGCTGCGGTATCTGAAGTCATCATTGATACGTTAACAGGTGAATATAAAACCTTGCGTACCGATATATTACAAGATGTTGGGCACTCAATTAACCCTGCTATTGATATTGGCCAAATCGAAGGGGCTTTTGTTCAAGGAATGGGTTGGCTAACGACCGAAGAGTTAGTTTGGAATAAAGAAGGCCGTTTACTTTCAAATAATCCCGCAACGTACAAAATTCCTGCTATTAACGATGCACCGAAAGATTTTCGTGTAGCGTTAGTACCGGATGCGCCAAATCGTGAACACACTATTTACAATTCCAAAGCCGTGGGTGAGCCGCCGTTTATGTTGAGTATATCGGTTTGGTCAGCAATTAAAGATGCTATTTCAAGTGTGTCTGATTATCAATTATGCCCTGCGCTTGATACACCAGCTACGCCAGAGCGAGTACTTTGGTCGGTTGAAGCAATAAAAGCACAATCCAAAGAGAAAGCATAAGAACAGAGGATACTACTATGACTATTTCTACCGGCGATAACTGGAACAGCGCTGCTTATCAATTAAGCAAACAAGGCCAAGCTTATGTCTTAGTGACATTAGTAGGAGTGACTGGTTCAACGCCTAGAAATAGTGGCACTAAAATGGTGATCAGCAAGGCCGATATTTACGATACTATCGGTGGTGGTCACCTTGAACACAAAACCATTAAACATGCCAGAAAAATGCTGGCGGCAGGTAAAGCTAGTCAGCATTTAGAACACTTTCAACTGGGCAGTAACCTAGGACAGTGTTGTGGTGGTAACGCCAGTGTGTTGTTTGAATGTTTTGCTGCCGTTGGCGTGAATATTATGTTGTTTGGTGCTGGCCATGTAGGTAAAGCCTTAATACCAATATTAGCGCAACTGCCTTGCCAAGTAACTTGGGTCGATAGTCGTGATGATCAATTTCCAAGCAATATTGATACTTACCACAATGTTCATAAAGTGGTCAGTGAAGAGCCTGATTTTGAAGTGGCTAGCATGCCAGAAAATAGCTATTACATTGTGATGACTCATAATCATCAAATGGATTTTGAAATATCACAAGCCATTTTAAAACGTGCCGATTTTAGCTATTTAGGGCTTATCGCCTCTGATACAAAATGGCGTCGTTTCCAGCAGCGTTATAAACATCGTGATATTGACCAAAGCCAAGTTGCTCGCATGAATTGCCCTATTGGGCTTTCAGAAGTTGGCGGCAAGTTACCCATAGAAGTGGCTGTTTCAGTTGCAGCAGAAATTATCAATACCTATCAAACAGAAACAAAAAGGCAAGCTGAGAAAAACCTTCAACAACAAAATCAGCAACTTGGGGGTAATCCTAAGAGTAAAGCTCGCCCAACATCACAACAGGGCATACATTGGCAAGAAATTAAGCAATTACTTACCACAGAATTGTAAGTTATCAGTTCAGCAATAAAATAGGTGAAAGAAAATGTTAAAAGTATATCGTGGTGAGCTACTGCACTTTTTGGCAGACCCTGCCAAAGTCGCTCTACAAGACAGCTACCAATACATAGAAGATGGGCTGTTAATTATTAAAGATGGTTTAATAGAGCAAATAGGCGAAGCTGCTGAATTATTAGCCACAGTAGATAAAAGCGTTGAGGTTACTCATTATGAACATGGGCTAATTATGCCGGGCTTTATCGACACGCATGTTCATTATCCGCAAACTGAAATGATTGCCTCTTATGGTGAGCAATTACTTGAATGGTTAGAAAATTATACTTTTCCATTTGAACGCCAATTTTCTGATTTTGAACACGGTAAAAAAGTAGCAGAGTTCTTTTTAGATCAATTGCTTGAAGCAGGAACAACAACGGCTTTAGTTTTTGGTACTGTGCATAAAGAATCAGTCGAGGCGTTTTTTACCGTGGCTCAACAGAAAAAACTACGGATGATTTGTGGTAAGGTTTTAATGGATCAAAATTGCCCTGATTATTTATCAGATACCGCGCAAAGTGGTTATGACGATAGCAAAGCCTTAATTGAAAAGTGGCATAATACAGATCGTTTACAATATGCGATAACCCCACGTTTTGCACCAACTTGTTCAAGTGAGCAACTAAACAAAGCAGGGCAATTACTTAGCGAAAATCCAAGCGTTTATTTGCAAACCCATTTAAGTGAAAATAAAGCTGAAATTGCCTGGGTAAAAGATCTATTTCCTGACAGTGACGGTTATTTAGATGTTTATGATAAAAGTAAACTACTAGGTCGTCGTAGTGTTTTTGCTCACGGCGTACACTTACATGACAGTGAATGTCAGCGTTTAAGTGAAACCAACTCGGCTATTGCTTTTTGCCCCAGTTCAAATCTGTTTTTAGGTAGCGGATTATTTAACTTAATGCAGGCACAAAAATTTGATGTAAATGTCGGTTTTGGCTCCGATATTGGCGCAGGAACTACATTTTCTATGCTAAGTACGATCAATGAAGGTTACAAAACTCAACAGCTTCGTAATGACAGACTCAGCCCATTCCAATCGTTCTACTTGGCTACCTTAGGTGGCGCAGTTGCTTTAGATCTTGAAGGGACTATTGGTAATTTTACTAAAGGCGCAGAAGCAGATTTTATTGTGCTTGATTGTCATGCAACACCGTTGATGGACAGACGTATGCAACATTGCAAAAACTTGTCAGAGAAACTATTTATCTTAAGTATGCTAGGCGATGAGCGTCACGTGAAAGCGACTCATATTATGGGTGAGCGTGTTTAATTGATTGCTAAAAGTAAGGATATCTTCAATAAAAGTTGATCTGCTACAATATTCTCCGCACTTGAGTTTAGGGTTAAATTTAAAGTTGAATAAAACTGACTTTTATTATCTAATTAGGTTATTTATTTCAATTTTAATAGGAGTTTTTGTGGTAAAAGATAAAATATCAGAAGGCAATATTCGACAAAAAAATAAAGCGCTAATCTTCAATGCAGCTAAAGAAGAATTTGTTACTTATGGCTTTAAAGGTGCATCGATTAAACGTATTGCTGAACGAGCAAATATCCCTCGCGCGAATATTCATTATTATTTCCAAGACAAAACCGACCTGTATCAACAACTATTAAGCAATATCATCGCGGTATGGAATACAGACTATGACACCTTAAATGCCGATCAAGAACCGAAAGTGGCACTGAGAGCTTATATTCGAGCAAAAGTTATGCATTCTAAGAATGATCCGTACTCATCAAGAATTTTTGCTAGTGAGCTAATTCATGGCGCGCCAGTATTAAATGATTATCTTAATAACGATTTTAAAGCGTGGTTGCAAAGCAAAGTCGCTGTTATTGATATTTGGATTGAAAAAGGCTTAATAGATAAAGTGAACCCGCATCATCTATTATTTTTAATTTGGAGTTCAACCCAACACTACGCCGATTTTAATGTACAAGTTTTAGCCGCTTTAGACAAAGAAACGATGAACGATGATGACTTTGAAGCGGTTGTTGTTTCTTTAACCCAAATAATTCTCAAAGGCTGTGGTATTGAGTAACCTTTCCATATTATTTTTATTAATGGGAGGATTTTGAAAGCTTTTTCTTCCAATAATTAAGCGCATCAAGTCGTGTATCAAAAACATGTTCTGTTGGCATTTTCTCGAGCAATTTTAATTTATTAAAATCATTACGTACTCGTTCACAAACACTTGATAATAATATTTCACGGCCTTGATTTTGATAACCAACAATAATTTCTTCAATGGCTATAGTGCTGGTAATGCCAACAAAGTGTGCGTCAGTTAAATCTATCAACAAGGTTTTATTTTGATCCGTTTTTGAGACACTCTGTTTCAGTCCACGTGCAACACCAAAGCCAATTGGGCCAGAAATATTCAGCAACAATATATCATCATCCATAGACGCTATTAATTGCTTTTCAGGTTCAGATAGGTGCTGTGCATTTTTTGCAGTACACAGGTTAATATTATCTAATTGAATTTCTGATAGTCGGCGAATCGTCACTAAATTTGCAATAAATACGCCGATCAATACCGCAGTAACTAAATCAAAGGTTACTGACATAATCATGGTTGAAAGCATTAAACCAACACTGAATAAAGGTATTTGATGTATGCGTTTAAGGAAGTTCCAATCAATAATACTAATGCCAACATGCGTTAATATTGCCGCTAGTACAGCTACAGGTATGTAGGATGTGTACTCACCAGCCCATAATACAATGGCTAGAATAAAAAGGGCATGTAAAATGCCAGACAATGGTGTTGTGCCACCCGCTCTTAAGTTAGTTACCGTGCGCATGGTTGCGCCGCCGCCTGGTAATGCACCGAAAAAACCAGCGATAATGTTACCAATGCCTTGGCCTACTAGCTCTTGGTCAGAGTCATGTAAATCATTACTAATACTATCAACCGTTAGCGATGTCATTAATGAATCTAATGTACTTAAAGTGGCAATTAATAGCGCTGACTTAATCATTTCACTGGCTAAGCTACTTTCCCATACAGGCATACTAAATGAAGGAAGCTCACTCGAAATAGCGCCGACAACAGGTAAACTTACACCAGAAAACACAAAGAAAAGTGTTGCGCCAATAACTGTAATAATACTGGCAGGCACTATTCTAGCGTATTTTTGTGGCCATAAAAAAAGCACGAAAAGGCAGGAAAATCCAAGTAAAGTAGGGGGACTGATTAAGGTGCTCATTGACAAGCTTAGTTCAGAAAAAGCACCACCAAACAAAGGTTTTATTTGTGAAAGAATAATTAAAATGCCTATACCAGATGTAAAGCCTGATATAACGGGATAGGAAACCAAAATAAAATATTTACCCAACTTGAAAAAGCCGAATAGCATTTGGAATAAACCTGCTAAACTCACCACCGTGAATGCTGCTGCAACACCATTTTCAGGCGATTGTGCAACAAAACTGGTTAATATGGCGACCATTGCAACCGTTAAACCAGTATTTGGCCCTGATATTTGTTGATTTGTACCACCAAACAATGAAGCAAACAATCCTGTTATAATTGCACAATAAATGCCAGCACTAGCGCCAGCACCCGATGTTACACCAAATGCTAATGCAAAAGGTAAGGCGACAATTGTTGATGTTAGCGCACCAAAAATGTCGCCCTTAATGGTTTTTCTATTAAAATGAGATAAAGAAAGCATGGCTACCTAATTTTTAAATGTTTGAATAATGGCACTAATTACCGTGTAAATACTAGAAAGTTACGCTATCTAACAACATATAGCCGTTATAGTTGTCATTCGAGATTGAACCAAATATGAATAGATGTGAAACAGTATAACAAAATACTTGACACTATTGACAAGTTTTGTATTTTAAGTATAGGATTGATGCGCTGATTATAAAAAAAAGCACATAAAATATAAAAAAACGGCCTTATTATTCAATCAACGAGAGAACTGTAGTTATGGAACAGGTTAGTAAAAATAATGAAAACCAAGCGAGTAATGTCAGTTTAATAGAACGTATATTCAAACTTTCTGAGCATAAAACTGATGTAAAAACAGAGATCATGGCGGGTCTTACCACCTTTGTGACCATGTCGTATATTATGTTTTTAAACCCTATCATTATGTCTAAAACAGGCATGCCTTTTGACGGTTTGTTTTTGGCCACTTGTCTTGGCGCTGCTATCGCAACCATTTTAATGGGGCTTTATGCAAACTGGCCTGTAGGGCTTGCTCCGGGTATGGGGTTAAATGCCTTTTTTACTTTTTCTGTTGTTGGATCGATGGGCTATAGCTGGCAAGTCGCGCTAGGTGCAGTATTTCTTTCGGGGGTTATTTTCGTCTTAATGAGTGTTACTCGGCTAAGGGAGTGGATGCTTGATAGTATACCGATGAGCTTACGTCTTGCGATGACCGCAGGTGTTGGTCTTTTCCTCGGTTTTATCGGTTTGCGCTTTACCGGCATTGTTGTTCCTAACCCTGATAACATTGTTGCTATCGCCGATCTTACTCACTTTGGTTTCGGTGTGTTTGGCCCTGAAGCACCTGCATTAGGTTTTTTAAGTTTCTTATTAATCGCTGTGCTTAGCTACCGTAAAATTTTCGGTGCTGTTTTAATTGGTATTGCTGTTACTACTTTTATTGCTTTCGCGATGACGTGGATTTTACCCGCTGACTTTTTCGTTGTTGCTGAAGCCGCTAAAGGTTGGGCACCATCTTCTGGTTTTGTTGCTTATAAAGGTCTATTAGCGGTACCTGATTTCTCTGCACTTGAGCCCATATTATGGAAAGCTGATATTGTTGGTGCTTTTGAAGTGGCTTTGATTCCTGTTATTGTTACTTTCTTATTTGTTAACATCTTTGATACGGCTGGTACGTTAATGGGGGTTGCAGAGCGCGCTAATCTTCAAGACGAAAATGGTAAAATTCATGGGTTAAGCAAGTCGTTGAAGGCTGACTCAATATCTTCTGTTATTGGTACTGCCTTTGGTTGTCCTCCTGTTACTTCTTATGTTGAATCTGCTGCTGGTGTGGCTGTTGGTGGCCGTACAGGTTTAACGGCAGTTACAATCGGTTTGTTGTTTGTTGTGGGTATGTTCTTTTTACCGCTTGCACAAATGCTTCCTGGTTTCGCCGTTGATGGTGCACTTATCTATGTGGCAATGTTAATGATGAGTTCTTTGAAAGGCTTAGACTGGGACGACTTAACTGAATACGCCCCCGCAGTATGTACCACGGTAATGATGGCGTTCACTTTTTCTATTGCTAATGGCATTGCTTTTGGCTTTATCACTTACACGGTGTTAAAAGTAGGTGCGGGTAAGTCTACTGAAGTATCTGGTGGCGTTTGGGCGCTTACTGCGCTATTCGTCGCTAAGTTTATCTTTTTAACTTAGCAGCTCTCAAGTGTCGATAAAAGCCTTTTTAGACAGGCTTTTATTATTAAGACTTATCATTGTCAGATATTTGATAAAAATAAAAAAAATGACTAATCAACTTAATTTAAGTAAGGGTAAAGTATGAAAGTTAATAAAGTATTAAAGGCTGTTGCAACAACGGTGTTTGCGACAGCAGCATTAATGAGCGCCACTGCTTCTGCAGAAATTTGGGGTAATACAGAAATACACCTACAAGCATTTGGTGAGTTAGAACGAGTGGGAACCGGCGGAACCGCTGATACTACCATCATCACTTTTCAACATGCTGGAGGCTGGGAATACGGAGACAATTTTTTCTTTATTGATAGCAGTCGTTACAGTGTCAATAATAATGCTAATTTTCCTGTTGAAGACAGCAGTGAGTTTTATGGCGAATGGTATTCTAACTTCAGTTTAGGGGCTATCACCAGTAATAAGTTAGCGTTTGGCCCCGTTAAAGATATCGGACTTGTTGCTGGTTTAAATTTTGCGCCTGAAGTTGATAGTATGTGGGTATTGCCAGGGGTTAGATTTTCATTAGACTTGCCCGGTTTTGCCTTTGCTCAAGTTGATGTGACAGGTTATATTCACCAAGGCGGCGGTAGTGCGTCTTCTCCTGTTTTTACTGTTGTTGATGAAGACTCAAGTTTTATGGTTGATTTTGCTTGGGCGTATCCTTTTAAAATAGGTTCAACAAGTTGGACTATTGAAGGTCATTTAGAATACATTGATGGTCGTCAGCAAATTAATAATTTTGGCAGCACCGAACTTGAATCATGGATTTTATTTCAACCACAAATTCGTTTAGATCTTGGTGAAGTATTAGGTAATAAAGCAGGTAAATTCTTTGTGGGTATTGAATATCAATACTGGAAAAACAAACTAGGTGAAAAAGGTACTGATGATAACGCAGCACAATTTTTAGCTGTGTGGCGATTCTAATCAGTCGTGTTTAATTCGTTCGCAGAAATTGGTTTAACCCCCCTTTTTTAGATCTAACTTTTATATGCAATTTTAGACCTAACTCTTATACACAAATAATTGCACTGGGCGAAACTAAACAACTACCGTCTTTAGACGGTGGTTGTTTAGTATTAACGCTTTATTTTACTTCTTCACCGGCCGCTTGTTTGTCGGCATGGTATGAAGAACGGACAAGCGGTCCACAAGCTGCATGCTCAAAACCCATTTTCACGGCTTCTTCTTGGAACATATTAAAATCATCAGGATGCACATAACGCTCTACCGGCAGATGATCTTTACTAGGTTGTAAATATTGGCCAATAGTAAGCATGGTAACGCCATGGCTACGTAAATCGCGCATTACTTGCAGTATTTCTTCATTGGTTTCACCTAAACCAACCATTAAGCCTGATTTAGTGGTAACCGTTGGATTTGCTTCACCAAATTTCTTTAATAAATCTAGCGACCACTGATAGTTAGCGCCTGGGCGTGCTTTTGTGTACAAGCGTGGAGCTGTTTCTAGATTATGGTTAAAAACATGCGGTGGGTTTTGGTTTAGTATTTCTAATGCTCTTTCCATACGCCCACGAAAATCTGGCACTAAAATTTCAATTTTGGTATTGGGTGCTAAAACTTTAATTTCTTTAACACAATCAGCAAATTGTTGTGCGCCGCCGTCGCGTAAATCATCACGGTCAACTGAGGTAATAACCACATATTTTAACGCCATGTCTTGTAGGCTTAAGGCTAATTTTCTAGGCTCATCAGTATCTACCGCAAGAGGTCTGCCATGGCCAACATCACAAAATGGACAACGACGAGTACATATATCGCCTAATATCATGAAAGTGGCGGTGCCATGGTTGAAACATTCAGACAGATTAGGGCAAGATGCTTCTTCACAAACTGAATGCAGATTATGCTTACGTAAATTTGCCTTGATACTATCAATACGATCACTTGAACGCGGTAATTTTATGCGTAACCAACTGGGTTTGCGCAACATGGTTTCTTTGGTTGAGCTAACTACCTTAATAGGAATGTGTGCTAGTTTATCGGCATCACGTAGTTTGGTACCAGGAACCATTTTTGTTGGTTTTTTTACCGCAGTGTTAGCTTCTGCTAATTTGCTGTCGTTAGTTGGCATGGTGTTATTTGACATATCGTTGCTCATCATTGCTGGGTAATCCTGTTTGTTAATCCTGTTTGATATTTCACTTCGTCTGTTGCTAACAAAGTGATGATATGTTTGACCAATGCATCACACGCATCAGCCATATTTTGTGGGCCTTCTATATCGCAAGTTTGAATCATTTCAAGACCCGCATAACCGCATGGGTTTATACGTAAAAAAGGTGACAAGTCCATGTTTACATTGAGTGCTAAACCATGAAAAGAGCAACCTTTTCGTACTCTTAACCCAAGTGAAGCGACTTTCTTATTATCAACGTAAACACCCGGAGCGTCGGGCTTTGGATAGGCTTTTATATTAAAATCATTAAGCGAGGCAACAATAGCGTTTTCGATCAACGTGACTAATTGCCTAACGCCTATTTTTCGGCGGCGTAAATTAATCATAAAATAAATAACTTGTTGACCTGGGCCGTGATAGGTCACTTGGCCACCACGGTCAACCTTCACCACTTCTATATTACCGGGCATTAATAAATGTTCTTCTTTACCCGCTTGCCCTTGAGTAAACACGGGTGGATGCTCAACTAACCAAAGTTCATCAAGTGTTTGTTCATCACGATTATCTGTGAAGTTTTGCATAGCATGCCAAACTTTACTGTAATCCATAGTGTTTAATTGGCGAACGATTAAGTTATTTGTGTTCACCGTTGTGGCAGAATTAGGCACGACAAATCTCACAGAAGGTTAAAGTGCTTTATGTGTTCTATAGAACGTAACGTACTTGCTCTATTGCATTTAAGGTGGTGTAAATTATTTCTATATGCATTTTGCTGGTAACGGTAACAGGAATAGAAACTGAATGATAATTGCCTTTAGAGCTAGGTGTTATTTTAGTCGTATAATCATCAGGGGTATGTTTTTGTAATTCTGCAATAATCAAGTCAGGTAATTCATCACAGGCGATGCCCATTACTTTAAAGTTTAATACGGTGGGGAAATCTAATAATTCGTCGAAATGGGTTTTCATGTTTTTCTCTACAAAAGCTAAAGCGAGCAGATAGTAACTATACTGATACAACAAGTAGTTACTATACCGCTTAAAAATAATTTGGTTATTTTATCACTAATTTACGTAAAAGTACTAATAGCGTTTACGCTTTATTGTTTTCTAGCTGGCTTCAATACGAAAGCCTATTTTAATAGTGACTTGGAAGTGAGACACTTTCTTATCAACTATGTGGCCGCGAGTTTCTACTACCTCAAACCAGTCTACATTATTAACACTGCGAGCTGTTTCTGTTATAGCATTTTGGATTGCTTCTTCAATACTGTTGGGTGAAGTGCCAACAATTTCTAATTTTTTGTAAGTATGATGATTAGACATAAGGAAATCCTTTAATTTTTTATGAACTTAAATTAATAATAGTCGATATGATTTTTTTCGCGAGTAAATATAAAAGTCAAAATAAAGGTGACTATTTTTAAATGTATTGTTTGAACACAATAAATAACTTGCAGATATTTCGTTCAAATTCTAGGAGAAAGCGCGGAGTTTATAGGTATTGACAAAAAAGAGGCATAAATAAAGAACTAGTAGCAAAACAAAACTTGTGATTAAATAACTGTTGTTATTTACAGTATATGGTTTTTTATATGAATTTTTTTCTACAACAAACCCAATTATTGCCCTTTGTAATACCTTCATCTATTGGTGTTTTATTAGTAGCGCTTTTATTTCTTTATCGGCAAAGTCTTAAACAAAACAAACAAATTACGCTGTTAACGGCAATAATTGATCAGTCATCGTCTTCACAAAATAATGCCTTGATACAACTTTTCGATAAGCAGCAATTGCAATTATCGAGTGCTTTTGAGCAACAAATGGCGGATCTTCGACTTAAATTATTAAGAGAATTGAGTAGCCAAAAAGAGCAACTTAACCAAACGCTAGGCCAAAACCAAAATCAAACGCTTGATCAGTTAATTAATCACTTAAATAAAACCACACAAGCTAACCGTGAAGAGCTTAGCAAGTCGTTAATGCAAAGCAGCGAACAAATGACAAAACGTATTGATGTGTTAACAAATGCGACGGATAAACGTTTACAAGAAATTAGTGGTCAGGTAGAAAAGCGTCTTAGCGAAGGGTTTGAAAAAACCACCAAAACGTTTAGTGATATTTTACAACGCTTAGCACTTATTGATGATGCACAGAAAAAAATTACTGAGCTTTCTACTAATGTGGTCAGCTTACAAGAAGTGCTTAATGATAAGCGCTCTCGTGGCGCTTTTGGTGAAGTACAACTGAGTGGTTTAATTCGCAACGTACTACCAGAGCAAAGTTTTAAGCTACAACATACCTTGTCAAATGGAAAAATTGCTGACTGTGTATTATTTTTACCTGAGCCAACAGGAAATGTAGTAGTAGATGCTAAGTTTCCACTAGAAAGTTACCGTAAAATGATGGATTTTGAATTGGCAGAATCGGATAGAAAAACGGCACAACGACAATTTAAAATTGATATTAAAAAGCATATTAATGATATCAGTGGTAAATACTTAATAGATAATGAAACTGCAGACGGTGCGATAATGTTTATTCCTGCTGAAGCCGTCTTTGCTGAAATTCATGGACATCAAAGTGATTTAGTAGATTATGCGAATAAAAAACGCGTTTGGTTAGTTTCTCCAACCACACTCATGGCAATACTCACTACTGCGCGTTCAGTGTTAAAAGATGAGGCAACGCGAAAACAAGTTCATATTATTCAAGCGCACTTGTCTGATTTAGCACAAGACTTTGACCGCTTTAAAGGGCGGTTTGCTAACTTAGCTAAACATATTGATCAAGCGGCAGTTGATGTTAAGCAAATTCATACCTCGGCAGACAAAATCACTAATCGTTTTGAAAAAATTGAGCAAGTTGATCTACAAGAGACAGAAAAGGAATTAATTACAAGCAATAAAAAGTGCTCTTAGGCGCTGAAAATATAGAGGCTTTATTAGCCGTGCAAACCAGAATGTATTTATTTTCTTACGCTAAAATGCCACATTAATAAAAACAATAAGCAGAAGAATAGGGCAAATAAAGCGTAAATATAATCCGAAAAGCCTTAATTTCGTATTGTTCTGTAAAAAGGCTATATCGTTTAGTTTGTTACCTCGTTGCCAAATCCAACCAATAACGATGAAGTAAAACAATGACATTAGTGGCTGTAATATCGTTGTTAGTGCCTGCACAACCAAGCCAAATAAAACCTCAAAAAAGGCGACTAATGTCATGCTCGCGACTAAAACAATACCCGATACCAACCAAGTAGCGCGATTACGATTAATATGCTTATCTTCAACTAAATAGGACACAGGAACTTCAGTTGATGAAATAGTTGACGTGAGTGCCGCAATGGATAATAAAGTGAAGAAGCTAAAAGAAACAATTAAACCCATTGAACCCATCGATCCAAACAAAGAGGGTAAAATTTGAAATATTAATTGCCCTTCGCCAATTAAGTGACCGTTAGTAAACACTTCTTGTCCTCCATGCTGTGCAACAAATAAAGCCGGAATAATAAGTAAGCCAGCTAAAAAAGCGATAAAAGTATCAAGTGCAGCAATAGAGAGTACCAATTTGCCAATATCTTGCCCTTTTTTCATGTATGAGCCATAAACCATCATGCCACCAACACCAATAGAAAGTGAGAAAAATGCTTGCCCCATGGCTGAAATGATTAGTTTAGGATTGGTGACTTGTGAAAAATCAGGAATTAAATATAAGGCAACACCTTCTGATGCGCCTTCTTGTTGCAAAATGTAAACGATAAGGCCAATTAGCATAAGCAGTAAAATAGGCATTAAACGACCTGACCATCGCTCTATTCCATCATGCACACCTTGGTGAATAATAGCGGCACCTAAAATAATGAAAATTGGCGTGAATACTATATTACGAAGTGTGCTTGACGTTGATAACCAGGTAGAAATATCAATAAATCCTAAAAGCTCAAACAAGGCGCTTAAGGCATGAGCTAACATCCAACCAGCAACAATAGTATAAAAACTCAGCATCATCATAGCGCCAATTAGGCCTATAAATCCGGCATTTCGGCCTGTGTTTTTAAAGCGTTCCCCACAGGCTTGTGCAAGTGCACTCACCGGGTTCTTTTGTGCTTGGTTACCAATATATACTTCAGCATATAATGCAGGTAATGCTAATAACAAAGTAACAATAAGGTATACAAATAAAAATGCACCTCCACCATTGTTTGCTGCTTGAGTTGGAAATCCCCAAATGTTGCCTAAACCAATGGCAGAGCCAGCAGCAGCTAATACAAAGCCAATACGAGAATGAAATGAGTCACGAGAAGTGCTAGAAGATGACATAAAATTTATAATTTTTTTTAGTAATGGAAATAATAATTTGTGAGCTTACCTAGTAAAAAGGCTTAGGGGAAGTAGTAATCATTTTTGTTCGTTATAAACGCTGCTTTCTTAATACAGCTTTTAAGCAAAAAAATTATGCTATCATTTAGAAAATTTAATAATCAGCCTTGAGATCGAATAACCATGCTTCAATATGAAATAATTCCTGTAACGCCTTTTCAGCAAAACTGTACTTTATTTTGGTGTGATGAAACCAAAGAAGGTGCGGTTGTAGATCCCGGTGGCGATATTGAAAAGATTATTGCTGCTATTGATAAGCACCAAGTAACCCTAGTAAAAGTTCTGCTAACACATGCGCATATTGACCACGCAGGAGCAACTAATGCATTGGCGAAACACTATAATATTGAAATAGAAGGGCCTCATAAAGAAGATCAGTTCTGGATAGATTTGATTGAAGATCAAAAGCAGCGTTTCGGTTTTTCTTATGCGGAATCGTTTACACCCAATCGATTTTTAAACCAAGGTGATACGGTTAGTTTTGGTAATATTATCTTAGAAGTTTATTTTTGTCCGGGGCATACACCAGGCCATGTAGTATTTTTTCATAGAGAGTCTAAACTTGCGCAAGTAGGGGATGTATTATTTCAAGGGTCTATTGGCAGAACAGACTTTCCTAGAGGCGATCAGGCAACGTTAATAAACTCTATTCGAAATAATCTTTTTTTATTAGGAGATGATGTTCGTTTTATTCCCGGTCATGGCCCTATGAGTACTTTTGGGCAAGAGCGTCGCAACAATCCCTATGTTAGCGACCAAGCGGTAGGAGCAAATCGTTAATTATGGCAAGTTTTGTTTTTCGTGCTCAAAGGCGTTTAAAAAAAATTGATTCTAGCAAGCTGTTTCAAGGGGCAGTCATTGCCGTTATCTTACTTTCAGCTTTATTAATTGGCGCCAAAACTCATAGTTTATCCGCTAATACTATTGCGGCACTCGCGGTATTAGATCTTGGTGTAACGATTTTTTTGTTATAGAAATTGTTATTCGCTACCTTGCTTACCCAAAGAAAAAACGATTTTTCCATAGTGGTTGGAATGTCTTTGATACGGTTATTGTGATTGGCAGCTTAATTCCTGCTGGCGGCTCTGGCGTATTGTTGGCTCGTTTATTAAGAATTTTCAGAGTATTGCGCTTAGTTTCTATGGTACCAGAGCTAAGGTTGCTCATTAATGCCTTGCTCAAAGCTATTCCGCGTATGGGATATATTGCTTTGCTGATGTTTGTGATCTTTTATATTTATGCTGCTGTCGGTAGTATGTTCTTTCATCAAATAAATGAGGTGTTGTGGGGCGATGTTTCTATTTCAATGTTGACGCTATTTCGAGTGGCTACCTTTGAAGATTGGACCGATGTGATGTATGAAACAATGGCTGTGCATCCCTTGAGTTGGATTTACTACCTAAGTTTTATCTTTTTAACCGCTTTTATTTTCTTAAATATGATGGTTGGTACTGTACTTGAAGTGATGAGTCAAGAGCATGAAAATTATCGGGCAGAGCAACATGGTGAAACAGGGGAAGGTGGAGAGCCTGCAAGTCGTGCTCAAATTGAAAAACTTGAACAAGAGCTAGCAGAAATCAAACGCTTGTTATTGAATAAATAATCGAAAGATTATTGTGACTTTTGATAACGCATTAAAATAGTGTCTAAGTGATTGGCAAAGGCTTGGCGATCGCTTTGATTTAAGGCTGACGGTCCTCCTGTTTGTACCCCGCTAGCACGCATAGTGTCCATAAAATCACGTATATTAAGTCGTGATTTTATGTTTTCTTTGGTGAAAAGTTCACCTCTTGGGCTTAAGGCAATTGCCGACTTGCTTATTATTTCATCTGCTAACGGTATGTCTGAAGTGATGACTAAATCATTTTTTTCCACTCTTTTTACAATTTCATCATCAGCAATATCAAACCCTGAACTTACTTGCATAAAATGAATTACTTGTGATGGCGGTATGCGAATATGATGATTAGCGACTAAGGTTGTTTGAATTTTTGTTCGTTCAGCTGCTTTAAATAATATCTCTTTTATCACAACTGGACATGCGTCAGCATCAACCCAAATTTTCATAAACTTTCTAAATCCTTAACTACTTAACTGTGAGCACAAGTATAAATAACTTTTTCATCTTGGTATGATAACTTATTCTTTTGACTTGTAGGGTACTTCTTTTTTTGTCAAAAATAACTAATCATTCAACTAAGCACTCAATTAAGCCACAGTACGCTCAAATATGGCAAACAGTACAACTTATTCCAAAAGGGAAAGTTGCTTGTTATGGTCAGATAGCGGATTTGGCCGGTTTGCCAGGCAGGGCAAGGTTAGTAGGAAAAGCCTTGGGAAAAGTACCTGAATCAGGCTGGCAAGAAAAACCAGTGCCTTGGTATCGAGTCATTAATTCACAGGGAAAAATTTCTTTTCCAGTAGAGAATGACTATTTTGAAAAACAAAAACAACTTTTACAAGATGAGCAAGTTGTTGTTATTGGCGCTAGAGTGATGCTAAATGATTTTCAGTGGCAGCCAGATTTAGCTGAGCTATTATTCTCGTTAACATTTTAAAATAATTAAAATACCTTTATCACATGCTATGTATAGCTATTCAAATGTTTTCTTGCAGTGTTTACTCAATAGGGCTGTATTTTTAATCACCAAATGGCACAAATAAAGTTGACTTACTACGAAAGAATTAGTAAAACATATATAGCAAATTATTTGTGCCTGATTTTAGGCTTTTTTGCTCAAGTAATAATCAAAAAAGACCATACCTTATATTTGAAATAATTTATTTGCATAAATATTTCATTTTATTTGTCTGATATTTTTTATTTATTACTAGAAAAACAGAAAAACAGAAAAACAGAAAAACAGAAAAAAAAGATAACTTTAGAATTCCTATCTTGACAGTTTGATTGTCATTTGGGATTATCGGTAGGTTGTATTCATAAAAAGTTACGTGTCTTATGTAGTAACAAGTAATAAAACGACAGATTTTTATATTTGCGGTAACAAAAATCTTTGTTATCAAAATTTAAATAGCAATTGGTTGGGAACTATGTCCAAAGTAAGTAAGAAAAGCCTCATCGCTACGGCAATGGTAGGCGCACTAGCATTAACAGGTAGTAATATCGCTGTTGCTGATACATTATCAAACCTTCAAAATGCTGAAGCTAAAATATTTAAGCAATCAGCTAAATCACAAGTTAAAATCAACACTATCTACGAGCAAACGCAAGATCTTCTTGGTGAATATCGTAACACTGTTGATGAAGCTGACGTTCTGCGCGGTTATAACGATCACGTTCAACGTATGGTTGATGATCAAAAAGCAAACATCGCCTCATTACAAAAGCAAATAAATGGTATTGATAAAATTAAACAAGGTGTTGTACCGTTAATGTACAAGATGATTGACACCTTAGAGAAATTTATCGATCTAGATGTTCCTATGAATATTGAACGTCGTAAAGAGCGTGTAGCTAATTTACGTGGCGTTATGTCTAATTCAAACGTAACAACGTCTGAGCAATTTCGCTTAGTGCTTGAAGCGTATGAAATTGAAGCGGGTTACGGCACTATTTTTGATGCTTATCAAGCGGAAATGGACTTTGGTGGCACTACCTTAACAGCTGATTTCGTTCACATGGGGCGTATCGCTTTTGTTGCACAATCTTTAGATGGTAAGCGTTCTTGGTTATGGAATAACCAAAACCGCGGATGGGAAGAATTAAGTGACGAATATTTGAAGCCCGTTAAAGATGCTATCGCAATGGCGCGTAAGCAACTTCCGATGGATTTAGCTAAATTACCAGTATTTGCAGCAGGAGCAGAATAATGAGAAAAGTTATTAATTTTGTAACGCTAGCAGTAATAATGACCGCTGGTTTAGTTGCAACAACACAAGCAAATCAGTTAGATGATTTATTAAAACAAGTTAAAGCTGACCGTGTTTCTGAAGCTAAACTTGATAAGAAACGTGAAGCTGAATTTGTTTCAGCACGCGCTGATAAACAAGCGCTTTTAAATAAAGCCAAACAAGAGTTAGCAGACCAAAACGTTCGTAACAAGCGTTTAACTAAAGAATATGCAGCCAACGAAATTACCTTAGCACAAAAAGAAGTTGAACTAGATAATGCTACCGGTACTTTAGGTGAAATGTTTGGTGTTTCTCGTGCAGCTGCTGCTGGTGCTTACGGTCAAATTGCTACTTCAATTGTAAGTGCTGAATTTCCAGGTCGTGGCGAAACACTTAACCGTATTGCTAACGCAAAAGAAATTCCAGCATTAGAAGATCTTGAAGAGTTATGGTTTGCTCTGCAAACGGAAATGACTCAATCAGGTAAAGTGTCTAAATTTACTACAGAAGTGACTAACCTAGATGGTTCTAAGTCTACTGAAACAGTTACTCGTGTTGGTACTTTTAACTTAGTGTCTGATAACGGTTACCTAACTTACAACGATGAAGTAGGTCAAGTTCAACCTTTAGCTAAACAACCAGCAGGTTACATTGCTGAAACAGCATCAGATTTCTTTAATACGAGCTCTGGTTATGCTGGTGTTTATGTGGATCCTTCACGGGGTGCTATTTTATCTCTAGAAACGCGTAAGAAAACACTAGAAGAATTCTTCCATGAAGGTAAAGAAGTTGGTTACGCTATCACGGTTCTTTTAATTATTGGTTGTTTAATTGCGCTTGAACGTTTAATCGTTTTAGGTGGCATGACTTCTAAAATTAAAGCACAAGAGAAAAACCTTGATACTCCTAATAGTAATAACCCGCTAGGTCGTTTACTGCAAATTTACCATGATAATAAATCAGTTGACGCTGAAACATTAGAGCTAAAACTTGATGAAGGTATTTTACGTGAAACCCCTAAAGTAGACCGTGGTGTTAACTTAATCAAAATGTTTGCTGCCATTGCGCCATTAATGGGTCTATTAGGTACAGTAATCGGTATGATTATGACATTCCAAACTATTACCTTATTTGGTACGGGTGACCCGAAAATTATGGCTGGTAACATCTCACTAGCACTAGTTACAACAGCATTAGGTTTGATTTGTGCATTGCCACTTATACTTATCCACTCAGTTATTGCTGGTAAAGCGAAAAGTGTTTTACAAAAACTAGACGAGCAGAGTGCAGGTTTAATTGCTGCGATTGCAGAGAAGGAGTCTAAATAATGTTATTCCTGATAGAGCTTTGGGAATCTGTCAGGGGTTTTGTTGCGACTGGCGGTAACGTACTTTACGTTGTTGCCTTCGCACTCTTATTGATGTGGATAATGATGATAGAACGTTATTGGTTCTTATCTTCAATCTACCCAACAATGAAAAACGATATCGTTGCTCGTTGGGATGCACGCACAGACACAACGTCTTGGTATGCACATCGAATTAGAGAGACTTGGATTTCCGAAGCAAACGAACTGCTTGAACAGCGTATGATCACCATCAGAACTTTAGTGGCAATGTGTCCATTAATTGGTTTGTTGGGAACAGTAACCGGTATGATTGGGGTGTTTGAAACAATGGCACAACAAGGTACAGGTAACCCGCGATTAATGGCCGCAGGTATATCGCAAGCAACTATTCCGACTATGGCCGGTATGGTAGCAGCATTATCTGGTGTGTTTTTTAGTTCAAGACTAGACGCTCAAGTTAAACTAGCCAAGGCTAAACTGGTTGACAGTTTACCTCATCACTAGAGAGATATTTTCATGGCACGTAAAAAGATTCGTGAGGACGAAGAAGCGGTAATTGATATGACACCGATGCTCGACATCGTATTTATCATGCTGATCTTCTTCATCGTAACCACTTCTTTTGTTAAAGAAGCAGGTATTGAAGTAAATAAACCTAAAGCAGCACAGCAAACTAAACAGAAAAATGCCAATATCTTTGTTGCAATAAAAGATAATGGTGAAATTTGGTTAGATAAAGGCCGTGTTGACATCGAACGCGTTGGTGCAAGGATTGAAAAATTACTTGCAGAACAACCAACTGATGTCGTTATTATCCAAGCTGACAAAGATGCTAAACACGGTGTTGTGGTTAAAGTAATGGATGCAATCAAAGAAGCAGGAAGTGGTCTTAGAATATCCATTGCTGCAGCTAAGGGGTAGAGTATGGGACGCTTTTTAGTATCAATACTACTAGGCGCTGTGGTTACCTTTGGTTTATTTGCTTTTATGGCTTTCCTTGTTTCTAGCGGTGATAGAAGCAAAGATGAGGCACAAGAGAATATAATCGTAGAAGTAAATACTACGCCGCCAAAGTCTTCAGCAGAAACACGTCGTCGTGTTCCGCCTCCGCCGCCGCCGCCGCCTAAAGCGCCGCCAAAGCAACAGACTCCTGAGCCTGAAGCAAGTAACGACACAAGTGGGTTGCAGTTTAATATGCCAGGTGTTCAGTTATCTGGTGCATCAACAGGTTTATCTGCGCCGGGTGCTGGTTTTGGCCGAGACGGTGATGCTACGCCAATTGTTCGAATAGAGCCTAAATACCCTATTCAAGCAGCCCGAGATGGTAAAGAAGGCTGGGTTAAACTTTCTTTTTCTATCAATGAAATTGGTGGTGTTGAAGATGTTACAGTAATTGAAGCAGAACCTAAGCGTGTTTTTGACAAAGAAGCCAAACGTGCACTTAGAAAGTGGAAATACAAGCCAAAAGTTGTTGATGGTAAACCATTAAGACAAACAGGTTTAACAGTTCAATTAGACTTTAAAATGGACGGAGGGAAGTAGTTATGTTGAAACGATTTACCCTTAAGAACTTTTCTTTTAAGAGCTTGTCTTTTAAGAAAGTGTCGACTTCTTTAGTCGTCATAATATCTCTGTTGTTTGTTCAAGTTGCATTTGTTAATAATGCCAATGCAGCGAGTGCTGATGCCGAGAAAAAGAAACGTCCTACGCAGCTTGTTGGTCAATCTGTTGGTAAGAAAGTTCAAAAAGCTTTCGAAGCATATACCGCTGATGATATTGACGGTGCTTTAGTTATCTTGAAAGACATTGATGCCAAACAAGATTACGATAAAGCTTATGTTGCACGTTTTATTGCGGTTATGTACGCCACTAAAGGTGATAGTGAAATAGAAGCAATTAAGTACCTTAAGATAGCTATCGCTCCTGATATTTTAAATGAAGGAGATCACGGCGAAGCTTTAAAGTTACTGGCTGATTTGCAAATGCAAACCAAAGACTATAAAGGTGCTTTAGGCAACTATTATGCTTGGATGGAGTTTACCGGTAAAAATGACGGTGGCACTTGGGTTAAAATAGCTCAAGCACATTATGAGTTGAAGCAATTAGATAAAATGATTGTTCCAGCTGATAAGGCGATTGCTGCTTTTGGTGATAAACCTAATCAAAATCCTTATATATTAAAGTTAACTTCTTACTATGAACGTAAAAAATATCAAGAAGCAATTAAGGTCTTGGAAACGGTTATTTTAATATTCCCTGAAAATAAAGCGTGGTGGACACAATTGCCTATGTTTTATTTACTTGTGGAAAATTATCCCAAAGCTTTGCAAACACTTGATCTAGCTTATAAACTCGGATTTCTTGAAAAAGAATCTCAAATTAAAACTTTAGCAAATTTGTACTCTTCTAATGAGTCGCCTTATATGGCAGCTAAACTATTAGAAAAGCATATAGCTTCAGGTTTGGTTAAAAGAGATGACAAGAACATCTCAACTTTAGCTAATGCCTGGCATGCAGCACAACATGTTAGTACGGCCGCCAAATATTATGGTGAGTTAGCTAAAATGACTGGTGAAGCTAAGCATTATAGAAAGCAGGGAATGTTGTTGAAGCAAGATGAACAATTTGCTAAAGCAATTCCAGCTTTAAATAAAGCACTAGAGCTAGGTGTTAAGAATGAGGGACGTCTGTACATGAGTATTGCTGAATCTTATTTTTACCTTGAAAAGTATAAAGAAGCTTATGTCGCTATCAATAAAGCAATGGAAGATCCTAAGTCGCGTAAAGCAGCTAAAGGTTGGAAAGGTTTTATTGTTGATACAGCAAAGCGTAAAAAAGTTTCAATTTAGTTAAATATATTTTTTGACTTTTGACTCTGAAACGTAAATTTAAAAGCCAGCTATTTTTTAAAAGGAATACTGGCTTTTTTGATGTGATAATGAAATTTCAAAAAAAATATATTTTTTGAAATTTTAATAAGCACTTGATGGTCTATCTAAAAAGATATATAACTAATACAGTACAAGTATTAAAAATTATTAATAATAAGGAAACATGTCATGACTCTACTTAAGAAATCTGGTTTAGCTGCAATTATGGGTTTATTAGCTTTATCTGTTTTTGCTAGCAATGTTGCTAAAGCTGAAACTAATCCATTTGCTGCTCAAAACTTAGTTACATTTGCAGCTGAAGAAGCTAGTGAAGGCAAATGTGGTGAAGGTAAAATGGAAGATGCCAAAAAAGGAAAATGTGGCGAAGGTAAAATGGAAGATGCCAAAAAAGGCAAATGTGGCGAAGGTAAAATGGAAGATGCCAAAAAAGGCAAATGTGGCGAAGGTAAAATGAAAGATGCCAAGAAAGGCAAATGTGGTGAAGGCAAATGTGGCGAAGGTAAAATGAAAGATGCCAAAAAAGGAAAATGTGGTGAAGGTAAAATGGAAGACACCAAAAAAGGTGGTTAATCCATTAAGCTAATATTGCTTTTAGTTATAAAAAAACGAGCTTAATGCTCGTTTTTTTGAGCCTGCAACAAAATGCGTTACAGGAGTGATTTCTCTATTATTTAACAGTAGTCACTTAAGCGTAGATGTATAGTTTGTTGAGCATGTAGGTGAAATATTTCAATCAACTCTTTATTATCAGTAATAATATTACACAAGATTTTCATCTGAAAATACTAGATTTTAATAATTGATTAAAACTGCTAAAATAAAGCTATCTCACTATGTATAGTTTTATACTTTATTCTATTAGGAAAAAATTTGAACAATAATGACGTGCTGCGCCGATTGCGCTATACCTTCAACTATAATGATAAACAGATGATAACTTTGTTTTCGTCAGCAGGAATTACGGTTACTAGGGAACAGGTTAGCCAATGGTTAAAAAAAGACAATGATGCAGACTTTGTTAGTTGCCAAGATGTTGATTTAGCGTCATTTTTAAATGGATTTATTAATGAAAAACGCGGTAAGAGAGAAGGTTTACAAGCAGTGCCTGAAAAACGCTTAACTAATAACATTGTACTTACTAAGTTAAAAATTGCGCTTAATTTAAAAGCTGAAGCGCTTATTGACTTACTTGAGAGTGTTGATTTTCGTTTAAATAAGCCTGAATTAAGCGCTTTTTCAAGAAAAGTAGATCACAAGCACTATCGTGAATGTAAAGATCAAGTGCTTCGTAATTTGCTACAAGCTATTGATAACAAATATCATGTTGCTAGAACAACAAAATTTGAAAAATCACCCACTAACAGCGATAATCAAAGAAATAAGAATCAAGGAAATAAGAATCAAGGAAATAAGAATCAAGGAAATAAGAATCAAGATAGCAAGAGTCAAACAAGCTATAAAGCTAAAAGTAAGGATACAGAGCCCTATATTGATGGTGCAAGACCCAATGCCAGTGCTATTTATGTTAACCCTAATAGTGACAATACTGATAACAAAGCGAAATCTTCACGTAAGGTTTTAAAGCTTAAACCTGAAGATATCTATAAACAGCCTACTAAGTAAAGCTAAATTCGTTATGAATAAACCACTAAAAGCCGCATTGTTTTCAGCATTTATATTTCCTGGCTCTGGTCAGTTATTATTGAAAAAATATTTATCAGCTGCTTTTTTTGCCTTTTTTACGTGTATTGGTTTGTATTTGTTATTAAGTGATTTACTGACTAGAGCACAAGAAATACTCGATAAAATACAAAGAGGTGAAGTTGCTGCTAATTTTGCCAGTATTACTGAGTTGGTTCACCTACAATTAGCTAGTACAACGGAGTCACTTAGTCCTGCGTTAACCATTTTGTTGATTACTTGGTTGGTGAGTGTGGTTGAAGCATATAGAGTTGGACGAAAGTTAGAGAGTGTAGGCGAGTTTAAATAAGAAAAAGCCAATTATAAGTATAAGTATGCTTAGGTTTTTTTGTTTTACTGTTAGTTGTTTGGTAAATAGAGCGCTTAATAGAATAAGTAGTGCATGCGAGCAATATCTAGGTATGAATACAGTAGATAAATTATTGAGTGATTTGCGCAAACATTGATATAAATCAAAACCGACTTGTTTCGTCTTGTTATAATCAGAAGATCGCCATTTTATATGGTTTATGAATATAGCCATATAGCCATATAGCCATATAGCTATAAACCATATCGCCATTTTGATCTGCTGATCTAATACTACTAATAAGCCAAGAGAGACGAACCCTGTGTCAGAAAATAAAACAAATGAACAAGCAGAACAACAAGAAAAACCTATCGTATATTCTTGCTCTGGTTGTTCTAATTTAGCGCAAATGGCACATAATATTTCACTAAACCTTGATGGTGATGGTATTGCCGAAATGTCATGTGTTTCAGGTGTTGTTGGCAAAGTTGGTCCTATTATGGATTTAGCTCATTCAGGACGCCCAATCATTGCCATTGACGGCTGTGGTTTATCTTGCACTAAATCATGTTTAGAAGCCAGTGGTTTAAAAGCTGATTACTATTATTTAATTAGTGATTTAGGTTTTGAAAAACGCAGCAAATGGAATGACTCATTAACTGAAAATACTATTGCAATGAAAAGTATTTACGATCAGTTATTTGCAGAAGGCATAGGATTTAAAAGTAAAAAATAACGCGCCAGTTAGCAAGGAAACTTGCTAACTTTCCCTTAAAACTTAATAATCAACCCATTGAGCATATTGCTCATTTCCCCCCAATGCCGCTTGGCTACCTTTTAAAGAAAAATTATAACCACATAGTGTAAAGTTACCACGAAATGCTAATGCTTGAATAAGCGCTTTACTATCTAGTGGTGAAAAATCAGCAAAATAGTTAGTGTTATTACCTACACTAGTACCGCCACTATTTTCTACTTGTACCGATAATGTACGTATTGGTTCACCCTTATTAAAGCTTATTTCCTTACAACTTTCATCACCTTGCGCTGTTGTTTGCGACCACAAAACAGTATCATCGACCTCGTCAGCTTGCCAATTAATGCTGATTCCTCGATGCTCAGATAAATACATAGTATAATTATCAGGCATAGCTAACGGATGACTCCTAGAAAGTGTGGGCTTAGTGTTATTAATTTGTTGGCTTGGTGTATCTTCGGCTAAAGGCTCATTCGGTGTATTTAAATAATTTATTAACCATGAAGTAGCAACTCCTATTAACGTTAAGCCAACAATGGCTGCGATAATTAATTGTGCTTTCTTATTGCTTAATAATTTCAAGCGAATCATTTCACCAATATCAGCATGCTTGCTGAATGAGTCTATGTTTTGAGAGTAGTAATCCTTGTCAACTTCATGAGCTTGAAGAGTCGATTGAATATTATTGTCAAAGTTTGCGGCATTATCGCTAACGAGAGTTGGTTCAATACGAAATTTTGTTTGCTTGCCCTGATGTGATTCTGGTTGATATTCCTCCATATCAACTGGGCCATAATAGCCTAGGATAAAATTTAACTTAGTATTGCTGGGATAGGTTAACAATATAGCAGAGCAAAGCGCGGGAATGATAAGTAAATAGTAACTGCTATTTTGCTTAGAAAATATAATTATCATGGCTACTAACACAAAAGCTAGGCTAGGTGCTAATAACCAGTTCTTATTGAGTTTTGCATCATGTAACCGGCGTAAGCTCGTTAAAGCAAGCACTACAGAAAATAGCAATAACAACACAAGAGATATAAAATAATCACCTGTAAAAGCAGATGCTAACATAACAAAAACGATATAAATCATACTGCAAATAGCAAAAAACCGCGGTCTATTATCAAAACCTTGTAAACAAAAAAGTGACTTTAAAAGCTGCACTGTATCTCCCTATAATTGGAAAAAGAACTAAGAACTAAAAATCAAGTATGAATTAATGTACTCGATAAGGAGGAATATCAACATTATCTAACTTTAGTCCGTATAAACTCAATGTTGCGTGATTGCTAGATTCACCGTCTCCGCTAAATTCTATATCAAACAAACTAAACCACACTACACCATGTTTTTTATTAAATGTTAATCGGCTTGAACGTCTTGCGATAGCAATAAATTGTAACTGGCTTTGATCACAATATCGATTAGCATGTATGAGTGCTGCTTCTGATACCTTTCTTAAATAAATGAAGTACCAAAATATTAAACAGATAATTAATAAGTAATAAATATTTTCCATAGTGTATTGAATTACCTTGAGCTGTTAAGCCTGATTAAGTTAAAACCTAGTTAAATAAGTGACCAATGGCTTGTGACAATGCAACGCTGCGCTCAGGCGATCGCATACATTGAAACACAATAGGACGTATAGTGGGAATTGCCACTAAATCTTTAAAAATACTATTAAATAAAGCTTGATCGTTACAAGCAACTAAATGCTCGAAAAATGCCATTAAGCGCTCACCGTCTGCAAGGACTAACCAACAACGACCAGAAAGGGTAATTAATAACTCTGGTGATACATATTTTTGCGCTAATAGTCTATTAACAAATTTTTCAACGTGCACATGATGACAATTACTGGCTAAACTGCGCAGCAAGTGTTGTTGTATTTGAACACGCGTGTCATTTTTCTCTTGACTACTTTTAGTTAATGCTAATTTTTTTTGTAGTAAATCTAATAAAGCATCAATTAATTCAACAGAAAAGGTTTCATTTTCTAATGCGCCACACAATGGAAGTAATACTTCACTAGGCATATGAGGTAAGGCATTAATTAGTTTCTGACTGTTGCTTCCTTGACTACTGCTTTCTTTACTATTTGCTTCTTCTTTTATACGAACAGCAAAATCGGTAATGCCTTGTACGCCAACTGCTTGCCAGTTATCCCAGCCATCTTCACCAAAAAGATAAGTCAAAAAAGTTGATAAGTGCTCACTTGGTGCTTGCTTTACTTCTAATTTAAGCTTGCTATTTAATGCGGCTAATTTGTATTGCGCGGGGGTATACAAATAAGGATTGTTTTTTAACAGCGCTTCTTGCTGCTCGTTAGGATCTTGGGCTAAATCACTGCCAAGTGCATCAATTATAATTGCAAGAAAGTGATTTCTAGCGCCTTGATTTAATAAACCTCGTTCATCAAGCGGAAATTTTAACAACCATAAATAAGGTTGTGGTGATTGTTTTTGCCAAAAAGCAATGGCAATACAAGCATGACCTTGAGAAGGGCTAGGGTAGGGTATTTGGTTTAGCTCTATTTTTTCAAATTGTTCTTTTGATATTTTTTCTATTTTTCGGCCGATATCATAAAGTCGAAATTGAGAGTTTGATGAGTGCAATAGCTGTGAAATAGTATCGATAGTATTCATAACGAAAAATAGTAAGCCAAAATAAAGAAGGATTGAGTCTGTGCGCCATTATAGAGATAATGCGCTTATCTAGCAAAATTTAAAATATTCTTATGTCCTCTGAATTTGATAACGTGATACCTGAAGTAAATCTTGAAAAACCCGTGTTAACCATACTATATCAAGATGAATATCTAGTAGCGGTTAATAAACCTGCTGGATTATTTGTTCACCGTAGCTTTATGGACAAAGGTGAAATTTATTTTGCTTTACAACTGGTGCGCGACCAAATTGGCAAGTATGTTTATCCAGTGCATAGATTAGATAGACCAACATCGGGTGTATTGTTGTTTGCCCTAACGAAAGCAATTGCGCAAAAGATGAATGAAGCTTTTGCCAATAAATCTAATGGTGTTATAGATAAAGATGTTATAGATATTAACGCAAAGTCAGGGAATGAACCTGAACAAAGTGATGAAACTGAGTTAACAAAAACTTATTACGCTTTAGTGCGTGGGCACTTGCCAATAACAGTTCAAAGTGAGTTGATAGATTACCCACTTAAAGAGAAGTTAGACAAGCTTGGTGATAAAAATGTCAGTCGTGATAAAGCGCCACAATCAGCGCAAACTTATTATCAAGTGATCAAACAGGCGAGTTTACCTATTCCATTAGATAAGTTTGACACTGTTCGTTATTCTTTAGTTAGATTAGCGCCTGTAACAGGGCGACGACATCAAATTAGACGTCACCTAGCACATTTACGTCACCCAATTATTGGCGACATCAACTATGGTGATAATAAGCAAAACCCTTTTTTTATTAATCACTTTGGCTTTAAGCGTTTAATGCTTATTGCTAAGTCATTAAGTTTTATCCATCCTATGACAGGGCTAAAGGTCACGATTAATGCTGAATTTGATGAGCAATGGCAACAAGTTTTTAAAGCGCTTGATTGGTCACTTGATAACTAATTTAAGATAACTAATTCCAAAATATTTAGTGTCAAGTAACCAACTTTTTATATGATCTAACGCTTCGTTAATTGCTTAGCAAACACATTAGCATGATAAAAACCTATGCTGGTGTTCCTTGCCATCTTGGTGAAAATTAAATAACACCAAGGTACTAAATATAAACTGGTGATAGTTGAAAAGGTTAGCCCGCCAATAATAGCAATGGCTAGCGGAGAATAAGAAGGGCCATCACCACCTATTTGTGTTGACCCTAACGCTAGTGGAATCATGCCTAATACAGTGGTAGCAACGGTCATTAATACGGGACGTAATCGGGTTGCGCAAATTTCGCTAATAATATTTTCTAAATTTTCTAACTTAGGTGTCATTTGGTTGATTTGATCAATCAATACAATGCCATTATTCACTACTATTCCCATCAATATTAAAATACCAATCATTCCCATCACTGACATGCTAGTGCCTGTTATAAAGAAGAACCAAAATACGCCAACAATAGAGTAAATAATTGAACTAATAATAGCGGCAGGTAACAGTAAAGATTCAAATAAAGCTGCCATTACAATATAGATCATCGCTAATGCAAGAATCATATTGGTAACCATGATTTGCTGATCGCCTTGTTGTTGATCAAAACCTTGTCCTAATTTCCAACTATAACCCGCAGGTAAATTAACGGCGTTCATCGCAAGTGTTATGCTTTCTTTTGCTTGTTCCATCGTTACATCATTTAAATTTGCGCCAATGGTCAATGCTGTTTGACGATTCTCGCGATAAATAGAGGTTAGTCTAGGTTGCACCTTAAACTCAGCAACATTTTCTAGACTGATCGTTTGCCCATTAATTTGGGTAATAGGTAATTTCTTTAATTGGTTCAACGAATATTTTAATCGTTGATCGTAAAGTAAATGAATTTTTACTTCGCCGTTGGGATCATGGCGAAAGCTCCTTAACTCTAGTCCGCGCAGAGCAGTGCCGACAACTTGGGCGACTTCTTGAGAGCTTAAACCAAGTTGACTTGCTTTAATGCGATCAATAATTAGCACCATTTCTTTTTGATGTTGTGAAACCTCACTTCGAATATCGGCTAAGCCTTCAATATGATTCAACACCGGCACCACTTGATTTGACAATTTAACTAATAAATCTGTTGAAGGCCCTACTAAGGTAACGCTGACACCACCACTTTTAGCGCTTTGCCAGCCGAAATCTGGTTTTGCTTCGGCAAAGTTTGGCATGTCCTTTCGAATTCGCTCTTTCAGCTCGGTCATAGAAATTTCGCGATCTTCTTTTAAAAGCAAAGTTGAAGAGGCTCTTTCACCGCTGTAGTAGCTATAAACAGAGTCAATGTAGAATTCTTCTTGATGCTTATACAAATATTCTTCAAAGCGATCGACCATGGCTTCAACATGTTCAAGTGGAAATTGACCTTCAACATGGTAGCGCATAAATAGGCGAGTACCGTCTTGGTTGTCCATATTGTCAGAGGTAACGGCTCTCATGGGAAGCGCTGTGCTGACTAAAATGAGTAGTGCAGCAACCCCCGTAATTTTAGGGTGAGCTAGTACCCAAGTTAGGCTGCTTTTATAACGACCTTGAAAACGATTGTTCTTTTTAGTGCTGGCTTTGGTATTACTAAGCTTATCAAGAGAAATTTTACTCAGTAATAAGGGCAATAGTGTTTTTGCAATTAATAATGATGCGGCGAGTGAAATACAAATAGCAATGGCGACATGCTCTAAAAACACCGTTAACTGTACTTTTTCGCCAATGATATTAGGTAAAAATACTATCATAGTCGTTAACGTGCCTGCCATTACCGCCAGTGATACTTTATCAACACCTTGGAGAATATTTTTGATTTTATCTTTCTTATTTAAACTCGGGTTTTTTTGGTGCTGAGCAGAAATAGACTCGGTAATAACCACTGAATTATCTACCAGCATACCAACGGCTAATAATAACCCCATCATGGATAAAACATTGAGAGAATAGCCCAGTAGATACATGATGGCGAGTGCTATACAAATAGAAAAAGGTACTGAAGCAACAACCAATAAAGTGGCGGTGGTGTTACGTATAAACAAATATAAAACACCGAAAGAGAGCAAAGCACCAATTCCGCCAGCAGTTAATAAATCACTTAAAGAGTCGGTAACTCCTTTGGCCTGATCTTCCATCATAAAAATATTCACGCCTTCAAACTGGCGGCTATCACTGATGCTGTCTACCAATTTTACCACCCGACCGGCTACTTCCACTAAGTTAGCACTGGATTCTTTAAATATATTGACGCCAATCGCATAGTTACGATCCAGATGGCGACCATCAATACGCTCTGGTTGCTCAAAATTAACCGAGGCAACATCGCCAAGGTAAACATTGTTTTTTACTTGTAAAGCTCGAATGTCTTGAAGGTTAGTAAATTCACCTTTAGGACTGATGCGAATACTTGATTGTTCAGACTTAAGAGAGCCAGCATTAATAGTGAAATTCTCTTTTCTTAACATTAACGTAAGTTGTTTAATATCGATGTTATGGCTAGCCATTCTATCGCTTAATAAACGAATAGAAATTTGTTTTGGGTCAACACCATACAGTTCCACTTTTGAAACGCCACTTAAGCGCTCAAGTGGTTTTTTTAAATAATTATTTAATAACTGATAACTATTCTTTAGTTCTCGCTCGCTTGATATACGTAAGGTTAAAATTGGCATGTCGGCAGTGGAAAACTGGTAAACAAATATGCGTTGTAAATCTTCAGGCAAAAGGTGTCGAATAGCATCAATTTTTTCTCTCGCTTCAATCGCTTTACCCGTTAAGCTTCTTTCCCATTCAACTTCAATGCCTATTTGAGCGCCGTTTTCAGTTGAGGTGGAATTCAAACGTATGATGCCGCCCATGGTTGATAATGCTTCTTCAAGGGGCTTAGTGACTAAACGTTCAACTTCTGCAGGTGTTGATGCTTGATACGGGGCGTTAATCATCATTTCTGGAATGTCTATTCCAGGCCATTTTTCTAATGGTAATAATTGCGTAGCAGCAAAGCCCGTTAATAGCATGGTTAAACATAACATTAAGGTGGTGATCGGCTTTCTTAATGCCAAAGACGTTAGGTTCGTTGAATGCTTAGGCATTAGGAACCTCCGTTAAATCGTTATTTCCTTTAGTTTGGCTGTCTGCACTTTCGCTAGCTTCTGTGCTATTAAACTTTTTATAATCAAATAAGCGATACAATACAGGTAACACAATTAATGTTAAAAATGTTGAACAGAGTAAACCACTTATAACGGTAATAGCCATCGGGGCTCTTAATTCCGCCCCTTCACCTAAGCCTATCGCCATCGGAACTAGACCTAATGCGGTGGTGAGTGTAGTCATTATGATAGGGCGCAATCTTGATGTGGCGGCTTGTTTAATGGCGCTAATCTTGTCACAACCTTGAGTACGCAACTGGTTAATTCTATCTACCAATACTATCGCGTTATTAACCACAATACCGGCTAACATGATCAAACCAATAAAGACAATTACGCTTATATTTGTGCCAGTGAGAAATAAACCGTAAACAGAGCCGACAGCCGCTAAAGGCACGCTAAATAATATTAATAGTGGGTGTAATAATGATTCAAATTGAGATGCCATAACCAAGTAGACTAAAAATATGGCTAAAGTTAACGCCATGATCATAGAGTCAAACGACTGTTGCATTTCTTCACTTTGACCACCAAACGTTGCCACTACTGAGAAAGGTAATTTAAGTGCATCTATTAGCTTTGTTGCCTTAATCATTGCGCTGTTTTGATCACCCATAGCAATGTTGGCACTGATAATCGCAACACGCTGTTGATTAATGCGGTTGATTTGCGCAGGCCCTACTGTTTCAACAATGTTACTGATGCTAGCAAGCGTAATAGGGTGGGTGCTTCCAGGGTTGATTACTAGTTCTTGTAAGTCAGTAATTGAGTCGCGCTCTTTGATGTCGCTGCGAACTAAAATATCAATTTTTCTATCGAGTAGCGTGTATTTACTCGCAACATTTCCACCGACTTTTACCGCGAGTAATCGAGCAATATCTGGTGTGTTCAAGCCCAATTGCGCAATTTTTTGTTGGTTAAAGTGAATGGCAAGTTCAGGTTGCCCTTTACGCTGACTATTAGTTACATCGACAAACTCTGCTGATTCATCCATAAGTTGGGTGAGTTGCTTCGCATATGCTTTTAGTTCATCCAGATCATAACCAGCTAATTCAATACTCATAGGCTTGCTAAAAGTGAATAACTCAGGGCGATTCAATGAGGTGGTTGCACCAATAATACTGCGCGCATATTCCCTTATGTCATCCATTACCGCGTTTTCGTCAGCGTTATTGTGTAACATCACTTGCAAACGAGCTTGGTGTTCGCCACCTTTTTCTGAGCTACTGCTCATTAAACTTCCACGACCTGTTAGTGAATAAGTGCTTTTTACTCTATCGTCATCCAGAAGTTTTTTTGCTATTAAGTTTATGGCTTGATCGGTTTTAGCCAGTGGTGTGCCTGGTGCTAATTCTAGATCAAAATAAAACTCACCTTGAGATAAAGGTGGCAGTAACTCAACCCCTATTTTAGGTAAAATTAGTGTGGCAGAGCCTGCAAACAGTAAGGTGATTATTAAGGTTTTAATACTATGGTTTAACGCGAATGATAATAGTTTTTGATAAAATGCGGCTAAGACATCAAAGAGGGTATTAAAGGCACTTGATAAAGGCGTCATGACTAATGATAACAATTTGCTGACACCGTGAAAAATCAATAAAACAAGACGCATAACTAACATGGGTAAATAAATAAAAACCACTTTGAATGGAAACTTGGCTAACCAAGCGATTTTTTCAGCCAAAGATAGCTGCTTAAAGGGAAGTTGTTCTTCTAATGAATAGTCAGTAGTTGACTGCTCTAACGGGGTCACCTCTCGTGACGCTAGCATAGGAATTAGCGTTAGTGCCACAGCCAAAGATGCAATTAATGCAAAAGCAACAGTCATGGCTTGATCTGCGAATAACTGGCCAGCAACACCTTCAATAAAAATTAAGGGAACAAATACGGCGAGCGTAGTTAACGTTGATGCGATGATTGCACCACTCACTTCTTTCGTCCCTTGTCTAGCCGCTTCTATAACACTAAAGCCTTGCTCTTTGTAGCGAGAAATATTTTCTAATACAACAATAGCGTTATCAACTAATAAACCTGTCGCTAAAGCAATACCGCCAAGTGACATAATATTTAAGCTGATGTCGCTACCATACATCATGTTGAATGTGGCAATAACAGACACAGGAATAGACAGAGAGATAATTAGGGTTGGCAAGATTGAGCGCAAAAATAAATAAAGTACTAACATTGCAAGTAAACCGCCAATAATAGCGGCAGACTTAACTTCACTTATAGCATTACTAATAAACGTTGATTGATCATAAACTACGGTAAGTTGGTAATTATCACCCACAGTCTTTTGAATGACAGCAAGCTTATCATTAACTAATTTTGCCACTTGAACTGTATTAGCGTCGCCTTCTTTGTAGATGGCTAATTCAACTGCTTCACCAGCGTTGATGCGCGTAATATCGGTGCGCTCTTTATAGCTATCTACAACAGTCGCAATGTCATTTAGGTAAATTATTTTGTCATTTTCGCGATAGACCACTAACTCGCCAATTTGACTAATATCGGTAAATTGATTAAGGGTGCGCACTAAATATTGTGTATTACCATCAATGAGTTTTCCAGCTGAAATGTTAATGTTTTCGGCGTTAATACGGTTAATTATTTGCTGACTAGTTAGGTTTAATTGCGCTAGTTTGTGTTGATCAATAATAACTTGATATTCTTGCTCTAAGCCACCACCTAACTTAACTGAAGCAACCCCTAACAAAGACTCAAGTTGGCGTTTAATATCATATTCAGCAAAGGTTCTTAACTTAGTTAATGAGGCAATAGAATTATCTGTAGTTTGTAAACCCAGACGGATAATAGGGTCTAATGAAGGGTTAAATTTTAAAATTAAGGGTTTTTCAACATCCAAGGGTAGACTGATTAGATCTATTTTCTCACGCACTTCTAAGCTAGTGATATCCATCGGTGTTTGCCATTCAAATTCGAGCAAAACATCTGATTGACCTGCTTTTGAAATAGAGCTTATTTTTCTCAGTCCTTTAACCACACCTACCGCTTCTTCTATTGGCTTTGTGATTAATTGCTCTATTTCACTGGGGGCTGCACCAGTATAGTTAGTGCGAACTGTTAGTGTTGGATAGGACAGCTCGGGCAATAAATTTACCGCCAAACGGGACAGCCCAACTAAGCCAAACAAAATCACTGCAAAAGTAAACATCCATACAGTGACTGGGCGCTTTATGGCAGTATCAACTAAACTCATTATTATTCCTTACATAGTAATTACTGTGGTAGTTAGCGTTTGTACTAAATGAATTAATGTGATTTTACAATGGCTGTATCGTCATTTGATAATGAATCTTCTGATTCTATTGAAGTGTCCTTGTTAAGTATTTCCACTAAAATATCAGCTTTTAAATTATGTTGACCATTCACTACCACTAAATCACCTTCATTAATATCACCAATGATTTCAGTTAGTTGATCTTCAATAAAACCCTTACTAATCTTTACTTCAATGGCTTTATTATCTCTTACTAGAAAAACTTTGCTGTGATTGTCTAGTGTAATAATGGCATCACTCGCTATCGTTAAAGCATCATTGTGGGTATCAAAGGTCAGGGCTATTTGTGCAAACATGCCCGGCTTTAACTCTTGTTGATTATTATCAATAGATAAAATAATTTTGAAGGTGCCGCTACTTGGGTCAATCACAGGTGAAACTGAGCGCACCATTGCTTGATAACGTTGGTTTTCACGGGCACTGAAGGTCAAATTTGCTTGTTGATCTAGTTTAACGTTACTTAACTGATGCTCAGGTAAATAAACAATGGCTTGTAAATTAGTTGAATCAACAATATGAAATAGCTTTTGGTAACCTTGGGTAAAGTAACCCGGCTTTACATAACGATGTGAAATGAATCCTGAAATTGGCGCAACAATTTGGCTGTCTTGCAAATCAAGTTCAGCGAGTTTACTCGCTGCTACAGCGGCTTGGTGTTGATATTTTAGCTTGTCGGATGCTTGGGCGCTGACCAATTTTTTTTTGACCATTAAAGACAAACGTTGTAACTCTTGGTTGATGCCGGCAAGCTCCGCTTCGGCTTTATCCAGAGCTAACTGATAACGACGAGGATCGATTTGAGCTAAAACTTGACCTTTCTTTACATAGTCTCCTTCTTCAACACTTAGCTGTTCAATAATACCGGTAACACGAGTGATAATGTCAGCTTCATTACGAGCTTCTAATGTTGCAGTAGTATGAAAGTTAGATGAGATACTGCTTCGTTCGATACTGGCAACACTCACCGGAATGGCAAATTCCTTCTTTTTTTCTTCTGCTACTTTTGCGGTTGTTTCCCCGCAGCTAGCTAGAAAAAGAGCATTGAAAGTAAAAAGTGAAATTAAGAGTGCTTTTTTAGTGTTAATAGTTAGCATTTGTTTATCCATAGAGTGAAACTATTTTAATTACATTAAAAATAGCACACACTATGCCAACAAGTGATAACGCTTGTGTAACAAAGAGTTACGAATATTAACAATGATAAGTTGTTGTTGGTTTTGTGAAATAACTAACTATTTGGTGAAATTGCTCATTTTTTACGAAAACTCTATGGCTTTAAAATTATACAACTTTATTGTGGTGCTATAATACTCACAGCATTAATATCGTCTGCTATTAATTGAGCGTAAGCATGTTCAGTTATATCATTAGGTTTGTCAGAGCTTTTATCTCCTTTAATTTCAACCGCATAATTTGAATAATCATTACTGTAACTGGCTCTTTCTTGGGCAAAGGCTAACATCATTGCTTGATCTGTTGTCATTGGTCTATTTAAAAGTGACATCATTAATTGATGATCAGAAAGTAATGGTTTCCTAATTGTGTTTTCATTGATTATCATAAATTGACTATGGACAAAATTTTCACTGATAAAACCTCGAGTATAACCACGCTCGGTAAAGTAATTCTCACTCACTTGTTCTGTCGAGCTACAAGCAAAGAGAGAGAAACAAAATAGTAAGCAGATGCTATTTTTAAGAGCAGATATATTGAAATAAGATAAGTTTAAATTAGATAGGTTGGGGAGATACATAACAAACCTTCACAGTAAAATAGTTTCTATATCATGAAAAGGCAAATGTTATGCCAACTGAAATTTTGACGGTGTTTTTATAAAGGATGTGTTTATTAATTACTTGAAAAACAAATGGAATTTAGTTTGTTGTTCTTTTGAACAATAGAGTTGTATTATTACTTTTTTTGTCAAATAAAACCATTACGGTTGATTGAAATATGAGCGTCAAATTTTTGCTGTTTTTTATTCTAACCACGTTTGAAAACAACAATAAGTTCGCCACGCTCAAGTTTGGAGGAAAAGAAAAAATAGTTAGCGACTACCAATAATGTCGGCTATCAATCGAGCTGTTTTTTCAGGCTGTTCAAGCGGAAACATATGACCACCAGAGGTTGTAACTAGTTGAATTTTTTTGTTTAATTTAGCAAACTTTCTAAAAAAGCTATGTGGACAAACATCGGTTTGTTCAGCGTATATCAAACTGGTAGGTATTTTCAGTTGATTTTTATAGCTAGATAGATTCTCGGCTAAGTTTCTGAATATATCTGCTTCTACTTGTGCCGAAAAAACGAGTTCTAATTGTCCATTCTTTTCAACAATCCCACATCGAACATAGTCTGCTAAACATCGTTTATCAAAGTTCTTAAACAACGGTCTTTGAGCAAATAACTGTGCGATATCAGAGCCTAACGGCCATTGTGTTCTTCTTACTTTTGCTTTGCCTGCGGGGCTAAATTTATCAATCAGTCGTGTTTTTTTAATAAACTTCATCGCAAGCGCGGTACCACCTGTTATCACAGGGGGATCTAGCATGATCAATCCCTTAAATAATTTAGGTTGCTGGCAAGCGGCAATAAAAGCAATAACACCGCCAAATGAATGTCCAACATTAATCATTTGCTCGCATTGATGAATTTCTAACTGTTGTTTAACAAAATTAATCAGTTCATCGACTAAAGGTTGCCAATTATTTTCCACAGGGTATTGCTTGTCATGACCATATTTTTCATGAGATACCACTTGATATTGCTCTGGAAAATAACTGAATAGCGTTTGATAGCTTCCGGCAGGAAAGCCATTAGCGTGAACAAAATTAATGAGTGTTTTTGACATATGAAGATAATTAGCGATTTAAAGTAAATAATTGTTAGAAAGTTAAACGCTTGTTTTAATTTTGTCAATGTTCCTTTTAAAGATAACGTTAGTCTATTTCGAGTAAGCATTAAAAAACCCAGCTTAGCTGGGTTTTTATTGTGAACAAGTTATTTAAGAAAGGCGGGTTAAAATTCTTCCAACATATACTCTAACGAGTCTTCATATATTTTTAGTTCTTTTTCGAGCTGGAATTTATCTCTTAACTGTTCAATTTCGCGCCATTTTCTTTTTTTATTTGACGCGGATTTTCCTTTTGCGGGTTGGCTAACTGACTTCAACACTTGGCTTAAATTATCCATAAAAGTACCCCTTGATAGATTTTCTGTAAAAACATAAATCAACTGCACCTTTTTAATACCATACTTTTTAATTTATGCAAATAAAAACCACCTTTTTGTGCAAAAAAAACTTGTTAGAAAATAATAGTGAGTTGACGTGGTAATAGAAGGATTTCTATAACAAAAGTAATAGCAGTGATAATTATTTAATTTTTAAATTGAATACTTATACTCAAACGAAAAAGTCCCTTGCGCTCCAGATTGTTCTAATATTAGCTATAACAAAATTTGCGATAATAAAATAGTATATAAATAAGAGTAACCTCTATTTTAGTCATGCAAGACCTAATATTGTCGATAAATTAGCAAGTATAGCCAATGGCTACTTTCAACTACTAACCCTTAAAAAAATAAGATTATGGGGGGAGATATAAATTTTAGTGAAGTAATTAAATAATTAAACACTTAAATAATTATGCTAAAAAAATGCATGTCCTCCTGAATCCCATGTGTGACGGGGTTTTATAGTAATAGTGACGGGAGACAGCGAGTTTAAAATATGGCATGATAATCTAGTATTTGCTATTCATTGTATGCTTTGGTCTGATAACTCGCTGGTATTTAACATGAGTACTTCGATTTATTTTAAAATAAAAAACCAACCAAAACTTCGGGCAAATACTGACAATAAAAAAATTATAAACTAAGAGGAATACAAGGTATGCACACTAAGCAGATTTTCAAAAAATCCGCGCTTTTCTTGGCGTTAAGTTCAGCTTTCACGGTGAATGGTTACATTTTGGCTGAAGAGACAGACAGTAAAGTAGAAGGTATTGAGCGTATAGAGGTAACGGGCTCTCGTCGCGCTTCAACGGTTCAAGAAGCACCAATGAATATTACTGCACTTGATTCTGATGTTATGAAAGATCAAAATATAACTCAGCTGTCTGAAGTGGCTCGTTGGGTTCCAGGTCTTACTATTCAAGACCAAGGGGGGCGTTCAAGCTCTCCTATTATTGTTCGTGGTTTGAATACTAACTCATCAGGTCCTGGCTCTGACGGTGGTACTGTGGCTACTTATGTCGGAGAAATTCCTCTTTTCGTTGATATGAAAATTATTGATGTTGAACGAGTTGAAGTACTTATTGGACCACAAGGTACTTTATACGGTGCTGGTACTTTAGGCGGTGCGATACGTTATTTGCCAAACAAGCCTATGCTAGATGAAGTTTCAGGCTCTATTTATGGTGATGTTTTTAATATTTCTCAAAGTGATGATGTTGGTGGCGAAGCGGGGTTTGTTTTTAATACGCCATTAATTGATGACACGTTAGGTTTACGTGTCGCATTTAATTATTTAGATGAACCTGGTTATGTTGACTATGCTTATACAGTCAAAGAAGGTGGTGTTTCATTGCCTGATCCTGATTGGTCTGATGCTAATGCAGTCAGTCAAAATTTAAAGCGGGTCGATGATGTTAATAGTGAGCAAACCAGTACCGCTAAGGTAATGCTGCGCTGGCAACCTAATGACACTTTTGACAGCACTTTATCATATTTTTATCAGCAACAAAAAATTGGTGGTCGCTCTATTGTTCATGGTAACAGTTTAAGTGATGCTAACCCATTATCAAACATTATGGGTGATTACGAGTCAGGTTATCGTTTTGTAGAGCCACAGGAAAGAGAAGACTCTTTAATTAGCTTAGAAGTTACTGTTGATTTAGGATTTGCAGAATTAACCTCAGCAACAGGTTATTCAAAGTCTTCGTTAGATGGCCAACGTGATCAAACAGACTTATTAATACGCTTAGATTATAGCTATGAAGAATTTCCAGCTTTTTCAGCGTTTACCCGTGATATCATTGAAGATACCAGTATTACCCAAGAAATTCGTTTAGTATCAAGTAAAGACTCAGTACTGTCTTGGATTGTTGGTGGCTTTTATAATAAAAATGAATCAAATACTAATGAAAAAGAATTTACCCCCGGTTTTGGCCAATATGCGGTAGATAATTGGGGAGCAGCACAAACACGGCCTGATAATTTAGAGTATTTTTCTATTGTGGATAGCGAAGTCACCGAAATGGCTATTTTTGGTGAATTAAGCTACCAAGCTACCGATAAGTTAGCATTTACTGTTGGTACTCGTTTTTATCAATATGACGTAAAATCATCTTCAGGTGTTGACTTGCCTTTACTAAATACCTTATGGGAAGGAGCTGGGCCTGATGAAATTAACCTTGAGTTTAAAGATGTTGCTGCCGATGATGATGGTAATTTATTGAAATTCAATGTTAGTTATCAAGTAAATGAAGACTTTCTGGCCTATGCGACCATCAGCGATGGTTTTAGAATTGGTGGTGCAAATGGTGTTGGTGCTTGTCCTGATGACATTGATCAACAAACAATTTGTGCTTTACCTAATGAACAGCTATATGTCGCTGATACCAGCACAAACTATGAGTTGGGCATGAAAAGCTCTTGGTTAGCTAATAAATTTCACTTTAATGCAGCGTTGTTTTTAGTGCAATGGGATGATGCTCAAGTGGCAGGTGTTACGGTAAATGGCCAAACAAGTATTGTCTCAAATGCTGGTACTGCTGAATCTTCAGGTATTGAAATTTCATCCCGTGCTATGCTGTCAGATAGTATAACCGCATATGCTACCTATGCTTATACTAAAGCTGAATTAACTGCTGATGCCCCTTATTTATTTGGCGTGTTTGGCGATAAAGGCAGCGATTTGCAAAATTTCTATGATGGTAAAGATGGCGACAGACTGCCCGGTTCACCAGAGCATCAATCATCGTTAGGCTTAACCTACACGACAGATATCTTTGATGATAAATTACTTGATATTAATTATGGTTTAACTTATCAAAGTGATATTTACAGTAAGTTAGGCTTACGTGCTGATGGTGAGGTGATCCCCGGTTATGCGCTTAGCAATATTTCGGCACGCATATCTGGCGATGAATGGTCAGTGACCTTGTATGCTGATAACATGTTTAATAAATATGCCTACACTTCAGTTCGACGTGACAAAGGCGATATTGGTTTAGCTCAGTTTCCTGAAATGAATACAAATGCTGCAGAAATTCAGCGCAACTATGGTTACTACTTGCTGACACCACGTAGAATAGGTTTACGTTTTGATTATATGTTTGATATATAATTTTTGATAAACAATTTTTGATAAACAATTTTTGATAAACAATATGTTCGATATATAATTATTAACAGGTAAAGTATCTAAGGCATTGAATAACAGGTTCAATGCCTTTTTTTATGTTTAGAATAAACGGTATGTCGCGGTCACATGGATGTGAAAGAGTGTATATTAACAATTATTATCGAGTTAAATTTGTTCAGGGTAACAATGTCAATGACAGACAACATTCAGCAACTTCACAAACAAGCACAGCAAGCACTTAATCAAGGTCAATATCAGCAAGCTCATCAGTATATTATGGGTATTTTATCGCAAGATAAACATTTCGCTGACGGCTATTTTTTATTGGCCATGATTGCTAGTGTTCACCACAACACTACTAAGGCTATTGAGCTAATAAAACAAGCAATTGTACTTGCGCCTAAGCAAGTAGAATATGTTGCCCAACTAGCCAAGCAATACGCGCTTGTTAACGATCATGTTCAGGCGCTGCATTATGCAAACCTCGCTGCGAACTTAAAGCCTACCTCAGCATTAACCCTTGATACTATCGGTGTGGCGTATAGCCAAATTGGCTTGCATCAACAAGCGGTTCCTTTTTTTCAACAAGCCGTGGCGGCTAATAAAAATAATGGCATTTTCTTTTTCAATCTTGGTGCATCGTTAAAATTTACTGGTGAATTTACCCATGCGAGACAAGCTTACGAAAGAACAATCGAGTTGATGCCTAAATATTGTAAGGCCCATGCGGCATTGACGAGTTTAGGAGATATTACGGGGTCTAATAATCATATTGAAAGACTAACTAGGCTTTATCAACAACTCACTCAAACAGACGACTTATTATACATTGGTCATGCATTAGCAAGAGAACATGAAGCACTGGGTGATTATGACAAAGCTTATAGTTACTTAAATAAAAGTAAAAAGAGTAAGTTATCGCAATTAGATTATCACTTTGAAGATGATGAACAAATGTTTGCCAGCTTAACCGCGCTTTTTAGTGCTCAACAAACAACCAAGCAGCAAGTAAATGACTTATCTGAGCAAACCCAAATAGCAAAGCCTCTTAATTCTGGTGTTATTTTTGATGTAAATGCTGGCTTTAACTCAAGCGAAGCTTTGTTTGTGGTAGGAATGCCTAGAACGGGTACAACTTTAGTTGAGCGAATATTATCAAAGCATTCTGATGTGACTAGTGCCGGTGAATTACAGCATTTTGGTTTATTGCTAAAAGAATTGTCAAAAACATCTACCAATAAAGTGATAGACAAAGAAACCGTTTTGGCAGCAGCCAATATTGATTTTACTAAACTAGGTGAGTCTTATATTAATAGCACTAGAGCGATCACTGGAAAGAGTGCTAAATTTGTTGATAAAATGCCGTTAAATGTTTTATATGCGGGTTTTATTATTAATGCCTTGCCACAGGCAAAAATTATTTGTTTAGACCGAGGGCCACTCGATACCATTGTCAGTAATTATCGACAACTGTTCGCCGTGAATTTTTCTTATTATAATTATGCTTACGATTTACAAACAACCGCCCAGTTTTATCATCAGTTTAAAGAATTAACAAAGTTATGGTTAACGCTATACCCTAATAATTTTTATGTGGTTAATTATGAAAAGTTAGTTAATAACCCGAAAGACGAAGCAGAAAAAATTATTGAATTTTGCGGACTTGATTGGCAAGAGCAATGTTTAGATACCCATAAAAACATCGCTCCTGTTGCTACTGCTAGTGCAGTTCAGGTGAGGCGTCCTATTAATAATAAATCAGTCGGAAATTGGCAGAAATATAAAGAATATTTAACAGAAGTACGTCACTATTTAACTCAGCAAGGTTTGCTATAGGGAATTATAACTGTTCAAGGTAAGGCATTTAACTTGAACAGTTATTGATTTAGCGGAGTATTTTTTACAACATCTCAGCTAATTGTTTTTCTAGTTTAACTTGATCAATAGCAAAGTTTCTAATTCCTTCCGCTAGTTTCTCCGTTGCCATCGCATCTTCATTCATCTGCCAGCGCCACTGATTTTCTGTAAGTGCTATTTCTTTTACCACAGCTTCATTGCTATCTTGAGCGTTAAGTTTTTGCTCTACATCTGCAGTACTGCTTGCTAATTCATCCATCAGTTGTGGACTGATAGTTAATCGATCACAGCCAGCAAGTGCTAATATCTCACCTGTATTTCTAAAACTAGCACCCATGACGACTGTGTTATAGCTTTTGCTTTTGTAATAGTTATAAATGCTAGTCACTGATACTACACCAGGATCTTCATCACTTGGGTATTCAGAACGGCCTGTGTCTTTTTTGAACCAATCTAGAATACGGCCAACAAAGGGAGAAATCAAATAAACACCCGCTTCTGCACATGCTCTTGCTTGTGCAAAATTAAATAGTAAAGTTAGGTTGCAGTTAATACCTTCTTGCTCAAGTTGCTCGGCAGCTTTGATACCTTCCCAAGTTGAGGCAAGTTTGATCAAAATACGATCATTGTTAATACCTGCTTCATTGTACATCGCTATTAATTTGTGAGCCTTGGCGATAGAAGCGCTCGTATCGAATGAAAGTCGCGCATCTACTTCAGTAGAAATACGACCTGGCACTGTTTTTAATATCTCTAATCCTATTAAAACTGAAAGCTTGTCAGCAGCATCACTCACTTGTTGTGTTGCATCGTTTGATTGCCCTTTTGCCCATGCAACAGCATTGATTAGTAGGTTTTGATATAAGGGTAGCGCAGCAGCTTTTAATAAAAGCGATGGGTTAGTGGTCGCATCTTGTGGCTGAAATTTGGCAATGGCTTCAATATCACCGGTGTCGGCAACTACCGTGGTCATTTGCTTTAATTGTTCAAGTTGAGAGGGAGAATTATTCATAATGATACCTATGCGCTTTGCTAAAAATAAAAGTAGACGGGACTAATTGATGAAATATTACTACATTAATATGATAAATGTACCCTTTAAACGCTATTTGTTGCAAGTTTTCGTGATTTTTCAAAATACACTGCAATTACTATTAATTTGTTACGATTGCTACTCTTACTTGAATTAAAGCTATGTTATAGTTTGCATTATTAAATTTATATAATTATTAAGTCGAAGTATATTATGTTACTTGTTGTTTCTCCTGCAAAAAAGTTAGATTTTGAATCTCCTTTGGCAATAACTCAAACGAGTCAGGCAAGCTTGCTTGAGCATAGTGAAATATTAATTGAGCGTTGTGTAAAACTTTCCCCAAGTCAAATTGCTTCGTTAATGAAGTTAAGCGATAAATTAGCAGGGCTGAATGCGGCACGTTTTGGTGAGTGGTCACAGCAATTTACTGTTGAAAACTCTCGTCAAGCTGTATTGGCTTTTAATGGTGATGTATACAATGGTTTAGATGCCGCTTCATTTAGTGATGAAGACTTTGATTTTGCTCAGCAACATTTTCGCATATTATCAGGCTTGTATGGTCTGCTAAGACCATTGGATTTAATGCAAGCGTATCGATTAGAAATGGGAACTAAGCTTGATAATGTCCGTGGTAGCAATTTATATCAATTTTGGGGAGACATTATTACTAATGAGTTAAACAAAGCTTTAGCTGAGCAAGGGGATAATGTATTAATTAACTTGGCGTCAAACGAATATTTTAAAGCAGTTAAGAAAAAATTGTTAAACGCGACGATTATTACTCCGCAATTTAAAGACTGGAAAAATGGTCAATATAAAATGATTAGTTTTTTTGCTAAAAAAGCACGAGGTTTAATGGCGCGTTATATAATTCAAAATCAATTAACTGACGTAGAGCAGTTAAAAGACTTTGGTTTAGCAGGTTATCAATATAATAGCGATTTAACGCAAGGTAATGATTTGGTATTCACAAGAAAGCAATTATAAAAACTGAGCGATTTAACTTAATTTAATTTAACTATGTCAGCTTGCTTTGCTCCACCAGCAATTGCAGCCGCAGTTGCAGACTCTTCAGAAATACCAGATTTAATAGCCGTAGATATAATTTCACGTGCTTTGTCACCAGTAGAAGAGTTTATAGCAATACTGACAACTTCTGTGTTATCGGGTGAAATTCTCAACGTATCTCTAACAATATTCACTACTTGATTAGGTAATGCTTTAATTGCAACAACAAGAATATCAAGTATTCTTTCTGGATAACTTTGCATTGTGGCGTCTACAACATGTTTTGCCATGAGAGGCTCTGTAATTATTGCTACCCTGACAATATTTTCTATATTTAAAGGGTCATGCATAACGGCAGCATTAACAATTTCTGTTGCATAAGCTGGCTCTTCATTCACGGCAAAACTGATAACATCTTCGCTAGTGGCAATATTAGAATTTAAAATTATATCAATAACATCACTAGTTAACGCGGGTTCTGCTCGTAATGCCCCACAAATAATTTGTTTGTATTGTTGAGGGTATTTAGTTATCGCTATTTTTAAAACTAAATCAATTTGCTCAGGGTAACTTTCAAGCAAGGCATTGACACTCTTTTCTATTGCCACTTCGGAATTTATTTGACGCTGAACTAATTGATCAAACAAGTCTGTAAGAACTTTTTCTTGTCGAGATTGAATTAAATTATTTGAATTGCTGTAAACTGGGAAAGAAAAACTTAAAAGAATCGTGCATAAAAAACATAAATATTTCATTGATACTTCCAACTAATAAATAAACCCCTACCTATTGTTCCATCAATTTGAGAAGCGAAAATAATTACATGTAAACGAGTAAATATAGCGTTACTGCCATGTATTTAACCGTATAATTACGTATAAGTCTATGAGTTAGTCTGTTAAATCTACATTTAGTTCAATTAATATTCGAACAAATATAAGTTTCAAAATAATGCTTGATCCTTTTTAAAAGTTCTTTACAATGCGCTCCAGTTCCAAGGGGTTCAGGCAAATAGCTTAACCAACTGG
>CAXBEX010000023.1:0-58557 GCA_963974965.1 uncultured Colwellia sp. | reverse complement strand
AATGACGATAAAAAGCATTTTGGCTCAGTAAAAACTGAATCACCGATAATTGCTGCTTGATGAAACACTTGCTTGACTAAGTGCGACTTATTAGGACTGGAAGCAGGGCGGGATTATGCTTTGTTTGGTTTTTGACCAAATAAAATATCCGCTCTAAATTTAGCATCCCAACAGGCGCGTTGCATTTTTCCCGCAACACTATCTTTTAGCGGATGCTGTTTTATTAAATTCAACAGCTTACGTCTAATTGTCGCTAGGTTTTTCGCACCATCATCAGCATAAATTTGACATTCATCTTCTCTAAATGTCACATCTAATACCCAGTGTTGGCTATTTTCAATAGCCCAATGCCGACGTATATATTTTGCCGTAAGTTCTACTTCTTCTTTTAATGACGTTATGTAATAAGAAGTCTCTTGCTCTGTTTTATTTTTTAGCTGCCGAGTACGTTGTACTTCTACTACGGCAAAGCTATCTTTAAATTTCTCTGTTTCATCAAACCATTTGGTTATCGGTAAAAGTCGATATTCTCTTTCGTTAATTCGTCCATGCTCTCCATCTAACTCTTTAAAACAGTTATCTTTTAATAGATTAGGTGAATCACGGTAAGTTTTATGAAAATAGGCTTTAACTTCTTTGTATAGCTTGCCTTGATTCTTTTTTATTTGAAGTACGTAATCACCCTTACCTTGACGTATTAAATCTGCGGTTTCAGTTTGACAATGCATTGCATCGGCTGTAATTACGGCATTGTTAATATCCATACTGGCTAGCATTGCTTGCATAATGGGTATTTCATTCGTTTTTGTTGAGGTTTCTTTTTGGTAAATGATGAGACCATTATCTACAACCATCGCCGTCATGAGTTGCAATGCATCTATGTCTCCATGTTTAGAGCCACAAACCACTTTACCGTCAAAGCTGATGTGCTCTTTACCTTCTTTTTCTCGCACTGCATTTGAAAAATTAATAAAGCTTGAAACGAGACTTTCAGCCTTAACCCCCCTAATAATTCGCCCAATAGAATGCCTTTTGGGAATACCGTTGCTAAAATCTCGGTATTCTCTTAACCATGTAAGTTGAGCTTTCCCAAATATGTTAATTGCTTTCCAACCCTTTGCACCACAAAGTACTGCGGCTACGGTTAAGAAAATAATATCTGCTAATTCATAATCTTTATTAGCGTCCACTCGGTGATCTTCAATATTTTCAATCTCTTGAAATAACGACATAATAATTAACCCACGTTGAATTTTTGATACTGATCTGATCGCTTAACACCAATTAAGTTCAAAATATCTTCATTATACCGTGTGCTTTTTCTTAAATGCGTGATCCCACCCTGTTTCAACCAGTAGAAATGATCACTTAGTTATTGAGATTGGTATAATATAGCTGTTAAGGTATTGGCAGCTATATTTAATTACCTACATTCAGTGGGATAAACTACGAGCAATATCACCATGATCATTAAGACAATAATAAAACCTATTTCTGCTGTTAAAACGTTAAAACACACTTTATTAGCACTTTCTCTTATTTCTTCTTTCAACTTATTTGCACAAACACAAGTGATTCATGCGGGCACTTTGTTGCAAGTTGCTGGTGAAAAAGCGCTATCTAAACAAACATTAGTTATTACTGATGGCATAATTACCAGTATCAAAAAAGGCTTTGTCAGTGTTAATGAAATTGATAAAGGTGCAACACTGATTGATTTATCATCAAGCTTTGTTATGGCTGGTTTAATGGATATGCACGTTCACCTTCAGGGCGAACTAGGGCCTAAAAATGACAGTCAATCTCTTAGAATGTCAGATGCTGATGTATTGATGCAAAGCGCCTATAACGCAAAAAAAACGTTAATGGCAGGCTTTACTACTGTTAGAGATTTAGGCGCAAGTGCTGAGCAAATTTTTGCGCTGCGTGATGGTATAGCGAAAGGGTGGGTTGATGGCCCTCGTATTATAGCAGCAGGTTCATCAGTTTCTGTTACTGGTGGTCATGGCGACGTTGATGGTTTAAGCCCAGATATTCTTGAAATGCGTACCAGTGAAACGGTTTGTGACGGCCCTTATGATTGTCGCCGTGCTACTCGCCGCGCGATCAAATTTGGCGCTGATGTTATTAAAATCACCTCAACCGGTGGCGTATTATCTGATACTAACACCGGCACTGGCCAACAAATGGCTGATGATGAACTAAAAGAAGTGGTCGATGCCGCTCACGCCTTAGGCAGAAAAGTTGCCAGTCATGCCCATGCAGCAGATGGCATTAACGCCGCACTGAGAGCAGGCGTAGACAGCATAGAGCATGGCAGTTATGCCAATAAAGAAAGTATAAAGTTATTTAAAAAATCAGGTGCTTATTTAGTACCTACGCTGATGGCTGGAGATACAGTAGTAAGTTTAGCTAAAAATACTAACTTTATGTCTGCAGCGATTAAAGCTAAAGCGATACGTGTCGGCGCTGATATGACAGCCAATTTTAAAAACTCGTTTAAATCGGGCGTGAAAATCGCCTATGGCACTGACAGTGGTGTTTCCCATCATGGAAATAATGGGAAAGAAGGGGTGTTAATGGCACAAGCAGGCATGGCAAATAGTGAAATTCTAAAATCTGCTACTATCAATGCGGCTGATTTAATTGATATGTCTGATAGCTTAGGTTCATTAGAGCAAGGAAAAATAGCCGATATCATTGCTTTTGATGGTAATCCTTTAAACGATATTAAAGAATTATTAGATGTTGATTTTGTGATGAAAGCGGGCAAAGTCGTTAAAAAATAATCACATTTTAAAAATCGACATGAGTCTCGCTTCTGTCGATTTTTCTTTTAGGCATTTTCAACACTCCCGTCGCTAAAGCAACGGCTACCTATTATCTTGAGGGCAAAATTTACTATTCATATACTCTCATTTGTCCCATTTGTAGTTTTATTCAGTATAACGCACGGCTAAGACATCACATTTTGCCCTGTGTAAAAGAGCATTAGCGGTAGACCCTAATAGTAATTGCAAACCATACACACCATGGCTGCCCGCTATAATTAAATCAACGTTTTGGTTCTGGGCAAAAGCTAATATTTCCCCACTGATATGTCCTATAGGTATATGCAAGTTTTTCTCTGTAATATTGAGTCTTTTAAGCAAAGGTTGTAGTACCTCTTTAGCTCGCTCTTTTAATATTCTGGTAGTGCCAATGCTATCTACCGAGTCTAAGCCAGGAATAGCACCATATACACCACCATAATAAGCGTTAGGTATCGGTTCTACTACATGGATAACACTCAGTTTAGCTTGGGTGAACTGCTGTAATTGCGTAACCTTATCCTCGATATAGCTTTTAGTTTCTGTAAGTTCTGTGGCAAATAAAATATGCTTATACATAAATTTCTCCTTATTGTTAGCTTACTATATTATGTTAACTGAAAGTTTAGTTGAACTTTGCAGATAGCTCTAATTTAAGTTAGAAAAGATTGAGAAAGATCAATAATGTGTTAGTCGTTCACGAAAAAACTAACTTTTTGAGGGGATATGGACAATTAAAAGCAGAACAATCTTAATTAATTTCAAATATTCAGCATTAGATGAAATACATTTAATACGTAAAATTTGCCAAATTCAGATTGTATTATAAATAATCAAGATTCATACTGCTATTATACATACAGTAGCGAAATGACTAGTAAACAACAGATTGTAGTTTATTAGTTATTTTAGTCGCTAATAATTTCACCATCGAATGAGGCTGTTTATGGAATACAAAGACTATTACAACGTTCTTAAGATTTCAAAAAACGCCAGTCAACATGAAATTAAACCCGCATATAAAAAATTAGCACGAAAATATCATCCGGATGTCAGTAAAGATCTTAATGCAGAAGCAAAATTCAAAGAATTAGGTGAAGCTTACGAAGTGTTAAAAGATCCTGAAAAGCGCGTAGCTTATGATCAGTTAGGGTCGAACTGGCAATCTGGTCAATCATTTACCCCACCGCCAAACTGGGATCAAGGCTTTGAATATAGTGAGGCGAATAAGGGAGCAAACCAACACTCTGACTTTAGCGATTTTTTTGAATCAATCTTTGGTCAAGCTAGCCAACAAAACTATAAAGAAAATGAGCAAAGTCAGCACTTCCAACATCAAGAAAATGATCACCATGCAAAAATTATGATCGATATTGAAGATAGCTTTCATGGAGCTACACGCACGGTCACTTTACATTCACCAGAAGTAGATAAACTAGGTCATGTTATTACCCATGAACGCCATTTGAAAATTCAAATACCCAAAGGAATAACGCAAGGTCAGCAAATACGATTGGCTGGACAAGGTTACAATTTACATGGCTCTAAAAAAGGTAACTTGTATTTACAAATTGAGTTTAATCGCCACCCTATATATCGAGTTGATGGCATAGATATAGAACTTGATTTGCCAATAACCCCATGGGAAGCTGCATTAGGATCAACGATAAAAATGCCAACACCAGCGGGAATAATTGAATTAAAAATACCTGCGAATACTAAAACTGATACTAAACTGCGCCTTAAGGGACGAGGAATACCCAGTAAAATCATTGGCGATTTATACGCATGTTTAAAAATAACATTGCCTGAAGGAAGCAGTGAGAAAGCAAAAAGCTTATATACAACAATGGCTAAGGAGTTGAACTTCGATCCTCGCGCTCATTTAAAGGAGAAAGTAGCATGACAAATAACGTATTAACAGGCGTCATACTAGACGAGCAATTATTAACAATAGACGAACTTAGCCAAGTTTCTTTCACTCAAAAGACATGGATAATTGAGTTAGTGAATGAGGGAATCATCTTTCCACAAGGAGATGTTATTAGTAATTGGAGATTTTCTGGTAGATGTTTAGAACGTGTTCAAATAGCCAAACGCTTAGAAAAAGATTTAGGCGTGAATATTTCAGGAGCCGCCTTAGTCATAGAGCTATTAGAAGAAAATAAACGTTTAAAAAAAGAAATTGAAAATAAAATAATCGAAAGTATGACCTACTCACCTAGGGAATAATGAAGTTATATTTTGTTTTTTCGCGTCTGTAAGTTTCTTTAAGATGGCTGTCTTGTTTAGTGCTAACAAATAAATGATTAGAAAAATCAATCGTTGATCTTGGCATATTTATAGCTCAGATAGACCCACTCGCTCGTTCAATAATTTTTGTACAATCAATCCCTGTAGGTAAGTTGCCGTAAACTAATCCCCTAGACTTAGGGCAAAGACGTGACTCACAAAATGCATCGAATATTTCAGTATTACCTGATTGAGCTAATAATGCTCCTTGTAAGGTTAGCGCCATAAGCTCCACTATAGTGCGCGCTCTATATTCTATATCCTTTAAATCAACTATTTCATGTTCAAGCTTAATAATCATGGCATCTAAATTAGGATGTCTATTACGACTTAAGTTAACTTCATTCATGAAAGCTTTAATGCATTCAGGGTTTTTATTTAGCATGCGTAATACATCTAAACATTGAATATTACCACTACCTTCCCAAATTGAGTTTATTGGTGAATCTCTATACAAACGAGGCATAATTGTATCCTCCATTACACCACTGCCACCTATGCACTCCATTGCTTCAAAAGCGTGTTCAGCTTGACGTTTACATATCCAATATTTTCCAATAGCGGTTCCAATTCGAACTAAAAAATCTTCACTCGTAGATTTGTTTTCATTGTCCAAGGCTCGTGCAATTCGCATGCTCATTACTATTGATGCTTCACTTTCTATAATCAAATCAGCAAGTACGTTTTGCATTAACGGTTGTTTGATTAACTTAGCACCGAACGCTGAACGATAAGTGCAATGATGAACGGCTTGCATCACCGCTTGGCGCATGCCAGCAGAAGAGCCTACCATGCAATCGAAGCGAGTCATTGCGACCATGTTTAAAATTGTTTTAATGCCTCGACCTGCTTCGCCAACCATTAAGGCATAAGCGCCACGCAATTCAGTTTCACAAGAAGCGTTGGCAACATTACCCATTTTAATTTTTAATCGTTGGATCTGCATTGGGTTTTTACTACCATCTGGTTTCCATCTTGGTAAGAAAAAGCAAGACAAACCCTCTTCCGTTTGAGCAAGCGTTAAAAAAGCATCTGACATTGGCGCAGAAACAAAATATTTGTGTCCCACCAAATGATAGGCTTGGCCAGAACCTGCCTGATCGATTGGAATAGCTTTGGTGGTATTAGCTCTTACATCAGATCCACCTTGCTTTTCAGTCATTGCCATACCAATGGTAATACCTTTCTTTTGTTCTAAGGGAATATTACGAGGATCATAGTAGGTAGCTTTTATTTGCGTCCCATATTGTTTAAGAATTTCGGGTTGACAGAGTAATGTAGGGATCGCTGCAGAAGTCATGGTAATTGGACACAAATGCGCGGCTTCCACTTGAGCCTGCATATAAAATTTTGCCGCGCGAGCGACATGAGCTCCTTTTTGTGGTGATGTCCAATGTGACGTGTGAATGCCTTGTTCAATAGATGATTTCATCAGTTGATGATAAGCAGGATGAAAACGAATTTCGTCTATACGGTGACCATGGGGATCGTGACTAAAAAATTGTGGCTTATTTTCATTTGCTTGAAAGCCAAGTTCTATCGTATTTTTGTCACCGCACAATTTACCGAAACATAATAACTCTTTTTCAGCCCAGCTGGCGCCTTCTCGTTTTACGGCTTCTTGTAAGGCAAGATCTTGTTGATAAAGATTGTAGTTTTCGAGACAATTAGGCTGATTTAATACTTCATGTGTTTGAGCCATAAATTCTAGGCTGTTATTATTTTTAAGCATGACTCACCAACATAGTTTAAAAAGTGAATTGTAATTCATTACTTGATATTTGTCAAAACAGATGTCATATATTCAACATTGTTAACAAAATATTATAAGAGTAAATTAATGGCATATAGACCCACTGAAAAAACAAAAACACGTAAAGAATCTCGACGAATTCTACTGTTAAATTGTGCCATTTTACAAATAAATGCTGGTGGGTTTTCTAGTTTAACAATGGATAATCTGGCAAATTCAGCGGGTATAGCAGTAGGAACTGTTTATAAATATTTTGACTCTAAATCGCTACTTTTTGTCGAAATATTTAAAATATTAACTGAAAAAGAAGTATCGATTATTCGTGAAGTTGCTATAGGATGCGGTACACCCTACCAGCGTTTAAATGAAGCGATTGCAACGTTCTCTCGACGTGCAATGCATTCACAAAAGCAATCCTATGCACTTATTTTTGAGCCTGTTAATCCAATGATTGAAATTGAACGATTAAAATATCGTAAGGCATATGCAGCAATTTTTAAACAAATCATTGATGAAGGTATTGCAAAGAAGGAATTTATACCGCAACCTACTGATTTAGCTGCTACAGCCATTGTAGGCATTATTGCTGAAGTGCTTATCAGGCCTTTAACCCAAGATGAAAACACTCATATTGAAAATACATTGATTGAAAAAATTCAAGAATTTTGTATTCGTGCGTTAACTATTAGACAATTATAAAGGATGGAGCCAGAATAGTGCTGTTGTGAGTTCCTTTAAGATGGCTGTATTGTTTAGTATTTATATTTTATGCAGAGGTAAATAATAGAATACTACCCATGATTAGTTACCTGAATTTTTAATCATTTTTAATTAAATCAATAGCGTTCAATTCTTGCCTGTGTTTAAATTTACCCTATCAAGCTTTAGATAATAGGCACCACATTGATCAACCTTTATCCCGCTAACAAAATGGAAAATTTGTTACTGCTACTCAATAAAATTTCCGAAGTTTCTCCTTTAGGCGTATTCAATCAAGAAGTTATTGTTGTGCAAAATGCGGGTATGCAACATTGGCTTAACCTTGCCATTGCCAAAGAACGTGGTATAAGTATGAATATGCGTTACGCGTTACCTGCTCAATATCTTTGGCAGTTAATAAGAACGCTAGCTAGTGACGATAACGTGCCTGAACAGTCTCCTTACTCAAGAGAGGTATTAACGTGGCGTATTTATGCTTTATTAGCAACAAAAGACGTTATTGTTGATACTGATTTTACCCCGGCAACACGCTATTGGAATAGTGCTTTAGATCAGGCTAACGTTTCTTCAAACCAAGACAACAGTTTTTCAAGTAAAGAAAACTTAAAGCGTTATCAGCTAGCCGAGCAGATGGCTGATTTATATGAGCAGTATTTAATTTTCCGTCCGCAGTGGTTAGATTCATGGCAAAAAGGGGAAGCCGTGGCGTTACTATCAGCTGACAATAAGTGGCAAGCTAAGCTATGGCAATTACTTGTTAAACAATTAGCTTATAACCCTGTTGAACTGTTAAATGCTGCCATTGCCAATATAGACACTAAACTGGCAGCAGATCCTTTATTATTACCTAAACGCTTAAGTTTTTTTGGTATTAATAGCATGGCGCCAATGTGGCTGAGCTTTATTAATGCGTTAAGCGAACATATTGAGGTGGACTTCTTTCACCTTAACCCGTGTTTTTCCTATTGGGGCGATATCATTAGTGAAAAACAAGCAATAAAAAAACTCTCCCATTGGTCACACGGCGTAGAAGATGAACATTTGTTTGTTGGTAATCCGCTGTTGGCCAATTTTGGCCAACAAGGCAGGGAGTTTTTAGCCTTATTGCAAGATTACAGCACCGTTAATGTCGATCTATTCGTTAAGGCCAGTACTGAAAAAACTAATGAGTCTGACAATATAGAAGGATATTTAGAAGAAAATAAAGAAGAAAAACCTCTTGAGCGTATTTTACATCGAATACAAAATGATATTTTAACCCTGCATGATGCTACTAAAGCTGATGCTACAAAATCGCCTGTTCAATTAATAGATAACTCTATCACTATTGTTAGCTGTCATAGCGCTTTGCGCGAAGTTCAGGCATTACATGACTACTTACTTCATCAGTTTAATGATTCTGCAATTAACTATTCTAAGAGCGCTAAAAACGAGGATGATAAGTTAACCCCTAAAGATGTTTTGGTGATGTGTCCGCAAATCGAGCAATATGCGCCTTATGTTAGTGCTGTTTTCACTCGTGGTTGGCAAGACTTAAACGATGAAGTTCCACCATTACCTTGCTCCATTGCCGATCGCAGTGCGAAAGACAGTGACCCACTTATTGCCGCTTTTAGTGAATTGCTGACATTACCTGACTCACGTTTTCAAGTATCTCAATTACTTAGTTTCATTCGTTTGCCTGCTGTAGCTAATAAATTTTCAATGAATGATGAAGACTGTGAAAAAATCACGTTGTGGTTAGAACAAGCCACCGTTCATTGGGGGATAGATAAAACTCACAAAGCAAAATTACTAGGCGAAAATGTTAGTAACAGTTTTACTTGGCAACAAGGTTTATCGCGTTTAATCCGTGGTTTTGCTTTTTCTGATAGTGACTGTATTTATCAAGAGCAATTATTATTGGCTGCTGTTGAAGGTGATGATGCTATTTTGCTTGGGCAATTAATGTTATTTATCGAACAGTTACAAAGCTTTGCTCAGCAATTAAATACGCCAAGAACAGCAACTGCTTGGCAGCGTTTTTTATTAAACCAATTAGAATTGCTTTTTGCCACTAACAGTTTTTTTTCTACCAATGTAAAACAAACAAAATCTTCGCAAGCCAATGTTCTACAGGTCAATGTTCTTCAAGCAAATAATCAGCAAATAAATAGTCAAATTGAAAATAGCTTAGTCATCATTGAACAAGCAATTAGCGCACTGGTTGAATATTGTTTGCATGCCCATTTTGAAGAAAAAATTGATTTGGTCATTGTCGTTGATTTTCTCAATAACCATTTTAGCCAAGGCGATGCTAGTCGTCAGTTTATGGTTGGGCAAGTGACTTTTTGTTCTATGCTGCCCATGCGTAGCATTCCCTTTAAAGTTATCGCTGTGTTAGGTTTAAATGACGGTGAGTTTCCAAGGCAACGTCAGCCCTTAGGTTTTGATTTAATGGCGCAAAGTCCTCCAATGTTAGGTGACAGATCACGCCGTGGTGATGATCGTTATTTATTTTTAGAAGCGTTAATTTCAGCTAGGCATGCTTTGTATTTAAGTTATCAAGGGCGAAATATCAAAAATAATAATGAAAAACAGCCGTCACTCGTGCTTAAAGAATTGATGGATTACCTTACTCAAGGCTATGGTTGGAATTTTGCTAAGGGAAAAAGTAATAGTGAAAATGGTGAAGACGAAAATAATAATATCCAACTACAGCAAATGCCAATGCAGCCCTTTAGTGAAGAAAACTATTTAGCAGCTGATTTTTCAAAAAATAGTGCTTCCTCAATAGTCAAAGCAAGTTTTGATGCTAATTGGCTAAAACTGTCAAAAAACGACCATAGCTCAGTTACCGTTAATGAATCAGCGCTAGTTATTAATGATGATGAAAAAATCGCGTTAACATCATTAACCGCCAATGATCTCATACGTTTTTTTCAACATCCCAGTAAAATGTTCGCGCAACAGGCGCTCAACTTATATTTAGAAACTAATAAAGTAGAATTAGATGATGTAGAGCCATTTAGTGCTAACTATTTAGAAAGTTATTTATTAAAACAGGCGTTACTCTCTGCGACCTTAGCGAACGAATCTGTCAATGACCTTAGTGTCAGCACAGAAGAAGTGTTACACGCTGCTAAGCTCTCAGGAAAATTTCCTGACTTGCCGACAACACAAGATAATTTTGATACCTGGCTTAAGGATACTACGCAATTTAGTCAAGAAATCATCACGCATGGTTGTGATAATCCTGACTTGGTAGATTGTCAAATAAAGGTAAACATTTCACAAGAAAACACAAAAGAAAATGCAGAAGAGCAATCAATTATAATAACCGCCAAAGTACCCGTAAAAGTAACTAGTCAAGGGACGCAATTAGTCTTTTATCGCAGCACCAGTGCTAAAGCTAAAGATTTATTCACCTTATTTTTACACCAGTTAATCGTACAAGTTTGGCAACAGCAAAACATGGCGACCGCTACTTATAACGATAATATTCTTAGCCAAGTGCAAAATACCTGTGGTTTTTATTTTAGCGCCAAAGCGCAAAAGGTTGAGCAAGTTATTGTCTCGAGTATTGATGATCCTCAAGCTGAGCTGAATAAGCTGCTTGAGGTCTATGAGCAAGGCCAAAAGCAAGCGTTATTACTTAATGGTGACTTAGCCGCACAAGTGTTCAAACAATCACGTGGCAAAGATGTTGAAATGACCCAAGAGCGCTTTGAGGAATTTTGGGCTGGCACGGACTCTACTAGAGGGTTTGGTGATGACCCTTACATACATTACTTTTGGCCACAATGTCCTGATGTTTATACCTATTTACCGCAATTAAATGCGGTATATCAAAGTGTGTATCAACACTTTAGCAATGGTAATAATAAAGTCGATAGCAAAAGCAATACCATAAGCAATGGCAAAGGAAAAGGTGAACGCGCATGAGTCAGCCGTCGAGTTTAACGTTAACTAACTTAGATTCAGCCACCATTCCTTTAACGGGCAGGCATTTAATTGAAGCGAGCGCAGGCACAGGGAAAACCTATAATATTACGCGTATTTATTTACGTTTACTGCTTGAGCGAGAACTAAAGGTAGAAGAAATTCTCCTAATGACATTTACTAAAGATGCCACTCAAGAGCTGCGCGGTAGAATTGATGCCTTTATTCGTGAAGCCTTAAGCAACTGGCAAGTTTTATGTGAAACGGATAGTTATTTTCAAGCGATAAGTGCGCGGGTTAGTACTGATAAAATTGAATTTTTATTAAAACGTGCGTTACTTTTTTTAGATGAAGCGGCCATTTTTACTATTCACGGCTTTTGCCAGCGCGCTTTAACACAGCATGCTTTTGCCAGTGGTTTGCCATTTAACGCTACTATGTCTACCAATAGTAATGAGCTAGTGCTAGAAGCAACACAAGACTGGTACCGACAACTTGCCAAGCAAAGCACTGAAAATTTTGCTTTAGTCGCTCAGTTTTGGTCAACACCCAGTAGTTTTGTTTCTAGCTTTGCTAGAGCTATTTCACACAGAAGTGAACTTTCAGTGGTTGATGTACAGAGCATAGTTATTAACTTTACTGAGTTAGCCAAACAAGCACGCACGGCAATAACTGAACATGCTAGTTTACTTGATGAAGGCTTAGTTACGCATAAAAAAGCAGATGAGCAAGAAAAAAGAGCGGCTGAGTTAGTAAAATTAACCGCTTGGTTAACGCAAATCAGTGAATGCCAAGACGAAGGTGTATTACTGACCGCAATAGAACAACCAATGCCAGATTACTTACTTAACGGTAATCGCCACCCTAAAGCATTTAAAGTGCAATTGGCACAAGTGTTGACATGCGCTAAAGAAATTAAAGGGCAGGTTAAAGATTTAGCCAAAAACATTAACAAAGCTAAAGCATATCAACTTGTTCGAACGGCAATTTATCAAATTAGAAAACAAGTAAAACAAACGAAAGAGCAACTAAATTGTCTCGATTTTGATGATCTTATTAATACCTTGGCTGATTGTTTACAAAACCCTTCACAACACTCTTCACCAGACCAAGAAAGCAACACGTTGGCAAAAACATTATTAGCGCAATATCCCGTTGCCTTAGTGGATGAATTTCAAGATACTGACCCGCTGCAATTTGCTATTTTGCAGGGAATTTACTACCAATCTATTCCGCCAAAAAATAACCAACAGAATACGCTCAGCCAATCTGAAACGAATGCTATTGCCCTGTATTTAATTGGCGATCCTAAACAAGCTATATACGGGTTTCGGGGCGGAGATATCTTTGCCTATTTAAATGCTCGAAGTGACTGTGATTATCATTGGTTGATGGATACTAACTGGCGCTCAAGCCCTAATATGGTAGAAGCTTATAATCAGGTATTCCTTTTAGGTAAGGAGCAACAAGGTAAAGAGCTTGATAAAGCTAATGATAATAACCATTCAGTCTTTGGCTATGGTATTCCATATCAAGCAGTTTTAGCTGGAAAGGAAATTAATTCAATTTTTGACCAACAAACGAATGATGATGGTGCGTTACATAATACGTTACATAGCACATTACATAGTGCGCTACAGTTTATTCACTTCACTGGTGAAGATAAGGGTGAAAAGGTGAAGCAGTCAGATAGGCCATTAATGGCAATCTGGTGTGCTAATGAAATTGTTGATTTGCTCAATAAAAATAGCACTAACAAAAAAATACAACCACAAGATATTGCAATTTTGGTACGCGATGGCCGTGAAGCAAGCGATATAAAAGAGGCACTGCTACAAGCCAATTTAGCAAGTGTATACTTATCTGATCGCGCTAATTTGTTTCATAGTGAGCAAGCCAAACAGCTTATACAATTATTAAAGGGCATATTAGCCCCTGAAGATGAACGTCTTTATTTAAGTGCGCTGGCCTGTGGTTTACTTGGCTTTAACGCAACTGCATTGTATAAACTGCAACAAGATGAGTCGGCCTATCAAGCGCTAAAGTTCAGTATTTTTGATTACCGCGAGCAATGGCAACGGCAAGGCTTTATCACCATGGCCGTTAACCTAATGCATCAGCATTTTGATTTTTCTCCAGTTACTATTCAAGGCAATAAAGCGCGATCATTAACGAACCTTTTGCATTTATTTGAAATATTACAATCGGCTAGCCAGAAATTTTTACAACCTCAAGAGCTGCTTTATTGGTTTGAACAACAATGTAATGAAGACAATAGTGGCGCAGTAAGCGAGTTAGAAGCTGAACAGCGTCTTGAAAGTGATGGCAACCTTATTCGCATCGTTACCCAACATGGCGCAAAAGGTCTTGAATATCCAGTGGTGTTTATTCCTTTTGCTACCCGCCATAAAGATCCCCTCAAGTTTGGTAATAAATCTGTTACTTATCTTGAATATCATAATGAGCAAGGAAAATTATGCTTAAGCTTAGATGGTGATGATCAAGCTAAAATAGCGATGGCGAATGAAGCGTATGCTGAAAGTATTCGCCTATTGTATGTCGCGATAACTAGAGCAGAAAATCGCTGTTATATACTTACTACCGCTTTTGACAAATACGCGTTATCCCCTTTGGGAAAAACGCTGCAATGGCAGTCAACACAAGATATAACACAAAGTTTGCAACAATTAGTGGCTAAATCGCCTGAGGCAATTAGCCTACAGCAAGTCTCGTTTGATGAAATTATTGCCGGCGCTAATTTACTGCACCAAAGTGGTGTGCAAATGCCTGTTCTTCAGGTGAGCAAGTTTGTGGGTGAAATTGAACGAGATTGGTGGTTAAGCTCTTTTTCTGCTTTAAGCAGGAACTTACGCCATGGTGGTGTTTCTTCACCAGACAGAGACTCCGTTGATATTCTTGATAGTAGTTTAGAAAATTACACTAGTATTGAAAATTATACTAGTAACAAAGCATTACTACGTTTTCAGTTAACGAAAGGCGCTCACAGCGGTAATTTATTACATGATATTTTAGAACACAGTAACTTTAAAAACAGCAGCGATGATGATAATAATTTGTTGGAAAGTATTAAATGGCCGTTGGTTAAATATGGCGAATTAACAACAGGGTTTAATGAAGATGATTTAGTTACTTGGCTTGATGAGGTAGTTAACACGCCATTAATCTCTAGTAATAGTAACAGCGATGCAGACAGTTTTTGCCTTAGCGATATAACCATGCAAAAAACCTTACGCGAAAGTGAGTTTTATTTTCCAATGGAGCAAGCCAGTGTTGCTCATTTAGAAGTATTGCTAACCGATCATCGAAATACTGATAGAGAAGCACAACCCCATGGCAAGGTTCGATTACCAAGTTATAAATCGCTTAAAGGTATGATGCATGGCTTTATTGATTTAGTGTTTGAACAACAAGGTAAATTCTATGTTTGTGATTATAAATCGAGCCATTTAGGTGATGACTTTAGTGATTATAATCATGAGACATTACGTAACAATATAGAGAAAAACTATTATGATTTACAATATCTTATCTATAGCTTAGCCTTACACCGTTATTTAAAACATAACCTAGCTGATTACAATGTTCAGGAACACTTTGGTGGAATTTACTACTTGTATTTACGCGGTATGACTGATGATGAACGCCATAAAGGTGCAGGAGTTTATTATCGTCAAATCACCTCAAATGAACTAACGGCATTAGATTGCCTCTTCCTTGGTAAAAAGCTTGATCAAGCGCTGATCAAAACATCAGCTAAGGTGCAAAAATAATGGCTCAAACATACGTTAACTTTAACCAAGCACAGCAACAGTTAGCTGATATAGAAGCCATTGATTACTTTTTTGCTAAAGAGATGATCCTTACTTTAAACGCCCGTACTGAGCTTTCTACAAGTACTGAGCTTTCTACAAGTACTGAGCTTTCTACTAAAAATGAACTATCAACTGAGCAAGAACAAGTATTAACGCATTTATTTATCGCGTTAAGTGTCAGTTTACGGGCAGGGCACACTTGCTTACCTTTAACTGAAATTTCAGCAGCACATTGGGCTATTGCTTTTGACGAGCAAGGGCAGTGCACTCATCAAGGTTATATTTTTCCTAGTATAGATGTTTTACGTTCATTACTTACTGAACTTGATATTGTTACTGATGCACAGCAACCGCTTGTTTTTGACCATGACAACTTGTATATGCGTCGTTATTATCAATTTGAATGGGAACTATCACAAGGCATTAATGAACGTTTAATGTATAAAGAAACTACCTCGTTAAATGATATAAGCGCAATTGTTAGTGAATTATTCCCAAGTATTCAACTTGCACAAACGCAGCAGCAGGAAGTTGATTGGCAAAAAATAGCGGTAGCTAATGCGATTAATAAAAACTTCACTGTTATTGCTGGTGGTCCTGGCACGGGGAAAACCTATACGGTGACTAAATTACTTGCGGCGCTGTTAATGCTGCATGCAAATAGTCAAAACACTAATGTTCAAAGTAAAAAGAATGAGCGCGCATTAGAAATTGCTTTGGTCGCACCTACAGGCAAAGCAGCACAACGTTTGTCTGAATCTATCATTAAGACTATTGCAGGTTTTAAAGAACTTATTGATGATAATATTTTATCGGCAATGCCAACGAAGGCTAAAACAATTCATCGATTGTTAGGGGTTATTCCAAATAGTCCAAACTTTAGACATAATCAAAATAATTTACTGAGCTGTGATGTTTTACTTATAGATGAAGTGTCTATGGTTGATTTGCCTATGATGGCGCGGCTATTTAGGGCGTTAAAGCCGGAAGCAAAAATTATTCTTTTGGGTGATGCGGATCAATTACCTTCTGTTGCTGTTGGTAGTGTTTTGGCTGATATTGCGCCAAGACCGCATTGTGGTTATAGTGCAGAAAATTTAGATTATTTATCGCAAGTATGCCAGTTAGCGCCAAAAACATTACAAAGTGTTTTTGAACACGCGACATCATCGGAAAATTTACACCATGATCATTTAAGCTTTTTAGTGAAAAGTCGTCGTTTTGATGGTGAAGGTGGTATCGGAAAATTAGCAGCTCTCGTGATACAAGGTCAATCTACGCAAAGTTGGCAGTTGTTAGAGTCTTCAACAGATAAAGAGTCTTCAACAGATAAAGAGTTTTCAACAGATAAAGAGTTTTCAACAGGTAAAGAGTTTTCAACAGGTAAAGAGTTTTCAACAGGTAAAGAGTTTTCAACAGGTAAAGAGTCTTCAGCGATTGACAACACATCGACAGACAAAGAACCAAACCAACTAACCTTAGTTGATAACAACTTAAGTACTTGGTTAGCACCTTTAGTTACCAAGTATTATCAGGGTATAGGGCAATGTGATGATATTTCTCACGCCTTTGCTTTGTTAACAAGGTTTCGTGTTTTATGTGTTACCCGTCAAGGTGAATTTGGTGTTGATGCATTAAATCAATGGATGAAAGATCAATTAGCTCAATGTTTTCATTCCGCTGAAACGGGCTATCATGGTATGCCTATTATGATCAGCGAGAATGATTATCGTCTTGGGCTATTTAATGGTGATATAGGCTTGCTTTGGCACTCAAATGATGGTCATTTAATGGCGTTTTTTGAAAGTACTGATCAAGTTATAGAGCAAGAGAAAGCAGGGGTGTTGTCTGAAGGTAAGTCATACAAAATGCTGCTACCTTCACGTTTACCAAAATATGACAGCGTTTATGCAATGACTATCCATAAAACACAGGGTAGTGAATTTGAACACGTTGCCATGATTTTGCCAAAACAAGCTGAACATCAAATACTTTCTCGTGAGTTACTCTATACAGGGATAACCAGAGCAAAGAAAAAGCTGACCATTGCGAGCCATAGTAAAACTTGGCAGCACGGAGTGAAAAGCAAAATAAAACGGTATTCTGGTTTAACGCTTGAACACCTAACTGATTCATACCAAACGGATTAATATTTCATCTTAATCCATTCATTTTTATCTCTAAGGAAAACTTATATCAATGCAATTAATCAACATAGATAAAACACGTTATAGAAAACATTTAAACATTGTTATTGCTGGATTTATTGGCACGTTATTGATATTAGCGCTAATTTTTGGTCAACTACTTATTGTCGGTTTTGCTCAAGAAGGTGTTAGTAATTTCAGGTATAATTTACTGGGTGTTGTTTTATCATTGTTTGCCTGTGCGGCAATTTTGCATACACTTAAAAAATCAGATTTTTTTATAGAAATTTATTACGTGTGGCAAGTAAAACAATTACAAAATTTAATTTATAGAAAACTTAAAAAAGTAAAAGCTGCGGTAGAACATGATGATACCAATGCTCTAATTATTTTATCTTTCTATTATCAAAGCCTTAAACAAATCTATCAGCTTGATGATAATACTTTAACAATTACCAAAGTGGTTGAAGATCTTAATAAGGTACAAGAAATAATTGCTAACAAAAACTTAACTGTTAGCGCTAAACAGTTCGATAAAAAACTGCTAAGTTCTTATTGATAATTGAGTCATCGTCTCAAGTATCGTTTTTAAATTTTTGACGTCAATATATTGAAATACTACATGGGTGCAATGAATATCCCCCTTTCAATTAAGAATAAAAGAAAGAGCCAACATTGTTTAAATTGTGTTGATGGATTTATTGAATGTTTTTCTGGAAATCTCGGTCTATTCCTACAATGATTAGCTGAAGGAAATTTGATAATGAAAAAACCTGAATTTAAATTACTCCCCTGTATATTCTGTACTGTAGGTTTTAATTGTTATGTTGCTGGGCATAAAATTGTTTCGGCAACGTATCAAAAAATCACGACTAAATTGCCAAAACAGCATGCCCAAGCAATTAAAAAACCAAAAGAGAATACAATTTCAACATGACTATTGCCATTATATCTTGTGCACGAGCAATAGCCTTTTCAATGAAATTCAGCTGAAATACCTGTTGATATGATTTTTCTGCTTTTACTTAAGACAATGGGTAAAGGTTAAGCTATTAATTCAATTCATATATGAATGAACTATGAATGAACTATGAAAGTAATAACATCTAGTGTTTGGTTAAGTCTTATTTTGCTCTTTTCAGTTATTTCTGAGGCACAAGAAGTACCTGAGTTTACTATTCGTACGATAGATGATGAAGTCATTTCTTCAAAAAATGAGCTAGGTAAACGTCCTACATATATTGTTTTCTGGGCAACTTGGTGTCCTAGTTGTTTAAGAGAAATCCCTAACATAAAAGTGATTAATGAAAAATATGGTGATGACATTATGCTGGTCGCTGTTAATATTGACCGAACGCATTTTTGGTATAAGCTGACTACCTCAGAATCTAAACAGCCAGTAAGAGAATATCTTAAAAAACAAGGAATTGATTATAAGGTTGCGTTAGATGACGAAAATATCCTATCTAGTTTATTTAATGTCAGAGGAACACCAACACAAATATTAATAGATAAAAAGGGAATAGTTCGTCAAATTTTTCATCTCATGCCTTCTGACATTATTTCTACAATAGATCAACTTGTTAAAGAATAGTCCTTATTTCTCAAATCAACGAATAATTAAATGTGATAACTTTTTGTAACCTTAATTAATTTCATGACATCTAAATGCTAACAAGAACATTTTTTTGTTATATTGTTTATTATTGTTATTTAGTTTTTTTTCATCAGGTAAATACCTTGAAATACTGACGGATTGGAGGTTTACATGTGTAGTACACCAAGACCAAAAACAAAAGTAAAAGCTAGCCTTAATGGTAGCTTATTGTCTAACATGAGCCCTGAGGCAAGAAGCCGTTTTGCTGAACGTGCTAATGTAGCTCAGGAACGACGTCATGAAATTTCTCTGAAAGAAAAACAACATAATCGACAATTTAACGCTTCTGTAAAAAAATCTGCAAAGGCAGTTAATCGAATAGCCAAGAAGTCACAAAAAAGCTTAATGTATTGGTTAGCTAGTGCTAGTCTAAAAGAAGTGTTTATAATGTTATTCTTTGGTAAATCTAAACATATTTAGCTTTTTACCTCACTCGTCTCGAGGCTGTAAAAACCACTTTAAGATTTACCGTTATCTCAATTATATTTAAACCATAAAAAACATTGAAACTTTACCTTGGTTCACCCAAGAAGGACTACCTAAGGTATTATCGGTAAATTATCCCGTAGAGATTGTCATTAAGCATTATTGAATACTTCTGTGTATTATCAACATAAGTTATGGTGTAATCAATATTTATCAAAACCACCTTAAATATTGATTCAAAAATGAGTTACTTCGTGGTTCGACTTTTTAAAATAACTTGCATAAGTTCCTCCGGAACATTTTCTATAGGGTTCGTTTGAATAAAACCTCTCTGGGAAATTCGAATCGTATTTTTATATCCTTGTACATAAGCACGACATTCACTACACATACTAAGATGTAATTTGAATTTTAACTTTTCAGTGGTCGATAAAGAACCTTCATGAAAATTATACAAAAAACCATCCACTTCTTCGCAAGTCAACATACCAGGTAGATGTTGAGTCATTAATCGTTTAATCATTAACATGTTCGTTCACCTTTCCAGTTATCTTCTAGGCTATTTTTATCTTTTTGCTCTAAAATTGCCTTTAAAAGTAATCTGGCTCTGTGTAGTTGTGTTTTCACTGACGCTTCAGATATCTCTAATGTTTCGGCTGTTTCTTTAGTACTTATCTCTTGGATGTCTCTTAGCAGTATAACGTTACAATATTTTTCGGGGAGCTGGTAAATAATTTCATTAAGCGATAATTTAGTTTCTTTTTGTTCGAACATTGTTTCAATATTACTGCCTAATTCCTGACTTAAATGATCACCAAAAACTGTGCGCTCGCCATATTCATTGTAGTGCTGAGTAAACTCTTCAAGTGAGGTGGTATTTTGCCTCTTTTTTTGTCTTATCATCATTAAGGCTTCATTCACCGTAATACGGTGCAACCAAGTCGTCAGGGTTGAGTTTTTATTAAAAGATGAGATGTTTTTAAATACTTGAATAAATGTTTTTTGTAAACACTCCCGTGCATCATCGTCAGCATTGAAAAAACGATGAGCAACGGCATACATTTTTACGCTGTATTGGCGTACTAACGTCTCATAGGCTGAATTATCATTATTTATTAGCCCATCAATAAGTTCACTCTCATTATTTTGGTCTAAAATAGTATTGGATTGTTTTTTCAAAAAAGTTGTGACCTTTTTAATCAGGTGGCATCAACGTTATAAATTAACGAATATTTAATCAAAAATCACTCATTATTAAATAAATCGAGATAAATTTATTTTTTAGCACCGTTATTGCTAAAAATGTATTTGGTTTCTGTGTTTTAAATGACTTTTTTAACCACAGCAATTGAGTTTTTCGGTACAATAGCGCTTTTTTTTGGTCTTGCCGTAAGATGGTTTTCCATCAATTTAATGTTCTATTTTTAGTTTTAATCTAAATAGTTAGAACTTGGAGGCTAGTAAAAACACTTCTATTCTATTTAGTCTTTTTGCTTTTAAGATCAATAAATGTCAAAATCACACTATTCTTAACTATTGCTATAAGGCATAAATTAATCGTGTTTCATAATACGCCACCCTAAGCTTTCCTCGAACATATGTCATCAACCTTCGTGTGACACACTCCCTTAACGATGTTAGAAATATTAGCGTCGACAATTATCTATAAACAATAAAGATATAAACATTGTAGCTCAGACAAAGAGGCTAGAATTATCCGTTCTCAGCCAAGTCCTGCATACGTTTTTGTTCTTAAAAATATGAAAAGATTATTATGATTGAAAAAATAAAATTAGATTGGCTCTCCAATATTCGAGGGGACTTACTTGCGGGTATTGTGGTGGCGTTAGCCCTGATCCCAGAAGCCATTGCTTTTTCTGTTATCGCTGGGGTTGACCCTAAAGTAGGTTTGTACGCTTCGTTTTGTATTGCGGTGATCATTGCTATTGTTGGTGGTCGGCCCGGTATGATTTCTGCTGCAACAGGTGCTATGGCTTTATTAATGGTTACTTTGGTAAAAGATTATGGCCTTGAATATCTTCTTGCGGCAACACTGTTAACCGGTGTATTTCAAATTATCGCTGGTTACTTGAGGCTCGGTAGTTTAATGCGCTTTGTTTCACGTTCAGTAGTGACTGGATTTGTTAATGCGCTTGCCATTCTTATTTTTATGGCTCAATTGCCGGAGCTAACCAATGTGACATGGCACGTTTATGCAATGACAGCCGCAGGGCTAGCTATTATCTATCTATTTCCTTATATACCAATAATGGGTAAAACGATCCCATCTCCCCTTGTTTGCATTGTCATGTTAACTGCGGTGGCAATATTTTTAGGTATCGATATTCGCACTGTTGGGGATATGGGAGAACTTCCTGATACCCTACCAATATTTTTATGGCCTGATGTACCTTTAAATATAGACACCTTATTGATAGTTCTACCTTATTCTGTAGGTCTGGCTGTTGTAGGTTTGCTTGAATCAATGATGACAGCCACCATTGTTGATGATTTAACCGATACAACAAGTGATAAAAACCGTGAATGTAAAGGGCAAGGTATAGCCAACATTGGCGCTGCTTTAATGGGTGGTATGGCTGGTTGCGCTATGATTGGTCAATCGATTATTAATGTAAAATCGGGTGGTCGAGGGCGCTTATCGACATTTTCAGCAGGATTATTCCTTATTATTATGGTTGTTTTCCTCGATGAATGGCTCAAGCAAATTCCGATGGCAGCACTTGTAGCCGTCATGATAATGGTGTCAATAGGTACTTTTTCTTGGAGTTCTATTAAAGACTTAAAGAAGCACCCACTATCAAGCAGTATCGTCATGATCTCGACCGTTATAGTCGTTGTTGCTACGCATAACTTAGCAATGGGCGTTTTAGTTGGCGTGCTGTTAGCAACATTGTTTTTTGCAAACAAAATTGGTCGTTTTATGGTAGTAAAATCAGAGCAATCTAATGAAAATGTTCGTGTATACAAAATTGTAGGGCAGGTGTTTTTTGCCTCTTCTGAGGAATTTATCGAAGCATTTGATTTCAAGGAAGTTGTTGATAAAATTATTATCGATCTAACTAATGCTCACTTTTGGGATATTACCGCGGTATCTTCTCTCGATAAAGTCGTCATTAAGTTCAGGCGAGAAGGTGCGGAAGTAGAAATTATAGGTATGAGTAGCGCGACCGAAACTATTGTTGATAAATTTGGCGTTCATAATGATCCCAAAGAAGTCGAAAAATTAATGGCTGGCCACTAAGAGGAATTAACCATGAATAAAATTATTGCCTGTATAAATCGTTCGGCTTATGCGGATGACGTTTGTAATGCGGGTATCTGGGCGGCAAATAAACTCAAGGAACCGATCTTGTTTTTGCACGCTATTGAAAAGAAAAATGTATCCGTAACTGACGATTTGAGTGGCGCTATCGGATTAGGTGCTCGATCATCCTTATTAAATGAAATGGTTTCATTGGACAAGCAGCAAAATAAGCTAGCGCTGCAAGTCGGCAAAGAAATGCTAAACGATGCTTATGATCTCGCCAATAAAAAAGGCTGTGAAATTATTGAAATGAAGCAGCGGCATAGCGGTATTGTGGAAGCAATATGTGACCTTGAGTCAGATGCGCGTATAGTTGTCATTGGGCATTCAGGTGAAAACCATCGACAGAATTTCAAGGCTCTTGGCTCGCACATTGAACAGATAATTCGTCAAGTACATACGCCCGTTCTTATTGCCAATAAAGGGTTTAGTGAACCTAAAAGTTTTATGTTGGCTTATGACGGACGTAAAATTGCTGATAAAGCGGTTAAGCGTATTATTGATGGTGGCCTACTTCGTGACATGACCTGTCATTTGGTTGCCGTGAAGAACAATCAAAGCGATTTGTTTGATAAATTTAAGCTCACCGAAGCAATGCTAATTGAAAGTGGCTTTGAAGTGAAGTCTAGCTTCCTAGAAGGAAAAATATTTAATTCGTTAATGGATTACAAAGCTAACAATGAGGTGGAAATGCTTATAATGGGCGCGTTTTCTCACTCTAAGCTTGCCCAAGCCTTTTTGGGCAGTAATACCCTTAAAATGATAGAGAATACCCTTTTACCACTTGTGATATTACGTTAGGTTAACTAGGTGCTAGAACATTGAAAATAAAAGACAGCCTCAGTGATCACTTTGGCTGTTTTTCATTTTATACATACGAGAATCTGCTATTTTTAGTAGTTGTTCAAATTCAGTAACATCTTCAGGATATTTTGCTACACCATAGCTGAATCATAGTTGTAACTCTGAAATATGGTCACTAATTAATTAGCAAGGTTAATGCTAAGTCTTTGAAAAAATAAATTTGATTAAACTCATTATAAATAACATACTTTTCTATTAAATAGGAATTTAAAGCACAAGGGTACGGTAAATTATTTGAATAAAGAAAACCCTTTACATATGAATATTTGTATATACAATATTCCACATATATAAATATTGACATTCCCTATGAAAAGCCTAAAAAAGCAAAAAGTTCTTTTTCTCTGTACTGGTAATTCGGCAAGGTCTCAAATGGCTGAGGCGTTACTAAGACATAAAGCGGGTGACAAGTTTGATGTTTTTAGTGCTGGCACTCATCCTGAGTATGTCGATTTACGAGCGATTGATGCATTAAGACAATTTGGCTTAATGGATAAAAATTTTGTTGCTAAAGAGTTAGTTTCTAAAAATGTGAAGGTATTTGAAGGTCAAGTATTTGATTACGTCATTACACTTTGTGACAAAGCAAATAATGAATGTAGAAGCTATCCAAATGCAGGGAAGCAACTCGCTTGGGATTTTCCGGATCCGAAAACGCGGTCAGGGAGCAATCCTTTCTCTGCCACATTAAATGAGCTAAATAACCGTTTATCTATGTTTCTTCTGGTCGAAGAAAAATCTATCAATTTTGCTAATAGTGTCCCAACAAACATTGTTGATAAAGCTGCTCATCAACTGACTGATTTTGATCCAATAGCATTTTACAAATGCCTGACAGACGATATTCGATTAAAAACGTTAATGTTGACGCATTATCACGGTGAACTTTGCGTTTGTGAGTTAATGGAAGCACTTAAAGAAGATAGTCAACCAAAGGTATCACGCAACCTTGCCGTATTAAAAAAATCTAAGGTTATTACCGATAGAAAACATGGGCAATGGGTGTTTTATCGGATTAATCCAGAGCTTCCTTTGTGGGCTAAGTCTGTCGTTGCACAAACCACTGAAAATAATGTTATTTTGATTAATAGTGAGCTTCATCGTCTAAACGATATGAAAAATAGACCAGATAAAGCGAATTTTTGTAACTAAATTATTTTAAGGACATTCTAGTGGGCATTTTTGAACGTTATTTATCACTTTGGGTCGGTTTAAGTATTGCGCTTGGTGTGATCTTAGGCTTATGGCAACCCGATGTTTTTCAAGTTATTGCCGACCTTGAAATAGCGCACGTTAACATTGTAGTCGCTGTTTTTATTTGGGTAATGATTTACCCAATGATGGTTCAAATTGATTTTTCAGCAATAAAATATGTCGGTAAAAACCCTAAAGGGCTGGTGTTAACCATAGTGATTAATTGGCTGGTTAAACCTTTTACTATGGCAGCCTTAGGCTGGTTGTTTTTTAACTTCCTCTTTGCTGATTTAGTTGAACCTACATCAGCCCAAGAATATATTGCAGGTATGATTTTATTAGGTGTAGCTCCTTGTACAGCAATGGTATTTGTTTGGTCTCAGTTAACAAAAGGTGATCCTAACTATACCTTGGTTCAAGTCTCAGTAAATAACGTCATTATGATATTTGCTTTTGCCCCAATTTCTGCATTTTTACTGGGTGTAAGTGATATTCAAGTGCCTTGGGAGACATTAATAATCTCAGTGGTACTTTATGTTTTATTACCCTTAATAGCTGGCGTTGTTACCCGAAAATTATTGAATAATGGTAACGGTGAACAATCATTAAATCACTTATTAGCATCATTAAAGCCTTGGTCGGTTGTTGGCTTACTCGCAACGGTAGTCTTATTATTTGGTTTTCAAGCGAACACCATAATAGAAAGTCCCAAAACTATCGGTTTAATAGCAATCCCACTAATGATACAAACTTACGGTATTTTCATCATTGCTTACTTGGCAGCAAAGTGGATGAAGCTTTCACAAAATATTGCTGCACCAGCCTGCTTAATTGGCACATCAAACTTCTTTGAATTAGCGGTAGCGGTAGCCATTTCACTTTTTGGCCTACATTCAGGTGCTGCTTTAGCAACGGTTGTAGGGGTACTGGTCGAGGTGCCTGTTATGTTGTCATTAGTTTATTTCATTAATCGTACACAATATTGGTTTAAATAAAGTAATTGAAGAAGTTAAAAATATACGCCTTAAAGCATTAAAAAATCCCGTGCAGCTTGATTATTTCAATTCTTATTTATAATTTTTCGCACTATTCTTTTTGCGCTATTATTTTTGCACTACATAGGACAAGTTTATGACTATTAAAATTGGTATTAACGGCTTTGGTCGTATGGGGCGTTTATCAATGCGAGCAGCATTTGATTGGAACGATATTGAGATTGTCCATATTAACGATCCCGCTGGCAATGCTGAAACGTTGGCACATTTAATGACCTTCGATTCAATACATGGGCGCTGGCACCATGAGGCCACTCATGATGGTGATTCAATAGTCATCAATGATAAAGCAATTCCTTGTACGCAGAACAAAGCCACGCAAGACACTGATTGGTCTAAATGTGATGTGGTTATTGAAGCATCAGGCAAAATAAAAACTAAAGCATTGTTACAAGCCTATTTAGAACAGGGTGTAAAGCGAGTTGTGGTTACCGCACCAGTAAAAGAAGAGGGTGTATTGAATATCGTTATGGGTGTAAATGATGACTTATATGATAAAACTATTCATCCTATTGTAACGGCAGCATCATGCACCACCAATTGCTTGGCACCCGTTGTAAAGGTTATCCATGAGAAAATTGGTATTAAGCATGGCTCAATGACTACTATTCATAGCATAACCAATACTCAAACCATATTAGATGCGCCACATAAAGATTTACGCAGAGCACGTGCTTGTGGCATGAGTTTAATTCCAACAACAACGGGTTCAGCAACCGCTATTACCCACATTTTTCCTGAGCTTAAAGGAAAGTTAAATGGACACGCGATACGGGTTCCTTTGGCTAACGCTTCAATTACCGACTGTGTATTTGAAGTAGAGCGCGGCACAACGGTTGAGGAAGTAAACCAGTTACTTAAAGAAGCGGCTGAAAGTGAGCTTAAAGGTATCATGGGATATGAAGAACGTCCTCTCGTCTCTATTGATTATAAAACCGATCCCCGTTCAAGCATTATTGATGCGCTTTCAACCATGGTAGTAAATGACACCCAAGTTAAACTTTATGTTTGGTATGACAATGAATGGGGTTATGCCAATAGAACGGCTGAATTGGCGCGTATGGTCGGCTTAGCAGACAAGGATTAGTGATTAATGGGGCTTTTATCCTTACAAAGTTTATCGCCGCAGTTATCTAAGCAAGTGAAACAATACTTGGTGATCACAGGTAATTATTGGGCGTTTACGTTAACTGATGGTGCACTACGAATGCTGGTTGTGCTCTATTTTCATCAGTTAGGGTACAGTCCTTTAAATATTGCCATGCTGTTTTTGTTTTATGAAATATTTGGTGTTATTACTAACCTTGTCGGTGGTTGGTTAGGTGCTCGGCTTGGTTTAAATAAAACCATGAATATTGGCTTAGGTATGCAGATAGTAGCACTTAGCATGCTGGCTGTTCCTGCGGAAATGCTCACTATTATTTATGTGATGGCGGCACAAGCGTTATCTGGCATAGCCAAAGATCTTAATAAAATGAGTGCTAAAAGTGCCATAAAACACCTTGTGCCCGAAGGGGCTGAAGGTAAGCTCTATCAGTGGGTTGCTATTCTTACTGGCTCTAAAAATGCGTTAAAAGGTGTTGGGTTCTTTCTTGGTGGCTTATTACTCACCTTATTAGAGTTTAAAGGCGCGATTATCCTGATGGCAACACTATTAGGGATAGTGTGGTTATTTAGTTTATTCGCATTAAAAGAAGATTTTGGAAAAGCGAAAAACAAGCCTAAATTTAATGATATCTTTTCTAAAAGCCAACCAATTAACATACTCTCTGCCGCTCGAATGTTTCTGTTTGGCGCACGAGATGTTTGGTTCGTTGTCGCATTGCCGGTGTTTTTAGCGGTAACTTTCAATTGGGATCACTGGTGGGTTGGTGGTTTTATGGCAAGTTGGGTCATTGGTTATGGTATTGTGCAATCTATTGCCCCACTTATCACCGGTAAAAAAGTCACCGGTAAAAAGCAAGGTAAAGTGCCATCAGGTAGAGACGCATTTATATGGGCAAGTTACCTCACGCTAATACCCGTAGCCATCGCCTTAGCCTTGCATTTCGACTTTTATATTAAAGCGTCAATCATCATAGGGTTGTTAATCTTTGGTGCTGTTTTCGCTATCAATTCTTCCTTACATAGCTACCTGATCATTAGTTACGCTGGAAAAGACGGTGTTTCACTCGATGTTGGCTTTTACTATATGGCTAATGCGATGGGAAGATTAATTGGTACCGTGCTTTCAGGTTGGGTGTATCAAGAATATGGTTTAGAAGCATGTCTATGGATATCAAGTTCATTTGTGGCTATGGCATCTTTGTTATCGTTAATGCTTCTAGGTGAATCTGAAAACAGCTAATACCAATTGAAATAATGAATCGCTCCCGAAGGGCGAGTTTGTTCTTGAAAATTTATCCTCATTAATATTTGAACCATTAATTAATTTGATTGGTATAAGTTAATATACTCGTTTGATAGTTTGTATCTTTAGTTTTTTTAATTGTTGGAGATATGAACAAATATATAGGCAACCTCATTGTTCTACACCAACCCCCTCAAGATGCAGGACTCGTATCTTGAAGTGGTTTGGTATATACATTCAGAACCTAAAAATTAAATAAACGCTTGCCCTAGAGTTAACTCCATCTATTACCATTATTAAAAAGAGTAACTAGACAGGAAAGAAAGATGTTTAAACACCAACGAAAAATATTTAGTCTTGGTTTAACTGGCTGGCTTCTCGCCATTGGTACCGCTTTCGCCCATGATCCTGTTTTCAGTCCCGGTCCGCATGTGCTTTTTAAGGATGGCGTTGAGCTTCATGCCAGTTTTTTTGAATCTGAACAAGGTGATGGAACTGAAAGTGAACAGGTTGTTGCTCTAAAGTATGGTTTGTCGGGGGACTGGGTGGGTGGCATTGAGTTGCCTTACGAAACCAACAAAAATATTTCAGGGACGGAGCAAGGGCTCGGCGACATTACCCTGTCAACTAAATACCGTTTTTGGCGAAACGACACCTTAGGGGCACAAGAATCGGCGGCAATTATTGCCAAGGTAAAACTCGACACGGGTAATAACCAAGTAGGCTCAGGTACTACTGATTCATTACTAGGGTTTACCTATGGTTATGAAAGTCTAAAGTGGTATCGCTGGACCAGCGTTCGCTACCGATTTAATCAGACTCGCACTATTGAAAATCAAGGCAGTTTACAACGGGGTGACCGACTATTTGTTGATTTTGCAGGCGGTTACCGTCCAGAGGTCAACGATTATCGTGAGGCTGATACGGTTTGGTTATTGGAGCTCAATGGCGAGTACAGTCAACGCAATGGTATAAACGGTGTTGATGTTAATAGCTCTGGTGGCAGCCAATGGTTTATCTCTCCCGGGCTCATGTGGACCAAGCGAAACATTGCTATTAAAGCTGGCGTACAAATTCCTGTGTATTCAAACTTAAATGCCGATCAATCCGATTCAGATTACCGAGCACGTTTAGAATTTGAATGGCACTTGTAAAACAACTTCTAATTAACATAAGGAAAAAATAATGACTATCATGATAAAACACTTATTAACCGCAATTGTTATTGGCACAATGTTTGTGTTTAGCTCAGTGGCATCGGCGACAGAAAGTAAATATGAAATCAGAGCCGATGGTTTGGCTTGTCCATACTGTGCTTATGGCATTGAAAAAAAACTTATGGCGATTGCTGGGGTTAAGCATGTAGATATTAAACTTAAACAGGGAACGGTTTTAGTTACCGGTGAAGAAACGCTAAATTTTGAAGAGCAGCAACTCAAAACCTTGTTTAACGATGCCGGATTTACCTATCGAAGTATGAAAAAAACAACTGTAGCGAAAGCAGAACAAAACAATCCTTGACATGGCGTTAACTCCAGCAAGTAGACTAAGCTTAAGATAGTTTGACACGAGCGCAAATAATAAAGAGGAGTGATTGATGTCAATTCAAGCAAAAACATCAAAAGATGTACTGCCAATTCACAATGATGATAGCAAAGACACTGATAGTAAAGATATTGATAACAAAAAAGAAACTGGACTGACCTGGCTGGCATTGTTCACCACCACAGGTACCTTGGTTTGCTGCGCCATTCCTATCACGTTGGTGACCTTGGGTATGGGAGCGACAGTCGCTTCGATGGTGAGCAACTTCCCTTTTTTGGTGATACTAAGCCTGTATAAATCTTGGGTGTTCGGTATTTCTGGCAGCCTGCTCGCACTTTCGGCTTGGTTAATGTATCGCCCCGGTCGCAGCTGTCCCGTTGATCCCAAACTCGATGCGCTGTGCAATAAAACCCAAGTGTGGAATCGTCGTATTTATTGGTTTTCTGTGGTGTTGTGGTGCATCGGTTTCTTTGCCGCGTTTTTGGCTTTGCCACTACAACTATGGCTGGAAGGATAACGGCGATTGAATTGAAGTTGTACCAAGTTCCAAATCCATGAACTGAACTATTGGCTCATTGTTATAATCGTAAGAGGAAACACTGATGAAAAAATTAATAGTGATCATTTTAACCACGATAGCGTTTAGTCAATAATGACAACGCCCATCGCTATTGAACTATTTTCCGCCACAGCCTGTCACCGTTGTAGTGCTGCCAAAAAGCGTATCCAAGTGCTGATAGACGAGTTGGCTGATGACCGAGTTGAATATCGGGAACTTGATGTATTAGAGCAGCTCGATTACGCAGTTTCTCTGGGAATATTATCAACTCCCTCGATTGCGATAAATGGTGAATTGGTTTTTAGCGCGATGCCGTCATTAAAACGATTCCGTGATGAATTACAAAAGCGTTTGGCGTCACTATAAATAAACTGATGTATCAAGGCGATTTGCAGTCTTTGAGAATCGGTATTCGCTGGCATCATTATTTTGAAAAAGTGGGTGGAATATCCCTCACCATGATGGGACTATACTACTCAATGAGTATTATTTTATCTTCTGAGAGTGTTGAACATGTATCAAATTGGTGAAGTGACCAAACGGCTTAACATCAGTGCCGATACCTTGCGTTACTATGAAAAAATTAAACTACTGCCAGCTATTGCTCGTAACGTTTCTGGATTACGTAGTTACTGCGATAAAGATCTCTCCCGACTCAAGTTCATTAGACGAGCTCAACGCATGGGCTTTAGCCTTAAGGAGATAAGTCAATTACTCAATTTTAGAGAAGCACCTCTACAGGCTAAACCCGAGGTCAGGCAACTCGCGGGAGAAAAACTAGCGGATATAGAGATCCACCTGAAAGAATTAGCGCTATTGAGAAATGAGTTCAAATTATTGATCAATTTATGTATGGGGAGTGAAGATGGTTGCCCAATTATCGATGGATTGGAAGACGATTAATTACAGATTCAAATTTTTATACTGCCTGTAAACGCCATCATTGCTAGTGTTCAGTGAGTGGGACAGTATATTCGGTGATAATATAACGACAGTTGCCGCCATTAATAGGCTTGTTCATCACAGTGATCTTTATCAAATTAAAGGAGAAAGTTACCATGAAAAACAAGCTATAAAAAAAATAAAATACCGGACAAGTTAGTTGATCTCTGATATTAGAGTTACTTTTCGTTCCGTTGGACTGTAGGCCATTTTTAGAAACCGTACTATCTATTATTACCTTGTTCTTATTATTGCTCACGGGATGGTGGTGTGATAATATCACATTACTATCAATAATCTTCTACTACTTAAATGAAACAAACTGCGAACCTTAAAAAGAACCAAAATTTAGTGCTGTCGCTAGCATTGATTTGTTTTCTTTTTATGCAGTTCATATATCAAGACCATCAGTATGATGGCAATGCACATCAACCAAACCATGTTTGTAAAGTCTGTAACAAACTTTCCTCTTTAGGTTCTACACATACAGCATCCAACCATTCACTTTTTGATTTAATCACTGCGCGATTTATTTACCGTTTTTCCAATATTTCACACGATGAGTTAATCACTCACCGTCTTATTTATTTACGCGGCCCTCCTCAAATTTTCACCTAAATATCATAAAAAACAATTATTTATCGATAACTGATTATTTTTATTCGAAAGAATAATGTTAGTTGGTTGTCTGCCAGTTGATCCCATTTTAAATTTCGGTGATTAACTGTAATTAGAAAAATTTGAGAAATATAAAATGCGTCGAATAATCATTATGTTAATGCTTTTTGCTAGTTTTATCGCAAATAGTAACAAGATGTCAGATCAACTAAATACCTTGTCAGGCCAAATTATCCATCGAGATGGAACCCCAGTAACGAATGTCAAAGTCAGTATTGTTGGCTATGACATTATTAAAACCACGGATGAAAATGGAAGTTTTCAGTTTAGTGGTGCTAACGAAACTCTTTATACCATTGACGTTGAAGTAGATTCTTACCTCACTAGAAAGAAAAACATTTCTTTTTCCTCGGATAAAACAACGCTTATCGAAGTCAAAGGTTCAGAAATTGAAACTATAAGAGTTACCGCGAGCATTCACGACAGAGGCATATTAGAAATGGCTATCCCTGTCATTGTCTTAAGTGGGGAAGAGTTAGTCAATAAAAGAAGTGCTAATTTAGGGGAAACTCTGGCACAGGAACCTGGCGTTTCAGTGTCATCCTATGGTTCAGGTGCAGGACGGCCAGTGATCAGAGGGCTCAGCGGTAGTCGTGTCAGAACTTTGCAAAATGGTGTCAGTACTTTAGATGCGTCATCAACCAGCCCTGATCATGCCATTTCCAGTGAGCCGCTTTTAGCAGAACAAATTGAAGTATTAAAAGGGCCTGTGACCTTGCTTTATGGCGGCGGTGCTATTGGCGGCGTGGTCAATGTTGTTGACAACCGGATCCCAGAAAAGTTGCCAGAAGATGGATTAGAGGGAGCCGTTGAAGCTCGTTACGGCTCTGCCTCAAACGAAAAAGCGGGAGTTGCTCGCCTAGATGGTGGTCTTGGCCAGTGGGCCTGGCATGTAGATGGCTATAAACGTGATACCAAGGATATAAATTTACCTTCTTCTTTGGGTGGCAAGTTAACCAATAGTGATATTTCTGCCGACGGTACGACACTGGGCATGTCATGGGTAGATAAAGATCAAGGCTTTATCGGTGTTTCTTTTGGGCAATACAATAATAATTATGGACTGCCAGCAGAAGAAAATGCGGATGAATTGGTACGTCTGGACGTAGAACAACAACGATTTGATGTAAAGGGAACTTTGTTTAAGCCTTTTACTGGCATCAAGCAAATCAAGTTCAGGTATGGTCGTAATGACTATCAGCATGTTGAACTTGAAGGCGAAGAAATTGGCACGACGTTCACTAATAAAGCGGACGAAACACGTTTTGAACTACTCCATACTCCCTTAGATGAATGGCAAGGCGCTCTGGGAGTACAAATCAATAATCGTGATTTTTCTGCCATAGGGGCAGAGGCATTCGTACCACCATCAATAACAGAATCAATTGGCGTGTTTCTTGTGGAAGAAAAATCGTTTGGAAATGTGAATCTGGAATGGGGTATCCGTAGCGACAAACAAACCGTGCGTTCAGATAGTCTGGTTAACTCATTAAAAAATGATGCCTTCAGTGCATCCATAGGGGGATTATGGAAATTCAATCCCTCATATTCCCTCTCGTTAGCCTTAGCACATGCCCAACGCCCACCTAATGCCGAAGAATTACTCTCAAACGGTCCTCATTTAGCAACACAATCTTTCGAGTTGGGTAATATTAATCTTGAAAATGAAACAGCTAATAATATTGACGTTTCTTTGCGTAAGCATCAAGGAAACGTTAAGTTCACATTGAACGCTTTCTATAATAGCTTTGATCAATTTATTTATGAAAAAGCGACGGGCAATATAGAAGATGGTTTACCTGTATTACAATTTATTCAAGAGGATGCCATCTTTAGTGGACTGGAATTTGAATTAGATTGGGTTGTATCCGATTCTGGCTCAAGTACGATAACCTTGCACAGCCAAGCTGATTATGTAAAGGGGGAACTTGCTGATGAGGGCAACTTACCGCGAATATCGCCACTACGAATGGGCGCAGGTGTGATCTATGAAAGGAGTGATTGGTATATAGACCTCGATATTATTCGATATATGAAACAAGATAATGTTGCAGAATTTGAAACGAGCACAGCGGGCTATACGCTCGTGAATATTGATTTTAATTACCAATTTTCGATAAAAAACAGTGATTATACCTTTTTTATGAAAGGAACCAATCTACTTGATGATGAAGTTATCAACCATACCTCCTTTATTAAAGATATTGCGCCACAAGCGGGGCGTTCTTTAACTTTAGGTATTAGATTGGCATTCTAGGACTTCGAGGTGAAAGGTAAGGATTTTATGCAGGCTACTTTCGTGATTTAGATGGTAATAAGCTTAATATTTTTCATATAGACATGCCTGAATTACTGATCATCTTTTTGGAAATATACATACAAAAAAACCAGCACTTTTAAATAATGCTGGTTTTTAATTTCTAATATTAAGTTAACACCAAGAAAATAATTTATTCGCTGTGATATTCGCGATGGTGTTACATTGTCTTTAGCGCAATAAACTATCTGGCACGGAAAATAATGCGACCTTTAGATAAATCGTATGGCGTTAATTCAACAGTTACTTTATCACCAGTTAAAATACGGATATAGTTTTTACGCATTTTACCTGAAATATGAGCAGTAACCACGTGGCCATTCTCTAATTCAACTCGGAACATAGTGTTAGGTAACGTGTCTAAAACCGTACCTTGCATTTCAATATTTTCTTCTTTCGCCATGGGGCGCTAAACCTCTATATGTTGTGCAAACAAGCAATAATTTCAACTTAAATTGTTATAAATTATTACCGATAAAAAAAGCTGCGCGAATAATGCCTAATTGCGCAGCCAATGTAAAGCTTTGAAGCGGTTTATTTACGATAGAAATGAATTATTTAATAGGAAATTGGCGATGTTCATTACTTTTGGACAAGTGACCATTGTTGATCGATAAATCTTTCATAAGGGAAATAGCGATTTTTATAATTCATCTTTTGACAATCATCTATTTGGTAACCTAAATATAAGTACGATAAGCTTAGTTTTTTGCACAACTTAATTTGAGTAAGAATAGAAAATACGCCCAAACCATGTGCTTTAAAGTTGGGGTGATAGAATGTATAAACAGCAGATAAACCATTTAACAATAGGTCAGTTACCGCTAAACATACTAACTCTTTTTTGCCATTATCCACTAACCACGTTTCAATAAATAATTGCTTGGTTAATTTGCTAGAAAGAAAACTTTTAAACTGTTGATAATTAGCAGGGAACATACTGCCATCTTGATGACATGTATTAATGTAGTTTTCATACAAAGGGTAGTAGTCATCTTTTAAGTGTTCAGAAGTCGTTATTTGAAAGTGATCATTACGTTTTAATGAACGCTTTTGGCTTTTAGAAGGCGTAAACTTATCAACAATAACTCGAATTGACTGGCAAGCATTACAATGAGGGCAGTGGGGACGATAAGATTGATCGCCACTGCGGCGAAATCCTTCCATCATCAGCAAACTATAACCACGATTGTTTTGTAAACGTTCGTCAACAGCAATCAACAACCGCTCTTCTTTGTCAGGTAAATAATTACAAGGAAAGGTTTTTGTTATGCCAACTTTGATACTATCATTGTTCATACTGTCATCGTTCATACTACTACTGTTACTCAGCCATTTATTTGTTTCAATGTATTATTCATATAAGTATAGCTCACGAGCTTGCCAAAAATTTGTTACCACTTTTTTGTTTATGGCCGTTTGTTTACTGTTGATAAAATCTTTACGTGATATTTCTATCGCGCCCATATCAGCTAAAAAGGGATTAAGTAGCTGACAATCAATAAAATCAACGTCAAGTGAGCTTAATAAATTACTCAAAGCAACTAAAGCAAATTTCGAGGCATTTGCTTGTGTATAGAACATTGACTCACCAGAAAAAAAGCCATTGATAGCTATGCCGTATAAACCACCAACGAGTGCTTGTTTTGGCTCAGGTATGCCATCGTCAACTGTTTGCCACACCTCAATAGAATGGGCATAGCCTAATTGATGTAAGTTGATATAAGCCGCTTGCATCTCTGGCAGTATCCATGTGCCATCATCACGAAAAGGCGCATCAGCACATTGCTTGATAACTTGCTCAAAGGCAGTGTTTAACGTGACTTTATAGGAGGACTTTTTTAATGCCTTACGTAGCGTTCGATTGATTCGTAAATCACACAACTTGATAATTGCTCTAGGATCAGGAGACCACCACATCAACGGGTCGTTCTCACTAAACCAAGGAAATATCCCTTGTGTATAGGCATTAATTAATCGTTTTGCTTGTAAATCGCCGCCTACAGCGAGTAAACCATTTGGCTCAGTGAGGGCGCAATCGACTGGAGGAAAAGCCAAGTTATTACCGTTAAGTTGATATAGTACTTGGCTCATAGTTGATTAAACCTAACTCGACAATGTGTTATTGTGAGTCAAGGAAGCGTTCAGCGTCTAGTGCCGCCATACAACCAGCACCGGCTGAAGTGATTGCTTGACGGTAAATATGATCAGCAACATCACCCGCAGCAAAAACACCTTCAACACTGGTTTGTGTTGCATTACCTTGGCTACCGCTTTGAATGGTTAAATAACCATTCTCCATGGCAAGCTGATCTTTAAATATATCGGTATTTGGCTTGTGGCCAATAGCGATAAATACCCCAGCAACATCAAGTTCTTCTGTAGCATCAGATTTAGTGTCTTTTAAACGCAAGCCCGTCACGCCCATGTTATCACCTAATACTTCATCTAAAGTACGATCGATATGTAAGATGATATTGCCGTTTTTAACTTTTTCAGCTAAACGGTCGGTGAGTATTTTTTCAGATCGGAAACCTTCACGACGATGAATTAAATGTACTTCACTGGCAATGTTAGATAAATAAAGCGCTTCTTCAACAGCGGTATTACCACCGCCAACAACCGCTACTTTTTGATTTTTATAAAAGAAACCATCACAGGTAGCACAGGCTGAAACACCGCGTCCCATAAAGGCTTCTTCTGAAGGTAAACCTAAGTATTGTGCCGATGCGCCAGTACAGATAATTAATGCATCACAAGTAAAAGTGCCATTATCTCCGGTTAACGTAAAGGGACGTTTTGAAAAATCTACTTTGTTAATATGATCAAAAATAATTTCAGTATCAAATTTTTCTGCATGTTTTTGCATTCGATCCATTAAGGCAGGACCGGTTAAATCATCAGCATCACCAGGCCAGTTTTCAACGTCTGTTGTTGTTGTTAATTGACCACCTTGTTGCATGCCTGTGATCATCACAGGTTTTAAATTAGCACGAGCTGCATATACAGCAGCAGTGTAACCAGCAGGGCCTGAGCCTAGAATAAGTAGTGGACAATGTCTAACGTCGCTCATGAATGAGTTCTCCAGAATTTTTTGAGAGTGATACCTTTGATAATGCTACCAAATGGTATTAGATAATAACTTTATTAATTGGGATGATAAGAGGTTCTATCAAGGGTGTATAGTGAGAATGTCAAATTTTCTAATAAAAAAGAGGGTAAAAAAAAGCAAAAAAGAGTACAAATAGGCATTTGTACTCTTTTAAAATAATTTTATTGCGGTTTATTGCTATTTACTGATAAGTAAATATTAAGCGTTTAGCACAACTCTCGGCTCTACAAATTCATAGCCTAGTACATCGGCAACTGGCTTGTAAGTGATTTTACCACCCATTACATTTAAACCAGCTAATAAGTGTTCATCATCAAGTAATGCTTGCTTAGCGCCTTTATTTGCAATAGTCACTGCAAATGGCATCGTTGCATTAGTTAACGCCATTGTTGAAGTGCGAGCCACGCCACCTGGCATGTTAGCAACACAATAATGCACAACATCATCAACAATATAAGTCGGGTCTTGATGAGTGGTTGCTTTTGATGTTTCAAAACAACCACCTTGATCAATGGCTACATCAACAATCACAGCACCTTTTTTCATCATTTTAATGTGCTCTTTTGTTACTAATTTAGGCGCTGCGGCACCTGGAATTAAGACCGCGCCAATAACTAAGTCAGCCTCAACGATTAATTGGTTCATCGCATCAGCAGTTGAGTAAACTGTTTTTAAACGACCATCAAATTCAGTATCTAATTGACGTAAACGAGGTAGAGAACGATCTAAAATAGTAACATCTGCGCCCATGCCTATTGCCATACGAGCAGCTTGAGTACCAACGACACCACCGCCAATAATTAACACTTTGGCTGGAGCAACACCTGGAACACCACCTAACAAAGCACCTAAACCGCCTTGTGCTTTTTCTAAGGCATGAGCTCCTGCTTGAATAGACATACGGCCTGCCACTTCAGACATTGGTGCTAATAAAGGTAACCCACCGGTAGGCGATGTTACTGTTTCATAAGCAATACAAGTTGCGCCAGAAGCCACTAACAATTCAGTTTGTTGTGGATCGGGTGCTAAATGTAAGTAAGTAAATAAAATTTGGCCTGGGCGAAGCATTTTACATTCTATAGGTTGTGGCTCTTTTACCTTGATGATCATGTCAGCAGTTGCAAATATTTCTGTTGCACTGTCGATTATTTTTGCACCCGCTTCAATATACTGTTCATTGTCAAACCCAATAGAAGCGCCACCGTTATTTTCAACAATCACCGCATGACCATGTACTGATAGCTCTTTCACGCCAGCAGGCGTTAAGCCGATACGATACTCGTGGTTTTTAATTTCTTTAGGTACACCAATAATCATAATTTTCTCTCTTAAGTTTAACTTATTGCAACTTCTTAGGTGAAGTTATCTTGTTTTAGATGCGACTAGTATATGTGTAATTTAATAGAATAACCTGTCGAAATATTTTAAAAGGCGATATATAATGCTAAAAATAGGCTTAGTTGTGGTGATATATAAAGCATGAATTCAGTAATAAGTAAGAAACTAGACCGTATTGATAAGAATATACTTGTTGAATTGCAAAAAGATGGTCGATTATCAAATGTTGAACTGTCAAAACGTGTTGGTTTAAGTCCAACGCCTTGTTTAGAAAGGGTTAAACGTCTAGAAAAAGAAAAATATATAACAGGTTATCAAGCCATTTTAAATCCATCAAAATTAGATTTTGCTTTGTTAGTGTTTGTCGAAATTACGTTAACAAAAACTAGCCCAGATGTTTTTGATGATTTTGCAGCTGCGGTTCACGAATTAGGTGTTATACAAGAATGTCACTTAGTTTCGGGTAATTTTGATTTTCTATTAAAAACCCGAGTTAAAGATATGCTAGCTTATCGACAGTTATTAGGGGATACCTTATTACGATTACCCGCGGTAAGTGAAAGTAGAACTTATGTGGTTATGGATGAAATTAAATCCAGTAATGAGTTACCAATCAAGCGATAATTTGTTATTTTACTTATAGTCATTGCACATTCAAAATGTTTATATCAGAATTTTGAGGTAACATGAGTATATCTATCACTAATCCCCGTTTATCATGGAATTTTAATTGTCTTCAGAACTAGTGAAAAATACAGACGAATCCAATCGTGAATCTGTTAATAGCCAAGTTGATGAGTCATCAACAAAACAGTTAAGTGGTGTACAGCGCTTGCTAGAAACAGGCTTACTCTTTTTTAGTGTCTTTGCCATGTTTTTAATGTTGGCATTATTTAGTTTTGATCCCGCTGACCCTGGTTGGGCACAAACGGGTTATCAAACGCCAGTTAGAAATCTTGGCGGCGCAGTTGGTGCCTATATTTCTGATTTATTATTAAACCTGTTTGGCTTTATTGCTTATACCTTACCCTTTGTTGTCGCTATTGTTGGTTGGTTACTGTTTCAGAAATACCACCAATTAATGCAATTAGACTATTTAACTATTGGCTTAAAGCTGATTGGTTTTATTATTTTTTATTTAGGCATAACCTCAATAGCTAGCATGAATTTTGATGATATTTATTATTTCTCGGCTGGTGGCATATTAGGAAATGTATTAAGCACAACGTTTCTTCCTTATTTTTCATTTGTTGGTAGCACGTTAATATTTTTGATGTTTAGCTGCGCAGGTTTTGTATTATTAACGGGCTTTTCATGGATTAATTTTATCGATGATGTTGGCCGTTACACCATCGCGGCATTGGTGTTTTTAAAGCAGCTCCCCAAGATAATTAAAAATCAATTTGGCACGGGTGAGTCGACAGATGAAGAACGTAAAGTTAAAGAGAACAATGCTGCAAATAGTGGAGATGAAACATTATTTGATGAAAAAGATGACTTTGTTAAGGCCAAAATAAAAGAATCTTCGAAGAAAAAAATATCCATACCCTTTTTTAGTGCTAATGCAACAAAAGAAGACGAGCAACCACAAGCGCCATTTGTTGATATTAATGACTTAATGGGCGGGCCACTTGAGATTAACGTACAAGAGCATGTTAATGACTCAGAAATTACTGCTGCTTTTGCGGCGGTTGAAAAAATTGACGTTGCCGATGACAAACAACAGCGCAGTGAATTGGTTACTAGCTCTGATACCAGCCAAGTAAATTTAGTACCTAGTGTGGAAGAAAAATTTGAAGGTATGCCTTCAATTGATTTACTTGATCGCGCAGACAAAGCCAAAAACCCTATTAATCAAGAAGAATTAGAGCAGGTTAGTCGCTTAGTAGAAGCTAAGTTACTTGACTTTAAAGTAGAAGCTCGCGTTGTTGCTGTATACCCAGGACCGGTGATCACACGCTTTGAGTTAGATTTAGCTCCGGGCATGAAAGTGAGTAAAATTAGCTCTTTATCGAAAGATTTAGCCCGGGCGTTATCCGCAATTAGTGTGCGTGTGGTTGAAGTTATTCCGGGGAAATCAGTTATTGGATTAGAGTTACCTAATAAGCACAGAGAAATTGTGCGCTTAAGTGAAGTTATTTCATGTGAAGCATTTGTAGAAGCAAGCTCACCATTAACTATGGTGCTAGGTAAAGATATTGCGGGCGAACCAGTAGTAGTCGATTTGGCAAAAATGCCACATTTATTAGTCGCAGGTACCACAGGCTCAGGTAAATCAGTGGGTGTTAACACCATGATTGTTAGCTTGTTGTATAAATCAACCCCTGAAGATGTGCGCTTGATTATGATTGACCCGAAAATGCTTGAATTAAGCGTTTACGAAGGCATTCCTCATTTACTGTCCGAAGTTGTTACCGACATGAAAGACGCAGCTAACGCACTGCGCTGGTGTGTTGGTGAAATGGAGCGCCGTTACAAGGTTATGTCTGCGCTTGGTGTTCGAAATTTAAAGGGATATAACAAAAAGGTGCTTAGTGCTATTAAAGATGGTGAGCCAATTATTGACCCCATATGGCAACCTAGAGATGGTTTAGATCAAACACCTCCGTTATTAGAAAAACTACCTAGTATTGTTGTTATTGTTGACGAATTTGCTGACATGATGATGATTGTTGGTAAAAAAGTAGAAGAGTTAATAGCGCGTATTGCGCAAAAAGCGCGTGCTGCTGGTATTCATTTAATCCTTGCGACACAGCGCCCCTCGGTAGATGTTATCACTGGTTTGATCAAAGCGAATATTCCAACGCGCATGGCGTTTCAAGTGTCATCTGGTTTGAACTCTCGAACCATTTTAGATCAACAAGGGGCAGAGCAGTTATTGGGCATGGGTGATATGCTTTATTTACCACCGGGCACAGGCGTACCAACGCGTGTACACGGTGCTTTCATTGACGATCATGAAGTACATGCTGTGGTTAAAGATTGGAAATCACGCGGTGTGCCTGATTATGTTGATGAAATTTTAGCCGGTGGTAGTGATCCCGATATGTTATTGCCGGGTGAGCAAGCCGAAGGCAGTGAAGATGAAGAAATAGATGCTCTTTATGATGAAGCGGTAAATTTTGTTACCGAAAAACGCCGTGTGTCTATCTCTAGCGTACAAAGACAATTTAGAATTGGTTATAACCGCTCTGCCAGAATAGTTGAACAAATGGAAATTCAAGGCGTAGTGTCAACTGCCGGTAATAATGGCGCTCGTGAAGTGTTAGCACCACCGCCAATTAAAAATTAAATAAGAAACTAAATAGGAATAAATTCGGATAAAAAATGAATATCAATTATGTACCTCTTTACTTAAATAAAACATTGTTTGCTTTAGCGGTAGTATTAAATACCTCTCTGGGCAGTATGGCACAAGCCAATGAGCATGCTACTACCGTTACCAAGGTAGCTGCAAAAAACACTCAGTCAACTAGTCAACAGTCAGCGATACAAACGTCAGCTGTACAAAAATCATTAGAGGCTAAAAGTACTTTAATGGCTAAACTTGCCAACCTTGATTATTTTAGTGCTAACTTTAGTCAAGAAGTACGCAGTGATGCAGGTGAAATACTTGAGACAAGCTCAGGTAAACTGGCAATAAGTAAGCCAAATTTAGCTAATTGGCATACTAATGAGCCCGATGAGCTTGCTATTGTGTCTGATGGACAGGATGTTTGGTTTTATAACCCGTGGATTGAGCAAGTGAGTGTGTATTCTTTATCAGCCGCCATTGCAAAAACGCCGATATTATTGCTAACCAGTAAAGATGAAACCTTGTGGCAACAATACACGGTTACTAAAGCAAATAAAAATACTGACAAAAAAAGCGAAAGCTTCGTTATCAGTGCTAAAGATGTGCATAGCCAAATTAAAAGCTTAACTTTAATTTTTGATTTAAGTAATAAAAAGAGCAACCTGCAACAGTTTTACTTTTTAGATGCAACAGGGCAGTTAAGTCATATTAAGTTAACTCATTTTGATGATCAGAATATACCAGATGCGAGTTTGTTCAATTTTGTTGTGCCCGAAGGTGTACAAATTGATGATCAACGCGCTAATTAGATAATAATTGTTTAACAGGGACTTTTGTGGAAAACGAACAACAACAAACTAGCTTGTTTGGTTTAGAACAAGGCACAACAAGTAATCAGACAGAACCTCTAGCTGCTTCTTTATCTGCACCTCTCGCAGCAAAGATGCGTCCAAAAAGTCTAGTTGATTATGTTGGTCAGCAACACATTCTTAGCGTTGACTCGCCACTGCGCCAAGCAATAGCACAAGGGCATTGTCACTCGCTTATTTTTTGGGGACCACCAGGTAGCGGAAAAACTACGTTAGCTGAAATTATTGCAACTCACGCTAACGCTAAAGTTGTCAGACTTTCTGCGGTAACCTCAGGTATTAAAGACATTCGCCTTGCTATTGAACAAGCTAAAATTAGAGCCAAAAACAATCCTAATGAAGCGCGCAGTAAAGACACTAAAACCGTACTTTTTGTTGATGAAGTGCATCGCTTTAATAAATCTCAGCAAGATGCATTTTTGCCCTTTATTGAAGATGGCACCATTGTTTTTATTGGCGCAACCACTGAAAATCCTGCCTTTGAATTAAATCAGGCAATTTTATCGCGTGCCCGTGTTTATACTTTAAAAAAGCTTAATCATGAAGAGTTAGCGCAAGTACTAGCAAGAGCCTTAGCGTTAGTATCTCAAGAGAAAAATATTAGTATTGTTCTTGATGACGATGCTAAACAAAGTTTATTAAATCGAAGTGACGGTGATGCTAGGCGATTACTGAATTTGCTAGAAAACTGTCTGGATAGTCAAACGGCTTCTATAACAGGGCCAGATAAGAGCATAACAATATCTGTTGAACTCATAGCACAAGTAGCTGGCAGTAAAATTGCGCTTTATGATAAAGGCGGCGATGCCTTTTACGACTTAATTAGCGCTTTTCATAAATCGGTACGTGGCTCAGACCCAGATGCTGCTTTATATTGGTATGCCAGAATTCTAACCGGCGGTGGTGATGCACTTTATGTTGCCCGGCGTTTATTAGCTATTGCGAGTGAAGATATTGGAAATGCAGATCCGCGCGCAATGCAATTAGCCATCAATGCTTGGGATACTTTTCACAGGGTAGGACCAAGTGAAGGGGAGCGAGCTATTGCACAAGCAACTGTCTATATGGCGCTAGCGCCGAAAAGTAATGCTGTTTATATGGCGTTTAATCAAGCTAAAATATTAGCAGAGCAAACCTCAAGCTTAGATGTACCAAACCATTTAAAAAACTCAACGAGCAATATCACGAAGGCTTTAGGTCATGGTAGCGAGTATCGTTATGCACATAATGAAGTAAACGCCTTTGCTGCCGGTGAAAACTATTTTCCAGAAGCCTTGGTAAAGGCTAGTGGCTATAATACTGAGCTGTATCAGCCAAGCGATCGTGGTTTAGAAAAACAATTAAAAGAAAAGTTAGATTATTTACAACAATTGAATCAAAACAGTAATGAGCAGCGCTATGAGCTTCCCTATGAGTAATACCATTAGTAACTTTACCTTATATGCTTTTGTCGCCCTTGGCGGAGCATGTGGCGCAAGTTTGCGTTTTTATATTTCACAATTAGTGTTAAATTGGCTCGGTAAGGGGTTTCCTTTTGCAACATTGATGGTTAATATCACCGGCTCATTTATTATGGGTTTGTTATACCAGTTAATAGAACATGAAATTTTAGATATTAATGTCCATAGAACCTTAATTGGTATTGGATTTTTAGGTGCTTTTACCACCTTTTCAACATTTTCATTAGACTCTTTGTTATTAATTCAACAAGGGGACCTACTCAAAGCGGCCATTAATATTTTATTAAATGTTTCGCTTTGTATAGCTGCGGCAGGATTAGGTTTGTATCTGGTTTCTGCCTTGGCTAAATAATGTGATTAACAAATTTTAACTTTAACTTCAATTAGACAGATACGTGAATAATTATGCTTGATGCAAAACAACTTAGAACTGATTTAGATAACATTGCCATACAATTGGCAAAACGTGGCTTTACGCTTGATACTGCAACTTTAACTGCCTTAGAAGATCAACGTAAGTCTATTCAAGTAAAAACTCAAGAATTACAGAATGAGCGCAACACGCGCTCAAAATCTATTGGTCAAGCCAAAGCGCGTGGTGAAGACATTGCGCCATTACTCGCTGCGGTTAGCCAACTGGGTAATGACTTAGATACAGCAAAAATAGAGCAAGACGATGTGCTCGCAAAAATTAATGAAATTGCTAGCGCAATACCCAATTTATTAGATGAGTCTGTCCCTGAGGGTAAAGACGAAGATGATAACGTTGAAGTGAAACGTTGGGGTACACCACGTGAATTTGACTTTGAAGTAAAAGATCATGTTGATCTTGGTTTTGGTGTAGATAAAGGTTTAGACTTTGAAAGTGGTGCAAAATTAGCCGGCACACGTTTTGCTGTTATGCGTGGCAAAATTGCAAAATTACACCGAGCATTAGCGCAGTTTATGCTTGATATACACACTGAAGAGCATGGTTATGATGAAATGTACGTGCCTTATTTAGTGAATGCTAATTCCTTGTACGGTACTGGGCAATTACCAAAATTTGGTGAAGACTTATTTCATACTGACTTGTCGGGTAAAAAATTCTCATTAATTCCAACATCAGAAGTCCCCTTAACGAATATGTACCGTGATGAAATTGTTGATGAAGCTGAGTTACCCATTAAAATGACAGCACACACGCCTTGTTTTCGTAGCGAAGCAGGCTCAGGCGGTCGCGATATACGTGGTCTTATTCGTCAGCACCAGTTTGACAAAGTAGAAATGGTACAATTAGTTAAACCTGAAAATTCCTTTACTGCTTTAGATGAATTAACGTCACACGCAGAAGCTATTCTTGAAAAACTAGAACTACCTTATCGCACAATGGCATTATGTAGCGGCGATGTTGGTTTCAGTGCAACGAAAACGTTTGATTTAGAAGTGTGGTTACCAGCGCAAAATACTTACCGTGAAATTTCTTCTTGTTCAAACATGGGTGCATTTCAAGCCCGTCGCATGCAAGCACGTTTTCGCAGTAGTGAAACTAACAAGCCAGAATTATTACATACCTTAAATGGCTCGGGTTTAGCCGTAGGGCGTACTTTGGTAGCTGTGTTGGAAAACTATCAACAAGCTGACGGTAGTATTGAAATTCCTACCGTATTGCAACCTTATATGAATGGTTTAACAAAAATAAGTTAAGTGACAAATTAATAGTTACTGTTATTTATTTAAAATATAGAGCTACTAGTATTTTGCTAGTTGCTCTTTTTTTTAACAATTCATTTTATTTGCAATAAATTAATGATGATCTGGTCTACTATGCTAATCATCCAATTAAAGGCGCAATAGTTTGTTTTCCACACTCCGTAATTTAATCCTTCAGGCTCTGCTTTTTATCGCTATTTTTCAAGGGGCGTCATTTCTTCGTGAAACCAGTATGTTGTCTACTGACACAAAAATAAAAGCAACGAGTGATTTGTTATTTACTCAAGTGCCAACAATAATGGATGAAACCATATCGTTAAACGCACAAGGTAAAAAAACGGTTATTTATTTCTTTGCCCCTTGGTGTCAAATTTGTCACATCAGTATTGGAAATTTACAAACATTATATGAGAAAAATGATCACCTTGACGTTATTGCTGTCGCACTCGATTATAGTAACGCAGATGAAGTGATGGATTTTACTAAACAGCACCAATTAACTTTTCCAATAGCGTTAGGTAATGAAAACATAAAACAGGCATTTTCTATTTCAGCATACCCAAGTTATTATGTTATTAGCGAAGAAAATACAATTATTGGTAAATCTATGGGATATTCTTCAGAGCTTGGTCTTTATTTAAGATCCTTATAGTGATCATTGTAGTTAAAATGAGTATGTTTGTGTACACTGTTTCTTTATTTTTTAAACCATACCGTGCAATTATATAATCGATATGAAAAAAAAAGGCACCTTATTTTATGCAAATAACTGACAACTTTGATAGCGGCAATATTCGTGTTATTAACGCAACTGACGCTAGCAATATTCAACTAGAAATAAAACACGACAATCAATCTGAATTTTATCAATGGTTTCATTTCAAGTTACAAACCGATGTTACTCCTACTAATACTCGCCAAGAACATGTTATGCATCTCACTAATGCGGGGAAATCCGCTTATGTTGAAGGTTGGGAAGATTATCAAGCCGTAGCCTCGTATGATCGTGACCATTGGTTTCGTGTACCAACAAGTTATGACGGAGAAAAGCTTACTATTACGCTAACGCCAGAATATGATTCGGTCTATTTCGCTTATTTCTCTCCCTATAGTTATGATCGTCACCAAGATTTATTACACAATGCGCAAATGCATTTAGATTGTCAGTTACAAGTACTAGGCCAAACACTTGATGGTCGAGATATTAGTTTATTGAAAGTCGGTGAAGAAGGTGAGGGCAAACGTGTTATTTGGTTAACCGCACGACAACATCCCGGTGAAACGATGGCAGAATGGTTCATTGAAGGTTTTCTTGATCGTCTGCTTGATGAAGATGATGGTGTTGCACGTGCACTATTAAATAAGGCTGTATTTTATATTGTACCCAACATGAACCCTGATGGCAGTGTTCGTGGTCATCTTCGTACGAATGCGGTTGGTGCAAACTTAAACCGTGAATGGTTAGCGCCTTCAATGGAGCGTAGCCCAGAAGTCTATTTAGTTCGAGAAAAAATGTTTGAAACAGGCATTGATATGTTTTTAGATGTTCATGGCGACGAGGCATTACCAGTTAACTTTTTAGCTGGTTGTGAAGGTGTTGTTAATTATGATGAACGTCTTAAGGCACTTGAAGATAAATTCAAAACCATATTATTATCATTAACGCCTGAATTTCAAGATGAGCGTGGTTATGATAAAGATGAACCAGGCAAAGCAAACCCAACCGTGGGTACTAATTGGGTTGGTAATCAATTTAAATGTTTAGCCTACACTATAGAGATGCCTTTTAAAGATAATGACTTATTACCTGATTACAGTATGGGTTGGTCTGACATTCGAAGTAGCTTGTTAGGACGTGATTTCTTAACGGGTATATATCATTTAGTAGATGACTTAAGATAAGTTAGTACCTCATCAACATAATAAAATAATTATAAGAATAAATAAAAATAAGAGGAAATTTACGTGCAAGATTTAGTCAATACTATTAATGGATATATATGGAGCAGTGCGCTGATTTATCTGTGCTTAGGCGCAGGTTTATTTTTTACCGTACTAACCCGATTCGTGCAAGTACGCCAGTTTTCAGAAATGTGGCGTTTATTAATGTCTGGTAAAAGCTCTGAGAAAGGTATTTCATCTTTTCAAGCGTTAGCTATTTCACTGTCAGGTCGTGTTGGTGCGGGTAACATTGCTGGTGTTGCTGCTGCAATCGGTTTTGGTGGTCCAGGTGCCGTTTTTTGGATGTGGATTGTTGCTTTTTTTGGCGCTGCTACGGCTTATGTAGAATCAACAAATGCGCAAATATATAAAGAAGAGCACGATGGCAAATACCATGGTGGTCCCGCTTATTATATTGAAAAAGCGATGGGACAAAAATGGTATGCCTGGACTTTTGCTATTGCCACTATCCTTGCTACCGGTGTTTTATTGCCAACGGTGCAATCAAATACCATTGGCACCGCAGTAGAACAGGTATTCTCCAACAGTGGTAGTATTGAAACGGCTATTGGCGTTATTAGCTATGCTAAGCTTTATACTGCAACGGGTATTGTAATATTGTTAGGTTTTATCATTTTTGGTGGTGTTAAACGTATTGCTAATTTTACTCAAGTAGTCGTACCGTTTATGGCATTAGCTTATATTTTGATTTCGTTAATTATTATCGGCTTAAACATCACTTTATTGCCTGATGCATTTATGATGATTATTGGTGATGCATTCACGCCTATGGCAGGTTTTGGTGCCGCAATAGGTTGGGGCGTTAAACGTGGTGTCTATTCAAATGAAGCGGGTCAAGGTACTGGTCCTCATGCCGCCGCCGCCGCAGAAGTTGACCATCCAGCACAGCAAGGTTTAGTGCAAGCGTTTTCAGTTTATATTGATACCTTGTTTGTTTGCTCGGCGACCGCTTTTATGATTATTATTACGGGTACTTATAATGTTCACGGTCTTGGTGATGCCTTTATCGTGCAAAATGTTGCCAGTGATATTGTAGCGAGTGGCCCACAGTTTACCCAAATGGCTGTTGAAAGCGTATTCACTGGCGTTGGTAAACCGTTTGTTGCTTTAGCTTTATTCTTCTTTGCCTTTACAACCATCTTGGCATATTACTTTATTGCGGAAAATAATATTTATTATATTAAACGTACTTTCAATATTCCTGGCGCCGTATTTATGTTAAAGGTTGTGATAATGAGTGCTACTTTTTATGGCACAGTAAAAGCCGCTAGTATAGCTTGGGGTCTTGGCGATATTGGTGTTGGCTTGATGGCTTGGTTAAATATTATCGGTATTATCATTATCTTCTTTATGTCTAAACCTGCCATTAAAGCACTTAAAGATTATGAAGAGCAACAAAAAAGGGGTGTTGAAAAATACACTTTTGATCCAAAAAAATTAGGCATTAAAAATGCGACATTTTGGGAAGAACGTATAGGAAAAGATCACAGCAGTGACATTAATATGTCATAACGCAATATTAATGTAAATAATGTAAAAAAACGTCTTTAGGGACGTTTTTTTTTGCCTGAAAAAAGGTAGAATATTTGCACATTAAAATCATGCCAATTTGAATACCTTGGTATAACACAGAAGTTTAATTAAATGGCAGTAATAAGTTGCCCTAGTTGCAAAAAGAAAATATCGGATAAAGCAAAAGAATGTAATCACTGCGGTTTGTCCTTAAATGCATTAGACAGCGACAAAATTGCTAATTTAAACCATGTCAGCAGAATAAACCAAGCACAACGGTTAATGAATTATTCATTTATCGCCATGTTATTATTTTGTGGTGGTTTCTTGTTTATGTTTTGGGATGGGGTTAAACAGGGTACTTGGCAACATTCTCTCGCGATGGCAAGTACTGTTATTGGTTTTATACTGTACATTGTTATTCGTATTAAATTGCTTTTCTTTAAGCGTCAAAAATAGGGTGGGAGTATTATATGAACTTACAAAGCACCATTGAACATATGCCAGAAGCAATGTATTTACGACTTAAATGTGCGGCTGAAACTGGAAAGTGGCCTGAAGGCACGGTTGTTGAGCAAGCGCAACGTGATACAGCATTACAATTAATTATGGCTTACCAAGCACGACACTTAAATAGTGATGAAATGCTAACGATAGGCAGTGACGGACAAATGGTGCATAAAAATAAGCGCCAATTAAAAGCGCAGTTTTCTACTGCAGCTAAAGATAAACCCATTACACCTTGTGCCAAGCCTAGTACAAATAGTGACAAAAACACTCAGAGCGATATTGCTCATTTTACTAACATATAATAATCACAGCCATACCTTCTCGCGCGCTGCGTTGAGTAGATTGGGTGTTTATTTACCATCAAAATGTGACTCCCCATGATTTTCAATTTGTTTAAAAGAAAAAATAACTGGCAGCATAAAGACAGTAACATTCGCATTGCGGCTATAAATGAAGAATTAAAAATTGACAGCAATGATGATAAAACTATTTTACTCTCATTGCTTAATGAAGACAGTAACGAATTAGTACGCCGTGCTGTGCTGTTGAAACTTAACAGTATTGATGAATATTTTAATGCTAGCTTCACTAATGATAAAAAAACCGTGCAAGTGTTTGCAATGGGTCAAGTGCAAGATATTTTAGCTGGCAAGCATAAAATTATCTTATCAAGTGATAAAAAACAGGCCTTTCTAACAAAAGTAACGAAAGTAACTAATACACCGAATGCAACTACTGTTACTAATGAAAGAAAAGAGCAAACAGCTGATGTTGCGCTATTAAGCCATTGGCTTGAGCATGAAGTAGAGCCATCTTTGATTTTAAACTTGTTTGAAATACTGGTAAAAAAGAAAAATACCGCTCAGTTTTTATTACATGTTTTTACTAAAAAACAATCAGCCAAAGTACAAAAATCGTTGTTATCACTTGAGTTAAAAGAACTCAAAGATGCTTCGTTATTAACAAAGCTGAGTAAAAAATCGGTTAACGATGAGGTTATACAGTTAATAAATGATCGTTTAGCGCAATTAATTGAACAAACAGAAAAACCCAAAAAATTGTTAAAGCAAAAACAGTTATTGCTTTCAAAGCTATTAGCCCTAAAAGATCAGCCTAACTATGCTCAATACCTAACGAATAAGACTGACTTAGAGCAACAGTGGCAGCACGATTTGTCTGACATAACGTGTTTAAGTGAAGACGAACAGCAAATGCTATTGAGCAAGTTCACCAAAATAACAAGGCAACTTACACAAATTTTCGCCCCTAAAAAAGAGGCGTATCATCAAGCTAAAATCGCTGAGCAATTGCACAATGATAAAAAAGTAGCGAAAGATGATTTTAATAAAGTCATTACTGAGTTGAATCAAAAAATCACCACTGCCGTTTTTGAAGGCCATCTTGAAGGAAATGTTAAAGGTGATGTCGAAGGTACTTTTGAAGAAAATAATACAGAAGATGAACTGCTCAACCAATATGATTTTTCAAATAAGTTAACGCAACTTAATGAAAAAATAGCGGTTAGCGCGTTAAATGCAGCAGAGCAAGCTGAATTTTTACAAAAATCTTCTCAACTAGAAAAGCGTTTAACGCAATTACCTGAAATTGCCCAGTCGGTTAGCGAAGCAACTTATCTAATTTCAAAAATTTCGCAATTAGCCTTACCGCAATCATTAAGTGAATTAAATGATCGTCAACAAACTTATTATGATTGGTTAGATAGTTACAAAGCAGTAAATAAAAAAGCTCAAGGCGTGCTTCCTCAGTCAATTATTGATGCCCATAAAGAGATTACACAGGCTTGGCAAAGCGGCCTAAAACCGCTGCAAAAAGAGCAAAGACAGTTATTTGATCAAACTAAGAAAAAACTGATTGATTTAAAACGTTTACATGCCAATGGTAAGTACAAAGTATGTTTTGGTTTATTCAAAGGTGTTAGCCAAGCAATCATTTTATTGTCTACCCAACAACAACTTCAGTTGCAACGTGATTTTGACAACGTAAGCGAAAAAATGGCTGAGGTTAGTGACTGGGAACACTATATTGCTACACCACGTAAACAAGAATTGCTTGTAGAAATTAATGCCTTAATAACAACGCCTTTAGATGAACCTAATGCTCAAGCTGATAAAGTTAAACAATATAGAAAAACGTGGAATTCTTTAGGACATGCAGATGAAACCATAGATAAAGAATTAAATGACCAGTTTAATCTGGCTTGTGAACAAGCTTTTGCGCCATGTCGTTTATTTTATGCAGAACAAGAAAAGTTGCGAGCAATGCATCTAGTGACTCGCAATAAAATAGTTGAAGACGCAGCAAGACTAGCTGAAACAATAAAACCGGCCGAGTTTGAAAGTTCATCGATAGACTTTAAAGAACTTGATGGAAAATTGAATAAGCTACAACAACGCTGGCAGCAATCGGGTGAGGTTGATAGACAAGAATATCAAAAATTATTTAGAGAGTTTAAAAATACAATACAGCCAGTTAACAATGCAATTAAGCACTTCCATGATACTAACGGTACTTTAAAACAAGCACTCATTGTTAAAGCAGAGCAGCAATTAATTATTGAATATATATATCAAGCGATTGAAACTATTAAAAATTTGCAGCAGCAATGGCGCGATATCGGTTTTGCGGGCTCTCATCAAGAATCTAAATTATGGCAAAAATTCAGATCTATTAATGATCAAGTCTTTGCAAAACGCGATCAAGCTAAAACTGAGCAGCAAGCAGAGTTAACACAATTAGCTGAAAACTATAACCAAGCACTTGCCAATATTAAAGGCAATATGAAAGCCAATGCTGTTGAATCAGATGAAACTGCTGAAGTTAGCATCGAAAAAGCCAGCCTTGTTTACGCTAAAGAAAAAGCACAAGAATTGTTGAGCCAAGTCATTGCTAATAAGCCGGTAATTAAATCTGTTGCAACGGCTATTGAGGCGTTTATTAAACAGCTTAGCGCGCAAATAGCACAAAAAAATGTTGAACAAGAAAACAAAAGTTGGCTAAGCCTTTTTACAATACTTGAAAAAGTGGCTCAAGATGAGTTTGTTATCACAGCAGATAATATTTCTGATGAGGCAGAGTATCAACAATTAACTAGTTTTTGGCAAAAACGTTTAATGGAGCAATGCTTATTAAAAACTCAAGCAAATGCAGAGTCCCGCGCTGATAAAACGTTAGCGCTTGAGGTGTTGGCACAAGTAGAATCTCCGGCCGAGCTTGCACAGCAAAGAATGGCAGTGCAGGTGAGTTTGATGCAGGAAAAAATGCAATCATCAGAGACTATAGATTTGCAACAAAGCTTTGCTGATTGGTTAAGCTTAGGTAAATTAGAAGTGTCAGACTTTGCTTTACTTGCTAGAATAAAGAAAATATTTATTTCATAATTTTCGTTAGTAGGTGGGATTAAATCTCGCCTACATGACCATCTACATGACCACCTACAAAGTTAATTCACCGCGTAAATTGACTTCCATCAAACGGCATATTTCGCTATAACTCAGGTTTTGACTAAGTAAATAATGTAACTTAGTCAATGTTGCTTCCAACGTCATGTCATGGCCACTAATAACACCCGCTTGACTGAGCGCATTTCCAGTAGCATACCCTGACATGTTAACCGTACCTCTTATACATTGGCTACAATTTATCACCACAATTTCTTGTTCTTTAGCTTTAGCTAAACAAGCGAGTAGGGCAGGATCTTGCGGTGCATTGCCAACGCCGTAACTGCGTATAATAAGTGCTTTTACTGGTTGCCTAATAGCATTTTCGACTACATCGCTACTAATGCCAGGATATAGATGAACAACACCAATAGGTTGTGGGATTATATCACGCACAATAACCGCAGGCTTAGAATCTGCTCTCTCTACTCTCTCTATATCAACAGCATCAGTATCAGTGTCTGCAATTTGACCTGCGATAACTTTAATACTGATACCAGCTTCAAGTAGAGGCGACATATTAGGCGAATCAAAAGCATTAAAACCATCAGCATAGGCTTTGATAGAGCGATTACCTCGATAAAGTTTATTATTGAAAAATAGTCCAACTTCATTAATAGGGTAATTAGCGGCAATATAAAGAGAGTTAAGCACGTTCACCTGACCATCAGAGCGTAATTGACTCAGTGGAATTTGTGAACCTGTTACAATAATTGGCTTATTTAAATTCTCGAACATAAATGACAGAGCCGAGCTTGTATAAGCCATGGTGTCTGTACCATGTAATACAACAAATCCATCATAATCATCATAATGCTTTTTAATATCATCAGCGATACGTTGCCAATCACTGGGTGTCATGTTTGCTGAGTCTATTAACGGTTGATATTCATTAATAGTGAATGTTGGCATTTCATCGCGATGAAACTCAGGTAAAGCATTAATAGAGTCAGTTAAGTGACCTTTAAAAGGAACGTAGCCTTGATCACTTTTTTTCATACCAATAGTGCCGCCAGTATAGGCAACATAGATTCGTTTATTGTTACTTTCACTGTTAAGCATAATTACTCAGCGCCACAAGCTAAACATAGTGTGTATATACCTTGGGGATCATTAAACTGGTTCATCTTGGTGATTTCAGTTTGTAGTTGAGAAATAAACTGTGTCATTGGTTTAGCGTTAACACTTAACGGCGAGGTTAATTCGCTATCCGCTGATAAATTAGTTTCAGCCAATATAAAAGACTTTGCTTCACCCATCATTTTTTGAATAAATTTGTTACGCTCTGAAACCTCTTTTTCAATTAATAACGTATCATATTTATCAAGTTTAGCGAGCTCTGCAGCGGCAATAATAGCATCAGTTAAATTACCTAATTCATCCACTAACCCTAACTCTTTTGCTTTTTTACCTGACCAAACTCGACCTTGCGCAATAGCATCAACTTGCGCTAACGTCATATTTCTGTTTTGAGCCACTAAGGTAATAAAATCTTGATAGCCTTTATTGATGCTTAATTGAAACAATTGTGCCATACCTTCAGTTAATGGTTGAGTAGGACCAAAGCCTGCAATGTCAGTAGTTCCTACACCATCGGTATGAATGCCCAGTTTGCTCAGTGAATCTTCAAAGGTCATCATCATGCCAAATATACCAATAGAGCCTGTAATAGTAGAAGGCGCAGCATATATTTTATTCGCTGGGGCTGAAATCCAATAACCACCCGAAGCTGCGTATGTTCCCATAGAAGCAACAACTGGTTTGCCAGCCGCTTTTAAAAGTTCTACTTCTTGACGGATAATTTCCGAAGCAAAAGCACTACCCCCAGGGCTATCTACACGCAGTACTACTGCTTTAACGTTGTCGTTGTTACGCGCTTTACGTAATAACTTTGCCGTTGAGTCACCACCAATTGTTCCTGGATTTTGTGTGCCATCTAAAATAGTGCCTTTAGCAACAATTATTGCGACTTTATCTGATGACGAATTGTCTGATGAAGAATTCACGGAATTTTCATTGAGTGCTTTATGGGGAGTTATTACCTCTAAATAATCTTTAAAGCCTATGTGACTATAACTAGTGCCTTTTTTATTCTCTCCCACCAAGTTAATTAACTCATCACGCATTTGAGATCGAGTTTTTAATTGATCAACCCAATTATTAGCAAGGGCATAATTGGCAAAACTACTGTTTGCATCAGTAAATTTTTTGACTAAATCAGTGATACTTTCATCAAAATTTTCAATACCAAAATTTCTTTGTTTGGCTACATCTTGTTTATATTGATTCCACAAATCATTAAGCCATAGCTCATTAGCTAGTTTGGCTTCATCAGACATATCATCACGTAAGAATGGCTCTACTGCTGACTTAAACGTACCTACGCGAAAAATATGCTGATTAATTGATAATTTCTCTAAAGCCGATTTAAAATACATATTATATCGACCGTAACCATCAAGTAACATAAAGCCTTGAGTGTTTAACCAAATATCATCTGCATAACTGGCAATATAGTATTGGTCTTGTGTGTATTGATCACCTAAGGCAATAATTTTTTTACCTGAGCTTTTAAAGTCAGTTAAAGCAGCGCCAACATCTTGTAGTTTTGATAAGCCTGTAGATCTTAACCCCTGCAATTGCAATACTAATAATTGCACCCGATCATCGTTTTTAGCTTGTGCAATAACATCAAGTACATCTGAAAGTAATACTTCAGGCCTGTCTTCTTTTTCGTCTAAAGCTTCAATTAAGAAAGCATCTACTGGATTAATTTCTTGCTTTTGTTCAACTAAATCGCCTACTAGGTTTAACACTAAAGCGGCTTTTTCAGGCACAGTAACTCGGTCAATATCGGTGTTTAACACAGCGATAAAGCCAATAAAGAATACAATAAAAATTAAATTGAGAACAATTGAACGAGTTAACGTAAATAAACGCCAAACACCCGATAAAATAAGCTTAAATAGGTTTACTAATGCATTCATAAAAATTATTCATAAAAATAGAAAATATTGTCTGTATATTACCTTACTTAAGCCTTAATTCAGAGAATAAAGTGACCTCTAGATTGTAAATAAATGCGTATTTAACCTAAAGTTAGCAGTGCCTGAAAGTATTTAGCTTTATCAGCCGCCGCTTTGAAGTGATTGGTTTTTATTTCACTATAATTTTTCATGCTACTTGCTTTATTCTTTATTGGCGCAGGTCGATACACCAGCGTATATTTTTATCTTTCTAAGTATTACCTCCCCCCAATGATAAATAGCAAGCCCTGAAATAACCAGCAGGGCACCGAAAACCAGCTTACTATGAATAACTTCATCATTGAGTACAGCGCCTAATGTTAACGCTATTACTGGTGTGACTAAAGTAATTAAGGCAACGGTGCTTGCTGTTAACCTTTGCAATACAAAAAAGTAAGCAAAGAATCCAATTAACGAGCCAAATATACCCAAATAAATAGTTGCCCATATTGATCTTAATTGCCATTGGCTTGTATCAATACTGCCATCAAGTAATAACCAGTTAAGAATAAATAAAGGTAATGATAATGATAATGCACCTACTGTTGTTGCCATAGGGTGAATGGCTAATGAAACACTTTTTACTAATACACCGCTTAAGCTAAACAAAAACACAGCGATTAAAACAAAAACCAAACCATAGATACTATCGCCACTTAGTGAAAAATTATCAGCACAAACAATGCCTAAACCGACAAAAGACAGTAGCATAGATACTTTACGTAACCTTGATATTTTAGGCTCTGCTAATATTCTACGTGCCAAAATAGCCGAGAACACAGGCGCCAAACCAAAGACTAACGATAAAATTCCCGAAGACAAATAGCCTGCAGCAAGGTATGAAAATGACATACCGCCAAAGATGCCTAAAGCAGAATAGCTATATAAACGAATCGCTTTGCTATGCCAAGGTAGTTCAATGTTTCTAATGAAAATGATTATGCCACCTAGCACGACAGCAATTAACATACGTAGTAACACTGCCATGGTAGGGTTTATTGACTCGCTACTCCAAACAATACCTAAAGGTGTAGTAGACCAAATCAATAATACCGCCAAATAGGCAACAGACACTTGCATTTTCACTCTCCTTTTTGTTTTTTACTAATGAAATTGCAGCGTTTGTTACGTAATATTCGATTTTGGCAATTTTGACATATTTAAATATAAAAAGCCGCAAACGTTATACACTTACTTTATCTTTTCTCAACACAACTATTTAACCATGACTACTTTCCCTATGACAAGTATCGAATTACTTTTACAGCGACAATCTAACCCTTCAGTTACTTCTCCAGCACCTAATACTCAAGCGCTTGAGCAAATTTTAGCTGCAGGTATGCGAGTGCCTGATCATGCTTGTTTACAACCATGGCATTTTACGGTGATAACAGAGAATGGTTTGCAACGTTTAAGCGACTTGCTCGTTGCAAGTAGTAATAAACAAACTGACAAGATAGAAAAAATAGCTAAAAAGCCGTTTCGAGCCCCAATGATCATCGTTATCAGTACTGAGTTTATTGAACATGAAAAAGTACCTCAGCAAGAGCAACTAATCACCGCTGGATGCTGTGCTCATGCAATGCAAATGGCTGCATTTTCTTTAGGTTTTGGTGCAATGTGGCGTACAGGTGGGTTAGCTTATAACAAACAAGTAAAGCAAGGACTAGGTGTTAGTGAGCAAGATGAAATTGTTGGTTTTTTATATATTGGTACACCTCGTAAAGAACAAGGGATAAAAGCAGCTAAGCGTTTTGAAAGTAAAGTGAGTTATTGGAAATAGAAGGGAAGTATCGAGTTACGATGGTTTTCGCAACTCGATATTGTTTACTAGATATTGTTTACTAGATACTGTTTACTAGATACTGTTTACTAGATACTGTTTACTAGATATTGTTTACTAGATATTGTTTACTAGATATTGTTTACTAGATA
>CAXBEX010000022.1:0-69112 GCA_963974965.1 uncultured Colwellia sp. | reverse complement strand
TTCTTTCTGATATTTTAGGTGATGAAGATCACTTAGGTGATATGGACTTTAAAGTAGCAGGTACTACTGGCGGTATTACTGCATTGCAAATGGATATCAAAATTGAGGGTATCACGCAAGAAATTATGCAAATTGCGTTAAACCAAGCAAAAGCAGCACGTACTCATATTTTATCGGTAATGGATGAAGCGATTGCAGGACACAGAGATGATATTTCTGAATTTGCACCACGCATTCATACGTTAAAAGTTAGTCAAGACAAGATTCGCGATATCATTGGTAAAGGCGGTGCAACTATTCGTCAACTTACTGAAGAAACCGGAACGACTATCGAAATTGATGATGATGGCACGGTTAAAATTGCAGCTACCTCTGGTGAGCAAGCAGAAGATGCAATTAACCGTATTAAAGCATTAACGGCTGAAATTGAAGTAGGTACACTTTACACGGGTAAAGTAGTGCGTATCGTTGATTTTGGTGCTTTTGTTAATGTATTACCAGGTAAAGATGGTTTGGTGCATATTTCACAAATTTCAGACGAGCGTGTTAACAGCGTAAGTGACGTGTTAACTGAAGGTCAAGAAGTGAAAGTTAAAGTACTAGAAGTTGATCGTCAAGGCCGTGTACGTTTAAGTATTAAAGAAGCCATGGAAAAGCCAGCAGAAGAAACACCTGCTGCTGAGTAATTCTATTATAAAGTTGACTAAGTAATTTACAATTTAGTCTATTAAAAAGGAGCCTTATGGCTCCTTTTTTGTTATCAAATCAAGTACAATCGCAAACACGCGACAATTGATTTTATTAATATTATTATTTTTAAGGCAAATTAGTGAATTTATCTTTTACTGAATTCAAGTTTAAACCATTAATGTTGGTTATCGTTATTTTCATAACATTATTTACACAAGGTTGTGTATCACTAGGCAAGTCTACTAATAGTGCAAGCTCTTCTGTAATGAATCAATTGGTGATTGCAGAACCTTTGGCTATTAATTTCAAAAGTGAAATTGCGATTGCACGTTTATCTGAAGTGCTAAATCGCGTTAAAATCAGTGATGAGCAAAAAGCACAGCTTCATTATGATCGTGGTGTCCTGTTTGACAGTGTAGGCTTACGTTCTTTAGCTCGTTTAGATTTTTCTCGGGCGTTACAGCTAAAACCTGACTTGATTGATGCGTATAACTTTTTAGGAATACATTTCACTCAATTAAAAGAGTTTGCTCAAGCCTACGAAAACTTTGATTCTGTTTTAGAATTAGCCCCAGAACACGAGTATGCGCATTTAAATCGTGGTATTGCGCTTTATTATGGCGACAGGCCAGAGCTAGCAGCGCAAGACTTTAATGATTTTCATCATCAGCAAAGCGATGATCCATACCGACTATTATGGCTATATCTAGCCGAATATGAAGTTGATGCGACATTAGCTAAACAAAAATTAAAGGAAAGGGGAAAGCTAGTTGATAATCGTACTTGGGCTAAACAGGTTATTTATTTATATTTAAATGAAATTACCCAAGAGAAGTTTATTAGTGAGCTAACCAACAATGTTCAGTCAAATAAAGAGTTAACTGACCGACTATGTGAAGCCTATTTCTACTTAGGAAAATATAACCAAATTATTGGTTATAACGGTGCAGCCGCTAATTTCTTTAAATTATCATTAAGTACCAATGTTTACGAATTTGTTGAGCATAGATATGCCAAACTTGAACTAGATTTAATGCGTACTAAAAAAGTGACGTCGATAGAGCAAAAAAATAAATCTTGAAGCGGTTTGAGTCTCTTTAATAAAGAAATAGAATAAGTAAATGAAGAAAAAACTAATCATCATGAGTTTGTTGGTTTTCCTGTTAACAGGATTATCGACAAGCTCATTTTTTTTAAGTGAATATTTAACCAATACAATTGCTAAAAATGAGCACAGCGAAGCACAATTAAGTTTTGCACTTGCACAAGAAAATTTAGCTGCTCTTAACTTTGCACTGAAACAAACACCATTTCATAGTGAGCAATGGCTTAAGTTCACAAAATTATTGGCGAAAACACAGGGAAAGGCCGCATATCAACTAGCTGTTTATTATCAAAACAAACCAAAACAAGCTATTTTTTGGTATAAAAGTGCAAGCCGACTTGGTTATCATCAGGCTTCAACCGCCTTAGCGCAACATTATTTTGAACAAAATAAGCTAATTCAAGCAGCAGAAATATTAGCGACATTGCCAATTGATACGTTAGAAGAAGTAAAAATAGAGGTTATTGTACTCAAAGTGAATGTTGCGATTAATCAAGGGCGCATTGCGGATGTAAAAGCAATAATTAACAAGTATGTTCAACCATTAAAAACAACAGAGATAGGGCGGCGGCTGTTAGACGATATTGAAAAGTATCAAGTACAGTTTACTGCTAGCCACGTTATAAAATCAAACGAAGTTACAAAATCTAATCAATTATCTGTGAGTTGTAATAATAGCATTCAACTATTTGCAACCAATTTAAAGCACTTAAAGCAGGTTGAAAATTTAATTGTAGACTTTAAAGAACAAGTACTGAGTCACTTCGTTTGTTTTTCACCCGTTCGTTATATGCCAATAAAGGCACTTGATTGTAGTAACGACCAAAACACAGCTATTCGTTGTGATGAACTCAACTGGCAATTATGGGCTGGTACAATTAATACACGGTATGTTGGCATTATGCTACCTAAAGGCGGTGCGAATGTTCATTTGGGTATGTTGTATTTTGATGCACAAGATAGTGTTGATGTTGTTGCCCATGAAATAAGCCATTTATTGGGTTTTGTTGATGAATACCCTTTAGTAGCTGAGCATGTTAAATGTCAGGCTCCCCAAAAAACATTGTTTTCACAAAATATTGCGGTGCTTAAAAATAGCTATCAAGGTAATCAAAAAGATATTCGTGCTAAGGTGTTAAAACAATTATCGTGGTCGAAATATATCAAAAACAATACCCCTATTTTACAATCAGTTACCGACTTAGTTGGTAAACATTACTGGCAATTAGGAACCCCTGAAGAATATAAAAACGAAACGGGATTGTTTAAGGCGCAAACGTGTAATAACTCTAACGCTCAATTAATAGATGATTTTAGTGCGTTTAAGGGGGTATCGCATCGAACAAAGTTACAATATTTTGCGTTGAAATTTCCACAACTTTATACCGCATTATTACAAGAAAATTCAACTCAATATAGAATGCCAAGCTTTCATTACAATATTGCGTTAGCTTATTTTCAACAAACTTCTATTCAAAGAATCTCTTTACAGCAAACTTCTTTTCAGAAAAAAAGTATTGACCAAGCAAATTATTGGCTTGAGCAAGCGGCAAGTTGGGAACATGATCTTGATAGGTACAAAAAAATACGTCAAGGAGGGTTTTAACTTTTAATGACTGTTAACGCTGTTTTAGTGGGTAATATCGCTTGTTGATGCTTAACCGAGCTATCATCCAAATTACTGTAATTAGGCGGCGTTAGTTGAGCGTTAGGTTTTATTTTTGCTGTTGGCCACATAGTATAGTTTTCAATGTATTGAACAGATTGCGATGCTTTTAATATTTCATTATTAATTTTATTGTTATTTGGTTTTGTATTAGTCCATGTAAACCACGAATATAATGCCATCATATTACCCCGTATAATCCTTCTTACTACTATAGTCAGTATATATCAGAAGTAATTAAATTTCCTGTGCAAAATTAATTTTTGTCGTCGATAAGATAAGATAAGGTATAATTATGACAAAATTATTATCTTATTGTTTTTATAAATGAAACATTTTAAGCCCGAGCAGTTTCGTCAACACTTTCCACTTATTCGTAAAAACACACTAGTAAATTCAAAGAGTGAAAGACGATCCCCTATCGTTTATTTCGATAATGGCGCAACAACACAAAAACCTGATTGCGTTATTGAGTGTTACCAGCATTTTTATCAAAAATTAAATGCCAATGTTCATCGCGCATCACATCGGTTAAGCACTAAAGCAACTACCGCTTTTGAACAGGCTAGAGATACTGTTAAAACCTTTATTAATGCAAAATCTAACAAAGAAATTGTTTGGACAAAGGGGACAACGGAAAGCATTAATTTGCTTGCATCTAGTTTAGGTAGAAAAATACTCACCGCTGGAGATGAAATTATTTTAGCGGTAAGTGAGCATCACGCTAATATTGTGCCTTGGCAATTAATTGCACAACAAATGGAAGCGTCGGTTAAAGTATTATTTCTCGATACGGCAGGCAAAGTTGATCTTAGTGAATTTGATAAATTACTGACTAAGCAAACAAAAATTGTTTGCTGCGCGCATATTTCAAATGTTTTGGGAAAAATAAACCCGATTAACGACATTATTCAAAAAGCAAAAGCTGTTGGCGTGGTTACTGTTATTGATGGCGCGCAAGCCATTGCACATTTTCCTGTTGATGTTCAGTTACTTGATTGTGATTTTTATGTGTTTTCCGCGCATAAAATGTATGGGCCTACAGGTGTTGGCGTACTTTATGGTAAACAAGCCTTGCTTGAAGCTATGCCTCCTTATCAAGCGGGCGGTGAAATGATCAAAACCGTGAGCTTTAAAACGCAAACCACATTTAACGCACTACCGTTTAAATTTGAAGCCGGCACACCCAATATTGCAGGTGTTGTTGCCTTTGGTGAAGCTATCAATTTTATCAATCAGTATAATCATGCACAAATAACTGAATATGAACAACAATTAACACAGTACTGTTATCAAGCGTTAAATCAAATACCACAAGTTAAATTTATTGTAGAGAAAATTCCAGATATTCCGGTTATTGCTTTTTCAATCGAAGAACATCACAACCATGATATTGCTACAAGTCTTGATAGTTATGGTATTGCCGTTCGTAGTGGGCACCATTGCGCGATGCCATTAATGGAATACTTAAATATTTCAGGTTGTTTACGTGTTTCAATGGCTGCGTACAATACTTTCGCTGAAATTGATTATTTTATTGAAACGTTAATTAAGATAATTCAACCAGAACATGATAGTTCAATAGCAGTAGCTAGTGCTACAAATGTGCATAAAAGCATCAATACAAGTGGCAAGGTAAGTGATAGTGAAATAACCAGTGCAGCAATTATTAATAAATTTTCAAATGTTAGCAGTTGGGATTCTCGTCACCGTGAGATCATGTTATTAGGCAAGCAGCTAGAGCGCTTAGATAAAAGCCTTAGAAATGAGCATAACTTGATCAGTGGCTGTGAGAGTTTGGCATGGCTTGTCGCGACAAAAGATTCACAAGCGCTATTTAGTTTTCATGCCGACAGTGATGCTAAGGTGATTCGTGGGTTGTTAGTGATAGTGCTTGCCGCTTTTAATAACAAAACAGCACGGCAAATAAAATCATTTGATATTAACGTTTATTTTGAACATTTAGGGTTAATGCAACATTTAAGTCCATCACGGAGTAATGGTGTGTTAGCGATTGTAGATAAAATTAAATCACTAGCTAAAAATGAAGAAAGTGAAAAGTAAGTAAAGTAGCGAGTTTCGAAAAATATACCTGCGAGTATGCTTATTTCGCTACTCGTAACTATTTACTCGAGACTTTTTTCAATAGCTTATCTATCGCTCTACCAACAGCAAAGAAAGCAAAAGTTGCAGTGACATGTGTTGTGGCACCAAAACCTCCACTACAATCTAAACGCATGGCGGTATTGTTACCTTCAGTAACATCAGGTTTTGCTAAGCAAACATCGCCAACCTCTGTTGGATAGCGTAGTTGCTCAGTAGAAAAAACGGCATCAATAGAAAATTTTCTTTTACTAGCCTTCGTTATATCAGCACGGGGAAAATTAAACTCACGTCGTAATTGATTTTTAACTTTGGCGAGCAGCGGGTCTTGGTAAGTTTTACTTAAATCAGTAATGGCTATTTTACTCGGGTCAACTTGACCACCCGCACCACCAATAGTTATGATTGGCAGTTTATTGCGTTTACAAAAAGCAATTAACCGTGTTTTTATATCAACGGAATCAATGGCATCAATTACATAGTCATAGTCTTGGCTAAGTAAATCAGGTAAATTTTCGACAGTAATAAAATCTTCAATCACATTCACTTGGCAATCAGGGTTAATTTGTTTGATGCGATCGCCCATCACATCAACCTTACTTTCACCAATAGTTTCACTCAGCGCGTGAATTTGACGATTAATATTAGTGATACAAATGTCATCAAGATCAATCAAGGTTATGTTACCCACACCATTTCTAGCAAGTGCTTCGGCTACCCAAGAGCCAACACCACCAATACCTATAATACAAAAATGTGAATTTTTTAGAATTTGAGCGCCGTGTTGGCCATATAGGCGGGCAATACCACCAAATCTTAAAGCATAATCTGACATTTTACGACGAACACAAGGTTAATACTAAATTGGCATTATTATAACGCTTTACGCTTTATCGTTAAAACTAAATCGGTATTTAATAGCAAGTGAAGTAATTGATAAGGTATAAAGTAACATTTATATAGATAACTCAGTATTACTGTTCTTTATTTTGTGAAATTATTATTTATTTTGTGAATAGTTGTTATATATATAATAAATATCGGTTATAGTCGTTTTTGTCAGTTTTCGACTGATTTTGGTCAAATCCCAACCGTTTTTAGTAAGATGATTTTGCTTTATTAAGGTGTTATCACTAATTATACGTAATAAAAAAGGTAGCAAATGCTACCTTTTTATATGATTTACTCTTGATCACTCGTTATTTGTTACGTGCATATTACCTGCCTATTACAACTCGTTAATCGTTATCATTCCTTTATTTTATCTTTTAGACAAAGAGACAAACTCACGGTTGATTTCGCCCGTATATTTTTGGCGAGGACGACCGATTTTTTGACCTGCTTGAGACAACATTTCGTCCCAATGAGAAACCCAGCCAACCGTTCTAGACATTGCGAAAATCACAGTGAACATACTACTTGGAATGCCGATGGCTTTTAAAATGATACCTGAGTAGAAATCTACATTTGGGTAAAGTTTTTTCTCAATAAAGTAAGGGTCTTCTAACGCTACTTTTTCTAATGCCATGGCAACATCAAGTAATGGGTCGCTAATACCTAGCTCTTTCAATACATCATGGCAAGTTTCGCGCATTACCGTGGCGCGAGGGTCAAAGTTTTTATAAACACGATGACCAAAGCCCATTAAGCGGAAAGGGTCATTCTTATCTTTGGCTTTAGCAACAAATTCATCAACACGGTCTAAACTACCAATTTCTTCAAGCATGGTTAAACAAGCTTCGTTAGCACCACCGTGTGCAGGTCCCCATAAAGAAGCAACACCCGCTGCAACACAGGCATAAGGGTTAGCGCCAGATGAACCAGCTAAACGTACTGTTGACGTTGAAGCATTTTGTTCATGATCCGCATGAAGTGTGAAAATTCTATCCATTGCATTAGCAATAATAGGGCTTACTTTATATTCTTCAGCAGGTACAGAGAACATCATGTGTAAGAAGTTTTCAGCGTAAGATAAATCATTACGAGGATAAACAAAAGGTTGTCCAACACTATACTTATAAGCCATTGCTGCAATGGTAGGCATTTTAGCAATTAAACGATGTGCGCAACGCTTACGTTGCGCTGGATCGTTAATATCTAAATCACTATGGTAGAAAGAAGATAAAGCACCAACCACACCACAAAGCATCGCCATTGGATGAGCATCAGGTAAAAACCCATGGAAGAAATGAGCTAGTTTTTCATGAACCATTGTGTGGTTCGTGATGATTACTTTAAATTCATCATATTGATCTTTAGTGGGTGCATCGCCATTAAGCAGAATGTAACAAACTTCTAAATAATCAGCTTCTTTAGCTAAGCTATCAATGGGATAACCGCGATGTTGTAGAATACCTTTGTCACCGTCAATAAAAGTGATTGATGACTCACAAGATGCCGTAGCTAAAAAGCCAGGGTCATAAGTGAAATAACCGTGGCTACCTAAGGTTCTAATATCAATTACATCGTTACCTGCAGTTCCTTTTAGAATAGGCAGGTCGGCAATTTCTTTACCATCAATACTTAGCAAGGCTTTAGATTCAGCCATATGTTTTATCCCCTATTAATTTTAAATGTACAATTTGTGTTGTGATTATCTGGTTAAGACTTGTAGATAAGAATAAACCTTATTTAAAAGAAGAATGGAAAAATAATCAGCTTTTTAGTTAACTTGTTTAAGTTAACTTGGGTAAATCGAACTGCCGACATTCTACCCCAATTTTAAATTAAAATGTAATAGCCATTAGACTAAAGTTTGATGGCTGTCATAATAAACAGACTAATAATTAATCACAAACTATTATCCTCGAAGGAAAATTGAATTTATTTCACATCAGCTATATAATCAACCCGTTCTGTGATTGCTTTTTTGACATCGTGGTTTTGATAAATAATAATTTTCTCTTATACGAAAGTATTAATTGAATTACTTAGCCAAATTGGACTAAGTTCGCTATTATTTACGCGACTCGGTTAACTGGAGAATTAACGATAGGTTATTTTTCTTAATAAAGGCAGTTACCGTTCATTTCGGGAATTACTTATTTAGTAATCTCTTTAGTATTTTTTTATGAAAATTGAGATAAATACTAAATTCTAAAAAGGTAGTTCATGAGTAACAATAATCAAAATTAAAGGCTTTCAAGCACTTTAGGCAATCATTGTGAAAAAACAACGTCCTGTAAATATTGAATACATAACTATCCTCACAACAATTAAGTGGCCGCCTGCAGCTATTGCATCGATATTACATCGTATTTCTGGTGTAATTGTAGTATTTGCTATTGGTATCTTATTATTGACCCTTTCTACCTCTCTTACTTCTGCACAAGGATTCGCCCAAATTCAAGATACTCTTGATGGCTTTTTCTTTAAATTTATTATTTTCGGCTGTCTTTCTGCGCTGACTTACCATGTGTTAGCAGGTGTTCGTCACTTGTTTATGGATTTAGGTCACTTTGAAGAGCAAGTCTCGGGTAATACAAGCGCCAAATTCATTATGATTATTTGGTTAGCTGTATCTGCAGTGATAGGAGTTTGGTTATGGTAAGTGTCGTCGCTTCAGTAGGCCGTAATGGCGTACATGATTTTATTCTTTTAAGGGCTAGTGCAATTATTCTTGTGCTATACACCTTACTTCTTGCTGGTTTTTTCATAGTAACACCCAGTGTTACTTATGATGTTTGGCAAGGGTTCTTTGCTTGTATGAGCGTAAAAGTTGCCACAATGATATCGCTACTTGCGATACTTGTGCATGCTAAAATTGGTGTTTGGCAAGTATTGTCAGATTACATCAAACCACCATTTTTACGTGGCGCATTGCAATTTTTCTTTTCAGTTCTGTTATTAGCCTACGTAGTGTTTGGCTTTTCAATTGTGTGGGGTGTGTAAGTGAGCGTTCCAATTCGTGAATTTGACGCCATAGTTATTGGCGCAGGCGGCGCAGGCATGCGCGCTGCATTAGCAATTTCAGAATCAGGCAAATCTTGTGCCTTGATTTCTAAAGTATTTCCAACTCGTTCTCATACAGTATCTGCTCAAGGTGGTATTACCGTTGCTTTAGGTAATGCTCATGAAGATCACTGGGAACAACATATGTACGATACGGTTAAGGGCTCTGATTATATCGGTGACCAAGACGCAATCGAGTACATGTGTAAAACTGGCCCTGAGTCAGTAATCGAATTAGAGAAAATGGGCTTACCTTTTTCTCGTACCGAAGAAGGTAAAATTTACCAACGTCCTTTTGGCGGCCAGTCTAAAAACTTTGGTGGCGAACAAGCTGCCCGTACAGCGGCAGCAGCTGACCGTACAGGTCATGCTTTACTGCATTGTTTGTACCAACAAAATGTTAAAAACAAAACTAACGTTTACTCTGAGTGGTATGCGCTAGATTTAGTTAAAAACAGTGATGGCGCAGTGGTAGGTACTACGGCTATTTGCATTGAAACAGGCGAAGTTGTCTACTTCAAAGCACGTGCAACGGTATTAGCTACCGGTGGTGCAGGGCGTATTTTCGCTTCAACAACCAATGCTCACATCAATACCGGTGACGGTGTTGGTATGTCACTTCGTGCGGGCATTCAAATGCAAGACATGGAAATGTGGCAGTTCCATCCAACAGGTATCGCTGGTGCAGGTGTGCTAGTAACTGAAGGTTGTCGTGGTGAAGGTGGTTATCTACTTAACAAAGACGGTGAACGCTTTATGGAACGTTACGCGCCTAATGCTAAAGATTTAGCAGGTCGTGATGTTGTTGCTCGTTCAATGATGACAGAGATCCGTGAAGGTCGTGGTTGTGACGGTCCTTGGGGTCCGCATCTTAAGCTTAAGCTTGATCACTTAGGTCGCGAAACCTTAGAAAAACGTTTACCGGGTGTTTGTGATTTATCGAAAACTTTTGCTCATGTTGATCCTGCAGAAGAGCCTATTCCTGTTATACCTACCTGTCATTATCAAATGGGTGGCGTACCTTGTAATGTTAATGGTCAAGCGCTTAATATTGGCGTTGATGGTAAAGAAACAATTGTTGAAGGTTTATTCGCTGTAGGTGAAATCGCTTGTGTATCTGTACATGGCGCTAATCGTTTAGGTGGTAACTCATTGCTTGATTTAGTCGTGTTTGGCCGCGCAGCTGGTAATTTCTTAGGAACGTACTTAAGCGACACTGGCACTGCAAAAGAAGCCTCTGAATCTGATTTAGAAGCATCACTTGCCCGTACGAATCGTTGGGAGTCTTCAACCACAGGTGAAGATCCTGTGCAAATTCGTAAAGACTTACAACAGTGCATGCAAATGAACTTCTCGGTTTTCCGTGAAGGTGAAGCGATGGCACAAGGCATGAAAGAATTAACTGAAATTCGTGAACGCCTTAAAGAGGCTAAGTTAGATGATAAATCATCTGAATTTAACACCCAACGTATTGAGTGTTTAGAATTAGATAATCTAATGGAAACAGCATTTTGTAGTGCAAAAGCTGCCAACTTCCGTACTGAATCACGTGGTGCTCATGCAAGACAAGATTTCACAGAACGTGACGATGTAAACTGGTTATGTCATTCAGTTTACACGCCCGAGACTGAAGAAATGTCTAAGCGTGATGTTAATATGAAACCTGTTCACCGCGAAGCTTTCCCTCCGAAAGCACGCGTTTACTAAGGAGTAGTTGGTATGAAACAGTTATTTTCGATTTACCGTTATAATCCTGATGTAGATGCTAAACCTTACATGAAAGACTATGAATTAGAGATACCCGATGGCTCTGATTTAATGGTTCTTGATGCCCTTATTCTGTTAAAAGAAAAAGATTCAAGTTTATCATTTCGTCGTTCATGTCGTGAAGGTGTTTGTGGCTCTGACGGTTTGAACATGAATGGTAAAAATGGCTTAGCTTGTATTACGCCAATATCAGAGTTAAAGGCTAATACAATTATTTTACGTCCTTTACCTGGTTTGCCTGTAGTACGTGACTTAATCATTGATATGACTCAGTTCTATGAGCAATATGAAAAAATTAAGCCATACTTGATTAACGATGCTCAGCAACCAGCACGTGAAAACATACAAACAATTGAAGAACGTGACAAATTAGACGGTCTTTATGAGTGTATTTTATGTGCTTGTTGCTCAACGTCTTGTCCGTCTTTCTGGTGGAACCCTGATAAATTTATCGGGCCTGCTGGTTTGTTACATGCTTATCGTTTCTTAATTGATAGCCGTGATACAGCGACAGAAGAGCGTTTAGATGGTTTGCAAGATGCCTACAGTGTATTTCGTTGTCATGGCATAATGAACTGTGTTGATGTTTGTCCAAAAGGATTAAACCCAACCAAAGCCATTGGTCATATTAAATCTATGTTACTAAGCCGAGCAGTTTAACTACTTGAGTTAACAATATAGAGGTAATATCTAAGCTTACTGCTTAGGTATTACCAAAAGTTTTCGCGTGTTTTCTTTGATAAGCATGTAGTTAATACAATTTAACCGTAACCGCTTATTTTTATATAAGCGGTTATTTATTTTTTGCTTTACCTCAGCAAGGAAAAGGCAATGCCAGAAGGTGTAATGAAGGCTTGGCTAGAGTCTTCCCATTTAAACGGTGGCAACATCGTTTATATTGAAGAATTGTACGAATCATACTTAGATAACTCAGCCTCTGTATCTGCAGAATGGCGTGAAGTATTTTCAGAGCTTCCTAAAGTTGAAGGTAGTGAGGTGGAATATCGCCACAGCGCTATACGTGATGAATTTAAAGTTTTAGCTAAACAACAGCAAAAGCAAGTTGTTACGAGTGGTGGCGACGCCAAACAAGTTAAAGTTTTACAACTTATCAACGCCTTTAGGGTTCGTGGTCATCAAAATGCTAATTTAGATCCCTTAGGATTATGGCAGCGTGATAAAGTTCGTGATTTACAACTATCACATCATGATCTATCGGAAAATGATTTCGACAACGAATACAATGTCGGCTCATTAGATATTGGTCAAGATTCAATGAAGTTAGGTGATTTATATAAAGCGCTCAAAAAAACCTATTGTGGTTCAGTTGGCGCAGAATATATGCACATTACTTCAACAGATGAAAAGCGTTGGTTACAAAACCGCTTAGAATCTATTCAGTCTCAATTAACGCTAAGTGTTGATGAAAAAACTGAAATTCTTAAAGGACTCATTGCTGCAGATGGGCTTTGTAAATATCTCGGTGCTAAGTTTCCAGGTGCTAAACGCTTTTCACTAGAAGGTGGTGATGCACTTGTTCCTATGCTTAAAGAGCTAATAACTCGCGCTGGTACTGCAGGGACTAAAGAAGTCGTTATGGGCATGGCTCACCGTGGTCGTTTAAATGTTTTAGTCAATGTTATGGGTAAAAACCCATCGAAACTATTTGATGAATTTGCCGGTAAACATGATGAAATATCAAGCTCTGGTGATGTTAAATATCATCAAGGTTACTCTTCTGATTTTGTTACCCCCGGCGGGAACGTACATCTAGCGTTAGCATTTAACCCTTCGCATTTAGAAATTGTTAACCCTGTTGTTATCGGCTCTGTACGAGCGCGTCTTGATAGACGAAATTGTACGCAAGGTGATTTAGTATTACCTATTACTATTCATGGTGATTCTGCGATTGCTGGTCAAGGTGTAGTACAAGAAACCTTTAATATGTCACAAGCACGTGCTTTTAAAGTAGGTGGCACGGTGCGTATCGTGATTAATAACCAAGTGGGCTTTACTACGTCTAAATCAGATGATACCCGCAGTGGCGAATACTGTACTGAAATAGCTAAAATGGTTCAGGCGCCAATATTACATGTTAATGGTGATGATCCCGAAGCGGTAATATTAGCAACACAAATAGCACTAGATTATCGTAACGAGTTTAAACGTGATGTCGTGATTGATTTGGTTTGTTATCGTCGTCATGGTCATAATGAAGCGGATGAACCCAGTGCTACGCAGCCATTAATGTATAAAATAGTTAAAAAACATCCGACACCACGTCAATTATATGCAGATAAATTGATAAGCGAAGGAAGCTTAACTAAAAGCAAAATTGATGAATTGACCTTGTATTACCGTAAATTACTTGATGAAGGTCAGTGTACGGTAAAACAATGGCGACCAATGACTGAACACTCTGTTGATTGGACTCCATACCTTGGTCATGATTGGGATGATGATTACGATAAAGAAATCAGTCTTGATAAGTTAAAAGACTTAGCGATTAAAGTATCTACTTTTCCTGAAAATCATCCGGTACATTCTCGTGTTAAGAAGATCTATGATGATCGCATGAAAATGGCAAAAGGTAAGAAATTACTTGATTGGGGTATGGCTGAAAACTTAGCTTATGCGTGTGTTGTTGATGCAGGAAAAAGAGTTCGCATCACTGGCCAAGATTCAGGTCGAGGTACTTTTTTCCATCGCCATGCGGTTTTACATAACCAAGACGACGGTAGTACTTATTTACCATTGCAAAATATCAGTGAAGGGCAAGGGCCTTTTGATATTCATGATTCAGTCTTATCAGAAGTGTCTGTATTGGCATTTGAATATGGCTATACCACAGCTGAGCCTGCAGGCTTAACTATTTGGGAAGCGCAATTTGGTGATTTTGCTAACTGTGCACAAGTTGTTTTTGATCAATTTATTAGCTCTGGTGAACAAAAGTGGGGTCGTTTATGTGGCTTAACTATGTTGTTACCTCATGGCTATGAAGGTCAAGGACCTGAGCATTCATCTGGTCGTTTAGAGCGTTTCTTGCAACTTTGTGCCGATCACAATATGCAAGTATGTGTACCTACAACTCCAGCGCAAGTGTTTAACATGCTTCGTCGTCAAGTTGTACGTCCTATGCGTCGTCCATTAGTGGTAATGTCACCTAAATCATTGTTACGTCATCCATTAGCGGTGTCTTCTTTAGAAGAGCTGGCAGCGGGTGATTTTAAAAATGTTATTGGTGAAATTGATGAATTAGATGCAAAAGCAGTTGAACGTGTAGTTTTTTGTAGTGGTAAGGTTTACTACGAATTGCTTGAACAACGACGCAAGAATGAACTTAATAATATTGCCATTATTCGTATTGAGCAGTTGTATCCGTTCCCAGAGAAAGAGCTTCAACATGCGATTAAAGATTTTCAGCATGTTAAACAATTTGTTTGGTGTCAGGAAGAGCCGCAAAACCAAGGTGCTTGGTATTGTTCTCAGCATCATTTTAGAGCAGCTATCCCTGAAGGTACTTATTTGACTTATGCCGGCCGTGATGCCTCAGCAGCCCCGGCTGTTGGTTATATGTCAGTTCATGTAAAAGAACAACAAACGCTTGTCACTCAAGCGTTAACACTGGACTAACATGAAAAGAACAACAAACGCTTGTCACTCAAGCGCGAATGTTAGATAAGATTAGATTAACTATTGAGAGCACCTGCTTCTACTAAAAAACTAGTTAGAAGCAAAGTGCAAAAGCTTGTAAGGAATAAAATAAAATGACAACCGAAATCAAAGTTCCGGTATTACCTGAATCAGTTGCTGATGCAACCGTAGCAACTTGGCATGTACAAGTTGGTGAAAAGTTTAGCCGTGATCAAGTGTTAGTAGATATTGAAACTGACAAAGTAGTATTAGAAGTGCCCGCAACAGCAGACGGCGTATTAACTGATATTAGTCAAATAGAAGGTGCTACTGTATTAGGCGACCAAGTTATTGGCACTTACTCAGAAGGTACTAGTGAAGGCGGCGAAGAATCAGCAGCTGCTCAAACTGCTTCTGCTCCAGCAGCAAGCAATAGCGGTGGCGTGAGCAAAGTAATTGATATTATTGTTCCGGTATTGCCTGAATCAGTTGCTGATGCAACCGTAGCAACTTGGCATGTAGCACAAGGCGATACGGTAACAGTTGATCAGAACCTCGTTGATATTGAAACTGACAAAGTTGTTTTAGAAGTTGTCGCTCAAGACAATGGCGTTATTGGTAAAATTATCCATGTTGAAGGTGATACGGTTTTAGGTGCACAAAAAATTGGTGAATTGAACGCTGGCGCCTCAGCTAACACTACTGCTACAGCAACACCTGATGATGCAGTAAGCGCTGATGAATTAGCTAGCCCATCTGTTCGTCGTTTAATGACAGAAAAAGGTTTATCTGCAAGTGCTGTAACTGGCTCAGGTAAAGGCGGGCGTATCTCTAAAGAAGACGTTGAAGCAGCTGTTGCAGCTAACGCTTCACAAGCAAAGGCACCTGCAGCAGTAAAAGCAGCTACGCCAGCTGTGCAAGATTTAGGTGAACGCACGCAAAAACGTGTACCAATGACACGTTTACGCAAAACTATTGCGACACGTTTATTAGAAGCGAAAAATTCAACGGCCATGTTAACAACTTTCAATGAAGTTAATATGAAGCCGATTATGGATTTACGTAAGCAATATAAAGACCTTTTTGAGAAAACGCATGATACACGTTTAGGTTTTATGTCGTTCTACGTAAAAGCCGTAACCGAAGCATTAAAACGTTTTCCAGGGGTTAATGCATCAATTGATGGTGATGACATTGTTTATCATAACTTCTTTGATATCTCTATTGCCGTATCTACACCACGTGGTTTAGTAACACCAGTATTGCGTGATTCTGACCAATTGAGTATGGCTGGTATTGAAAATGGTATTCGTGATTTAGCGATTAAAGGTCGTGATGGTAAGCTTTCGCTTGCTGATATGACGGGTGGTAACTTTACCATTACTAATGGCGGCGTATTTGGTTCATTACTTTCAACACCTATTCTAAACTTACCTCAAGCCGCTATTTTAGGCATGCATAAGATCCAAGACAGGCCTATGGCTGTTGATGGTAAAGTTGAAATACTGCCTATGATGTATTTAGCACTTTCTTATGATCATCGTTTAATTGATGGTAAAGAATCTGTTGGTTTCCTTGTGACAATTAAAGAGTTGTTAGAAGATCCAGCACGCCTACTTTTAGATGTATAGCTTTTAAATCTATATCTTTAGATTGTTACAAGGCGAAAATAATTACTAAGTAGACTATAGTATTAGCTCTTTTGGCTACCGTCACTAGAGCTTTTGTACTATAATTTGTCAACTTTTCATTGGCTATTGTTTATTTTATTTTTTAATGAATATTATTTACTAAAAATTTTCTATTAAAAGATAAAGAAGACGCTAGCTTTCATTTACAGATAAATGGATAAAACACCATGAATTTGCATGAATATCAAGCGAAACAATTATTCGCTGAATATGGTTTACCAGTTTCTGAAGGTTTCGCTTGCGATACCCCTCAAGAAGCTGCCGAAGCGGCTGATAAAATTGGCGGCGATATGTGGGTTGTTAAAACTCAAGTACACGCAGGTGGCCGCGGTAAAGCTGGCGGTGTTAAGCTAGTTAAATCTAAGCAAGAAATCAAAGATTTCGCTCAACACTGGTTAGGTAAGAACTTAGTTACTTATCAAACAGATGCAAATGGTCAGCCAGTAGCTAAAATTTTAGTTGAAAGCTGTACTGACATTGCCAACGAGTTATATCTTGGCGCTGTTGTTGACAGAGCTTCTCAAAGAATCGTTTTTATGGCATCTACCGAAGGCGGTGTTGACATTGAAAAGATTGCTGAAGAGACACCTGAGTTAATTCACCAAGCTGAAATTGATCCACTCGTTGGCGCTCAACCTTACCAAGCCCGTGAATTAGGTTTCAAACTAGGGTTAAACCCTACGCAAATGAAGCAGTTTGTTAAGATCTTTATGGGTCTTGCTAAAATGTTCGAAGATTATGATTTTGCCTTATTAGAAATCAACCCGTTAGTTATTACTGACGAAGGTAACCTTCACTGTTTAGATGGTAAAATTGGTATTGATGGTAATGCTTTATACCGTCAACCTAAAATGCGTGCTTTTCATGATCCATCTCAAGAAGATGAACGTGAAGCACATGCAGCACAGTGGGAACTTAACTATGTAGCGCTTGACGGTACTGTTGGTTGTATGGTTAACGGTGCAGGCCTAGCAATGGGTACTATGGATATCGTTAATTTACACGGCGGCAAGCCAGCTAACTTCTTAGATGTTGGCGGCGGTGCAAACAAAGAACGTGTTTCTGAAGCATTCAAAATCATCCTTTCTGACGACAACGTTAAAGCTGTTTTAGTTAACATCTTTGGTGGCATCGTTCGTTGTGACATGATTGCTGAAGGTATTATTGGCGCAGTTAAAGAAGTAGGCGTTAAAGTACCTGTTGTTGTACGTTTAGAAGGTACTAATGCTGAATTAGGTCGTGAAGTTCTTAAAAATTCTGGTTTAGACATCATTGCTGCTGAGTCATTAACTGATGCAGCAACAAAAGTTGTAGCAGCTGCGGAGGGCAAATAATGTCTATATTAATTAATAAAGATACCAAAGTTATCTGTCAAGGTTTCACTGGTGGTCAAGGTACTTTCCACTCAGAGCAAGCACTTGATTACGGTACACAAATGGTTGGTGGCGTAAGCCCAGGCAAAGGCGGTCAAACGCATTTAGGCCTGCCAGTATTCAATACTGTACGTGATGCTGTAGAAGCAACTGGCGCAACAGCAACCGTTATCTACGTTCCTGCTCCGTTCTGTAAAGATGCAATTTTAGAAGCTATTGATGCAGGCATCACGCTTATCGTAACGATTACTGAAGGTATTCCAACGTTAGATATGGTTGACGTTAAAGCTAAGCTTGATCAATCTGGCGTTCGTATGATCGGTCCTAACTGTCCAGGTGTTATCACTCCGGGCGAAACTAAAATTGGTATCATGCCAGGTCATATCCATTTACCCGGTAAAGTGGGTATTGTTTCACGTTCTGGTACATTAACGTATGAAGCCGTTAAACAAACTACTGATGCAGGTTTTGGCCAATCTACTTGTGTAGGTATTGGTGGTGACCCAATTCCTGGTACTAACTTCATCGACGTTTTAGAAATGTTCCAAAACGATCCTCAAACTGAAGCAATCGTAATGATTGGTGAAATTGGTGGTACTGCTGAAGAAGAAGCGGCTGAATACATCAAAGCACACGTTACTAAACCGGTAGTATCTTACATTGCGGGTGTTACGGCTCCTGCTGGTAAGCGTATGGGTCACGCTGGCGCGATTATCGCTGGTGGTAAAGGTACAGCTGATGAGAAATTTGCTGCTCTTGAAGCGGCTGGTGTTAAGACGGTTCGTTCTTTAGCGGAAATTGGCAGTGCACTTAAAGAGAAAACGGGTTGGTAATCAGCTTTTGATTGCAAACTGTTTTACTTGATAAAAACCCGCTATCCTGAGCATGTCGAAGGAGCGGGTTTTTTGTTTTATTGTATCTTTGAAATGTTTTTCAATTTAGTACCCGCTGTTGTACCTGTAATATAGCGTATATTTTCTAATTCAATTCTTGCTAATCTAACTGGTTCATTTGGAATGAATACATGTCCTATTTCATTATAGTTTTTGCTGAATATTTCTATTGCGTTTAAGTCTATATCTTGTTTTATCATGCTAATTAGTTCATTTTGAACTGCTGTTGCTTTGCTATTCATTGTCTCAATGTGACTATTGATTATTTGTTGCCTTACACAGTAAAAAAGGGATTTAGCCAGTAGTTTTCTTGAAGGCACTGATACGGCAAAGGCTATTTCTTTAGATGGCATGATGAATTTACTTAAAACTGAAGAGTAGTCACCTTAAGGAAGTTATTGCCAGAATAAAGGGTTGCTTTGAATGGCGAATGTCTGCTTAAATAACATGAAGCAAAGAAGTTTTTGACAATATTTGACAACGATTTAATAAATGAATTTTATATTGTTACAGTAATAAATTTACATCGTAAACCAAACTATTAAGGACGAAAATGTCATATAAAATAATCAAAGCAGTAATCCCCGTAGCAGGGTTAGGCACACGTATGCTACCTGCAACAAAAGCGATCCCTAAAGAAATGTTACCAATAGTAGATAAACCGTTAATTCAATATATTGTTGATGAATGTGTTGCTGCTGGTATTAAAGAAATTGTGTTGGTTACTCATTCTTCTAAAAATGCGATTGAAAACCATTTTGATAAATCTTTTGAGCTGGAAACTACGTTAGAAAAGCGAGTTAAACGCCAGTTACTTGATGAAATTCAGGCCATTTGCCCTAAAGATGTCACTATTTTGCATGTTCGCCAAGGCGAAGCAAAAGGTCTTGGTCATGCGGTATTAAAAGCTCGTCCTATTATAGGTAAGGAACCCTTTGTTGTGGTGTTACCTGATGTAATTCTAGATAATTATACAGCCAATTTAAAAACTGAAAACTTAGCTGCTATGCTGGCTAGATATAATGACGTTGGCGGGTATAGCCAAATAATGGTAGAGCCTGTGCCAATGGAATTAGTGAGTAGCTATGGTGTTGTTGATTGTGGCGGACATGAATTAGCGCCAGGGGAGTCTAAAGCAATGACAGCCATCGTGGAAAAGCCGTCTGTAGATGTAGCTCCTTCTAATTTAGCGGTAGTAGGTCGTTATGTGTTATCAGAAAAAATATGGGATTTATTGAAGTTAACACCGCCTGGTGCTGGTGATGAAATTCAACTAACTGATGCTATTGCTATGTTAATGGAAAAAGAAACCGTTGAAGCCTTTCACATGACGGGCAAGTCACATGATTGTGGCTCTAAATTAGGTTATATGAAAGCTAATGTTGAATATGCCTTGCGCCACAGTGAGCTAGGCGAAGAATTTACGGCTTATTTGAAAGCACTACCTTTATAACAGTTTTTAAAATAGTCTTTAAAATATTCACTAAAGCAGCTTCAGGAAGTACATCAAAAAGTATGGAACTTTTCAATAAAACAATTCAACAAAATGCAGAACTGGCAAAGCAACGTTCAATTCTAGCACTATTTGACAGTGCAAGTAATTCAAATAGAGCTGACGATTTTTCGGTTAATGCTGCCAATCTTTATCTTGATTATTCAAAGCAAAATATTACTAACGTTGAGTTAGCACAGTTAATTTCTTGGGCAAACGCTAATGGGCTAGCGCAAAAAATAAAGGACATGTTTAGTGGTAAGAAAATCAATAACACTGAGCAACGTGCTGTTTTGCATACGGCATTAAGAGCACCTGCGCATATAAAAAAAATAGTGTTAGGAGATGACGCTGAGCAAGTTCAAGAAACTGAGCAGCGTATGGCACAAATTGTTGATGATGTGCATAAAGGTAAGCTACTTAGTATAACAGGTGAAAAATTTACCGATGTTTTAGCTATGGGTATTGGTGGCTCTTATTACGGTATTAAAGTGGGCTTAAGCGCTTTACAACCCTATCATAGCGCGGGCTTGAAAGTGCATGTTCTCGCCAATGTTGATGGCGCTGCCGTAACAGAAAAGCTTAAAAACCTTAGTGCGGCTACAACGCTTGTGATCGTAATATCTAAAACCTTTACTACGCAAGAAACCTTATTAAATGCTAAAGCGATAAAAGAATGGATGCTAACACAGCTAAAGGATAGTAGTGCCATTTCAAAACAGTGGTTTGCCATAAGTAGTAATGTTGAAAAAGCACAAGCGTTTGGTTTAGAGGCTAGCCATGTTTTACCTATGTGGGATTGGGTAGGAGGACGATTTTCGTTATGGTCAGCGGTGGGTTTACCGCTTGCTTTAGCTATTGGTAATAACCATTTTAATGCGTTAAAGGAAGGTGCTTATCAAATGGATAGGCATTTTCAAGAGGCTGATTTTTCACATAACATGCCTGTGATCATGGCATTAATTGGACTATGGAACCGTAATGGGTTGAATTATGCTAGCTTAGCCGTACTTCCTTATGATCATTCCTTAAGAGCGCTACCGGGATATTTACAACAAACTGATATGGAAAGTAATGGTAAGTCAGTTTCTACGCAAGGTGAAAAATTACCTTGGAAAACTGCCCCTGTCGTCTTTGGGCAAGAAGGTACTAATGGTCAACACGCTTTTATGCAATTGATGCATCAAAGTGATGAAATTATCCCAACAGACTTTATTGTTGCTTTAAAAGGGTCAAGCTTGTTAGCTGAGCATCATAAGGCACTTGTTGCCAATTGCTTTGCTCAAAGTGAAGCGCTAATGCAGGGTAAAAGTTTAGCTCAAGTAAAAAAAGAGCTTACTGAAAAAGGCGCTACGGTAGAAGAAAACACTTTCTTAGCACCACATAAAACCATGAAAGGAAACACACCGAGTAATACCTTGCTAATGCCGTCTTTAACACCAAAATGCCTAGGCGCTATTTTAGCGCTTTATGAGCATAAAATTTTTGTGCAAGGTATGTTATGGCAGGTGAATTCTTATGATCAATGGGGTGTTGAATTAGGAAAACAGTTAAGTGAACAAGTACTTGCCTTCATGGCTGATAATACGGTTGAACACTGTATGTCGTCATCGAGTATTAAATTAATTGAAGCCTTTTTACAAAAAAACTAACACAAAACACTAGCTTAAAAAATAATGCGGATAATACCCTTTTTTATTTTCAGTGTTTAGGGTAAAGTACGCACCGTTAAAAAGTTAATAAAAGTCTTATATGAATATTTTGGTAATTGATGATAAACAAAGCGTTAGAGAGTATATTAGCAAATTGTTAACGCCTCTTGGCTACACGGTTAGCACTGCTGTTAATGGCTTAGATGGTTTTGAAAAAGCACAACAAACACCATTTCACCTCTACATAATTGATCACCTAATGCCATTGATGAATGGTGCTACGCTTAGTAAAAACCTCAAGCTAACCCCTTTCTGCGCACAAACACCTATTTTATTTATGACAACAACAGATAAAGCAAGTGTTGAAAAATTACCTGAATTTACGTTGTTTAATAACATCATGACCAAGCCGTTAAATGAAACTGAATTTATATCGACAGTAAAGTCTTTACTCAACACTGATCCTTCAAAAATAGCACTATAAAATCAGCACACGACTAATCACGACTATAATTATTTGTGAAATTGTTTTATTCTTTGTCACTATTAAATTTTTTTGAAAAATATAAGAATAGTAATGAATGCACAACACCCAACACAATTAAAAGAAGTAGCACAAGTAAAAGAATTAGCACAGTTAAAAGCAGCCATAAAAACAATTCCAGATTACCCAAAAGAAGGGATTTTATTTCGGGATGTTACTAGCCTGCTAGAAAATTCTGAATCGTTTGCTTTAACGATAAACTTATTAACTAAAAGGTATGAAAATCAAGCCTTCACGAAAGTTGTTGGTACAGAAGCCCGTGGGTTTATATTTGGTGCGCCTTTAGCATTGGCATTGGGTATTGGTTTTATTCCTGTTCGTAAGCCGGGTAAACTTCCTCGAAAAACATACGCGCAAACCTATCAACTTGAATATGGTGAAGATATTTTAGAAATTCATCGTGATGCGTTAGTGGCACATGATAAAGTATTAATTATTGATGATTTACTGGCTACAGGTGGCACAATAGAAGCTACAGCTAAATTAATTCGTCGTGTTGGTGCAGAAGTAAAAGATGCTGGTTTTGTTATTTCTTTACCTGATTTAGGTGGTGAAAAACGACTTAAAGCAATGGGTCTAACACCTTTCTCACTTGTTCAATATGCTGGTGAATAAATAATATGAGTTATCAAGTTTTAGCAAGAAAATGGCGTCCCAAATGCTTTGAAGAGCTTATGGGGCAAGAACATGTGGTAACTGTGCTTGTTAATGCGTTAACGCAGCAACGTTTGCATCATGCTTATTTGTTTACGGGTACGCGTGGTGTTGGTAAAACGACTATCGCTAGAATTTTTGCTAAAAGTCTAAATTGTGAAACAGGCATTACCGCAACGCCATGTGGGCAATGTGATACTTGTTTGGAAATAGATCAAGGTCGATTTATTGATTTGCTTGAAATAGATGCTGCGTCAAAAACCAAAGTAGATGATACGAAGGAAATGCTCGATAACGTACAATATGCGCCAACGCGTGGTCGCTATAAAGTTTACCTTATCGATGAGGTACATATGCTTTCACGCCACAGTTTTAATGCCTTATTAAAAACGCTTGAAGAGCCACCAGAGCACGTTAAATTTATTTTAGCGACTACTGATCCCCAAAAGTTGCCTGTTACCGTTTTATCACGTTGTTTGCAGTTTCATTTAAAAGCACTAACGGTTAATCAAATTGAAGCCAAACTTACCGAAATTTTAGCGAACGAGAAAGTCACCCATGCCAGTGGCACGCTAACCATGCTTGCAAAAGCAGCTCGCGGTAGTATGCGCGACTCGTTAAGTTTAACCGATCAAGCAATAGCACAAGGGCAGGGCAATATTACCCTACCGAATATTCAGCAAATGTTAGGCGGTTTAGATCAAAACTGGGTGTATAAAATTATTATTGCGCTATTAAAACAAGATGGCATAAGTTTAATGGCGTTAACACAAGAAATAGCGAGCTTTGCGCCTAGCTATAGTCGTTTGTTTGCTGAGCTGATACAACTATTTCATCAAATTGCCATAGTACAAATTGTTGATCAACATTTTGATTTGCCAGTAGAGCATGCTCAACTGTTGAAAAAATTCAGTCAAGTGATGTCAGCAGAGGATGTGCAGCTCTATTATCAAATATGTGTTAATGGTCGTAAAGATTTACCCTATGCGTCAGACGAACAAGCCGCTTTTGATATGACATTGCTACGCTTATTTGCTTTTAAACCAATGGTCAAAGAAGCGCTACAAGAGTTAGATAGTAGTTCACTTCAGCCTACATCATTATCAAGTAGCCCATTACCAAGTAGCTCATTACCAAGTAATAAAATTGAATTTTCAGAAGCATTACCCATACATGAGCATGAGCCTGAACAAACATTAGATCAACAAATGCAGGAAATCGAGCAACAAGCGGTTGCGTTTCAAGCATCAGAAATAGCATCTGCTCAAAATGAAGTTTTAGCGTCTCATCAAAAAGAAAATACAGAGATTCAAACAAAAGTAAGCGATGAATCAACATTTGATAGCCAGGTAAGCACAGTGCTTGCCACCAGAAATATGCTGCGTAGTCGTAAAAAGCAATTGGCTCAACAAGAAAAAAAGTTAGGTGACGCCATCGCGCGTCCAGTTCCTATAAATGAAACAGTAGAATTACCTAAGCCTGAGCTACCTAAGCCTGGGCAATCCTATCAAGCTGAAAATATAGATCCCGCTACCATTCATAAAGCGAATCAAGTTGATCAATGGGCACATATGATTGATTCAATGGAGCTTACCGCACGTTTAAGGCAATTAGCCATTCATGCGACAATTGATGAAAATTCTACAGAAGAGAATTTGATTTTACGTTTAGATCAAGCAACGAAACATTTATATACAGAAGTAGCACAACAGCAACTTCAGCAAAGTATCAGTCAGTTTTTATCCCGCGATATTACCGTAACCATTAATATTGTTGAGCAGACCATCGCAGACCCTTATCAAATACAATCGCATATAAATGACAAACGCTATGATTATGCAAAAGAATTATTGATAAACGATGAAATAGTGCAGGGTTTAATACAAACATGTCAAGCAACCTTGGATGATGAAAGTATTTCTGCTGTGTAAATATTTAGTTTGCTTGGCATGTTTGCAAATAGTATTTTTATAATGTTGCTTGTACCTCATCTTGATATACTATTAACAACAAATTTTAAAAAAGATAACTTACCGGAGAAACATAATGATGAAAGGTGGTATGGGCAATTTAATGAAGCAAGCCCAACAAATGCAAGAAAAAATGCAAAAGGCTCAAGAAGAATTAGCCAAGATGGAAGTTGTTGGTGAGTCTGGCGCAGGCATGGTTAAAGTGACCATGACCGGTAGTCATAGCGTACGTAAAGTTGAGCTTGATGAAAGCTTAATGGAAGACGATAAGGATATGATTGAAGATTTACTCGCCGCAGCCGTAAATGACGCTGTTCGCCGCGTAGAAGAGCAAAATAAAGATAAAATGGGTGCGTTAACGGGTGGTATGCAATTACCCCCGGGGATGAAAATGCCGTTTTAGCATTTTATCGTCTAAGAGTTTTATCATTTAAGCGCATAAAAAAGCCGACATTATTGTCGGCTTTTTTGATTTTTGTATTCGCTATGTTTTGTATCTTGCTAATTTTTCAACATATTGTTTACCAATAATCACGATTAAAACACCGCCAAGCACTAGGAATGATGAGGTAATTAAGCCGATGTTAATCGTTTCATTAGCAAAAATTACACCACCGAGCGCAGCAATGATTGGCACAGCTAATTGAATTATTGCAGCATGTGTTACGGTTAACCCTGAAAGTGCGGTGTACCAAATTGCATATCCTAAACCTGACGTTACTGTACCAGAGACTATTGCAATGATTAAGTCGCTTTCCTTTTACAAGGCTAGATAGAATCATTGTTACTTGAACTGAGCCAAACAAAATCAATGCACCTGTACCTGTGTCCAAGGTTAAATAGGCATATGAAAATGCTGCTGCATATAAAAACAAAAAAAAAGCAGAGAGCCAGTTACCCTTTTTTATATTGATTCTTTTTTTTGTACTTTTTCGGGTGTTAATGGTGACTAAAAAAAGAAGAAATATTGCACCAGAGAAGAGCCTGATAGAGGTAAAACTAGCTGCATCAATTACACCATCGCTCAAAGCTAAGCGACACAAAACAGAGTTTCCAGCAAACGCTAAAAGTGCTAATACAGTTAATAAGATTGTTTTAAGCATTATTAGGTATAGCACCTTGTAAATAAGCATGTTTATGTATTCTTTTCAGGTAAAAGTTACATATCTTTTGTAGTGGGTAATTCATTGCCCCTTTGTCGGACTAAAGTCCAACCTACATTGTGATACTTAATATTTGATTTAAATAGTGTTTCAACAAACAGTTACTTTATAACTTCCCGTAATATGATAAATTAAACGCATTAAAAATAATTTTCTTAAGTTTACTGTCACAACAACTATTAGCCATAAGCGAAAAGTTACGGAAAACTTAACTATTTTCAGCGTTACTTAAATGAACGTACTTTAGGATGAAGCCTCAATGTCAGACAATTTCTCTTCTACAGCAGCTTTTCTTTGGTCAGTTGCTGATCTTCTCCGTGGTGATTTCAGACAAAGCCAATACGGGCGCATTATCTTACCTTTTACCTTATTAAGACGCTTAGAATGTGTACTTGAAAACACCAAGCCAAGCGTATTGGCAATGTATGAATCAGTTAAAGACAAACCCATTGAAGCGCAAGATAAAATATTAACCCATGCAGCAAAACTAAGTTTTTATAACACATCAAAAATGGATTTGAACAAATTGGGCGAAACAGGCGTAGCGCAAAACCTTGAAAGCTATGTGCAATCATTTAGCCCTAATGCCCGTGAAATATTCGAGCATTTTGATTTCTTCAATACCATTGATAAATTAGAAGAAGCCGATTTACTTTATATCGTAGCTAAACGCTTTGCTACGACAGATCTTCACCCTGAAGTGGTTGACAACTATCACATGGGGTTAGTGTTTGAAGAATTAATCAGACGTTTTGCTGAAAGCTCTAATGACACAGCAGGGGAACACTTCACCCCTCGCGATATTGTTCGTTTAACCACATCATTAGTATTTTGTAATGATGATGACTTACTTACTCAAGCAGGTTTAGTCCGCAGCATTTACGATCCAACGGCTGGTACGGGTGGTTTTTTATCATCAGGCATGGAATACGTGCATGAACTAAACGATAAAGCCGCATTATCGGCATTCGGGCAAGAATTAAACCCTGAATCTTATGCCATCTGTAAAGCCGACATGCTGATTAAAGGGCAAAAAGTCGATAACATTAAGTTGGGTAATACCTTATCTAACGATCAACTTTCCACGGATAAATTTGATTACATGTTATCTAACCCACCGTTTGGTGTTGATTGGAAAAAAGTACAAAAGGGTATAGTTGAAGAACATAAAGATAGAGGCTTTGAAGGTCGTTTTGGTGCAGGTTTACCAAGGGTGTCAGACGGTTCGTTATTATTTTTAATGCACCTTATTAGCAAGATGCGACGTACTAGTGTCGCGGGAGACAGGATGTCGGGAGCGACCGACCGACAAGGTAATGCGAACACGGGCTCACGCATTGGCATTATCTTAAATGGCTCACCATTATTTACGGGTGGGGCAGGTTCAGGCGAAAGTGAAATTAGACGTTACGTATTAGAAAATGATTTACTTGAAGCTATTATCGCACTACCAACTGATATGTTTTATAACACAGGTATCGCCACTTATATTTGGGTCTTGTCTAATAATAAGTCAGCACAACGTAAAGGCAAAGTGCAATTAATTAACGCATCAAAAGAACGAGCAAAGAAAGGTGGTAGAGGTCGCAGTGGTGGCGGAGAAGTTGAAGTAAATAGTCAAGGTGAAAAAGTAGAAAATATTTTTTATACCGCTATGCGTAAATCATTGGGTAGCAAACGCAGAGTCTTAACCGAAGATAGTATTGAAACCATCGTTAAAACTTACGGTCAATTTGAAGCAAATGATTTTAGTAAAATATTTGATTATACGGATTTTGGTTATAGACGTATTACCGTGGAACGTCCGTTAAAATTAGCGTTTTATCCGCGTGATCTGAGTAGATTAGAATCTTTATGCGCGGATAAAGCTTGGCATAAAATAGATGAAGCGTTGCAGCAGAGCATTTTGGAATCACTTGCTGAGTTTACTGAAGAAAAAATACTCTCTCGCAACCGTTTTCAAAAACAATTAAATCAACAAATAGATCGAATTTCAGCCAGCCAAAAACTCAGTGCAGCACAGTTTAAATTGATAACAAAACATCTCGCTGAACATGATGAAAATGCTGAAACCTGTTTATTTGAATCAGGTAAACAAAAAGGCGAACCAGAGCCTAACCCTGATTTGCGTGATAATGAAAACATCCCATTAAAACAATCAATACAAGACTATTTTAAACGCGAAGTATTACCGCACGTACCAGATGCGTGGATTGATGAAACCAAAGTTGATGCAATCGATGGTGAAATAGGTATTGTTGGTTATGAAATACCTTTTAACCGCCATTTTTATGTATACCAACCACCAAGAGCATTAACAGCGATTGATGCGGATTTAGATGCTGTTTCAGCCGATATTATGAAGTTACTGCAAGAGGTTCATTCATAATGGCAGGACGTTATCAGGTCTATCCAGAGTATAAAGACTCTGGTGTTGAGTGGTTAGAAAAATTGCCAAGTGATTGGCAAACCATGAAAGTAAAATTTTTATTGAAAGATGGTTCTGAAGGAATAAAAATTGGTCCCTTTGGAAGTGCATTAAAATTAGAAGATATGGTGAAAAAAGGAATAAGAGTTTACGGTCAAGAAAATGTAATTAAGAGAAATTTCACATTAGGTAAGCGATTTATTTCAGAAAAAAAATATAGTGAGATGAAAGCTTACACTGCTGATGTTGGTGATATTTTAATTACAATGATGGGAACTAGCGGTAAATGCCAAGTTGTGCCGACTGATGCAGATTTGGGCATCATAGACTCTCATTTATTGAAGATAAGAACTAACAAAAGAATCCTACCTGAATTATTCAGGTTGTTAGTTGATGAAGCTCAGGAAGTTAAAGATCAAATTGGAAAACAAGGTAAAGGTTCTATAATGCATGGGTTGAATTCGACCATTGTAAAAGATCTAGAATTTCCACTTCCTTCTGTTAGTGAACAACGACAAATACTCAACTTCCTCGACCATGAAACCGCAAAAATTGACACTTTAATTGCCAAGCAAGAAAAGTTAATTGCGCTATTAAAAGAAAAACGCCAAGCCGTTATTTCTCATGCCGTCACCCGTGGCATTCCTAATAAAGAGCAGCCTAATGTCCCAATGAAAGACTCAGGCGTTGAATGGCTAGGCGAAGTTCCTGAGCATTGGCGAGTTGTTAAATTAAGCTATTTTTTGAAATTACAAAGTGGTGACACCATAACGTCAAGCTTGATCGAAAAAGAAGGCGAATATCCAGTTTTTGGTGGAAACGGTCAAAGAGGGTTTACTTCAAGTTACAACTGCAACGGTGAATATGTATTAATAGGGAGGCAAGGAGCTTTATGTGGCAATATTAATATCGCAAAAAATAAATTTTTTGCATCTGAACATGCTGTAGTTGTTTACCCATATGTTGAATTTAATCTAACATTTATTTCTGAATTTTTACGATTTATGAATTTAGGGCAATACTCAGTTTCTGCTGCACAACCAGGTATTTCTGTTGAAAGAATAAAAGGATTAAAAATAGCTATTCCTCCTGTGGATGAACAAATTAAAATTGCTAATTACTTAGAAAATAAAATAACAACATTTGAACAATTAACTGAAAAGGCGATGTACCAAATTAGTTTATTAAAAGAACGCAAAACAGCTCTTATCTCTGCTGCGGTTACAGGAAAAATTGATGTTCGACACTTCGCCTTAAAAGAGGAAGTTAACCATGGTTGATGATGCTAGTACCGATAATAATAACGATTTAACACCCAATGCACCACAAGGTGAGTTTGTGCTTTTTCAAAGTGTTGATGGTCAAACTAAAGTTGAATGCCGCTTTGAGTCAGATACGTTATGGTTAACTCAGCTTGCCATAAGTGAATTATATCAAATTACCCCACAAGCGATTACTCAGCACATTAAAGCTATTTATGAAGAAGAGGAACTTGTACAAAATTTAACTTGTAAGTATTACTTACAAGTTGGACTTGAAGGTAACAGACAGGTTACTCGTAATAAATTGCATTACAGTTTACCTGTCATTATTGCGGTTGGTTATCGAGTACGTTCATCACAAGGTACGCAGTTTAGAAAGTGGGCAACAACAACCATTGAAGAATATTTAGTTAAAGGTTTTGTTATGGACGATGAACGTCTTAAAAAACCTGAATCTAGCCAATATTTTGATGAACTGTTAAATCGCATTCGTGATATTCGTAGCTCTGAAAAAGTATTTTGGCGCAAAGTGTGTGATATTTATGCCACCAGTATTGATTACGATGGTAAAGCCACAAGTAGCATGAACTTTTTTGCCGCAGTACAAAATAAAATGCATTGGGCTGCCCATGGGCATACAGCCGCAGAGGTGATATTTGAACGCATTAGTGCCGATAAACCACATTTGGGCTTAACGAATTTTGTCGGTAAAGAGTCAGGAAGAGAACCAACACGTAAAGAAGTGGTAACGGGTAAAAATTATCTGTCTGAACCTGAATTAGAAACCTTAAATCGCTTAGTAACCTCCTATTTAGAATTTGCCGAACTACAAGCTAAACGCGGTAAGTTAATGAAAATGGCAGACTGGTCGAGTAAGTTAAATGATTTTTTGAAATTAAGTGACTTCGAACTTTTAACTCACGCAGGTAGAATATCAGCAGAGCAAGCCAAGCAAAAAGCGAAACAAGAATACGATAAATACCGAAATATAATAGATATGCAGCCTACTCAGGTAGATAAAGATTTAGCTGATGCACTGCAACGATTAGAGAAAAGCGTAAATCCAAATAAGAAAAAAGATTAGGGATAAATAATAAAATGAGCGTTAATGCAAACGTAGCACAAGAGTCGGTATTCCAAAATGATATTTTAGATCAAATGCAATCGCATGGGTGGTTGCTCGGTGAGTCTAAAAATTATAGTAAAGCATTGGCATTGTACTCTGAAGATCTCATTACTTTTATTAAAACCACTCAACCTGAGCAGTGGGATAAACAATTAAAAATTCATCCGTCTACTGATAAAAGACCAACCGCACCCGAAGATGCATTATTAAAAACTGTGGTTCGGGATTTGTCTGCCAGTAACAAAGGTACATTGTGGGTATTACGCAATTTGGTTAAAGACCGTGGTGCCAAATTTAGTTTATGTTCGTTTAAACCTGATCACGGTTTAAATCCTGATGCCATTGAACGTTATAACCAAAATATATTAAGGGTAGTGCCAGAGCTAGTTTATTCGCCAAACGGTTACGAAGGCAGAATTGATTTAACCTTATTCATTAACGGCATTCCTGTTGCTACTTTAGAATTAAAATCTGAATTTAAACAAGCATTAGATAACGCCAAAATTCAGTACATGAAGGATCGCCAACCTAAAGATCCTAAAACTAAAAAAGCGGAGCCATTATTAACGTTTAAACGTGGTGCATTAGTCCATTTTGCCGTTAGCCAATATAATGTAGCTATGACTACTCGTTTAGCAGGTAAAAAGACTTACTTTTTACCTTTTGATCAAGGTACAAGTGAAGGTGGTGAAGGTAATGATGTGCCTATTAGCAATGCTGATGGATTAAGCTCTTTATCTGCTGAGGGCTCTGGCTATCCAACGGGTTACTTATGGAATGAGATTTTCGAAAAAGATAATTTATTAACTATTTTGGGTCGATATATTCACCTTGAAGTTAAAGAAGAGCAACAGCTAGACGGAACAATTAATAAAAAAGAAACCCTGATATTTCCGCGTTACCATCAATGGTCTGCTGTTTCATCAATGCTAAAAGCTGTTGAACAAGAAGGTACTGGCGAGAAGTATTTAATTCAACATAGTGCAGGCTCAGGAAAGTCAAACTCAATTGCTTGGTTATCGCATCAGTTAGCATCATTGCACTATTACTCAGATCATGAAGCTCTTAAAAAACAAGTTGGTGATAAAGTTTTTGATTCAGTCATAGTAATTACTGACAGAACGGTACTTGATAGCCAGTTACAAGATACGATTTATCAGTTTGATCATAACGAGGGCATGATAGCCCGTGTTAACCGTGAAGAAGCCAATACTTTTGGTGGAGGACGATCAAAATCAGCTCAATTAGCAGGTGAATTAAAAGCGAGCACCTCAATTATTATTGTGACTATTCAAACCTTTCCACATGTATTAGAAGCTATCCGTAAAGATTCAACCCTAGCAGGTAGAAGTTTTGCTGTTATTGCCGATGAAGCCCATTCAAGCCAAACAGGTACAACTGCACGTAAATTACGTGAAGTGCTTATGTCTGAACAATTAGGTGATGATGAAGAATTAGATAGTGAAGATATTTTACGTTTAAGTTTAGAAGCCCGAAAAGGCTCTAAAAATATCAGTTATTTTGCCTTTACCGCCACACCAAAGGGTAAAACACTAGAATTATTTGGTCGTTGTCCTGATCCTGAATCACCTGCAAGTGATGAAAATAAACCAGAAGCTTTTCATGTTTATTCAATGCGCCAAGCCATTGAAGAAGGTTTTATATTAGATGTATTACAAAATTACACCAGCTATCGCGTAGCGTATCAATTAGCACATCAAAACCCTGATAGTGATCACGAAGTTGATAGTAAAAAAGCAGCGTCTAAAATGGCGAAATGGGTACGATTACACCCACATAATATAGCTCAAAAAGTTGAAACCATAATTGAGCACTTTAATAGTAAGGTTAAACACTTATTAGGTGGTGAAGCTAAAGCTATGGTGGTGACATCAAGCAGATTAGAAGCGGTTAGATATAAATTGGCTTTTGAAAAGTATGTTGCTAATAGTGGATATAATAATATTAATGCAATGGTGGCATTTTCTGGTGAAGTGAATGACCCTCTTTATTCTGGTGGAGGGCATCCTGATGTGGCTTTTACTGAAAAAAGCATGAACCCTAATTTACGTGGTCGAGATATGCGTAAAGCCTTTGATACTAATGACTATCAAGTAATGTTAGTTGCCAACAAATTTCAAACCGGGTTCGATCAGCCCAAGCTGGTTGCAATGTATGTCGATAAGCCATTAAAGGGTGTTGAATGTATTCAAACACTTTCAAGGCTAAATCGTACTTATAAAGGCAAGGATAAAACCTTTGTATTGGATTTTGTTAATGAGCCTGAAGAAGTACTTGAAGAGTTTAAGGTTTATTTTCAAACGGCTGAGTTAGCTGGTGTATCAGATCCTAATCTTGTTTATGAGATTATGGAGAAACTTAATGCTGTTGGTATTTACCAATGGATTGAAGTTGAAAATTTTGTTGAAGCCTATAACAACAAACGCACTAAACAAGATAAGTTAGCCAATATTTGTAAACCTGCGGTTGAACGTTTTTCTGTTCGTTATAAAGAAGCCACCCATGTAATGAATATTGCCAGAGCGGAGTTAGAAAAAGCCAAAGCAGAAAACCTTTCACCTCAAGAAAGGGACAAAAAAATTAAATTTGCTGAAAACAGCGTTAAGAATGCGAAAGAAGCACGAGATATTATTGAAGTATTTAAAAAAGATTTAATTTCATTTTGCCGTTATTACGAATTCAGCTCTCAAATAGTCGATTTTGAAGATTACGATTTAGAGAAGCTCAGTATTTTTGCCAAGCACCTACACCCATTACTTCGCTTTGATGTATTACAGGACGATATAGATTTGTCTGATGTAGCAATGACCCATTATCGTTTACATGAACAACGCGAAGTAGATTTACAGTTGGGCTATAAAGTTGGTGAAGAGCCAAAACCCTATTTAGCACCAACTAAAGAAGGCAGTGGCGCAACACCTAAAGATGCACAAACTGAATTATTAAATGAAATAATTAGCCGAATGAATGATCTCTTTGTTGAAGATGGACTCACAGAAGGCGATATGGTTAGTTACGCAAATACGCTATTTAGCAAAGTTTCTGAAGATAATGTGGCAGTTGACCAAGCTCGTAATAATACTAAAGAACAAGCAATGTTGGGGCAATTTCCAGAAGCAATAAACAAAGCTATCATTGAAAGTATGGATGTGAATGAGAGAATGGGAATGAAAGCTTTAACTAGTGAACATGTAGCAAAAGGATTGGCTAGTATAGTTTATGATATGTTGGTAAAGGGATTAAAGCCGACAGGAAAAGAAGCTAATGGATAGTATTAAAAAGAGCTTGAGTATGGCAAAAAAGCATAATGTAGCTTATCAAAAAGAACTATTACCAATAGATGCATATCAAATACACAAAAATACTCAAGGAACAGCAGATCTACAAGTTATTGTCACAGCATCAAACAATAAAGACTATGCTGTAAAAATGGTTACTGATGGCAATGGCTATATCCCTGCGACAGAACTATTTTGTTATGAGCTTGCAAGGTTAATTGACGTACCAACACCGAGTTATGATTTAATTACGATGCGTGATGGAACACTTGCTTTTGGTTCTGTTTGGGAAGGAGGTGTTCACCATATTAGTGAGGCAAACCAAATAATGGATATTCTTACTGGAAAAATTACGGTAAGAGACTTAAACCAATTTTTGAGTCGCGTTTATGCCTTTGATTTATTCATTAATAATTTAGACAGGCACTTTGGGAATTATTTGTTTAGACAGAGTTATAACTCTCTAATTGGTTTAGCATTTGATTACAGTAGAGCTTGGTATGAAGTTGGTGCTTATCAATATGAAAGTTTAGAAAATAAAACATCTAAAACTCAAATGTGTCACTCTATTATAAAAGAGTATAATAAATATGATAGAAAGGCAGCATTACAAACGCTCACTCAAATTTCGGCAATAACAGATAAAACAATAGAAAAATTATTACAAACTATCCCTGATACATGGTTATCAGGTAATATTAAAAATGAAATTGTTGATTGGTGGGGAAGCCAATTAATGAACGATAGAATTAATAAAATAATGGGAGGTATTTAAATGATTTGGTTTAATTTTTCGCTACTTAAATACCTGCCTGATCCTAAACGTGGCGAGATAATTAATGTTGGAATAGTTATTTATCGATCATCAGGTGTTGATGTGAGGCTATTAAATAACGCATCTAAGATTCGAATGTTTGATGGTTCAACTAGCTATAACGAACTTACTAAACTTAACGATACGATTAAGAAAATTTGTGGTTTTAATAAAGAGCCTCAAGAACAGTTTGAACGGCTAAAAACTTTTGGGACAGGTATTTTTATTAATGATCTTTCGTCTTTTTCAATACCCAATATAGGCGAGTATGAATTTTATGTTTCTCAATTATTTAATGAGTTAGTTAGACCTCATTCAAGTAGAGAACCAAGGAGGAGTAACTCAAGGTTTTTTACTCGTACTAAAAATGAATTTAAAAAATATGAATTATTAGCCAAAGATGATTCTGATATTGATAAGCATAAGATAGTGCCTCATTACCCTATTGATACAAATTCAGGATTAGAGGCTGATTTTATGCTTAAAAATGGTAAATACCATATGAGTGAATTGATAGATTTTAACGTTGAAAATATTCAGCCTAAATTTAAAGAAACATCTTTAAAAACAATGACATTTATTACGGGTAGAAGATTGTTAGCAGATAATATGGGATGTTATTTTGTTTATTCAGCTTCAACTTCGAAAGATAGGGAAATAATTCCTCATTTGAATTTAGCTGAAGATAATTGCGATAAAATGTTTAACCTCGATTCTTCTGATGAAAAAGCGGCATATTTTCAGCTTTTATCAGAATTGACGGGTAATGAGTTACCATTAAATTTGAATTGAAAGTGAGCCATAATTAGGCTCGTTTTAACTTTGATTTTTTCTCACTGTAGAAAGGTACTGGAATACAGAGGGAATAAATTTTAAGTGATTATGAGTAATGATGAACACATGAAAAAGCATAACTATATAATAATAAATACTTTGTTAGATATGATTACTCATGGTTAATGCCAGTTTTTCAGGCATGAAAATGCCGTTTTAGCATTTTATCGTCTAAGAGTTTTATCATTTAAGCGCATAAAAAAGCCGACATTATTGTCGGCTTTTTTGATTTTTGTATTCGCTATGTTTTGTATCTTGCTAATTTTTCAACATATTGTTTACCAATAATCACGATTAAAACACCGCCAAGCACTAGGAATGATGAGGTAATTAAGCCGATGTTAATCGTTTCATTAGCAAAAATTACACCACCGAGCGCAGCAATGATTGGCACAGCTAATTGAATTATTGCAGCATGTGTTACGGTTAACCCTGAAAGTGCGGTGTACCAAATTGCATATCCTAAACCTGACGTTACTGTACCAGAGACTATCGCAATGAGAATGCCTTGGTTAGATATTTGGGTGTTATCCAAAGTTAACAGTGTCAGCAAAGCAATAAAAGGCAGCGTTCTTAAAAAATTATTAGCGGTATCAATAAGCGGCGTCTTTGAACCTCTGCCCGCTAAGGTATAAAATCCCCACGCAATTCCCGAGACGGCCATCAAGGTAAAGCCAGTTAATGACGGCGCTGTTGCTCCTGGCATTAATAGAATGATTAAGCCTAAAAAGGCAACGCACAAGCCCACCCATTCAACTAAAATAAGTCGCTTTCCTTTTACAAGGCTAGATAGAATCATTGTTACTTGAACTGAGCCAAACAAAATCAATGCACCTGTACCTGTGTCCAAGGTTACATAGGCATATGAAAATGCTGCTGCATATAAAAACAAAAAAAAGGCAGAGAGCCAGTTACCCGCTTTTATATTGACCCTTTTTTTGGTTCTTATAGTGACTAAAAATAGAAGGAATATAGCACCAGAGAAGAGCCTGATAGAGGTAAAACTAGCTGCATCAATTACACCATCGCTCAAAGCTAAGCGACACAACACAGAGTTTCCAGCAAAAGCTAATAGTGCCAAGACAGTTAATAATATCGTTTTAAGCATTTTTAAGCATGTACCTTATATCTGTTTTATTTTACATCAGTTGTTTGACTAGTTATGGCACTAACAGAACAATTAATTCTTTAGGACCATGTGCACCATACGCGAGTGTTTGCTGAATATCAGCTGTTTTTGATGGACCAGAGAGCAAAACAATGTTTGTTGGCATTTTATTTTGCCATTGCTGAGCCTTAATTATTGATGAAAAATCTTGATGAAGTGTTTTTTGCTCAACCACCACAATATGAACTGGAGGTACTAACGATAAACTTCTAGGCTCTTGCTCTGTTGGCCATAAAACAATACTTCCTGTTGCCGCAATAGCTGAATGAGCACTGGTAATACTGGCTGGCGTGTCGTTAAATAACCGTTCTTTGTTATCTGGATCAACTAAATTGAAGTCATAATATTGTACATCTATTGGGTTATCTATTAAGTTAACAAGTTCAAGTAGGTACTTTTCTAATGGACTTTCTTTGCCACAAAGTAAACGGCTTATACCGCGTTTTTTTAATACTTCAGCGATCACTTTCGGTATTTCTTGCTGTTCAAGGGTAATAACTTCAGCGTGGTTTGCTTCAAGTAAATTGATAAACTTATCTCTTTGCTCCGTTTTACTCAGTATCGGGTATTGATAATTTATTTCTTCTGGAAGCTTTGTATAGTCAGATCCATCGACCTGTTTCTTCAACTTAGCTAAGATGTTGTTTCTACTTGTCTGGCTTTGCGTTGATTCATCAATAGTCACGTTAATTTCCTCTTAGCTTTGCTGTTTGTTTTGTAGCATGGATTGATGCGCTTTTACGCGCTCATGTAATGTTTTTGGCGCGAGTTTTGGCGCAGTACGTACGCTGGTCCATACACCAATTTTGGCCGGCATTAGTTTTCGTAACCGCGTAGCAAACCACATTGATGCATTATAAATAAAAGCGTGTTTGTGCATCAGTTGCCAAACAAACCAAATGCTTGCTTCTACTTTTTTACGGCCACTACCTTCGCCTTTCATTACTTGCTCGTGACCGTCAGTATTGGTTGGTTTATTACTTTCACTTCTTAGGCGTAATAAGAGCTTGGGGATCGGTATTTTTACCGGACAAACCTCACCACAGGCACCACATAAAGAAGAGGCCGTTGGTAAGTTATTGGTCGCTTCTAGCCCTAGCATGTGAGGAGAAATTATTTTCCCTATTGGGCCAGGATAAACAGTGCCATAGGCATGTCCACCAATACGGGTATAAACTGGACAGTGGTTCATACATGCCCCGCAACGTATGCACTGTAAGGTTTGGCGCATTTCTTCATCAGCAAAGGCTTGGCTTCTACCGTTATCAAGCAATACTAAATGCACTGCTTCTGGTCCGTCTTTTTCGCCATTTTTACGAGGCGAGGTAATCATATTGAAGTAGGTTGAAATAATTTGCCCAGTCGCGCTACGTGTTAATAAGCTTAACAGCGGCGGCACATCATCGAGAAACTCAACGACCTTTTCAATGCCGGTTATGGCAATATGTAAATCGGGCACCGTTGTACACATACGGCCATTGCCTTCATTTTCAACTAAACATAGTGTGCCAGTTTCTGCTACCGCAAAGTTAACACCAGTAATCCCTACATCAGCATGACAGAACTTTTCGCGTAACACGCGTCGGCCTTCACCAATTAATTCATCAACGTCAGTAGTGTGTTTAAAACCTTCAATTTTATCTGCAAACAAGTCGGCAACTTGTTGCTTATTTTGATGAATAGCAGGCATGATAATATGTGATGGATGTTCATGTGCGAGTTGCACAATGTATTCGCCCATATCGGATTCTAAACACTCTATATTTCTGTCTTCTAAATAGTCGTTTAATGATGTTTCTTCCGACACCATTGATTTACCTTTAACCACTGTTTTACCATTTTTTGCTTGGATCAGCGTGGCGATTATTTCGTTTGCTTGAGTGATTGTTTCAGCCCAGTGTACTTGTATGCCATTTGCTTCAAGGTTTTGTTCTAATTGCTCAAGTAAATTAGGCAGCTTTAATAAACAGCGTTGCTTGATGAGTTTGCATTGTTCGCGCAGTGTTTCAAGTTCATCTGGGTTTGAAAACGCTATTTTTCGCTTATCCATAAGGTAATCCATCGCCCCACGAAAATTGCTCCTTAACTCATCATTTTTTAAATCTCGGGTAACATTGGCTCTAAATTCACTGGCTGATTTAGCGTATTTACTCTCATTTGGGTCGTATTTACTCTCTTTTGGACTGTGTATATTGACGGTCATTTATTCGCTCCTACGTTTTTAGGCGCTTGTGCTAGCGTTCTTTTAAGTAAGTAGCTCGCAATATGCTCACCACGAAGCGATTTTTTTTGAAACTCAAGTGAACCATCGATATTCGTCATACAACCCCAATCAGCACTGATATAACGAACGACATCAGCATCAAGTAAATTGGCCGTTTTATCTTTAACCATGGCGGCTGAAATATCGCCATGTTTAACAGCAAAAGTACCACCAAAACCACAACATTCACTTTCATATTGATGGGTGATTAATTCTACATTCTCAAGTTGCTGGATCAGTTTTTTCCCCGTGATATGCACGCCCATCTCTCTACGCGCAGCACATGAGGTGTGCAAGGCAACTTTTTCAGGCGCACCTTGATCAGTCAATTTAATTTTCAACACATTAACGAGAAACTCGGTAAATTCAAAAATTCTATCGCAAAAAGCTTGTATGCCTGTTTCACCTTTCAATAAATCAGGGTAATGATGGCGCATCATTCCGCCGCAAGAACCCGAAATTATAACAATGGGAATATCGCGCGGAAATTGTGCTACTTGAGCTAGGGCAACTGCTTTCGCTTCGCTTTGATAGCCAGAGTTATAAGCGGGTTGACCACAACAGGTTTGTCCTTGGGGGAAAATAACCTCAATGCCTTGGTGCTCTAAAAATTTAATTGCATCAATGCCCGAATCTGGATAAAGCGTATCAGCTAAGCAAGTACCATATAAGTAAACTTGGTGTGGTTTAGCTGGGTAGTATCTTAAATGCTGAGTATTTAGCGTTGTCATTTTGCAAACTGTCCAAGTATTTTTAGTTATTGTTAACTTAACCTTTATTTTATTGTTAATATATACGTTGTTTATTAATTTATTGTTTCTTAAAACGGTGTAATGTATGTTGATTGCAAATGAATTGTCACTCTTTGCCTTGGTGGTTGAGGCGAAATCTTTTAGTAAAGCCGCGGAATTAGCTGAAATGTCAACACCGGCATTAAGTAAGCGAATATCAAAGCTTGAAAGTGATTTAGGTGTGCAATTACTTTATCGAACCACACGACGTTTAAGTTTAACGGAAGCGGGAACTAACTTATATCAACACGCAAAAACAGTCAATGGTCAGGTATCAGAAGCACTTGCAGAATTAAGTCATTATAGCGAAACGCTCAGCGGACATATTAGATTGACCGTTCCTACTATTTCAGGCGAGTTATTGTTAGCTGAAATTATTGCTGAGTTTTGCCAGAAGTATCCAGATATCACCGTTGATCTGCGACTTGAGAACCAGTTTGTAGACATAGTAAAAGAAGGAATAGATCTTGCGATTCGAACTGGTGTGCTTGAAGATTCTAGCTTGATTGCAAAACCTTTATTAACATCGCACTGGATTGTTTGCTGCTCGCCAAAATACGTCGAAAATTATGGTGAACCCTCTACACCCAATGAATTACCTCAACACAATTGTTTGGCTTATACCTACCAAGACCAAGGTGCTTATGATTGGCGTTTTACTCATGAAAAATCTCAATATAATGTAAGAATATCGGGCAGTGTTTCTACCAATAACGCCCAAGCGCTTCGTAAAGCCGCACTTGCAGGCTATGGTATTGCTTATATTCCACGATGTAGTGTTTATGAAGATCTTCAGGCGGGAGATTTAGTTGAATTAATGCCTGAATATAAACCAAGGTCGTTAGGCGTATATGCGGTTTATCCTTATACCAAATATCTGCCTAATAAAATTAGATTATTGATAGAACACATTAAAAAAGGTTATGAAGATTTAAGTCATTACTTTTAGGCATGATTTTGTTTTATAAAGTCTTATAGGTCTATGATGTTTTAACAAATTCTCGTCTTAAGTTTAATTAACAAAGATACATAATAAAAAATAGGTATAAGTAAATGTTATCTCTCTACCCAGCCATTGAACCTTTTCATCATTGTTATTTAACAGTCACTAATAATACCCAAACAGGTGAAGATTCAGCGGAAGAACATCACATTTATATAGAGCAATGTGGAAATCCTAAAGGAATTCCTGTGGTATTTTTGCATGGTGGTCCGGGTTCAGGGTGTCGACCATCACATCGATGTTTTTTTGATCCTCAGCTGTATCATATTATTTTGTTTGATCAGCGTGGGTGTGGACGATCTCGCCCTTATGGCTCTTTAGCGCAAAATACAACAGCTAATCTTATTCAAGATATAGAATCAATACGGCAACATATTGGTATTAAAAAATGGTTGGTTTTTGGTGGTTCTTGGGGAGCAACACTAGGACTAAATTATGCAAATCATTTTTCTGAGCACGTATCTGGCTTAATATTACGAGGTGTTTTTCTTGCTCGTACACAAGATATTGATTGGGTTTATAGCGAGAATGGTGCGGCTAAACTGTTTCCTGATGCATGGAATAACTTGGTGGCAGATTTACCTATTTCACAACAAGCTCAACCGCTATCAGCAATATATCAACAACTCACTAGTGATGATATGAATATATCAAACGGTATTTTTACTAAATTACAACACTGGGAAGCAAGCCTTATTTATTGGCAAGACTTAGTCAGTTTGAAAGAAAATTCAATAAAAAAAAACGCCAAAGCCCCCGCAATTATTCAACTGTATTATTCAATAAATCAATGCTTTATTTCGAAAGAGCCATTACTTGAACAGCTAGATAATATTAGACACATACCAACAAAAATCATTCATGGGCGCTATGATATGGTGTGCCCAATTGAACAAGCATGGCAATTAAAAAAACACTGGCCTGAAGCTGAATTATCAATCATTGAAATGGCTGGGCATGTTGCAAGTGAACCAAAAATCATTAATGCCTTAATAAAGGCAACTAGCGATTTTGCAAAACGTAAATAAGTAAACCACACCTAAATAAGTCATAATTTTTTATGCCCGCGTTTCCTATTTCCTTCTAAAGTATGATGTTTATTAACTGAAACTTAAATATAGTAAAAGGGTGCTTAGGAACAGGTAAGCAATACCGTAAATAAATATTACTAACCAGCGAGACTAACCAGCGAGGAATAAATTATGTGGATTAAACCTAACTTTGAAGAAATGCGTTTAGGATTTGAAGTAACTTTATACATCAGTAATCGTTAATTTTGTTTAGATCATTAATAAGAAATTAATTAGTTATTACTCGTTAATTTCTTACTTCCCCTTTGTCTTGCTCTTGAGGCACTTATGAAAATTTTAGTTCTAGGCTCAGCTGCAGGTGGTGGATTTCCTCAATGGAATTGTCACTGCGCAAACTGTAAAGGCTTACGTGAAGGCACAATTAAAGCAACAGCCCGTACTCAGTCATCTATTGCCGTTAGCCCAAATGGAAAAGATTGGGTATTAATCAACGCATCTCCCGATATTCGTGAACAAATCAATCAATCTCCACAACTTTGGCCTGAGCAAGGTAGTCGTGGTACTAACATTCGTGCAGCAATTTTAACTGACAGCCAAATAGATCACACCACAGGGTTATTAACTCTGCGTGAAGGGCTGCCACTTGAAGTGTATTGCAGTGATGTTGTCTATGAAGATTTATCAACCGCTTATCCCTTATTTAACTTGCTAGAACATTGGCATGGTGGATTAGGCTTTAACAAAATTGACACCGAACAACGACAACCATTTAGTGTAAATGGCGTTAACGGTATAGCGTTTGTTCCTGTCATTATAGAATCGAATGCTCCCCCTTATTCACGTTATCGCGATAAAGTGGTGGCAGGTAATAATATCGGATTAAAAATCATTGATAAAAGTACCGGTAAGTATTTATTTTATTTACCGGGGATTGTTGAAAGTACGCCGGAGGTTGAGCGCATATTATCCGAAGCAAGCTGTGTACTCATAGACGGTACATTATGGCTAGACGATGAAATGATTGCCCAAGGTGTTGGTACTAAATTAGGTTCAGAGATGGGTCATATGCCTGTCAATGGAGACTACGGTACAGTTGCTCTATTAAATAAATTTACGATAGACAGAAAAATCCTGATACACATTAATAACACTAACCCCATTTTAAATGAAGAATCTGATCAGCATCAGTTTGTTTTAGACAATGGTGTAGAAATTGCCACCGATGGCATGGAAATAACGATTTAATCACGCTTTATAGGATCCTTTTTTATGCAAGCTTGGACCAAAGAACAGTTTGAACAAAAACTTAGAGACAGAGGCCAACTCTACCATATTCATCATCCTTTCCATATTGCGATGCATAAAGGGGAATGTAGTGAAGAAGAAATTAGAGGTTGGGTTGCTAATCGTTTTTATTATCAAGTAAATATCCCGATTAAAGATGCCGCTATTATGGCAAATTGCCGCGATATTGAAACAAGGCGTTTATGGATCCAACGTATTTTAGATCACGATGGTAATGCTAGTGAAGAAACGTTAGGAGGTATAGAGGCTTGGCTACGTTTAGGTGAAGCTGTTGGGTTAGACAGACAAGACTTATTAGATGAAAAATTTGTTCTTCCTGGTGTTCGTTTTGCTGTCGATGCTTACGTTAACTTTGCTCGAAAAGCTAACTGGCAAGAAGCAGCCTGTTCATCATTAACAGAAATGTTTGCGCCTGAAATACATCAAAGTCGTCTTGATAGCTGGCCACAAAATTATCCATGGATAAAACCTGAAGGATTAAGCTATTTCCAAATGCGCTTATCGCAAGCACGTCGTGATGTAAATCATGGTTTGCAAATAACCTTAGATCATTTTACTAGCCGCGTAGCACAAGAAGACGCCTTAAATATTTTGCAATTTAAACTCGATATTTTGTGGAGTATGTTAGATTCAATGACATTAGCTTATCAACAAGGTAGGGCGCCTTATCAAGCGATACTTGGTGAAGACGCAATTAATAACCCTATTTATCACAAAGGACTATTTAAGTGAGTACACCAATAATCCCCTCAAAAATAATTCCCTCAAAAATAGTTCCCTCAAAAATAAGCCCAACAATGACACCATCGCTTAATGCAATGTTCCGTTTTCAGTGGGAAAAAGCGCAAGACTGCTTTGTGTTATTATTTCCAGAAGGCATGGTAAAACTCAACGGAGGTGCTGGCGAAATTATGCAGCTTATTGACGGGAAAAAGAACGTACAACAAATTATAGAGGCTCTGCATGTTAAATTCCCAGACGCTGGTAACTTAAGCACTGATGTGAATGAATTTATCACCACCGCAATTGAAAAGAAGTGGCTTTATCATGACTAATCAACCCGTAACCGACTTATCAAAGCAAGACTCCTCTGCCATTTCCGCTAGCAAAGTAGGCCCACCACTTTGGCTACTCGCTGAGCTAACTTATGATTGTCCTCTGCACTGTCCTTATTGCTCAAATCCAACTGAGTTAAGCGCAACAAAAAACGAGTTGACCACACAGCAATGGTGCCAGGTATTTAGCCAAGCAAGAGATATGGGGGCGGTACAACTCGGTTTTTCTGGTGGTGAACCCTTGTTACGCAAAGATTTAGAAGCACTAGTCAAGCATTCTAGACAACTCGGTTTTTATACTAATTTAATTACCTCGGGTATCGGTTTAACCGAAAAACGTATTGCGAGGCTAAAAGAAGCGGGTTTAGATCATATTCAAATAAGTTTTCAAGGTGCTGATCCTGAGTTAAATGATGCAATTGCAGGTCGCGGTAATGCCTACCAACAAAAATTTGATATGGCTAAATCGGTTAAAGCGCAAGGTTATCCTATGGTGCTTAACTTTGTGTTATCCAAACAAAACCTTGACCAAATTGCTGATATTATGCGCCTCAGTTGTGAGCTAGAAGCTGATTATGTTGAGTTAGCAACCGCACAATATTATGGTTGGGCGTATGAAAACCGTGATCATTTATTACCGTCGCGAGAACAGCTAATTGAAGCTGAGAAAATTGTTAATGATTTTAGAGATGAACAACAAGGCAAAGGGCCACATTTTATTTTTGTAACGCCTGATTACTTTGAAACTCGTCCTAAAGCTTGCATGAATGGGTGGGGATCTACCTTTTTAACGGTAACGCCAGATGGATCTGCTTTACCTTGTCACAGCGCCAAAATGCTGCCACTGACTTTTCCAAACGTTAAAGATAAATCTATTGATGAAATTTGGAAGAAAGACTTTTCTTTTGATTACTTTCGCGGTGATGATTGGATGCCACAACCGTGTAAAGGTTGTGATGAGAAAGAAAAAGACTTTGGAGGTTGTCGTTGTCAGGCCTTTATGATGACTGGCGACATGCATAAAACTGATCCCGTCTGTAGTAAATCTGAAGATCACCATTTAATTCAACAGGCTATTGCAAGTGCAACTAAACCGACAAAAGAAATAGTCATACGTGTTAACCAAAAAGCAATGAAGCATGCGAAAGACACTAAGTTAAACATTGCACGTATTAAAGTATAATTTTGGCCTCTGAATTGATAAAACTGACCAAATGACAGAAGATATTTATCGCCATCAAAATGGCTTGAAACATATCAACATTATCAATAGTGAAGATTTTAGCGCGCTTTTTGTCGTTAATACCCCCATATTTGATAATAGTGGTGTTGCTCATGGCGTTGAACATATGGTTTTTCGTCGTAGTACTGCTTTTCCTCATCCAGAAACCTTATTTCAACTTACCTCGCTCACTGATGCAAAAATTAATGCATCAACGTGTACAGATACCACTTATTTTCATTGCCAAAGCCAGTGTTCTCATACTTTTATGCTGGCTATTAATTACTTACTAAATGGTTTATTTAATCCTATTTTCGATACTGAAGATTTACACTGTGAAATTCATGATGGTAATGATAAAGGCGTTATTTATCAGGAGTTAATTGGCTCAGAGCAAGAGGATAGAAAAAGTACTAAAGAAAAGGATAAAAATTATTTTTGTTATGGTGGCATTAGCGCATCAATTGGTGACTTATCTCTTAACGACTTAACAGCTTTTCATCAACGATTTTACCAAGCAAGTAATATAACCTTAGTTACCGCTAATGCAGATATTGAACAAATAGCAAACTTAATAGCATTATTACCTAAGCAGGATAGACAATCCAAACAGATAAAAATAGCATTAGATAAGAACAGTAAAAATAAACAAGATGGTGATAGTAAAAGGTATCAACAAAAAAAATACTCTCAAGAAATCAACAAACTGATTACTGTTTACCATTTGTGGTTACAAGATCCTTATCATCAAGAAATTGATGATTACAAAGAAATTGCATGCACTAATAAAGTATTAGAAATCCATCAAAATACCTTATCCGTACTGCCACAAAGCAACTTGATATCTCCCTTGATTATCCTTTTAGAACAACGAATAAAAGAAGCGAGTATTGTTCAAGTTAATAATATGGATATAGAAAGCAAAGGGGTAAAACAATCCGTAAATACAATACGATTACCTAGCTTGTTTACCGCTTTATACCAAAAGGCGAAAAAGCAATTAACTTACAATGAATTAAGCGTTTACTTGAGTCATGCTTATGTCTGTGATCAAAGTAATGTATTATGGATAGCTCAGGTTAGTGATGCTGAAAAGAAACTGGCGACAATTACTAGCTATATTATTAGTGCATACCCAAGGTTTTTAGCACCACGCTGTCAAGGCCTTTGCTATGCAACTCACGCATTAACGATTGAAAATTCTGCTTATCTCGCTATATATAGTGCTTTTGATGTGAGTCCCGAGACTCGACTAAAAGAAGTTCTTCTTTGTTTATTGAAATTAAGTCAAGACGACACCTTTATCAACACAAGCTTAGCACTTGCTAAAATTAAATACTGCCTTGTGTACCAAGTAAATAATAACCAAGTAAATAATAACCAAGTAATGAACATAACCTCCACCGATATATCTGCCTACCTCCAAATGCTAATAAATGCAGATATACGGTAATTTCACCCAATATGGTTAATTAAATACCAATATCGTCAACGTTGAGTGATGAATCGTCCACACATCCTTCTAACATATCGAATGCTTCCCGAAAGTACTGGGCCATTGGTTCAAGGCTGGCAATTTTACTATTGCAACACACCAGACCAATTTGGGCGATGCCATTGTATGTGACCATTGTAATATTAACTCCACCCCCCGGTGTCATCGCAGAAATGGGGTAGTTGGCGAGTAATTTAGCATCTTTAAAATACAAGGTATTTGGTGGACCTGGCATGTTAGAGACTAGAATATTGCCTATTGGCCTGAACCAATCTGAAATATGCAATATTTCAAAAAGGGTCGAATATGACTGTATTAGCAAAGTGTAATAACTAAAAGCGGCAGGATGCGAAACCTTTGCAGCTCGTTTAACGATACGATGATTTTCGATAATTTGCCGCAATCGCAAATAAGGGTCTTTTTCATCGTGCGCTAATTCAACGGGCACAATGGCAATTTTGTTACCCGCGGTGGTTTCCCCTGGTTTACGTAGGTTGATCGGCATATTGGTATAAAGGGCTTTGTCAAAGGTATAACCATAATCTTTTAAAAATCGATGCACACCAATATCAAATGCACACAACATAATTTCATTAGCCGAGGCTCTTAGCCGAATACTTAGTGTTTTTACCCTGAAAAAATCGATATCTAAGGTAGATACCACCCGGCCTTTTTTAACCTGACCTGTAAGTATCGTTTTCGTACCCGAAAATGGGATCGGCATATAGACCTGATTTATCCTGAGTAGCTTCAGTAATAAACGGAACAAAATCCAAATAAGATCTTTTGCAGTAATTATTATGTCCCACAAACCAGTCATTATTTGCTTAAAAATATTGGCCTTTTTCCGGTCTCGAAGCGTCAGATCTGCAGCCCAGACTGGAACAAAATCCTGACTGTTTTGTTGCTCTGAATATCCTTTTTGAAACCAACGTACAAGGGTTGCACCATCGCCGTACATATGGTGCACCTTGACATAAATCGCAAACCCATGATTTTCCTTATCTTTAATTAAATGATATTGCCAAAGCGGTTTGTCTCTATCAAGCCATGTTTCATGTAATTTTGCGACAAATTTGTGCAACTCTGGTTTGTTATTAATGTCGTCAAGTACATGCATCTGCACATGGTAATCCATGTTTAACTGATCGACAGGACTCAATTTCATTGGATAACCTAAAAAGCAACTTACTCTACAATTAAAGGGTGATACTGCTTTGTTAAAGCTCTGCAATTCGACGAAAAGCTGCTCCACATAATCTTCAGGTGCATCTGCAGGCATCTCTAATAGTTGCAATCCTGCTACGTGCTTAGGGTTGGCTTCCGATTCAGTAATCCAAAACGTCTTGTCGATAAATGTAATCTTTTTGGTCACAAGCTAATCCTTTCTAATTTATTCACTAACATTGAGTATGTCAGGAATATTTAAATTTTGTCTGAATTTTTGCGTTTAGAGTAGTATCATTCGTTAGTACAAGCAAATAGAACAAACATACAGTGCAAGCAATTGAAAATATAACTAATGGAGAGTAAAGCGTGATAAGAGTATTGTTTAATAAAAAAGGAGGTGTTTTTCGCACCTTAATTTTGGATTTAGATACTTAATGCAATAGCACAGCATATTTGGATGCACTGAATGTGCCAGCAGAAAGTACTACTGCCGACCTTTTTGAACAAAGCATCACTTTTCATCTGTACCGCAGACCTGCCATTGAATCTTGCCAGGCCACGCAAATGGACAAAAGTCGTTAGTTAATGTGAGCAAAAGGACTTTATTTTCACTCGAAGGGCGTCACTTGGGGTTTAGTTTAGTTAAGTGGATGAAATTTACTGGGATTATCCTACGGTTTTTCCTACATAAACACCAAGTATAACTGTATAAAACCTGCTCCCATGCCCAACAAGGCACCAGTAACAATGAGCTTCCACTCATCGGCTTCATATGCCGGGCGCAGCACACCTTCGAACTCATCAGGAGACAAAGCTTTCATGCGCTCACACAAAACATCACTAATGCCCAGAGCCTTGTCGGTGTATTCATAGGCATAAGGCAAATATTTTTTTGAATCCTCAAAAATGCGTTTGATAGCGAGTTCTTTCATTTTAAAATAAGGTTCAGAGCCAACTCCCAAAGCGAAATAGGGTTGCGCAAAGGCAACATAACGTTCAATAGCATCGTTAACATGTAATTCCATTAGCTCTGCAAACTGACCCGACCCCGAACCATGTAGGGCTATTTCTATGATGTTTTCTGACGTCATTAATTTAGATTCAATAATGTCTGAATAGACTCGTGATACTTCATCCTGACGCTTTAAAAACATTCCCTGAATAGTAAAACCCATAAATTTTATTGGATATTTAGGTTCAAAAATTATTTTTAACGCGATCCAATTTGTTAAGTAACCAACGATTAAACCGCCTATGGGCAATACCCACCATTGTGGTAAATACATCCAAACAAACATTGTTGGCAAACCAAACAGTAGCCCAAACCAAAAGCCAGAGCGTTCGATAAACGGGAATTCTTTCTCCCCCGACTTGAGGAATATTTCATTGATCAGTTCTGGTGAGTCCACTAGCTTACTAACTACCAACTCTTTAATATCAACAATTTCTTCAATATTGTGTTTAAAATCATTAACCATGTTGTCAACAATATTGGGTATATCTGCTTCTACACGCGCATACAGGAGGTTTTTACCATGCACCGGTAAGGCAGCCCAAAGCAGGGGTGCACATTCGCGCATCATATCGTTAACTATTCTTCGCACAACCTGTTTTAAACGGCGCTGCATAGCTTTTGTGAGTTCTTTTGGCTCAATTCTAGAAGCAAGTTCTTGAACGCTAAGTAATTTACCCAACACCAATTCCACTTCAATTTCTGCCATTTCTTTACGCTTTGCCGGAATTAATCCCTGCCACCCCAAAAATGGCTTTATGCCGATGAACTCAATAGGATAAAACATCATTTTAACCGCAAGGAAATTTGTAGACCAACCGACAATCGCACTGATTAGCGGAATAGACAATAAACTGAGAGTTGCAAAACTAAAACCAAAATCCATAAAATAGGGTCGCGCCGTTTATATATTATTCGTGGGCCGAAATGCTACTCATCAGGCTACCATCGGAATTAGAATGGTCAATATAAAAAAAGAATTATTATTTGATATTGAAATATTTTAAAAAAATTACTTTATTAACAACAGTATACTAGTATTAGCTGGTTGAATTCCACAAATATTCTGTTAATAGAATATTAAATATAGGTAGCGTTTTCTAATTATTTACGATTATATTTACCTATTGTAGTAAAAAGAGAACAACAACATGGCAAATAAAAGACTTTCTGAACTAGAGAACGTCATGAAAACCGCCGAATCTTATGCCGAGTATAAGGACGCAGCACAGGCGCATGACGAATTATCGGGCGCTCCAGAATGGAAGGCCAAAGACGCCTGCAAAGATTATGATTACCTAGCAATTCGAAAACGCGTGCAAAGGATCAAACAAGCAAAATCAAGCAATGACGCAGCAGGTCTGATGTACATTCTGCATGAAGGTCTGCATGGAAATTTAGGTAATATCGCCGCTTCTTCACTCAATCGCCATGCAAAAATTGGCACCAAGCATTTAATCGAAGAGTTTATTAAGCAAGTTTGCGAAGCGTTGGATTTTATTTATCAGGCCGACGAAAACGAAATTGATTTTTATGAGAAGTTATCCTTTTTTGATGAAACTGCTCATGCTTTTGGACGCAGTTGTTTGATGCTCAGTGGCGGCGCGGGTTTAGGTTTCTTTCACGGTGGCGTAGTTAAATCTTTAGTTGAACATGACTTGCTACCCGACGTTATATCAGGAGCAAGCGCGGGTTCTATTATTGCGGCTTTAGTTGGAACGAGAACTAACGAAGAGCTAAAGAATATTCTAACTCCCGAGGCTATTTACACCAAATTTTGTCAATGGCGTTTATGGAAAGGCTTTAGTAAAGACAGCCTACTTGATAGCACCAATCTTGAAAATGCGCTAATTGAATTATTTGATCTGACCACCTTTGAAGAAGCCTATAAAAAGACTGGCAAACATATGACTATTACGGTTTCGCCAGCTGACCTGCACCAGTTCTCACGTTTACTAAACGCTAAAACTTCGCCGAATGCGATTATCGCCCAAGCTGTTAGAGCATCTTGTGCTATTCCCATTGTTTTTTCACCGGTTCAATTAAAAGCTAAAAATCAGGCAGGTGATATTGTTCCCTATATTCCCACCCGTCGTTTTGCTGACGGCTCGATCATGGCTGACTTACCTTTTCAGCGCTTAGCGCGTTTATATGGCGTTAACCATAGTATTGTCAGTCAAACTAACCCTATATCTACATTATTTCGGGCACGTGATAAACGCGATACCACCGGCTTGCTGGGATTGACTTTGCGCCACGCAGCCAAGATTGCCAAAATTAATAGTATTTATGCCTTTGATGTACTGGAAGGTTTTATCAGCCATAGAGCGACTAAATTGGGTATTCACAAAATTCGCTCGATTATTGACCAGCAATATATGGGGGATATTAACATTTTGCCTGATCCCACATTAACCAATTTTATGCAAATCATATCCAATCCAAGCAAGGAGAGTCTGGCCGAGCTATTTAAACATGGAGAGCGTGCCACCTGGCCGCAACTAGATTTAATTGAGCGAAATACCATTATCAGTAAAACACTGCGCAAATATCTGAAACTCCTAAAAGAAAGAGAAGCTCGAATACTTGGCAAACATAATGGATTACAAGTCGTTAACGGCTAAACCGTTTGGTTTTACAGCAAGGCAGTTATGACGTTATGGCCAAAACAGCCTTAATACATTAGTGCAAGATATAAAAGGGTCATCATTTATGACTGACAAAATAGTAAAAATTTCTGATGATTTTTGGAATATTCGCGGCGAATTTAGAGTTTTCGGTTTGTTAAATATTGGTACCCAAGCTTCTTTGGTAAAGCGCGGTAACGGCAAGTTTGTATTATTGGATGCTTATACCTTGCATGGTGATATTAAACAGCAAGTCGACTCGCTGACCAACAATGGGGTCGATATTGAAGCTATTATTAACTTACACCCCTTTCATACTGTGCATGTTGAAAAGGTACATGCTGATTATCCAAACGCAAAATTGTATGGTACACAGCGTCATCTTGATAAGTTCCCAGACCTGCCATGGCAAACACAGTTAACCAATTCAAATGAGTTTGCTGCCTTGTTTTCTGAGGATTTTGAATTTTCAGTGCCCCGCGGTGTTGATTTTATTTCCAATAATGAGAATCTGCATTTTTCATCGGTATTGGCTTACCATATGGCATCAAAAACCATTCACGTTGACGACACCTTAATGTTCCTAAAGCTACCCGGTTTACTTGGTGTTTTAAAAAGTCCTGACGTGTCTTTTCATATGACATTGTCCAGAACGTTAGAGTCGCGTAAAGGTGCTGCTGATGATTTTAGGCTTTGGGTTGCGCAAATAGCGGAACAATGGAGCGACGCTGAAGTGCTATGCGCAGCTCATTCACATACATTGATTGTCAAAAACAAATCGCCCTCTATTGCGGCAATGATCATGATAGCATTGCAACGCGAAGAAAAAACCTTAATACATCACCAAAAGAAGTTTGGGTAACAATGTTTAATTCGCTCAGGTGCAAATCGTTATGTAGCCTCAACTCGGGTAAAGTAAAAAATAATAAATACTTGCCATGAATACTTGTTAAAGTAAGTCACCTTATTGTGCATTCAAATAGATATCTATGAACCATAATCCCAAAAATAAAAGTCAGAATTCCCCTACAAAAGCACCTAATTCCAGAAGACAAGGTGTGGGTCGTTTAACTATTGACGCAGTATTAGCTATCACTAACATTGTTGAATCAATGCATATGCGTGTAAGTCCGCTTTCAGCGATAAAGTCGACGACTGAAAAAGAACAGCTTTCAGGCATAAGCGGGTTGGTGTATCGCAATATTCGCAATGTGACTCAGCGGGTAGGTAAAAGTATTGATGCACCATTGGCGGCAATAAGCAAAATACTAGCTTCTCAACCTAATTCAACGTCGACACAAGCTTTGCTTGCAGCCTTGAACGGTGTATTGGGTGATCATCTTGTTCTTAGCGAGAACCCTTTGGCTATTCCAATGCACTTTCGAAGAGAAGGGAAAATTCTAACTGAAGTTCAATTGTGTGAGATCATAAACCAAAGCAATGGAAAACTTCTGATCATGGCTCATGGCCTGTGTATGAATGACCTGCAGTGGTGTCGAGAAGGCCATGATCATGGTGCACAATTGGCAAAAGAGTCAGGTATGGGGGCCATCTACCTGCATTATAATTCGGGGCGGCATATTTGTGACAACGGCAAACAGTTTGCGAGTTTATTGGAGTCTCTGGTAAACCTATCAGATAAACACTTAGACATTAATATATTGACTCACAGCATGGGGGGGCTAGTATCGCGCAGCGCTTTTCATGTTGGAGAAAACAGTGGGCACAAATGGCCTGAACTACTCAACAACTTAGTGTTTTTAGGTACGCCACACCATGGAGCTGCGCTTGAAAAAGCCGGTAACTGGATTGATTTGATTTTAGGTGCTCATTCATACACCGTTCCGTTTGCACGCTTAGTGAAAGTGCGCAGCGCTGGGATTACAGATTTGCGTTATGGCAACGTGCAGGCGTTGGACCGGCATACTACTGACCGCTTTGAGTTCAGTGGCGACCAGCGTTTGCCTTTACCTTTACCTGATAACGTGAAGTGTTTCGCGGTAGCAACGAGTGCTATAGAAAGTATCAATTACCCCTTAGGTGATGGACTGGTACGGATAAAAAGTGCACTGGGTGAGCACCAAAACCCGGCGTTTGATTTACATATTCCAGATATTAGAAAATGGGTAGGTACTAACATTAATCATATGCAATTGTTAAGCGACCCTAAGGTTTATCAAGTGTTGAAAACTTGGTTTGAGATAGCCTAATTGAGATTAGCACCTATTTAGTGCACCAAAATCGATCTTTAACGTGCCAATTACCGGTTGTCGGGACACCATTCCCGATGTCAATATTATTGCTGATTATATTGAAACTGCAATGGATAGTATTAAAGGAGGTATCTATTTAAGAGATTTAATGCAGAAGCAGAAAAGCGAGCAATAATATTTTTAAAATATTGTGTAATTAGTATGCGATTTCTAATTTATATCTCTAATATACATTCCATCAAAGCAATACAATTAATTTTAAATATCTATGGAGTAAATATTATGAACAACATCGACAAGATTAAAGAAACAGCTTCTAATGCAGAAGACAAGATTAAAGAAACAGTTTCTACTGCTGAAAACATGATAAAGGAAACAGCCTCTACTGCAGAAGAAATAGCTCGTAAAGTATGGTTAGCTGGTTTAGGTGCATATGGTAAAGGCTATGAAGAAATAAAAGGCCGTATCGAAGCGCTTTCAACTGATTCAAACAAATTGTTTGATGAACTAGTTGTTAAAGGCCAAAAGCTTGAAACTGAGGGTAAAGGTAAATTTGATGAAGTTAAAAATGACGTTGTAGCTAAAACCGAAATCGAATCTCGTATTGAAACAGTTCGCACTAAACTTGGCTTGAACAACACTGAAAATGAGGAGAAAATCGAAGAGCTAAGCTCAAAGGTTGACGCATTGACTGCTGCTGTTGCTAAATTGGCAGCTAAACCTGCGGCCAAGCCTGCAGCTAAGCCTGCAGCTAAGCCTGCAGCTAAGCCTGCGGCCAAACCTGCTGAGAAAAAAGCTTAATTTCAGTCTGATTTATAAATAAAAGAGAGCCATAGTGCTCTCTTTTTTATGAGTATTCGCTTACCTAAATAAATGGAGGGAAAATGGAAGAGTTACCCGGTTTATTGTGGGATACAGGAAAGGCAACTCTCAAAGCAGGGTATTTGACATGCACTCAGGGAGTTACACTTCCTACCTTGCCTTTTCGTGCGCCAAAGACGTGTTTTAACGATACGGTTGGAGCACAAAAGGTGTGGAATTCTGCAATACTGGATATCAATCGGGTCAAGACACTGCGAAAAGTGGTGGAAGGCGCAACGTTGAATGATGTTATTCTTGCCATTTGTGCAGGTGCACTGAGACGTTATTTGCTGGAAAAAAATGAGCTGCCAGATAAACCTTTAGTGGCCATGGTGCCAGTTTCAACTCGCACGGCTGAAGAAACAAATACCATGGGTAATCAGGTTTCTGCCATGTATGTGCAGCTTGCTACAGATCTTGAAGATCCTATTAAAAGATTAGAGAAAATTTATCACAATACTGTGATTGGTAAACTTTACCAAGACGTAATTGATGTAAAAAGTTTAATGGGCTACGCTGAATTAATTCCATTTGGTTTGGCCGGTGTTGCTGCACAGTTTTATACTAGTGCTGCCATTGCAAAACGTCACAATCCTTTCTTTAATGTTATTATCACCAATGTCCCTGGCCCGCAAATTCCCTTGTATTTGGCCGGACATAAATTAATTGTCACTATGGGTACTGCGCCAATTTTTGATGGAATGGGCCTCATCATGCCAATTTGTAGCTATAACGGCACAATTTCTATTAGCCCTACCAGCGCGATTAATTTGATGCCTGATTTGGATGATTTCACCCAATACATTCGTGAAAGCGCCAACGAACTTGAGGAGGCCGTACAACAAAAAATGAAACAAATCGCAGTGCTCAAAGAATTTTTAGAGCAAGATTAACTCGTTTTTTAGGAAGTATTATGAGTATACTTGAATTAGGTATGACCAATATGTTAATGCCGTCGCCAGTAATAACACCTGCGATTTATTCTCGTACTGACGGTGAAGCAGGTTGGCATGCCTGCATGAACAGGCGAATCGATCTTGCCGGTCAAGCCGAGGTACAATCATGATGGTTGATAACATTCAGCATCATGTGGCTCAGCAAGTCAGTGCTAACGGTTTGCAAATTACCTATGATAGTTTTGGCGATCCCGCGGATCCGGTAATGATTTTAATTATGGGTCTGGGCACCCAGATGATCCACTGGAGCGATCAGTTCTGCCAGCTATTAGCCAGTAAAAAGTTAAAGGTTATTCGTTTTGACAATCGTGATATTGGCAAAAGCACCTGGTTGAAAAACTACCCGGTGCCAAGTATGTGGAATTTTATCGGTAACAGTTTGTTTAGTAAAAAAGTGAATGCGCCATACTTACTTGATGATATGGCTGATGATACTTTAGCTCTGATGGATGCACTAAATGTAAATAAAGCCCATCTTGTTGGTGCCTCAATGGGCGGTATGATCGCCCAATGTATCGCTTTGAAGTCTCCCGCTAGAGTCATTAGTCTCACCTCTATTATGTCTACTACTGGCGACCGTTCCTTGCCAAAAGCGAAAACAAGAGTAAGCGCCAAGTTGCTTAAACCGCTAGCTAAAGAGATTGAGCAGTATGTTGCACAGAGTTTGGATGTTTGGAAAATGTTACATGGGGAACATTTCCCTTTTGACCAAGAACGTGTTGAAAAAATGATACGTGATTCTTGGCAAAGAGGGTGTAATCCTGCTGGTGTTGCCCGCCAGCTAAGTGCAATAATTGATTCCCCAGACCGAACACTGGGCTTACAGCAATTGCAAATACCGAGTTTAATTATTCATGGTGATATTGATCCCTTGGTTCCTGTGGAGTGTGGTATTGCTACTGCGGCAGCAATACCTAGTGCCACATTAAAAATCCTGGAAGGAATGGGACATACCTTGCCGGTTCAGCTGTGGCCACAAATTGTTGACGACATAGCTGGATTAACCAAAGCAGGGTGAGCCTGTTTTTTGAATGCCTCTTATTGAAAAGAAGTGTAGGGTTATTTTAGGCGAGCAAATATGCCGTTTATTCCACTTACAAACCATCTGGGGTAATGTGTTGCCCATTGAACTAAAAGCTAATTAGCAATTACGTAGCTTTTTTAGTGGTCGCTTTAATTACTGGTTTTGCAGTTTTCTTCGCTGTTTCAGCTTTCGGTGTTGCTTTCACTACTGATTTAGTTACTGGAACTGCTGCAGCACTGCGTTTTTCAATCAAGTTAACAACAACATTTGTTAGGTGGATGTCTTTAGTTGATATTTTTGATTCTCCTATAAAATTAAGTGTTACTAAATGCCCATATATATGGGCACTAGCAGAATAAAATATCAATTAAGAAAGTTTATTAACAGCTTCTGTTAACGCATCAACTTTTTGATATAATTCATCAATTTTAGTCTCTGTGTCTGAGCTATCAAGACCAAGCTTTTTACGTACGTCTTCAACACGTTTTTCTACAGTTGTTTTTTCTTTAAACTTCTCTTTAGTGTCAGCTTCAAGTTTTTCGCCTTTAGAAACTAATTCTTCAAACAAACGACTTGTTTCAACGTTTAGTTTATCGTACTTGCGTTGTACTTCTTCAAAGCTCTTACCATAAGCGCCAAGACCGGCTAACCATATTTTACGTGCTATTTCTTCAGCCGTTTCAATTGTGTTGTTTACTTTCTCTAAATTAGTCATGTGTTTGCTCCAATAATGTTAAATAAGTTTGGATAAATCTTCTTGATGATGTAAATATAACTAATACTATTAGAAAGCGCATACTAAAAACGCACAAAGAGATAAACTAAATTAAAGTTTATCTCTTTGTGCCAATCATCATTCTCACCATGCTATGTTATACCATGGCATATCTATTTTAGTTTACAACCTTATTACCAAGTCAATGGTGAAACAGCAAAAATAAAGTTGGCCATTTTGAATAAGACATTACTTAAGAAGGAGACCGCGTGAGTTCAGCCATGAAGTTGAAAGTTCTGATGTCATTATTGAATTAAATACAAATAAAGCGTGCGATAGCGTGTCGTAGATAACGTGAATGAATAATCAAGAAAATCGAAATGTCAGCCCGTCATTTTCAAGCAGAATATCTTTGCCATATTTGATGAAAAGCTTTTCGTTAAATATGGTTTCTTCTAAGGTGTATTCAAAATCGCCATTGGAGAAACTTGCAATTAAGTTGCTTTCTATTTCTTTGCGGTGTAATTCAAGTATCCGGTGACTACTTTTGTTAACAAAAATTGCTATATAACCTTTCATATCGGTAACATTGTCTAGAAAGCCTAACGCCGTTCCAACCGTTAACGACCACATATGTCCCAGAATATTATTGCTTAATTTTGCGAGGATTTTCCGAGTATTGTGTACCACCATTAAGTTATCATCAGCCAAATTAACTTGTCCTATTTCCACATTTGTAGCCCGTATCACTGATTTTTCTTTTATAAATATTGGTTTACCAAAGAGATCAATATGAATATTTGAACTATATAAATGCTCCCCCAGGCACTGAATATCCAATGTACCTTTCAATTTTGCGTTCATCAAACCATTTTTATTTTCAGTCAACTGCACGTGGGAAATAATCACAAGTCCGTCGCCATTTGGCACTGAAAACTTTATATCAAAGGGCAAATAAATTTGCATGTTGTCAGTTAACTCGGCAAGTGAAAAGGTAACTTGTTTGACGAATTTCAGTTCTATCAATTTCGGCACGAGCCATTGCTGTATTTTCTCTAAAATTGACATAAGTGATGAAGCCTAATTAAAATGGAGAGTATAAAATTCAAATGTAAGTTTATCAGTTTTGCAACCTTTACCAAACGTTTTAGCTCGGTCTATTTTAATTCGAGCTGAGGTTATCTACCTCAGGTAGCGGGTTTTCAGTTGGCCCCTTCGCAGCATACAATGAATGCATTAATTCTCTTTCTCTATTAACAATCGGGTCAATGAAGTCGTGTACTTCACCGAGTTTTTTAAAGGATTTAAATCCTTTTTCTAAAAACTCATGCAAACTTTTTACCCCAGCGATTTTTGCTGGCTTTCGAGAGAGCATTAAAATAGCTGAAATACCTGTGATTTTAACCACTTGCGCCAGATCTAAACCGAGATCTTCAAGCAACTGTATTTGTTCCTCGCGTTTTGACTGGTTATCAGATTGACGATAACAATCGAAATAATTGCTGCGATTTATTTCTTTATCACCTAATTTTTGCACTAAGGTAATATCGAGATCCAGAGAAAGGCAATTGAGTCTAAGTGCAGCTTCTAATGATACTAAACCTTTATTGGGTAATACTTTTCCCATTTTTGGCACCACTCGCGCCAGTTCGATATCTCGCTGACTATAATCTCGTGGACCATAGAGTTCATCGATAAAAAACTGCATAGCGGGTTGGAATCGTTTTGAATGCCATAAATCGTCATGTGAAATCAACAATCGCTTGGTTTGCCAGGTCTGCAATTTTCGAATAGTTTCAGTCAAATTCTGCTCCGTGATCAGCAGGTTTAATTGTTCTGTTTTTTGCAGGTGCTGTATTATTTTTTCGAGCGTATTAGACATAGGTTATACAAATATTATTATTTTAATAGTTAATTTATTGATATTACTTTGACAAAAATACTCATTAATACCAAGTAAAACAATGCCTTTCGGTTAGTGTAGTATTATTCATATAGTGGATAATACGCAGAAAAATTAGAAATTGCATACTAATCAATGTTTTTTTAAACACAAAAAAGCCCGGTAAACACCGGGCTTTTAGCAGGATTTTATTTTTAGCGATTTCGACCCATTTGGTCATGACTGCTAACCCAGTGTCCGGCGATAACAGCACAACCTAGTGAAATATCACCTGCTAATACTGTAGCGGCCACAATCTCAGCAAATTTATTCGCTTTACCTTTACCTACACAACCCATCATTTGTAAACATTCATTTTGGGTAGGTAATCCTGTGCCTCCACCGAAGGTGGCTACAATTAAAGATGGTAGAGTAACAGACATATATAAATCACCATTGTCTAGTAACTCATGTGAAAGTATACCTGCATGAGATTCCACAACATTGGCTTCATCTTGTCCCGTTGCAATATACACGGAGGCAATTCCGTTAGCTGAATGCGGGCCATTATAAGCCGCGCCAGCCATTGCTGCGCCAACATTGGCCAACGTTGTCGCACCAGCAAGCATCTTGGTGTCAACTTTCATTACTTTAGCCAAGACTTCTTTTTTCAGCACTATTTCCGCAATTACGCGCTTACCACGGGAATGTAACATGTTCAAATGTGAATGCTTCTTGTCAGTATCCATATTGCCTGACAACATGTACATACATGGTATAGGGGAGTTTGCTTTGATCCATTCACAGGCAATTAAGGTGGCTTTACCTACCATGTTCTGACCAGATGCATCACCCGTTGTGTAGTTGAAACGTAAGTACTTAGTTTTGGACACAGACCATTGTTGGATGTGCTCCAACTTACCTATTCTAGTTGTAGTTTCTGAGACAGCTTTTATTTTTTCAAAATTCTCTTCTATCCATACACCAAAATCACGGGCTTGTCGGGCATCTTCAAAAATAAAGGCAGGAGCACGTTGCATCCACCCCTCAACAACGGTCGTTTTTACACCACCACATTCATTTATCACCCGCATACCACGACTATAACTGGCCACTAGCGTGCCTTCGGTTGTTGCCATTGGAACATAAAAATGGCCATTCGCATGCTCCCCATTAACATGAACAGGCCCTGCAACGCCTACAGGCATTTGTACGATACCGATAAAATTCTCTACGTTCCCTGGAAGTACGCTTGTATCAATGCTGTATTGTCCAGTATGTATTAAATCTGCACCGGTTTTTTCTTTTATGAAATCACGGCGTATTTTGGCCATTTCATCGGTATGGTCGTTTTCTGCGTTGCGTGGAATGCGCATATCATTGCTCATTTTATTGATCCTTTATAGTTTTATTTTAACCTGCGAAGGGCAAGATAACTAAATGATTACGATATCAATATACACATGGAACGGAAAGGAAAACAATTAAAATAAGCAAAGAACTAATAAATATTTAACGTTCTCTCTAGTATTGAGTAAAATATTACTCTTTTTTAGGGGCTTTCCTGTTGTTGTAGTTGTCGCGGCTAGCTAAAATGATGTGGTCGCTATATTCTGTCGTGGGCGATTTAGCCATGCAATCATATAACAAAACGTTGACCGTTGCAGCGAGATTCATGCAACCTTTAGTGGGCACATAAACAATGTACTCTTATGAACACTTATAAGTATAGACAACAATTAACAGGAGCAGAGCCAAAAAATCATAAGGGGGATCATCAAGTATTTTAGTAACTCTTTATAAAAAATGGTACCCGGAGCCTGACTTGAACTGGCACGCTTTTCGGCTAGGGATTTTGAATTCTTCGTATTAAGTTAACGCTTAAAAACTTAAAAACTTAAAAACTTAAAAACTTAAAAACTTAAAAACTTAAAAACTGATTTTATTGATTTTTATTACAATTGTAAATATGAATTTTTCAGCTTGAAACAGTATAAATATACGTACAGAATCGGTATAAAGTGTATTTTCTTGTGCTAACACCATCATCAGGAAATGAGGTGTACCACATATAATGGATGAGTTGAACGTTTCTTTGGCACAAGACAGCTTGATTGGTCAAAGGTAACCCCTAATTATTTACAAACGGAGTTGAAAGTTTTTCAAGTTTGATATAATCATGTAGAGTTGAACTTATTTGTCCGAATGATGCGAACAGGACACCTCGAACTCAGATTATCTACCTAATCTTTTTAAAAGCCTAAATCTTGAACTGAGATACAACCGTCTTTAAATCCACAGCGAGTTTAGACAAGTCATCACTCGCAGCTGAAGTCTGTTCAGCGCCGATGGCTGAATGTTCTCCTAATTGAGTAATATTAACAATACTTCGATTAATTTCCTCAGCAACAACTCTTTGCTCTTCAGCTGAAGCCGCAATATGATTATTCATGTCGTTGATGGCGGATACAGATTTGTTTATTGCATCTAGTGACTCACCCGCTTCGATTGCCTGTTGGACACTTGCTTGTGCCTGTGTTCTCCCTTGGTTCATTACCTCAACAGCATTTCTAGCTCCTGATTGTAGAATCTCAATCATAGAATTGATTTCTTGCGTAGACTCTTGCGTTTTAATGGCAAGAGTTCTTACTTCGTCGGCAACAACAGCAAACCCTCTGCCTTGTTCTCCTGCACGTGCCGCTTCAATAGCGGCATTAAGGGCTAACAAGTTTGTTTGATCAGAAATTCCTCTAATGACTTCCAAAACCAGGCCAATATTTTCAGTATCCTTTTCAAGTTTTTGAATCACACCAGACGCTTGTCCGACATCGGCGGCGAGTGCTTTGATGGAGGTTACATTCTTTGTAACAAGCTCACAGCCCTCAATCGAAATTTTCGTCGCACTTTGAGCAGTGCTTGCAGCACTGTTGGCACTAGCACTAACGTCTTGGACTGTGACACTCATTTGATTTATAGCCGTAGCAACTTGCTCTGTTTCTTTAAACTGCTTAGCAATATAGTTACTACTTTCCAAAGCAATTGCTCCCATTTCAACCGCTGATGCGCTAACCTGCTCAGTAGAATTTGCTATCTGCTGAATAACCGATTGTAATTTAGTGACAAATAGATTGAATGTCGACGCTAACAAGCCCAATTCATCTTTGGAAGAAACATCTAATCGTTTGGATAAATCACCTTCACCACGAGCCATTGCTTCTAGAGAGTTAACAATTGCTGATATATTATGGCCAATCATATTGGCAATAAAGTAACCTACCATCGACACACCAATTAATGACAACAAGCTTATAAATAATGCGATCTTAAAAACTCTCTGCGAATTACTATCTACGATTTCGAGGCTATTGATAAAGCGTGAATGGTTGAGCTTGCGAAAATTTTTCAATTCTTTTTCAAACTGAACTAGCTTTGTGCGCATTTCACTAACTAAATCTTGAATTTGCGATGACTGCAATTCATTATTAATCATGCTTAAAGTCAACCGTCGAGCGACTTGAAAGTAGTCACCAAGTTGTTGTTTTAGATTACGAACTTTATTTTCGGATCGCTTATCAATGTTGATGATGTTATCAAACGCCTTTTGAGTTAACTCCGCGATTAGATCAGCATCTTCAAGCATATCTTCATCGGCACTGCTCGCTGCGGCATTAAATGTTTCTTTGATTTTTTCAAAGCGTACCAAATTAGCGTCAATAGTTTCTAAAACAGGATAGTAAATATTTTTGTTGTTTTTCAATTCAATTTGATTAGTTGTGTTGACCGAATAATTAAATAGTAAAATGGCTACAAATCCAATAACAGCTACTAACGCTATCAGCAATATTTTCATGCGAATCGAAAGATTATTTAACAGTCTCATGCGAACCCTCTACTATTTATTATTTGTGGTTTATACAACTAGGATCGAAATGTAAAGTTATCTACAGCGTTAATGCACAGTAAAAACTACTTTTACTGTTTCATCTACTTGACTGCTTTCTATATAACCAATTCCGCTTGGATTGCTGGCAACCCAAGCCTTGACTGCTGCGTCGTTGTCCAATACCTCAGGAGGGGAAGCTTTACCTGAAAATATCATTTTAGACCAATAAGCCTTCATTTGTGATTCGTTCTTATTGGTAATAGATTTATAAAAAGCATTACGAAAATCAGTGTTGTTGGTTTGATCTACTGGCGTTGCTTTAGAACCGTCTGGAAAAGTGTCTCTTTTGACTAAAAATAGTCTTTTTATTTCAGACTTACTTAAATTAGCTAATGCATTACTCGGGTGAACAATGACAACAGTCTCCGCTAAAACTGCGTTACTCTGCATAATCATAACTGCAAGCAGCATCAACAGAGAGAATATTTTACTTAGTTTCATGTTAACTCTCCTTAAAATACTGTATCAATGCCGATACTAAGCATATTGACCGAATCATTTTCTGGTTGTTCGGTAAAGAATCCCATTCCACGGTCAAGCGTTATTTGTGAAAGCTGGAATTTTACCGCTACGTCTGTATAGATGTCCCAGCGCAAACCTAAAGCCAACGTTTGCTGGTCATCATCGACAGGGTCACCTTGTTGATAATTTTCAAATAAAATATAAGGTAGCAGATTATCTATTTGATACCCTAAAGTGACGTACCAAGTCGTAGCGCTCATCGCCTTTAGATCACCCATTTCAGTATCGGCGATTTCAAACATAAACAAATAATCGTTAATGTCGGCCTTAACACTAAAGCTAAAAACCTGATGTTTTGCACCCTCCATAGCCTCTGATATTACCTGATTACCCTCAACTACAATATCGCGCATAGTACCGCTATAACTTGAAAACTGAAATAATAACTGATCGTCCCAGTCGGCTTTTACTGTTATGCCAGCAAGTTCGCGCACATTGGTGCCTTCAAGAGCAATTTCACCACCAAACAAATTAGTTGAAAAAGTCCAGTCGTCTTTCGGAATTGTCCACAAAATACTGGCACCAGTATAGGCTTCCCGTGTGATTTGTGGACCATTAGGTGCCCCCATGGAGGAATAAAAAGACTGCGGCCCTTGGAGCCATGGGTAGGCGTAACCCACATCCGCATATTCATTTATTAACCCAACAGGAAATTTAAGTTTACCCGCGCGCAGATCGAGGTCATCGGTAAGCTTCATCACACCAAATGCCCAGTCAACATGTGCGGCATAATTGTCTTCTTCCTTGGTCCCAAAAATTTGACTGGCGAAACTGAACCTGTCATTTACTTTTGCACGAATGTTGAGCCCGAAGCGGGTACCAGAAAAACTTCCCTGATCATCGTGTCCGTTACCAGATTCACCATTAAATGGTGCGGGATCATCGGTTATATTATAATTGGTACTAGCAAACCCGCCGACTTCAATTTTATCGCTCCAATTTGAAGCTTTAGATTGATGGGCATTAGTAATAGATACTAGCCCTAATACTAGAAATGTGGTTATTTTATTCAAATTGAAGATCCTTTTGAGAAAAAATATTAATTATGTGTTGTGTGTTAAACATAACACATAATATAATAAATAATATAATATAAAATATAAAATATAAAATATAATATAATTTTAATGTTTTATATATCAACAACGTAGGTGCTTGAATTTTTGAATGCTGGTTGACCACTAATCGAGTTGCCTGCTCTTATGTATCGAGGTCTCGACTTGACGACACTGAATTAATCGCATTGAACTTAGCGGCGGAATGCCTAGGTATTGATTCAGAGCGTTTTCTTTTCACCTTATTGCCCCCGCTTATCAAAGATAAAATTGACCGTACTGTTTATAACAGAAGACGACGAAAATTAGCCTCTAAAATAGAGCTGTTTAGACAAAAAATTGCTTCCATCGTTGTACCTGTCGAAAACTATCATGTGATTGACAGTATGCCTTTAGAAGTCTGTAAATATAGTCGTTCATCTCGCACTAAAGTGGTCTAATGACATTGTTGCCATTGATAACAGTTGTACTAAAAAAATACCGCCTAAGTTAAAGCGTATACCTTTGCAATATTGCGGTAACAGAGACATCATTCTTGATTTCGGTGCTACTAGTACCAGTATTGACCCTAAACTTGCTCATGCAGTTAGGATGAGTGACTTAATTGTTATACCAACATTCACCGATAAACGAAGCTTAAAAGCAACGGTTGATACCGTTAACTTTATTCAAGAATCAGACAAGCCTATTGTCATTATCGTTAATAACTTCACTGATAATAAAAAACACACCTTAAAGCTCATGCTTATTTGCAAAATGCTTTAGCCAATTGCCCTGTAATTTACAGTATCAGAACGACAACCTTGTTTGAACGTGTTGCCAGTGATGGTGAAGAGTGGCTTCTTAATGTGCACCATCAAAAAGGCGAGTACTAATTAAATAAAACCAGTAAAGCACATCATCGTGTTTATAATGCTATTGCTAGTATTGGGAGAAAACATGCAGCTACAAACGCTTAAAGAATTAGAAGACTCAATTGGCGGTAGGCCAAAGTTTCAGCTTCGTCAAAAGAAGGTACGGCTTAGTTTTTATTTAGGTATCAGAGAGTGTGAATATCTGAAAGCTTATGCAGCTAACCATGAGCTAAGTGTTAGCGAAATTGTGCGTGGACAATTAAAGCCACTACTGAAAAAGTCTGTAGCATGAATATTATTGAGATAACCCAACTGGGTTATCTCAATTTTATAGTCACTATTATCACACAGCTGACATTAGGTCATATGTGTCAAACAAAAATTCGAATTAGATTTTGTACGTCCATAAAAAGTAGTTGCCGAATGATTATGAAATAAATTATATTATATAAATACACTTTATCGGAGTTTTACTTTCAAAAAAAAATACAACAGACCTGTATAGATCTGCTGTGTTTTTCTAGTCATTTTCATCATCTAAAGAATGTGGTAAAGCTCTATGATAAAAACCAAATATAAAGCTTAGGCTCTTAGCAAGGATACTGCCCACACATTTCAACAGGGCGATATACTAATTTTATTGTTCTAGATGTTGAATCAGTATTACCGTCATTGTCAGTAACTTTTCCTACAACATTAAACGTATCACCTACATTCCCAGTAAGAGTTGCAGAATTTCCTTGTTGTTTAGAGCCATTTACCCATAATTCTTCTTTTGAAATAGTTCCATCTGAATCGCCTCCTTCCACCCATACTTTAGTTTGAGTATCAGCCTCATAAACAAATGTCTTAATGCTTGCAGTAGGAGTATATTCACAAACTTCTTTCGTGATATCTCCAATTTCGTAATAAGTTAATGGAGCATCACATTGAACATAATTGCCACCATATATAAACTTAGTAAGTTGATGAACTCTTTGAGTTGTAGGAAAGAAATATTGTTCTAAATAATACCCTCCAACTTCACAACTTGCCCACTCAGAATATAATTTTAGTTCTCCAATTTTTACATCTTTACAATTTACAGGGTCATTACCCGCAATAGCACAGAAAGAAAATAATACAGTTATAACTATTAGCGATATACTTTTAATAAAATTCATTTGAAATCCTTTTTTTAAATTTTTGATTTGTTCAAAAGAATCTTGAGTGGGAGTGTTCAGCACAAAATCCTTTTTGCGTGTTCAATAAAAACAATAACAAAATCCTGTTTAAAAATCAACTAATTAAACCGTGTTAACTGATGAACATAACTTTGTGGAATAAAATATTTAAGTTACTTAGAAGAAAATATATGGCAAATAAATTTTGTCTAATGTCTCCAATGCGCACTTTGTTAACCTTTAATCCGATAATAAACCATGATTTTTTGCTATTAACTTATTGCTTATGTTTGATTTCGCATCATTACTATCCGAAATTGCAAACCTAAGCACCCTAGTATGGACAAGAGCGGCTACTGTTGAACTTGATGAACAGGACAGTGACAGGAGAATTATGGTTTATATCTGTGCCAATATCGGCGCTAATGGTTACCAGTTAGCTTCTTTATGACAGTTTCAACACGTCATAAATCGGTATAAAGATTTTTTAGCATAATTTTGAGATAAATTATTAGTGTTAATAACGGATGCTTTTTAACGTAAATATTGGAGTAGGGTTGTTCTGATGAAATTTGTATAAAGCTTATGGAGTAAGGCTTTCAGGGATATAAAACTTTTGGAATTACTGACTAAAAATCACAGTAATAAAGATGGTACCCGGAGCCGGACTTGAACCGGCACGCTTTTCGGCGAGGGATTTTAAATCCCTTGTGTCTACCAATTCCACCACCCGGGCATTGTATCTTTCGATAAGGGAGTATTTTTATAGTAGGTTGGTACCTACTCTTTATAAATTTATTTATCATTACTGATTGACGACTTGTCATAAACTTATAAAAATTTGGAGCGGCTAACGAGACTCGAACTCGTGACATTCACGTTGGCAACGTGATGCTCTACCAGCTGAGCTACAGCCGCTTCATTAGAGCTTTTACTTTTTTAAACAAAGTTTAAAAATTTAGCGTCTAACGAGACTACTCTCATCAACATAAGTCGTGACACTCACTTCGCTTTTGGCAACGAGATGCTTTACCACTGACGCTAAACTCATATTTTGGAGCGGCTAACGAGACTCGAACTCGTGACATTCACGTTGGCAACGTGATGCTCTACCAGCTGAGCTACAGCCGCTTCATTAGAGCTTGTACATTTTGTTTCTAAAACAACTTTTGGAACGACTAACCAGACGCTTTATTATATTGTTTAACGCATTCATTTCGTTAAAAATTAGCGCGCATTCTAGCGTACCTAAATTGCTTTAACAACCATAAGAAACACTATTTTTCACTCTCAACGCTTGTTGATGAAATGGTACCCGGAGCCGGACTTGAACCGGCACGCTTTTCGGCGAGGGATTTTAAATCCCTTGTGTCTACCAATTCCACCACCCGGGCAGTATATCATTAGATATGGAGGCGGGTCCCGGAGTCGAACCGAGGTCCACGGATTTGCAATCCGCTGCATAGCCATTCTGCCAACCCGCCATTTTATCAACACGAGTTGAGGTGATTTCATTTGTCGAAATATTTTCGACTAGAAGCTATTAATTGGAGCGGCTAACGAGACTCGAACTCGTGACATTCACGTTGGCAACGTGATGCTCTACCAGCTGAGCTACAGCCGCTTCATTATAACTTCTATTTCTTTCTTTTCTTGGAGCGGCTAACGAGAC
>CAXBEX010000021.1:0-74996 GCA_963974965.1 uncultured Colwellia sp. | reverse complement strand
ACCTCTTCGCTAGCCCTTATATAGCTCAAACACTGGCTTCACCTAAAACTGCTGAAGACTAATAGTATCTATTTCGCCTACAAGCTAAATATAAAGATCTAAATGTTGCACACCATCTTTAGTTTCAGTGATACCGTCGTTTGACTGTTTTTTATCTGCATGTGTACTATCTACATATGTACTATCAGTATTACTAGATTCAGCTTGCTTTACTGCTGAACATTCTTTTTGTTTACTTTCTTCACGCTTATTTTTTTCATCTTGAGTTTCTTCATCTTGAGTTTGTTTTTTATCCGATTTTTTTTCATCAAAATAATAATCATGATTTTCAAGATGATCTAAATCTTCTTTTAACTTACCAGCTCCAGCGTCCTTTACTAACGCCTTTACTTTTAAGTTAGCAGGCTTAATAGGCACAGGCACAACACGCGTTAATTGTGTGGTGAAAATATCCATAATTCCTCCAATACTGGCTGTTTTACTAATTTAACTAATTTATTGATCCCTTTTAGCATTAACACCTTTAGCATTAGTCTTAAAATAAAATTTACAACAGTAACTCTTTATCGCCAATTTACATAAAATCTTTAATAAAAAGGTAAAAGCACTGATTTATAAAAAAGAGTAATAACTCTACGTTTGCACCATATAACAAATAATCATAAAAAATGGTTATTTATTCCTTGAAGCTAAATGGGTTTATCAGTACCCTAACGGTATAGATAAAATTAAACATTTATTAACATCAATATTAAGTATAAGTTTAACACATTATGACTTTTAACCTGAACAACCGACATCACCACCATATGGAACTACCCGTTCAGGTCTTTTATTACTTATATTAAATAAAAGCACCGCGATGGGTAATAGCCTTTTCGTGGAAATAAACTTAAGAAATAACTTTATAAACCCCCGAAAGAGCTTAAAATTTTTCGGGGGTTTTTCACATTTTATGTCCCTGAAAATTGTATATACATATTTTTAGCATTAAAAACTTATCAATAGGAACCGAACAAATGACAACATCAGCGCCACGTTTACGCATAGCGATGCAAAAATCAGGACGACTTAGTGACGACACGCAAGCATTATTAAAGCGTTGCGGATTAAAACTCAATGTTAGCGATCGCCGCTTACTTGCTCATGTTAGCAATATGCCTATCGATGTTATGCGAGTACGTAGTAGTGACATTCCAGGCCTTGTTATGGATGGCGTTTGCGACTTAGGTATTGTTGGCGACAACACACTTGAAGAAGCCGCTTTAGAGCGCGAATTGATGGATCAAAAGTCTACCTATATTCGCACAACAGGTCTTAATTTTGGCGGTTGCCGCTTATCACTTGCTATGCCAGAAGAGTTTAATTATCAAGGCATAAAAAGCTTAGACGGTTTACGCTTTGCCACCACTTACCCACAGTTACTAAACCGCTTTGCTCGTAACAACGGCATTAATGTTGATTTTTGCTTGCTAAAAGGCTCTGTAGAAGTGGCACCGCGTGTTGGTTTATCTGACGGTATTTGTGATTTAGTTTCAACAGGCGCAACCTTAGAAGCTAACGGTTTAAAAGAAATTGAAGTGATTTTTACATCGCAAGCGTCACTTATTCAAAACCCAGCGTCACTGGCACCTGAAAAACAAAAAATTCTTGATACTTTATTGCCACGCATTCAAGGGGTAATGAAAGCGAAAGAAAGTAAATACATCATGTTACACGCGCCAAAAGATAAAATAAGCGAAGTAAGCGCATTAATGCCAGGTAAAGAAACACCTACCATTCTGCCACTCGCTGGTCGGGATGATTTAGTTGCCGTACATGTTGTTGCCACTGAAACATTCTTTTGGGAAACCATGGAAAAATTAAAAGCGTTGGGTTGTAACTCAATACTTGTTATGCCAATTGAGAAAATGATGGGCTAATCCGCGTTATAATTGACACTTCAGCGGCATTGTCTGCGTTGTTCGCTGCCATCACTTAGTGTACTAAGCTCAGGCAACTCACAACTTGACCGCTTTGCTGAAATGCCAATTCTTTAGCGGATCTGAGTAGTTAATTGTAAAAAAATTGAGAAAATTATGAATACCCAAATAATCGATTGGCAAACCACATCAACACAACAAAAGAAAGATGCGCTTGCCCGCCCAGCCATTGCCGACAATGCCTTATTATCAACACAAGTGGCTAACATTCTATCGCAAGTGAAAAAGCAAGGTGATAAAGCGCTATTTTCTTTAACTGAGCAATTTGACGGTATCGCCTTATCCACTTTATCGGTAACTGCTGAGCAAGTTGAACAAGCAAAACTGGCGTTAACTGACAAACGTTTAAAAGCGATTAATACCGCTTACGGACAGATAAAACGCTTTCACAGTGCACAAACCCCGCAAGATGTGTTCGTTGAAACTTGCCCGGGCGTTCGTTGCTCCTTAAAAACTGAGGCGATAGAAAGTGTCGGTTTATATATTCCAGCAGGCAGCGCGCCACTGCCATCAACCGTATTGATGTTAGGTGTACCTGCACAACTTGCAGGGTGTAAACGTACCGTTTTAGTTTGCCCACCTGATAAAAATGGCCAATTGGCTAATGAAGTATTAGTTGCCGCGGCACTTTGTAATATCACAGAAATTTATACTATCGGTGGCGCTCAAGCGATCGCCGCATTAGCCTATGGCACAGCAAGTATTCCTGCTGTTAATAAAGTCTTTGGCCCAGGCAATCGTTATGTCACTGAAGCAAAGAAACAGCTTGCTCAACAAGTTGCAGGTTTTGCCATTGACATGCCTGCTGGCCCGTCTGAAGTATTAGTGATTGGCGACGAGCACGCTAATGCCGCTTTCATTGCTGCCGATTTATTATCTCAAGCAGAACATGGCGCTGATAGCCAAGTGATTTTATTAACTGATAGTGAACGCTTAATAGCAGACGTTGCTAGTGAACTTGAAATACAAATTGAATTATTATCAAGACGAGAAATAGCGAAGCAAGCACTAAAACAGTCTCGATTAATTTTAACCAAAAACATGGCGCAAGCGGTTGAGGTGTCAAACCTTTATGGCCCTGAACATTTAATTGTTCAAACTGACAATGCCCAAGAATTATTAAAATATTTACGCAACGCAGGCTCAATTTTTGTTGGCGCTTATACGCCAGAATCGGCTGGAGATTATGCCAGTGGAACAAACCATGTTTTGCCAACTTATGGGTATTCAAAAGTTATTTCATGCTTATCACTTGCTGATTTTTCTCGCCGCTATACCGTACAAGAAATCAGTAAAACAGGTTTAACTAACTTAGCTGAATGTATTATTGAGCTGACCGATGCAGAAGGACTTGATGCTCACCAAAGAGCCGTCACTATTCGCTTGGAAGAAGGTGAATAAAATGACGATAGTAAATAAACTTGCACGAGCAGAGCTTGTTGACATGGTGCCTTATCAATCAGCTCGCCGGCTTTTTGCCAGTGGCGATCTATCTAACAACAAGCATACTAGCAGTACGCTTCAAAGAAAAGTATGGCTAAATGCCAATGAAGCACCGGGAAAAGGGGAATATCAAGTCAATAGCGAAAACATTAACCGCTACCCTGATTTTCAACCTGATAATTTACTCAATGCTTATAGCAATTACTGTGGCCTTAAACGTTCACAAATATTGGGTACGCGCGGTGCTGATGAAGGCATAGAGCTTATTATTCGAAGCTTTTGCCGAGCTTACCAAGATAGTATTTTAATTTGTCCTCCCACATACGGCATGTATGCAATTAGCGCAGAAAATCACGGTGCTGACATTGTTAAAGTGCCTCTGACCAATAACACACTTGATCTTGAAAGTTTGCAACAGCAAGTGGGCAAAGTAAAAGTGGTCTTTTTATGCTCGCCGGGTAACCCAACAGGTAATTTATTACCGAAAGAGCAAATAATTCAAGCCATTGAGTTATTTAAAGACACCGCGATAGTCGTTGTTGATGAAGCCTATATCGAATTTTCACCAGAGCAAACTAGCACATCGTTACTTGAAAAGTATGACAACGTAATTGTACTAAGAACGTTATCAAAAGCCTTCGCCCTTGCCGGACTGAGATGTGGTTTCACCTTAGCGAGCGCAAATATTATCACCTTACTCAGTAAAGTGATTGCACCTTACCCCATTTCAGCACCTGTGGCTGAAATTGCCAGCTTAGCGCTAAACGCTGATTTAGACACAATGACTAAACGAGTACAAAACTGTAATACGACCAAAGCAAGCTTATCACTTTGGCTGCGCGAGCAAAGCTGGTGCAGTGAAGTATTTGCTAGCGATGCTAATTTTGTTTTGTTTCGCTGTACAAGCTTAAGTGAAAAAACGCGAATTTTTGATTTATTAGTGAGTGAAAATATTTTAATCCGCGATCAATCTAAACAAATGCAACTCGACAACTGTTTACGCATAAGTATCGGCAGTGAAGAAGAAATAACACAACTTAAAGAAGTAATATCATGAGTAACAAACAACAGAAAATATTATTTATCGACCGTGATGGTACCTTAGTTGAGGAGCCGACTATTGATAAGCAACTTGATACCTTAGAAAAATTGGTATTTGAGCCCAACGTTATTACTGAATTGCTAAAACTGCAAGCCAAAGGTTTTATACTCGTGATGGTGTCAAACCAAGACGGTTTAGGCACAAGTAGCTTCCCGCAAGCAGATTTTGACCTACCCCATGATAAAATGATGGCAATTTTTTCATCTCAGGGAATAGAGTTTCAAGATACGCTACTATGTCCTCATTTTGAGGAAGACAACTGTAACTGTCGTAAGCCAAAACTCGGTTTAGTCAGTGACTATTTACAAAAGGGTCTTGTTGATTTCACTAACTCCTATGTTATTGGCGACAGAGAAACTGATATGGGCTTAGCGGCAAATATGGGCATTGTTGGCATAAAGTACAATCGTGAAACACTTAATTGGTCACAAGTTAGCGAGCAAATACTAGCACCATTAGAAAAATCGCGCACAGCAACTGTCACTAGAACCACCAAAGAAACAGATATTACCATTTCAGTTAATTTAGATAAAAAAGGTGGAAGCACTATTGATACTGGCTTAGGTTTTTTCGACCACATGTTAGATCAAATAGCCACTCACGGCGGTTTTAATTTGCAATGTAGCGTCAGTGGCGATTATCACATAGACGAACACCACAGCGTTGAAGATACCGCACTTGCGCTAGGGCAAGCATTAAAAGAAGCGTTAGGCGATAAACGTGGTATTGGTCGTTTTGGCTTTGTATTGCCAATGGATGAATGTCGCGCCGAATGTGCTATTGATTTATCAGGCCGTCCTTGGCTTGAGTTTGACGCTGAATTCACCTCAAAAAACGTTGGTTCCATGTCTACTCAAATGGTTTCACACTTTTTTCGTTCACTCGCTGATGCCATGCTAATTACTTTACATCTATCCACCAGTAAAGGTAATTGTCATCATCAAGTAGAAAGCTTGTTTAAAGTATTTGGCCGCGCATTAGGTCAAGCGATTAAAGTAGAGGGTGACGAGTTACCTAGCTCTAAAGGGACACTTTAAATGACTGACACTATTGACAACAAAAGTAGTTCTAAAGGTAGTTATACCAATAATAATGTCATTGTTGATACTGGCTGCGCTAACTTATCATCAGTAAAATTTGCTATTGAACGTCTTGGCTTTACTGCCACAATCACTGATGATATTAAACAAATCAAAGCTGCAGACAAAGTGATTTTTCCCGGTGTTGGTAGCGCTAAACATGCTATGGCTAATATTATCGAAAAAGGCTTAGTGCAAACTTTGCAAAGTTTAACTCAACCCGTATTGGGTTTTTGTTTAGGTATGCAGTTAATGACGCAGTCATCCCCTGAAGGTGGAAAAGACAAAGCTATTAACTGTTTAGGGTTGATTCCTACCAAGGTTACACCACTTAACGCTCAAGGTAATCGTTTACCCCACATGGGCTGGAACACGCTAACTAAAGTTGCTAAGCATCCTGTTTTAAAAGGCATCAGTGCAGGCGATTATTTTTATTTTGTGCATAGCTTTGCTGCTCCTGTTAGCGAATATACGTTAGCAAGCTGTGAATACGGCACTGAATTTTCGGCAATTATTGCCAAAGGAAACTTTATTGGCTGTCAATTTCACCCTGAGCGTTCAAGTGAATTAGGCAGTAAAATTATTAAGAACTTTTTAGAGCTCGACTCTACACAAATGAAGCCGGAGTTACACTCATTATGATGATCCCCGCAATTGATTTAATAAACGGCGAAGTCGTTCGTCTTTTTCAAGGCGACTATAGCCAAAAAACCAATTACAAAACCACGGTACAAGAACGCCAACAAGCCTATGCAAAATCGGGCGCTACCGTCATGCACTTTGTTGATTTAGATGGCGCAAAAGATAGCACTAAGCGTCAATTATCAACGCTTAAAACAGTGGTAAATCATGAAACCATGATCACTCAAGTAGGTGGTGGCATACGCTGTGAAGATGATGTGAAGCAATTGCTTGATTTAGGCGCTACACGGGTAGTTATCGGTTCACTTGCTATCAAACAACCTGAATTAGTGCTTAAATGGTTAAAAACCTATGGTGGTGAAAAAATTGTTTTAGCACTTGATATCAAAATTGACGAGCAAGGCAATAAAACGCTACCGACCCATGGTTGGATTGAAGACAGTGGTGTTAATTTAGAAGACTTACTTGATGCTTATATTGATGCTGGCATAAAGCATATTTTATGTACAGACATTGCTAAAGACGGCACCCTTTCGGGTTCAAATGTTGACCTTTACATTGAACTTTGCCAAAAATACCCGAGCATTCAATGGCAAGCTTCTGGCGGTATTGGCTGTTTAGACGATATTAAAGCCTTGATTGGCTCAGGTGTTAGCGGCGTTATTTTAGGTCGCTCTCTTCTAGAGGGTAAGTTCACCCTTGAAGAAGCTATTGCCTGCTGGCCCTCAACATAACCTCTTGTTAAAGTAACGATTTTTAAAATAGCATGAGCCGATAACTATATATTATAACTGTATATAATTATCGGCTCTTTTCATATCTATTAACTATTTTTCATTCCTATAGGGAATAAATCTGCTGCTTTTCTACGTTGAAAAGTCAACCAATTAACCCAACCAAAACTAAGGCAGGTAAGCCACATAAAATAATCAATTAGCAATAATTCATTTCTTTCTATACCAACATTACGTATTAATGCAGACCATTTTAAAAAGCCATTGCCTGCTTTAAACTTAATGACTTTGTCGTTCTGCTTCGTCCATAAATAATCATAGGTAAAACAAAACTCATGCAGAATTACAGGAATTAATAGCAAACCAGTCGGTGAAAAAAACAACCACACAAGCGCAGGATACGAGCTACCATCAAAAACAAAGCCTTGTGGAATAATAATGACTCTTTTATTTGGTAATTCATAATGCCAATCTTCAACGATCTGCCATTGACGTTTCCTAAAAAGTAACCGCCACAACTTAGAATAAAATGAAAACTTTTGTGTTTTTATTGCAAAAGGCTGCAATTTTGGCATTTCCATGAGATATAATATTTTATTGATAGTGAATAGTGTTATTTTATAGCTAAATGTGTAACAAATTAAAACGCAAAATTTTACTGAGTTTAATTAAAAAAATTTGTTGAACACTGGTCTTTTAGGAATTTAAATGTCTTTAGAGTTATTACCTCAATATATTGAAAAAGTAGATGAACTTCTCGCTAATGATCTACCGCTAAATGATCTACCACTAGGCAATCTACCACTAAGTAAACTCACCTCTGAAATTGAACATGATTTGCTACCTGAGCACATGGCAATATTGTTAGAAGCTTTCCCGCTCAAGTCTCGTTTAATTATTTGGCGGCAATTAAGCAGCGAATATCAGCAAAATATTTTTCTGGAAATGAGGAATGAATCTAGACAAATGTTATTAGATTCGATGGATGATGACAGCTGTTTTCCTTTATTTGATAAGTTAGATGCGAATAGCTTGCTTGAGCTTACTGAACACTTAAGTGATCGCTTTATTGAGTATGCTATCTCTCAAATGACGGCTAAGCAGCGAGAGCATTTCAAAAAAGCACAAGATTATTCAGAATCAGAAGTTGGCCATTGGCAAAGCTTTGATGAAAATAAAATCCCCGAAAAACTAAAAGTATCAGCGGCCAAGAAAGTCTGTGCAAAAAATCGGGCGCTGTTAAGTGAGGTTATTTATGTTATTAATACTCAAGCTGAATTACTGGGTGAAATAGCCATTAATCGCTTATTAACGTTAAATGATGAGAAACTATTAACCGAGGTTATTTATCAAGAAGTGCAATATCTAGAAGCCACAAAAAATATTGATGAAGCAGCAGATGCCGTTATTCTTTCGGGTAAATCAGCATTACCGGTTGTTGATGAAAATGGCTGTTTAACAGGGCGTTTAGACTTAGACTCTGCATATAGATATAAAGAGCAGCAAAAAGATAGCCAGTTATTTCAATCAGCAGGTTTAAGTGAAGAAGAAGATTTATTTTCTAGTGTCTGGTTAAGTAGTAAAAACCGCGCTATATGGTTAGGAATTAATTTACTCACCGCCTTTTTGGCCTCATGGTTTATCGGACTATTTGAAGCAACACTACAGCAAGTAGTTGCACTAGCGGTACTAATGCCGGTTGTTGCTTCTATGGGCGGAATTTCAGGAAGCCAAACATTAACCTTAATTATTAGAGGGTTAGCCTTAGGACAAATAACGGATGCAAATAGACAAGCTATCGTTAATAAAGAACTTAAAGTCGGTGCCATTAATGGCATATTATGGGCAACCGTGATTGGCATCATTACCTTTTATTGGTTTGCAAACCCCATGTTATCGGTCACCATTTGTATCGCTATTTTAGGTAATATACTTGTTGCCTCATTATCAGGTGTTTGGGTGCCGTGGATATTAGATAAATTTAATATTGATCCAGCTTTATCAGGTGCTGTAATATTAACTACTGTTACCGATATTTTTGGTTTTATCGCTTTCCTAGGGTGCGGTACATTATTACTACTATAAAAAAGTTATTACTATAAAAAAGTTATTACTATAAAAAAGTTATTACTATAAAAAAACAAAGCTTTAACGTCCCCCTCATCACTATATTATTAAAGGCTTTTTTACCTTTATTTGAGTAGAAGAGCCTTTATTTTGTTTCTAATGTCTTCGCTCACTTCTACCATTTTAAGCACTTCGTCATTTTAAAAATTATTCATACCAACTGTTTAATCAAATTTTTTGATTAAAAAAAACAAAATTTTTCGCTTTTCAATATATAAAGATAAGTACATTATCTTATAAAATTCAATGCTGGTTTTTTATAAGGTAAGTCAATGAACACTGATACATATGAAGACACTGATATAGATATTGATGAAAATTTAATTTTTAGCTCTGGTATAGCAGGTTTTGAAATTGCCTATGGCACAACAAATAAAGAAATGATTCGAAAAAACATCAGAAAAACGGCAAAACAAAAATATCATACCAGACAAAAATTGGATTCGATTCATGAAAAAAGAACTATAGAAAAAGAGCAAAACTCGTTTAGCGATTACTGGGATATGTAATTTATATTTAATTGATATTCTATTTACATTCATTCAACATCCATTTTTAGAGAAAAAATATGAAAAAAATATTAGCGTTTACCCTGTTAGTTTTGTTTACCAATATTAGTTACAGCGAAGAAGAAAAACCTACTTTAGAAGATGCGCCAAAAAGTTACTTGCTGAATTTGTTAGCCGAGTGTAAGGAATATGCAACTCAAGAAGAGGTTACTGGGCAGAACTTAAATACCTATTTATTACAATGTATTAATGAAGAATTGGAAGCGAGTTATTATAAACCGATAAAAACTCTTCCTGCTGAAGAATAGGTTTGATTTATCGACTCAAATTATTCAACTCATTTACAAAAAGTGAGCTGTTTAATTTGAGTTTATTTTTAAATTGTTACATAAGGAAATAATTGAAGTGTTTGCTCAATAATATCGACCTTTTGACTTTTAGCTAAATAAGCTGCAAATATTTCTCGTGAATAAACAGGTGCTTTATCCACAATAAATAGTCGTTTACTTTCAATATATTCGAATGTCATCTGCCTTGGCAGGTATGCACTCCCCCCAGCGTCTAATAAAAAATTCAAGGCTATTCTTGGTTGGCTCATGTAGTGCTTTGCCGGCGTCACCTCTTGAAAATCTCGCCTATATTGGGTATTAATAGAATCACCATAATCCACCATAATATAATTATCCAATGATGTGATTTTGTTAGAAGCATTTGGCTCTGTTGTCACTAAATGTAAGGGCACGGTTGCCACTTTTTCAGTAATAAGATCTTCAACAAAAGGCGGTTCGAATAAAAAAGCAATATCGATAACGCGACTAAGGACACTTTTTCTTAATTCACTAGGAGAGTATGTGTTAGTCAGTAAACTCACATCATCCATATTACGGTGAATTTTTTTTAACCAATCTTGTAATACTATATCCCATATTGACATCATAGAACCAATAACAAGCTGATGTGAATCACTTTCCGCCATGCCTACATCTTGTTTGGTCTTTTGCCACATAAATAAAAGTTCATTAGCATGTTTAATTAGCCTATTCCCTTCGGAGGTGAGTTTTAAATGTTTTTGACTACGATCAAAGAGTAAAACCCCTAAATCCTCTTCTAATAATTTTATTCGAGCACTCACCGCTGATTGCGTGATAAATAAGTTTTCAGACGCAATTCTAAAATGCAAGGTTCTACTCACTTCAAGAAATGTTTTTAATAATTCAATTTTCATCTATTTTCCACAATTGCTCTATAATCATTTTTTTTGATTAAACACATCAAAATATACTATTTTGTTATTTATACTTATGACTATACACTGCGCTATAGTTATCACATCACTTTTTAATAAGAAAAAGTGATAAAAAAAGGTTTATTTTATGAAAATTGCTATTTTATCAAGAAACTCAAGATTATATTCTACCCGACGTCTAAAAGAAGCGGGTGAAGCAATGGGGCATCAAGTCGATATTATTGACACCTTACATTGTTATATGGATATCACGAGTAGTCGTTCAACTGTGCGTTATCATGGTAAAGAATTGCCAATGTATGATGCAATTATCCCTCGTATTGGCGCTTCCGTCACCTTTTACGGTACAGCGGTGGCAAGACAATTTGAAATGATGGGCACTTTTAACATTAATGAATCGGTCGCTATTAGTCGTTCGCGCGATAAATTACGTTCATTACAATTATTGTCACGTAAAGGCATAGGCTTACCGCGCACCGGTTTTGCCAATAAACCCGATAATGTTAAAGATTTAATTAAAAATGTTGGTGGAGCGCCAGTCGTTATTAAGTTGTTAGAAGGTACTCAAGGTATTGGTGTTGTACTTGCTGACACAGCAAAATCAGCTGAAGCAATTATTGAAGCCTTTATGGGATTGAAAGCGAATATATTAGTACAAGAGTTTGTAAAAGAAGCGGGTGGTGCTGATATTCGTTGTTTAGTTATTGGCGGTAAAGTGGTTGCCGCAATGAAACGACAAGGTGCAGAAGGTGAGTTCCGTTCTAATTTACATCGCGGTGGCAGTGCTGAAGTGGTTAAGTTATCCAAAGTAGAGCGTGAAACAGCGATTAGTGCTGCAAAAGCGATGGGTTTAAATATGTGTGGGGTAGATTTACTTCGTTCACAAAATGGTCCAATGGTGATGGAAGTAAACTCATCTCCTGGTTTAGAAGGCATAGAAACAGCAACAGGCAAAAATATTGCTGGCATGGTTTTTGAATTTTTAGAAAAAAATGCAAAACCGCACAGTAATAAAACTCGCGGTAAAGGTTAATAAGAGAAATCTATGGAAAAATTAAAAATAGGTGATTTTGAGATATTACCTGGCGAGCAACGAAAAATTGATTTGCCTGTTGCTAAGCTATATACCGATGCAGACGTTTCTTTGCCTGTACATATCATTCGCGCCAAAAAACCAGGGCCTACCATTTTTGTTAGTGCCGCAGTTCATGGTGACGAATTAAATGGTATTGAGATTATCCGCCGTTTAATCCATCAAAAGAAATTTAAAATTACCAAAGGTACCCTTATCGCTGTCCCTATGGTGAATGTTTATGGCGTGGTAAACTTAAGTCGCTACATGCCTGACCGTCGTGATCTTAATCGTTGCTTTCCTGGGTCAGCAAAAGGATCTTTGGCTGGCAGGGTCGCCTATATTTTTCTTAATGAAATAGTTAAACACTGTGATTATGGTATTGATTTACATACCGGTGCAATTCATCGTTCAAATTTACCACAGATCAGAGCTGACATGTCTGATGCTGAAACGAAAGAATTAGCAGAAGTTTTTGGTGTGCCAGTAATATTAAATTCTACTTTAGTTGATGGCTCATTACGGGAGTCTGCCGTTAAAAATCAAACTAAAATATTATTATATGAAGCTGGCGAAGCACTACGTTTTGATGAGTTTTCAATACGCGCGGGTATGAAAGGCATATTAAATGTTTTACAACATTTAGGGATGACTAGAAAACCTTCACGTGTTAAAAAGAAAAAATTTGACCCTTTTATTGCTAATGGTAGTCAATGGATTCGAGCAAACGCCAGTGGCATTGTGCACAATATTGTTAATTTAGGTGATCAGATCACCAAAGGACAAGTCTTAGCTGAAATAGGCAGCCCTTATGGTGCAGTAATTGACTCGGTTTTAGCGTCTCGCTCAGGTATTTTAATTGGCAAACAAAACATTCCCTTAGTACAAGAAGGGGAAGCTATGTTTCATGTTGCTTACTTCAGTGAAGATGATGAAGAAATTGCTGGGCACATAGAAAACGTGCAAGAGTTGTTATTACCAGAAAACAATGATAGTTAATTAAGGTATAAGATGAATAATAATAAAATAATCATTGGTCGATTAGAGTCAATTTCATTACCGGATCTTGCCATAGATGATTTACAAGTGAGGGTTGACACTGGCGCTAAAACCTCTTCGTTACATGTAGATAATCTTACTAAAATAGTTAAGAATGGCAAAAAATGCGTTACTTTTGATATACACCCTGATGCGCATAATGTTAATAGCATTGTTAATTGTACCGCGCCAATTAGTGATATAAGAAAAGTAAAATCATCTAATGGTACATCTGAGGAACGCTATGTTATAGAAACAACGGTAGTGCTTGGCAAAGAAACATGGGTGATAGAAATCACCTTAACGGATCGTTCTGACATGAGCTACTTAATGCTATTTGGTCGAGAAGCACTTGGTAAAAAGTTTCTGGTTGATCCGTCTAAAGTATTTTTAGGAATAAAAGAATAGTTGAGGTATATATATGGATTTAGAACAAATAAAAGCTATTTTATCTTTTGCGGTCATTACTATTTCTGACCAAGTCATAACGTTAGGAGAACTACTGCTAATTCCCCTTATTATTTATATGGGGTTATTACTAACAAAGTGGACTGTTAAGGTTTTAACCAATCGTTTAACAACAACAAAAACAGATCCTAACATTATTCATTTACTACAGCGCGTACTTTATGTCATCGCTATTGGCATATTATTGATCACGACATTAGATTTAATTAATATTCCGATTACCGCCTTTGCCTTTTTATCAGGTGCTATTGCCATTGGTTTTGGTTTTGGTGCTCAGAATATTATTAATAATTTTATTAGTGGCTGGATTTTGATGTGGGAACGACCTATCCGAATTGGCGATTTTTTGGAGATAGAAGATGCTAAAGGTATCGTTGAAGAAATAAATACACGCTCGACCAGAATAAGAAGAGTAGATGGCGTTCATTTATTGATTCCTAATAGTAAGCTATTGGAAAATACGGTTGTAAACTGGACGCTTATTGATAGTATGGTGAGAACATCGGTTAAAGTTGGCGTTGCTTATGGTTCTCCCGCTAAAAAAGTCTACGCATTAATAATGCAAGCCACAGAGGAGCAAAGTGAGGTTTTAAAAGAGCCGAAACCACTGGTTATTTTTGATGATTTTGCTGATAACGCTTTGGTTTTTGAAGTGACATATTGGATAAACTCTCAGGTTGAGGGTGGACTTCGCGTAACAAGAAGTAATATTCGTTTTCGAATAGATGAATTATTTGAAGAAAACAATATTATTATTGCTTTCCCACAACGAGATGTGCACCTTGATGGTTCAATAACATTAGTCAACCCCGAAAAAAAAATAGCTCTCCTCAAACCCATTGATTGAATATAATGTAAACCTAATGGATATTCATTAGGTTTACTGATTAGGTAGTAAGAATTAACTTTTTTTGTTCAAACCACAAGCGCATAAAATCTTGAGTTAATTTTTGCTCTATATCAAGTGCCTGTTCTGTAGGACAAAAAATAGTAAAAAATATTTGAGTATCACCAAGTTCTGATGTCGCTATTTGAATATGAGGCTCAGGACCAGCAATATGCACTTCAAGACGGTTTTCAATGAGTTGGTTATATCGAATAGCAACATCTTTAAAATCATCACAGTATAAGTTCGCTTTTTCATATAATTGTTCAACAAACTCAAAAGGATTTACACTATCATCACGTACAATAATAAAGTGATGCATGGCATAGCGCTTTAAAAAATTTAGGTTCTTTATTACGGAAGTGATTAATTGACTATTGGGTAAATACAAGGTTTTACCCGTGTACTGATAGTCATCTTTATTCACTTCTAATAAGGTTAACTTAGCCCAATCAGTGGAATGAACTTCACCAACGTAATTACCTACCTGTATCCAGTCACCTATGCGAAATGGCCGACTAGATAAAAGGTAGAGAAAACCAATAAAGCATTGAATAAACTCTCTTGTCGCCAACACTATTGCAACGATAAATGCAGCAATTGAAAAAGCGAACTTTTGAATTTCCAATGACCAAATATTAAAAAGCGCAATGATTATCGATAGCGTAAATATATTATTAACCATATTGATTTGTAATCTTTTATCATTTTTAGATTTACGTTTTATAGTTTTAATGAGCAATTGCTTTACGACAAAGAAAGCGAAAATTAGCGCTAAAGTTATAACAAATTTATTATTGAAAACGAAATCAGTTAGCTCAGGTAATCCAGTAAAATTAAACGTGTTATGAAGCCAGTTCATATTGATATTAGTGTGCCTTTAGTGGGTTTATAAAGTAGGAATATTAGTTTGATATTAGTTGATGAGAGTTGATTGAGCTTACTGTTCAGTAATTTCAGCTTATGCCATCGCTAATGATGAAATAAGCAAGCATAATAGCAAAAATATAAAAACAAACCCATCAACACTGCTTTCTTTTTTTGGTTTCATTGTTCTTAGTAAATAAAGTCGAATATAAGTGGGTAATTGTAAGCAGATAGTCGTAACAAGCAAGCGTAATAATTTATTGTGTTCAATCAATTTCTTTGATTAAACCTAACAATTAAACCTAACAATTAAACCTAATATTAAAATGACAAAACAATCATCTTTTAAAGACGACGGGTTAAAAAATCTACACTTTTCCTATTCGCTCATTTATACATTCATATGAACCCATTTCAAATTCTCGACAAACCCAGGGGCGATTTTCATAGATTGAACACATTAATGTATTTCGATCTAAAGCCGAACACCAACCATCGTCTAAACGTAACATAGATTCATTCCCATACGCATTTTCATAAATATGCTGATCAGGAACACCTGTATCTGAAATGATTATGACTTCTAAATGACAACAACATGCTTGACAGTTTGAACAGGTGATTTCGGGATTGGGTAAATTTTTTACTTTGATAACCATAACCATAAACACCAACAATAAATTCAATGGTCAATAGAATACCCTATATTAGCGGAGTTCTCGAGAAAATAGAGCCCTAATGCCACATTATATCAATTGGTATTATACGGCTGTTTATGATTCGGCGTTGGCTAAACAATGAATGCTGAGTTATTTGCATCTTATTTATTACTAGGATGCAACGCTGCAGGTTTCTTTTATAAACTGGCTTGCAGCCTCACTCGCTAAAGGCTTGCTAAAATAATACCCCTGAACTTCATTACAATGATGTTGAGTGAGTAATTTATATTGCTGAGCTGTTTCTACTCCTTCGGCAATGACGGTTAAATTGAGCGAATGTGCTATGCCAATGATTGCCTGAACAATAGCTAGATCGTCTAGATCAAGAGGTAAACCATCAACAAAAGATTTATCAATTTTTAATTTATTCAGTGGAAAACGTTTCAAATAAGATAACGACGAATAGCCAGTGCCAAAATCATCTATAGATAATTGCACGCCTAAACCTTTAATTTTATGAAGTGTGTCAATGGTTTCTTCAATATTCACCATCATCATACTTTCAGTAATTTCAAACTCTAACTTTGATGCTGGAACCCCTGATGCCTGTATGGCGTTTTCGATGGTCTCAAGTAAATCTTTTTGGAAAAATTGTCTGGCTGAAAGGTTAATAGCCATCGTTATATTATCAAATCCATCGGCTCTCCAGAGCGCTAGTTGCCGACAAGCTTCGTTAATGATCCATTGACCCATTGGAACAATTAACCCCGTAATTTCAGCAACGGGAATAAATTTGTCAGGGGGGATTAAACCTTTAGAAGGATGCTGCCATCGTAGCAATGCTTCAGTGCCAACAATTTGATTTGTTTTAATATCAATTTGAGGTTGATAATGCAGTATAAATTGATCATTTGTTAGTGCATCCCGAAGCTCTCTTTCCAGAACAACTCTTTCATTGGCGTCAATTTGCATCTGTTCAGTATAAAAATGACAACTAGCTCGGCCACTATCTTTTGCACTATACATGGCATTGTCGGCACAGCTAAGCAAGCTTGATGCATCTTTAGCATTGTCAGGGTAAATACCAACCCCAATACTCGCACTGATGGTAACTTCACAACTCAATAAAGCAAAGGGTGATAATAGCGAGTCAAGGATCTGATTAGCGACATCTGACACTTCATCAATTGACTCAATACAAGGGAGTAATACCGTAAATTCATCGCCGCCAAATCGAGAGATAACATTCTTAGTGCCAATGACTTTTTTGAGTCTTAAAGCAACTTGTTGTAATAGTTCATCACCAACAGGATGCCCAGATGTATCATTAATCAGTTTAAAGTGATCCAAATCGATAAACATGACCGCCAATCGATAGGTTGAATGTGCAGCGGTAATAATAGCGTCATTAAGCAGTTTATGAAAGGCGCCTCTATTGGGTAATTGGGTGATCAAATCATGATGCGCCAGCTGATAAATATGCTCTTCGGCCATCTTTTTCTCGGTAATATCACTCATAATACTCATGCATTGTTGTACCTTACCAGCAGTATCCTTTATGACTTTAATAATTTGCCAAGTGGTAAATAGTTCACCATCTTTACGTTTGTTAACAATCTCCCCTTTCCAAAAACCCTGTTTATTGACTTTTTCCCGTATATTTTTATAAAAATCTGTTGAATGATGCCCAGACTTTATTAGTGAGGGGTTATTTCCAATCACTTCGTTTAAGGAATAACCTGTCATTTCTGTAAATTCAGGGTTAACGCGAATAATATTTGAATGAGCATCACAGATAATAATAGCCTCGAGGCTTTCATTAAAAACACTAGCCGCTAGCTCAAGTTCTTCGCTAACCTTTCGCCTTTGCAGCTCTAGCGCCACTTTATTCGCGAATAATCCCAAAACGGACTTTAATGCATTTTCGATAGACAAAGGTTTAGTGTCCATCACCGCCATCATACCGATAACTTGTCCAGAGGGGGTTTTTAAAGGTGAGCCAAAGTAACTTTCGATACCTATTGAAATTAGTAATTCGTCATCAGGATAAAGTTTAGCCGCATTCTCAGAAATGATTTCCATAGAATGATCTAAAACATCGGCACAAGGAGTACCCTTGAGTTCATAAGTGAAATTTTTCCCTAATGCTCCTTTTGCCCAAACGGCTAGGGTTTTGATCGAGGTTTTTTCCTTATCGGCAAATATTCCGATAAAGGCAAATTGTGTTTTATAGGTCACCGTTAAGGCTTGTGCGCAACAACTAAAAAATTCCTCGCTTGAGGAATGATCAATATTATACAAGAGCGCTTTTAAAGAATCAGTGAGTTGGATCTGCTGTTGCATCTCTTTTGCAAGCAGATCATTAGCTACATTTAATGCTTGGGTACGCGATTTAACCGTGGCCTCTAAATTTTTTCGACTTAAACGCAATGCTCGATAAGCCTGTAGCCTTTCTTCCTGACTAGCCATTAAAAGTAATGCGGTAAACATGGCTACTCCTATATATGCCTGCAGCGCAAGCAGCGATTCATTTTCGCTAGCTAAAACAAAGGGGCCAAAGCCGTTTACCGTGCCAATTATAGCGGCAGTTGAAATAACCATAACGACCAGCGTCGCGCCATGATGATGAAAACGTAAAGCAGACCAAGCAATAGTTGGTAATAATAAAAACATCATTAACTCTTTATAAATATCCAATATACGCCATTGACCGAAAACGATACCAACGATACTTAAGGTGATGAATAACATCAGTACTGCTTCGAGTAATTGTTTTTTTGTAAAGGATTTTGTAGGTAAACGAAGCCAGGTTAATAAAAATGGCGTGACGACCAAGCCGCCTACCAAATCACCAATCCACCAAGTTATCCATAGCTGCAACAGATTCTCCTGCTGAATAATATCAGCGATAAACAGGCTACCCACCCCAATAGAAGCGCTTATCATAGTGGCGCCGAAAAGCGCGAGTGTAAAAACAGCGGTTTCGGCGGTTTTGGAAAAAGGCCTAGCGCTGGCAAAACGTAAAATAATATAACTGGCGGTGACGATTTCTAGGGTATTGCCTACCGCGATACTTAAACTCAATGAGATAGAGGGCGAAACATACACACTAGCCAAAAAAGCACCGATAAAAACACCTGGCCATAGACGCAAACCACCCAGAAGTATCGCCGCTAGCGCAATACCTGTAGGTGGCCATACAGGGCTAATACGCGTTTGTTCAAAGGCAAGAAGCAAACCTAGCTTGGCAGAAATGGCATAGATAAGAGCAAGCATTAGTATTTGCAGAATATTCTTGGAAAAAGATGCGCTCATTTCAATAAATACCACTATTTAGAACATATGTTTTATATATTAGCAGTTAATAAAGAAAGAGGGTTAAAAATAGATAAATCAATTAAATAGAATAAAAATCCGTGGTCAAAAGTAGTTGACCACGACAGTTCGCGTACAAACTTGCCAGTTTAAATAAAACGCTATTTTTATTTTTCCTATAAATTCAATGTCATGGCTGAATCGAGTTTTATCGCGGCATCTAGTGCGTTTAAAATTTCTTTTCGTTCTCTTAATTTAGTACCATAATGTGCGGTCATATTAAGTGTAAGCATTTGATTAGCCCTCGCTATTGCCGTCTCCATCAATTGTTCAGGTTCCACAATGGTATCGAGAAAGCCAGCCAGCATTGCCGTTTCTGGGCTGAATAATTCAGCGTTGATCACCGAACGCGTTAAATAGTTAACGGGGATTCTGTTTCGAGCTAATTCAATCCCCGCTTGGTGCATAGTCATACCAATAGCGACTTCATTTAATCCTATTTTAAACGGCCCTATGCTGCCTATACGAACATCGCAACTGAGCAACAAAAATGCACCTTTGGCAATCGCGTGGCCCGAACAAGCGCCAATAATAGGAAGTTCAAATGACAACAGTCGACGAGCGAGTGTCGAACCAGCCGTAACCAAAGAGATTGCTGAAGCTGAACTTTCTTTCATCGTTTTTAAATCATAGCCGCCTGAAAATATGCCTGCTTGACCGGTTAAAATCACTACAGCACCTGCAGTTTGTGCTTGATCTAATGCGTTATTTATTTCTGTTATTACTTGCGGAGAAATAGCGTTAACTTTGCCATTTTTTAACGTAATTATCGCAATTTTTTCATTTATCTCTAAATCGATTAATTCCATGGTTTTTCCAAAGTTTATGTAATGTTAAATATAGTGAGCTTATTATCCATAACTGGCCGATTTTTGATAGGCGTTTCTTTGTTCCATAGTGGTCAGGTAGGCTTTGGTCTTTACTTTATTTGCTGCTCACTGGTTTATGGGAAACTAATTAAAAAAGGAAACCGCATTGGTAATATCTTCACGATCTGTGCGCGTATTATTTACTGGCGCATTTTCATCCGCGTAACCAAAGGACATGCCAAACAAAATTCCTCTTTGCTCTGGCAAGTGCAACGCTTTTTTTACCGGATCAGGAAACTGGCCTAAGGCGCCTTGCATGCAACTTGAAATTCCATGTTCAGTCAGTATTAAAGAAAGAGTTTGCGCATAAATACCTAAATCAACAGCGCCCATAATATCGAGATATTTATCCATGGTGAAAAAAGCAACATGAGGCGCATCAAAAAAACACCAGTTACGTATCATAGCCAATTGACGGCCGCGTTTATCTTCACGGCTAACGCCAATTGAACTATAAAGCGCATTGGCAGAGCCAAATTGACGGTCTCTATGAATGCCTTCATACTTAGGTAGCCAGTTAAAGTCAGGGTTTGGCGGTGTTCCACTCATTACCGCCGTTAGTAAATCATCTTTTAATGCCTCTTTTTTCTTTCCCGACACCACACAGGTTTGCCAAGGTTGTACATTGCAATTTGAAGGGGCGCGTTGTGCTTGTTCAAAAATAGTTTCTAAAAGCGCTTGTGATACAGGAGTATCCAAATAAGCACGAGCTGAATAGCGTTTTTCTAGCAAAGCGATCACAGACATAGAGGCTCCTTTATATATTCAAAAAAACGTCATATAAGAGGGAGAAATATATGAGTTGTCTTACATCTCTGATGAGGTGAAATTAGCACTAACGAACAATTTTGATTACGATATTGATGCTAAAGCTAATATATTTATAAAACCAATGAATAATTATAATAACCTTCTATTCAAAATATATATAGTAACTAAGACGGACTTTCTTATGATTTGAAATAATGGTTACTTCTATTACATCAATTAACACTAACTCGCATTAGAACAAGAACAAGAATAAGAACAAGCCAAATCTATCCTTCAAAAAAACTAGCTAATGTCAATGCATTTTTTATGTGAAATTTATTTTTTGTTTATACAATAAATTCATTCCTCCCTATAAGGTTGACACTAGCCACAGCACTTGTTATCAAAGTAACAACTAACCATTACTAAATAAAATAAAGGCAAATAAAATGAACGTTACATCATTTCAACCACCTCGCAGAATATTAATGGGTCCTGGACCATCAGACATCAGCCCGGAAGTTTTAGCCGCATTATCAAGACCTGTAATTGGTCATTTAGACCCCTTATTTATCGGCATGATGGATGAAGTAAAAGCATTACTTCAGTATGCTTTTCAAACTAAAAATGAATTCACCATCGCACTTTCCGCGCCAGGCTCAGCGGGTATGGAAGCGTGTTTTGTTAACTTGGTAGAAGCCGGTGATAAAGTCATTGTTTGTCGTAATGGCGTATTTGGCGATCGTATGATCCAAAACGTTACCCGCATTGGCGCAGAAGCGATTATTGTTGACTCTCCTTGGGGGCGCGCCGTTGAAGTAGACAAAGTTGAACAAGCATTAATTACCAACCCCGACGCTAAGTTTTTAGCCTTTGTTCACGCCGAAACCTCAACTGGTGCGGTATCTGACGCTAAAGCACTGTGTGCGCTAGCGCAGCAGCACAACTGTTTATCTATTGTTGATGCAGTAACATCATTAGGTGGTATTGAACTAAAAGTTGACGATTGGGGCATTGATGCTATTTATTCTGGCTCACAAAAATGTTTGTCTTGTGTACCTGGCTTATCTCCTATTTCCTTTAGTGAAAAAGCGGTTAGTGTTATTAAAAATCGCAAATCAATAGTGCAAAGTTGGTTTTTAGATCAATCACTGGTGATGAGTTACTGGTCTGGTGAAGGTAAGCGTAGTTATCACCATACGGCCCCAGTTAATTCATTATACAGTTTACATGAGTCATTAATAAACCTACACAACGAAGGTCTTGAAAATAGCTGGGCAAGACATCGAACACAACATGAAACGCTTGCTAAAGGATTAGAAAAACTAGGTATTGAGTTTATTGTGCCAAAAGAAGAACGTTTACCGCAATTAAATGCTATTTACATTCCAAAAGGCGTTGATGATGGCAAAGTACGTAACTATTTACTTAATCATTACAACCTAGAAATTGGTGCTGGTTTAGGCGATTTTTCCGGCAAAGCTTGGCGTATTGGTCTTATGGGTTATGCCGCAAGAAGTGAAAATGTCGCTTTATGTTTAGCAGCGCTTGAAGATGCTTTAACTCAATAACGCTAAAAATCGACCAACATTTAATTTCATAATGTGAAATTAAATGAGCGCGACAAACAAGTATTCATTGTCAAGAAGACATAATTTTGTGATGCTTGGTTTGTTGCTTGCGTCGTTTTAAGGTTTTACGTGATCAACTAATTTCACATAGCCAAGTTCAATAGAAATTGACTTTGCCGCTTTGACTAACGGCTTTACCCATTCATTTTTTCGTCGCTGAATAGGGGCTGAAACCGATAAACCAGCAGCCACTTCGCCATATTTGTCATAAATAAGTGTACCGATGCAACCTACGCCAACCTCCGCTTCTTCATTGTCATAGGCATAGCCTCTATCAATACAGGTCATACATTCATCCACAAGCGCGTCTAATGTAGAAAAAGTATTACGCGTATAGGTTGGTAAATTTGTTCGCTGAGCATAGCCATGTATACCTTCCTCTCCTTCTTTGCCTAACATCATTTTACCAACACCAGTTACATGCAAAGGCGCGCGACTACCAATCATTTGTTGAACATGCATCATTCTATTAGGAATTGCTTTATCAACATAAATAACAACATCCCCTTCTCGGGTAGTAAGGTTAACTGTTTCACCAAACTTATCACGTAACTTATCCAAATACGGATTAGCAACTTTACGAAAATCAACGCCTGTATTTTGATTGCTACTTAATCGTATTAGTCGCCCACTTAACTGATATTTACCCCCACTATCTTTATCAACAAAATGGTTATCAATTAAAGAATGTAAAATTCGAAATGCGGTAGAAGGTGACAAATTGGTATCAGCACTTAACGCTTTTAATGTTACAGGTAAGGAATAACGAGAAATTGCATCTAACAGCGTGGCTGCCCGATCAATGACTTGAATTCGAGATTCTGGTTTATTATTTTTCATATTTTTGGCTACTCACTCAACAAGGTTATTGTTTAAATATACCTCTAAAAGTACGATATAATCATAGTCTAACAAAACCTGAACAATCTCACATTGTGGAATACATTTTGCGAAGTAACCCTTAGTTTTTAGGGCGAATAAACGGCATATGTCTATTCACATCTTTGTACAATAAATACCTAAATGGACCAGGTCCGCCTGCATAACAAGACTGAGGACAAAAAGCACGTAACCACATAAAGTCACCCGCTTCTACTTCGACCCATTCACCATTTAAATGATAAACAGCCTTACCTTCTAATACATACAGGCCGTGTTCCATTACATGCGTTTCATCAAAAGGAATAACGCCACCAGGCTGAAAAGTAACAATATTTACATGCATATCGTGACGCATATCTAATTGTTCAGTAAACCTTGTGGTTTTCCATACGCCGCCAGTATTGGGCATTTCAATAGCTTCTACGTCATGATCACTGGTCACAAATGGCTCCGGAGCATCAATGCCTTCCACAAATTGATATGCCTTACGGATCCAATGAAATTTTACGTTTGCATTGCTATTGTTTTTCAGCGTCCATTGACACCCTGGTGGTAAGTAGGCATAACCGCCAGCTTCCATGTGATGGGTATTGCCTTCAATATTAACATCCATTTCGCCTTCAACAATAAAAAGCACGCCTTCTGCGCTTTCGTCAAGTTCAGGCTTATTTGTGCCACCATCGGCTCCCACTTCAACGATATATTGTGAAAAAGTTTCCGAGAAACCACTAAGCGGTCGTGCAATTACCCACATTCGCATGTTTTCCCAAAAGGGTAAGTAACTTATTACAATATCGGTCAATACACGTTTAGGAATAATCGCATAAGCCTCGGTAAAAATAGCCCGGTCTGATAATAATTGTGTTTGTGGCGGTAACCCACCAGTGGGTGCGTAGTAAGTGTTTTTAGTTGCCATGGTCAGTATTCCTCAATTGATGAACTTAACTAAATCAGCATTAACCTTTAGTAAATTTTTCTGTTGATAGCTTGTCATTGTCTTATTTACTCATTGTTTATGGACTTATCTTATTAAGTTAAAATAAAGCTTCAATAGCATTGAATGTAAACAAACATCTACTGCCTGTCAATCAAGTCAGTTAATTGTTTACATAATTGTTGACGATCAGCTATAGGGTAAAATATAGTAAGCTAAAGCAGGTAAATATTGTTAACAATATTCATGCAAAGCATAACGTAATACAATTTAGTTTATGGTAAAGCCTAATGACAAATAAAATAAATATAAGCAAATTAAATATAGCAACCCAAGAAGAGTTTACTCGAATACTCGCAGAAATATATGAACATTCAAGCTGGATACCAAATAAAGCTTGGCATAGTCGGCCATTTGCTAACATCGATAACTTACACCAAACTATGCTTAAAATTGTTAAAGATTCCAGCAACGAAGAAAAACTAACGTTGTTACGGGCTCATCCTCAATTAGCAGGTAAAGAGGCTAAAAGTGGTGACTTAACCGATGCTTCAACACAAGAACAGTCTGCGGCTAATTTGAATGCGCTGAGTAAAGATGAAATGGATGAAATTACAACGCTTAATAGCCAGTATGTAGACTCACATCAATTCCCTTTTATTATTGCCGTAAAAGGCCATAATAAAGCCAGCATTTTTGAAGAGTTTAGACGTCGAGTGAATAACCCAACAAATGAAGAGCTAAATAAAGCAATCTGGCAAGTTGGCTTGATAGCAAGTTTTCGACTTGTTGCAATATTACAAAATTAAAGCACTGACAACATAATGATTAACATAACTAACTAACAAGTAATTAACAAGTAGGTAAGGAATAATAAATGGCTAAGTTATCCACTCACGTATTAGACACTGCAAATGGCATTCCTGCACAAGGTATTAAACTTGAGTTTTTCCGTGTAGAAGGTTCAACCCAAACATTATTAAAAACACTAATAACTAATAATGATGGTCGAACAGACGAGTTGTTATTAGACAACACCACTATTGAAATAGGGGAATACATTATTGTATTTCATGTTGCTGAGTATTTTTCAAATCAAGACGGTGAGCAAAATGCCCCTCCCTTTTTAAATCGCATACCTCTTCATTTTGGAATTTCTGATGCAAGTGCTAATTACCATGTTCCGTTATTAGTTTCACCATGGAGCTATTCAACTTACCGTGGCAGTTAGTTCACCTAATAAGTAAAAAATTGAATATATTGCGTAGGATTAACCACAACCATTACAGTAAATAGCGCAAATCTCATACCACAATTTAACTAGCTTATATCTTGTTATATCTTGTTATATCTTGTTATATCTTGTTATATCTTTTACTTTTGCTTTTGCTTTTCAAGCAACGCTACAAATGAATTAAATTGAATTGGTTCGCTAAATAAATAGCCTTGCACTGAATTACACGCGTTTTTAGAAAGGAAGTCCAACTGCTCTTTAGTTTCTACACCCTCAGCAATAACACCTAAGTTTAAATTATGCGCCATAGCTATAACCGCTCTTACAATAGCTTTATCGTTATCATCACTGACAATATCTCTAACAAACGACTGATCAATTTTTAAAAAGTCTAAAGGTAATTTTTTTAGGTAAGCTAGTGAGCTGTATCCTGTACCAAAATCATCTATAGCGACACTCATACCTATCGCTCTCACTTTATTGAGTAATTTTTCAGTAATAGCGTAATCATCTACCAATACGCCTTCCGTTATTTCCAACTCTAACAAGGCAGGGTCGACTTTATAATGCTTAACACAAGCATGTAAATGAGGAAAAAGGTTTTCATCGAATACTTGGGAAGGAGAAAGATTCATCGAGATCTTTATTTTATGACCCATGCAGTTAATTTTTTTTGCCATTTGACAAGCAGTATCAATCACCCATTTACCCATAGTAATAATTAACCCACTTTTTTCAGCAATAGGGATAAAAACATCAGGATAAAGCATACCTTTTATCGGATGATTCCAACGAATTAAGGCTTCAGCTTTCACTATTTTATTGAGTTCCAAATCAATGATGGGCTGCAAGAATAATTCAAATTCATTATTTTTAATTGCTTGTCTCAGCTCATGCTCTATTTCAATTAATTGGTGCGAAGCATCTTTCATTGATTGAGAATAAAATTGTAATGAATTGGTTTTCGTTTTTTTACCATTATATGCACTTAAGTCGACAAATTTCATTAATTCTTCAACGCTTTGCGCATCATGGGGGAAATTAGCCGCACCAATACTGATAGTGATATTAAAACTACCTGCTTTACGGGTTTCAAAGCCTTTTTTCGTGCAATCAATGATCCTTTTAACCACCTCTTCACACCATTGCTGATTATCAATATCAGTTAAAATAATCGCAAACTCATCCCCTCCTACTCTAGCAATAAAGTCAGATTCCTTAATAGTGCGCTTTATGCGTCCACTAAGCTCAACAAGCAGTTTATCCCCTTCATCGTGACCATAAAATTCGTTATGCCGCCTAAAGTCATTTATATCAACATAAAGTAAATAAAAGGGAGTATTTGTGGTAATTTGCTTTTCAAGTGTTTGCCAAAATGAAATACGATTTGGCAACTCTGTTAACATATCTTGCAGAGCAAGTTGCTCATTTCGTTGTACTAAATATTTAAGGTTGCTAATATCATTAGCAAATACTATCCAGTTTTTAACCTCGTTTAACTCATCTACCACAGGATATAAAGCCACTTTTAGCCACTTTAAAGTAGACGGCGGAGACATCCAACAAAGTTCACCATCCCAACAGGATTTAGTTGCTATTATTCTTTCATATTCTGGTAATTGATTTTTTAATAACTGAACAATAACATCCATCGGCCTCGGTTGTTGATTACCTGACGTGTTACCTGACAAATTGACTTGTTCAAACAAATTTACCGCCGCAGTATTGGCAATAATGGTGGTTAAGTCACTTCCTGCAATTAACACAGCAAAACCAGCATTCTCTATCGCTTTAGTTAGCGCTGTAAGAATATTGTTTTGCTCATTGGGTTTCTTCAATATCGCGAGAAGTCTTGTATGTAAGTATTCATTTTGTTCAACTAAACGATCATTATGCAGTAATAGCTCGCGCGCTGATTGCATGGTATTTTGACGAAAAACAAACGCTTCTGCTTGGTTACATATAATCAATAAATTATGTGATTCGTGCCTGATAGCTATCGCTTCTAAATGTAGTGCTTTATTATTTGCAACAATTTCCGTCCAAAATCCAGAGTGTACTCTAGCATTTTTTTTGTCGTGCCATATTAGTCTCGCATCAATAAGAAAGTCCTGTAAAAAGGGAATATTATCATCAATGTAAAAAACTTGCCTATTACTGGAGTCAGGAAATAAGTCACCAACCCATTTATTTTCTCCCTCAACAAGCCGAACCGCACCTGCATCACCATCAACCACATAAAGCACAACTTGTTCCATTGCATTGAGTACATTACTAAGTATGTTACTTAGTTCATTATTGAGTGGTGAGATCATCTTATTTAATTCTCTAGCAGCAAATGAGCCAACGCAGAAAACATATTTTCTACGTTCTCGCCAGTTTTTGCACTGGTGAAAAATTGTAAATCAAAGAGGTCTTTATAATCTTCCAGCCCTTTATCTCCCCAATGCCAGTTTGGCTGGAGATCATGTTTATTTATGGCTAAAATTGCGGGGCAGTTAGAAGATTTACGGGCGAGAGTATGAATATCTAGGCCTTCCATCATGGAAGAAAAACGTGTTTGATCGGCGACAATAATATAAGCAGAGGCGCCACGCAAGTATCGTTCTTGAAAAACATTGTAACGATCATTTCCTTCGATATCCCACAACAGAAATTGTACTTGCGAGTTTTCTATTGAAATGATTTTTTTGTCAATTTTAACGCCAATAGTTGTTAGGTATTTTTCGCTAAAAACACCTTCTACAAATTGTTTAACTAAACTTGTTTTTCCTACGTTAGACGCACCTAATAGACAAATTTTCTTTTGGTACAAAAGCCATCTCCAATTTATGGAATGTTTTTATTTTCAAACGCCATTTTGAGTATGGCGTATTCCTTGAACTTTATAATTATAATACTTATATGTAGTTGAAAAAACAATAATATTCAATAATTAAAGAGACTTTTTTACTTTAAAATTTTTCCTTATTCACAAACAACACATTAAACATCACTTTTCTTGCTTTATTATTTACTTTAACAATATCTATTTGTCCTAAACCCGTTATATACATTTGCTGCTCACTAAAGCCTAATTTGTTTAAAGCATTTCCCGTATTTTGCGCGCGTTGTAGACTTAATCGCGTATTAGTGACTTTATTACCAGAGTTATCACTGCACCCAATCACTAAAAGGCCAAAGCTTAAATCGAGTTCATCAGCTAGCTGATTTAACTGTTGCAGGTATTGATATAATCGTTGCAAGGTTAGCTGCATTTTTGGTGTAATGTCATCACTTGCTACCGAAAAACCAAGCTGCATAGTAGATATTCGGCCAACAATATCATTAAAAAGTTGTTGTTTAACCACTTTATTCGTTGTGAATGGATTTGCAGAAGGAAACTGTATTTTATCTACGGTTAGGTTTTTTCCTTCTGTAAGACCTGCCGCCGAAAGTGCATAGAGTAGCTTTTCAAATTTAAGTAGATCTAAAGTACCCAACAAGCTAAGCATTTCGCCCTGCCACACCATTTTCACCTCAGGATATTGAACCCAAAGTTGTTGTGCGCGAACCTTTAACATTTCAGGCGCTAAAGAATGGTAGCGACGTTCAGTAAGTGTAAGTTGTTCAATGGTTAATTTATTTTGTTGTAACCAATCATTCACCGCAACGGCGTCTGGGTCACGTAATATATCAAGCTCAACTTTTTTATCATTGTGCACCTGAATATGGTTGACGATAACACCAGGTTGAAGGTCAAGCTTCATAAGCTTATCGGTTAATTCTGATTTTTCCCACCATTGAAATGTTTTAAAACCGATAATAAATATAACTGCCAAAACTAATAACCAAGCGAACCAAGGGTTTTTCTGATTTGCAGATTCAGAAGTTTTTTGCTCTGATAGCAAACAGTCACGCAATAGGGCTTCAGAATTGACAAAACTTTGATTATCGCCGTCAAATTGATTGAGCTCATCATTATATAGACTATGAATATCTTCCAGCGTCAATTGCAATTGATTACTGATCGCTTGCGGTGGATTGCCCGTTACGGCAGCAACTATTAATGCACTGGGTCCTGGTTTTATTAATAAATTAAAATTATCGGTTGTCACCGTTTGTAATTGTTCTTTTAGGCCATCTTCATTATCTACAAAAGAATCACCCACAAAATCATTGATCGCTGTCAGCATGGCGGAAATTAAGTCAGCATCACTTTTACTCGCCTTACTTAAATCAACAGAATTTAGTAATAACCCCGTTTCACGATGGATAAGAAATACATGTTCTACTCGATAAGAAAAGGTTTGCGAAGCAACATATTGAGAAAAACTCACTCCCGCTTGCCAAGCTTTAATTCGCCACTTTAATCCCTTAACTGTAAGACTACTATCGATTAACTGATTCGTTTTTTCCATAAAATCAGCCAGAAATGCTGTCACTGATTTTCTGACTAAACTTCCCATCAAAGGATAAAGAGAATTAACTAACCTGTCACTATGATGGGTTACAGAATGTTCGACTGAATCTTCAACTAACGGGAGTAAAACCTTGTTAACAGAGCCGTCTTTCTTTTGCCTATCGTGCAAAGCTTCGGTAAGTACATCACCCACAATAGTACGCGCTTCTTTTTTGATAGTATCAGTCACCAAGTGACTGTTTTTACCAAGTATCAGCGTTCTTACTTGTTCAAGTTGTTGTTCAGATTCAACTTCGTCAGTTGATGGCGACTTTTGCATTATAGCTGGTCGTCTTCCAAATTGGTTGCCATTGTCGCCAACAATTTAGCAAGCGTTTTACGGTCGGTTTTAGAAGAGCTTAACTCTTTGGACACGTCTTCAAGGTGGTTTTTAAGTTGCTCAAGCTGCTCATTAAAGGTACTAGTTAACGAAGTGCTTTCACTATGCAGTGATTGTTCGACGTTTTTAAAGTCTTGCTGAGTAGCAGTGGCAAACATTTCATGCTCTGAAGCTAAAATTGCATGCTCTTTTTGGATACTAGCTTCATTGTCATCATGCATTTTATCAACAACATGTAATCGCTTATTCAGATCTTCTAATTGTTGGGAAATGTCTTCTTGAATTTTATCTAAACGAACTGAAAACTTTTTATCTTGTGCTGTCAGTGTTTGTTCCATATCACTGCGTAATGTTGTCAGTTGCGTGATTAACTGCTGCTGTGCATCGCCAAATACAATTTTTCGAAGTTGATCAAGTTCACCAAGTGGGTTAATGGGCTCTTGTTGTGTTTTTTCGTTATTTTTATTATTTGACATACTTACATTCCATTTTCAGTAAAATAGTTCATCTTATTGAGTGTAACAGTAATTTTGAAAAATTCATTATTTTGACAACTTTTAGCACTTACAAACGACACTTTGAGTTTGATCATCATTTAAATGACTTTCTGAGCCACCACTTTGGGGTTTTAGTTTATCTTTATCTAACATGCCTATGCAGATAACTCAGGACTTAACTATACTGTATATACAAGCACACTGTATAAGATGATGCGTTGGTTGGCGATAGACAAAATGGCTTTTATTCGATCACATTCCTTTGATTTACTTTTAAAATAGACCTTCAATCCACTTTTTAGTTAAACCAATCGTGACCATAGCCTTAAGTTTAAAAAGTGCCATTGAATCTCCATCTTCAAGTTCAGCATCACCGCAACGAGGGTCTGAACGCTGAAGTGCGCCGGTCATTTTATGATCGATTGGAATGGGTTCACAGCCATGCCCTAATTCACAAATGAAATCCCAAGGTTCTCGAGCGGGTGCATGACAAGAAAAACAGTTGCCATCAAAACGGTTCACCACATCAACAAAGCCACGCTTGGCAATCATTGATCCCTTTTCATTAACGTCTAATTCAAAAAACTCCCAATCTCCTGTTGCTGGAGATGTGCCTGATTCTCGCTTAACCATGACCTCTGTTGGCACCAGTTGTACAACCGAACCTGCTGGATATACAGCTCCTTTAGGTGCGTTCGCAGCCGTTAACGTACTTTCGATATTCCCCAAAAGATTGTCTACATAAAAATGTCGTACTGGTGTCATTTCTCTTATACAACTAAAACTTTTATCATCGACATTGACAACAGTTGTTTCTAAAGAGGTCTTAATAGCTACAACTTCTTGCTCGTTTGTCTGAGCTTTTTTTGTTGTTTCTGCATTAACTGATAATGAAGTGAGACATAAAATCATGGTTATGCTCATCACTTTATTAACTAACTTATGGTGCAAGTTCATATTAATTTCCATTTTAATTAAAGTTTAACGATCAGCTTGCCTTTATTTTGCCCAGTAAAAAACAAATTCAAACCTGTCATTGCTGATTCAAGCCCATCTAAAATATGAGCGCGATGTTTAATTTTTCCTTGCATTACATAAGGTGTTAGCTTTTCTAAAAGTGCAGGCACTTCCCCAAAATGATCAGGCATGGCAAAGCCTTGAATGGTTAAGCGTTTTTTAATTATAGGGATCCAATTAGGCGCTAAATCTGGTTCAGCTTTTGGATAATCTGCAATCATGCCACACACCGCAATACGGCCATGAGCATTCATTCGGGCAAAGACATGATGTTGTATTGGTCCACCCGTATTTTCAAAATAAATATCAATACCATTAGGGGTTAATTCAGCTAACTTAGCCGCTAAATCGTCAGTTTTATAATTAACTGCGCCATCGAAGCCGAGTTCATTAACAATCCAATCTGCTTTTTCATCACTGCCAACAATCCCAATCACGCTAAGACCGTCAGCCTTAGCCAGTTGACCCACGATAGAGCCAACAGATCCAGCTGCCCCCGACACAACGATGGTTTCGCCTTTTTGAGGTTTACCAATAGAATACAAACCTTGTGTGGCTGTAAGACCGGGTAAAGCAAATACCGATAATACCGCTTCATCAGGAAGTGGCGCTGTCACTTTATTTATCCCTGCACCATCACTTAAATAGTATTCTTGCCAGCCCATCATGCCCATAACACGGTCACCAACTTGAAAATCAGCATGGTTACTTTCCACAATTTCACCGATGCCTGAGCTACGCATAACATCGCCAAGGGCAACAGGTGGAATATAACTTTCTGTATCAGGGCTCATCCAACCAAACATTGCTGGGTCTAATGACATATGCGATTGTTTTACCAGAAATTGCCCCTGACCAACGTCAGGAATATTCTTTTGAACCACTTCAAATAACTCAGGACCTACTGGGCCGGCTGAAGGACGGGCGATTAAATTTATTGCGGTATATGTTGTCATCATCATTATCTCTATTTTGTTAAAGGAGTTACCCCTACGGCAGCTGATTTTTTAGCTGTTATTGTTTTTGTGATTTCATATAAGCCATGGCTTTCATGACGAATTTTTCACCTTGCTTCGCACCCGACGCTAATGCCGCTTGGTTACCTTGATCTGTTAGCTCACCCCAAAGTTCACGGACTGTTTCTGGGCTTTGAGCATTTTGTGGAATAAAGCAACCTCGTGTTTCAAACATGCTTGCACTTGAGTAACCTCCTGCGCCTGCACATAAAATAAAACGATTTGGCGCTTCATCGTCACACAACGTTAGCATGCCTGCTGTTACCGCTTCTGGGGCAAATGCTCTGACAATATCTTCTGGCATTAAATCTTCTGTCATACGCGTACCAGCCGTTGGTGCTAAGGCATTAATGCGAATGTTATTTTTAGCCCCTTCAATGACTAAGGTATTCATCAAACCTAAAACAGCCATTTTTGCTGTGCCATAATTTGATTGACCAAAATTACCGTACAGTCCACTTGATGAAGTGGTCATCACAATACGACCATAGTTTTGCTCACGCATAATATCCCAAACAGCTTTGGTACAATTTACCGAGCCCATGACATGAACATCCATCACCAATTTAAAATCATCTAAGCTCATTTTTGTAAAAGATTTATCGCGCAATATGCCAGCGTTATTAATAAGAATATCAACACGTCCCCACTTGTCCATGGTTTGTTGAACCATGTCTTGTACTTCGTCAAATTTTGCAACGTTTGCGCCATGGCTAATGGCTTCGCCGCCATTGTCTTCAATTAAGCGCACCACTTCTTCTGAAGCCTGTAAGGATGCACCACTACCATCTCTTGCTCCGCCTAAGTCATTAACAACAACTTTTGCACCACGAGCCGCCAACGCTAATGCATGTGAGCGACCTAAACCATTACCTGCGCCTGTTACAATAGCGACTTTACCTTCAAAACTAATTGTCATGATGTTTCCTTTTTTTATTTTTTTATTACTGTTGTCATACTATGTTTCCACACTGTTGTTATGGTTGTGATGATTAATAATAAGGCTAAAGCCAGCCAACCTGCATGTCTTAATTACTACTGTCGGTATTAAGTAAAAGCGTTGACCATAACGATATTTCTGGTAATTCAAAACGATAAATGTGCTTACTTAAAGTGCTACTTGGCAGTCAATTTGCGGGGTTATGCCGCAGAAACGCCGCCATCTATGGCGATGCATTGTCCGGTCATGTAGGTATTTGCTGGTGATAACATCATCAGCATCATAGCAACAATTTCTTTAGGCTCGCCTAAACGTCCCATGGGGGCACCTTTGCTCATTTTTCCTTGCATGGTTTCATCTGCAAAATTAGTCACCATGGGCGTTAACGTAAAAAATGGACACACGGCATTAATACGAATGTTATTTCGAGCATATTCAACTGCACCTGTTTTAGTTAAACCAATAACCGCATGTTTTGCCATTGCATAAGCGCTGCCACGAGCCGCTCCGCCTAAACCAGCTATTGAGCTAACATTAAGAATAGCCCCCTCGCCTTGCGTTAACATTTGTTTTATTTGATGACGCATACCAAATTGAACACCTTTAACATTAATGGCAAATTGACTATCCATAATTGATTCATCAATCTCATGTAACGGCATAAATTCATGGGCAATACCTGCATTATTAACGCCGATATCAACACGGCCAAATATTTCGATGGCAGCATCAACCATTTGTTTACACTCTTCATTTTTAGAAACATCACACTTTAATGCGATAATATCAGCCCCTTTCGATGCAATATCATCGGCCACTTTATGAACACCCACTTCATTAATATCGCTAATAACTAATTTAGCGCCACGTTTAGCTAATTCTTCAGCCAGCAGCTTGCCAAAACCTTGAGCTGCGCCTGTAATAACGGCAACTTTGCCCGTAAAATCTAATAATGGATCCATGGTTATTTCCTTTCTTGTTTAATGATGCTCATTGCCATTTGGGCTAAAGGCTCAACAAAAGCGCCTACTTTTTTAGCGTTTTCGTTGGAAGCATTTCCTTGTGAAGCGCGTTTTGCAACACCTTGAGCAATAGCGGCTAATCTAAAGAAACTAAAAGCAAGGTAAAATGTCCAGTTGTCTATTTTTTCAAGCCCCATGCGCTGACAATAACGAGCAACATATTCTTCTTCGGTAGGTATGCCTAAACTGGCTCGGTCTACTCCTTGCAAACCGTCAATGCTACCCATTCCTTGGGGCATGCGTAATCCCATACACTGATAAGCTAAGTCAGAAAATGGGTGGCCTAACGTAGAAAGTTCCCAGTCTAGAATGGCGATAACGTCTGAAGAATCTTTGGCAAACATGATGTTGTCTAAACGAAAATCGCCATGTACCAAACAAACTCTGCCATCATCTGCTGGCAAGTGGGTTGCTAACCATTGACTGAGTTCATCCATAGCAGTAATTTTTTGCAATTCGGTTAGGCGATATTGCTTTGTCCAGCGCCCAAGTTGACGTTCAAAATAGCTACCCAGTTGACCAAAGTCAGCCAAGCCACACGCTTTAATATCAACACTGTGCAGCGCAACTAACGCCTTGTTCATAGCATCATACATTTGGGCTCTACGCACATTAGTCGATATTTCAGCTAATGAGGCGCTCCAATAAACGCTGCCGTCACAAAATTCCATCAGGTAAAACATTGCCCCGGTAATTTCAACATCTGTACACAGATGAAAAACCTTAGCTACTGGCACATTGGTCTCTTTTAGTGCATCAAGCACTTTATATTCACGGTCTACCGCGTGAGCCGATTTCAATAATTTGCCGGCAGGTTGACTGCGTAAAACATAGTGACCCGATTGAGCGGTTACTTTGAAAGTAGGATTTGATTGCCCTCCTGGAAACTTCTCTAATGTTATCGGGCCAAGAAAGCCTTCAACATGAGCCTCGAGATAAGCGGTTAACTTTTTAATATCAATCGGTAATACTTGTGACATTTGGTCATACTCTTAATAAAAGATATTGATAATATAGACGCTGATTTTTTAATTTGTAAGTTATCATGACCTACAGTGACTTTACTCTGCGACTCGTTTAACTAAATCTCGTCCTAGCTGCATCATATGCACTTGATCGGGACCATCGGCTAAGCGTAACGTTCTTTGCCCTGCATAGGCATGTGCTAAAAAGGTATCTTGACTGACACCCGCAGCGCCGAAACACTGAATAGCACGGTCAAGTACTTCAAGTGACATACTAGGTGCCACTATTTTTATCATGGCGATAAGTTCTTTAGCTGCCTTGTTTCCTTGAGTATCCATTTTTTGCGCGGCTTTTAAGGTCATTAGGCGTGCTTGCTCAATTTGACAGGCCGATTTGGCAATATCTTCACGTATTGATTGCTGTTTGATCATCGGGCGACCAAAAACAATACGATCATTAACACGTTTACACATTAAATCTAGTGCGCGTTGGGCAACACCAATAGAGCGCATACAGTGGTGAATACGTCCCGGGCCTAAGCGCCCTTGTGCAATTTCAAAGCCTTTACCTTCACCAACAATAATATTTTCAACGGGTACGCGAACATTATCAAAGGTAATTTCTGCATGCCCTTCGGGGGCATCGTCATAACCAAACACTTTCATGGGGCGAACCATAGTGACACCAGGGGTATTCATTGGTACCAACACTTGAGATTGTTGAATATAGCGATTTTCGTTAGTCGGGTCTGTTTTTCCCATAACGATCATTATTTCGCATTGTTTGCGACAAGCACCACTGATATAAAACTTTCTGCCATTAATAACATAGTCATTACCATCACGTTCAATGCGTAATTCAATGTTAGTGGCATCACTTGAGGCAACGTCAGGCTCTGTCATAGCAAAAGCAGAACGAATTTTTCCTTCAAGCAAAGGCTCTAACCATTGTTTTTTCTGTGCTTCGTTACCGTATTTGGCCAATACTTCCATATTGCCAGTATCTGGGGCTGCACAGTTAAACACTTCTGATGCCCACATCACTTTACCCATGATTTCAGCCAGAGGTGCATATTCCAAGCTAGTTAAGCCAGCGCTGTATTTGCCATAGCTGACGGGTAAAAATAGATTCCATAAACCTTGCGCTTTAGCTTTAGCCTTAAGCGCTTCCATTAATGGCGGCGTTGACCAAGGGTCTTGTGCTACTTGTTGATGCATTTCTTCCTCAACGGGGAAAACATGGCGATCCATAAAATCAGTAACACGTTGGATCAGGTCTTGTACTTTATCGCTATACTCAAAATTCATGTGATTATCCTTATGCGGTCCATATTGGACTTGCTATTAACTGCGTTTGGTCTTAACTTAGAGTCATCAACGCCTCTTTATTAAATGGCGCTATTTCATCTTCTTTTTGATCTTTGATTTTATTCACCCAATTAGGATCAACTAATAACGCTCGGCCGATTGCCACTAAGTCAAATTCATCATTATTTAAACGATCTAATAAACCATCGATACCTGTTGGATTTGAACTGCCGCTTAAGTCCATACTTCCTTCGCCAGTAAAGTCACTATCTAAGCCAACACTACCGACGGTAATAACAGGTTTATTGGTTAATTTTTTCGTCCAACCAGCAAGATTAAGATCCGAACCTTCAAATTCAGGTAACCAAAAACGGCGCGTACTGGCGTGAAAAATATCAACACCAGCATCACTGAGTAAGGTTAAAAACGTGGCTAGTTCTTCAGGGTTTTGGCAAAGTTTTGCGTTGTAATCTTGTTGCTTCCACTGAGAGAATCTAAAAATAATAGAAAAATCTTCACCAACCGCAGCGCGAATGGCTTTAACAATTTCTACGCCAAAGCGGGTACGGTTTTCTAATGAACCACCGTATTGATCCTCTCTTTGATTTGTGCCTTCCCAGAAGAACTGATCAACCAAATAGCCATGAGCACCATGCACTTCAATGCCATCAAAACCTACCTTTTTAGCATCAACAGCCGCTTGTGCAAACGAAGCGACCACGTCATCAATATCTACTTGGCTCATCGCTACACCGTTTGGTGCGCCGGGTTTAAATAAACCAGAAGGGCTATAGGCTGGTACTGATTTATCTGGGCCGATGCCTTCTTTTCTTACCGAGCCAACATGCCAAAGTTGTGGCGCAATTTTACCACCCGCTTTGTGTACTTCATCAACCACATTTTTCCAACCTGCAAGCGCTTCTTCACCATAAATGGCAGGAACTCGTTCATAACCATTGGCAGCCTTATGCGAGATAAAAGTACCTTCAGTAATAATTAAACCAACGTTGCCCTCGGCTCTTCGGCGATAATAATCGGCAACGTCTTGGTTTGGAATATAATTTGGGGAAAATGTGCGAGTCATTGGCGCCATCACCGTGCGGTTTTTTAACGTCAGTCCTTTGGCGACAAATGACTCAAATAATTTGTCTGATTTTTTTTTAGCTAGGGTGTTACTCATATATTTTCCTAAATTTTTAATTTGTTATGGCACTGTTTACTTGGGATTGTACGATGTTTTACTTGTGCTTGTGTACTTGCTTACGTACGAAAGATTGAGTTAGCCAATTAGTGCTAACCTATTAGCTCTAACCTATTAAGTAACCACCATCGACATTAATCGCTGTGCCAGTGGTATAGCTCGATGCGTTAGACACTAAATACAACACAGTACCGGCCATTTCTTCTGGCTGAGCGACACGCTTCATTGGCACGTGCTGCAGCATTTGCTCAAGGATTTTCGGATTATTGACTAACGTTGATGCAAATTTTGTATCTGTGCCACCGGGTAATAAGGCGTTTACCCGGATATTAAATTGAGCACATTCTTTGGCGAATGACTTGGTTATTGATACTACAGCGGCTTTGGTAATTGAATAGATACCCTGAAAATCCCCCGGAATAACGGCATTAATTGAAGCTACGTTAACGATAGCTCCGCCACCACTTTCTTTCATTAACTTGCCACCTTCGACAGACATAAAAAAGTAACCACGAATGTTTACATCAACCGTTTTTTGAAAAGCATTTAAGTCGGTATCGAGTACATGGCCAAAATAAGGGTTGGCTGCGGCATTATTCACTAAAATATCTAACTTACCGTGCTGCGCTGAAATTTGATTAAAAATAGACTCAATTTGATCCATATCACCAATATGACAAGCGATGGCTTGGGCACTGCCGCCTGCTTCAATGATGCTGTCAACAACGGTTTGGCAACCTTCTATTTTACGACTGGAAACAATGACATGCGCACCATTTTGCGCCAGTAATTTAGCAGTGTGTTCACCAATACCGCGACTAGCTCCGGTTACTAAAGCAATTTTTCCTGTTAAATCAAATAGTTTATTATTCATTTTAAGTCTCCTGCTTAATATTTATTATTTCTTCGATTATCTAAAGGTTACCCAATCAGCACCCGCAAGAGTCAAATGACCATAATTATTAATGTAATCGATGCTTAAATTATTTTCTGAAAAAAGTAGTTTAGTGACACTGGTATTGCGTGTTTGTTGATTTACCACTAATGTTTTTTCATCAGACAACCCTAATATATGTTGGATAATCACTGCAATTACGCCACCCGAGGTAAAAATACAAATTTCTTTAGACGGTTGAGTTTTATTAAATGTTCTTTTTGTTGTTAACTCTTGTTTAATTACATCTTGTAACGCGCTAACACAACGCTTTTTAAATTGAGGCCAGCTTTCTTTATAGTCACTGTCATACTTGCCGGATACCCAACGTTCAAGGGCGCGCGAAAACTCTTTTTGAAATACTTTATTTGGGTCTGGCTGTTGGTCAATTGAAGCGGCCATATCAGCGAAACTTTTCCACTTTGGATCATAGCAAGTCAACAATTCAACATGGTTAAACTCGTTGAAACCTGAATGTAAGGTGACAGCTGATTCTTTACTTTGATAACCAAGCAAAAAATGCTCTAAGGTTTGCCCATGACGTAGTAAATCTCCTGCATAGAGTTTTTCAGGCGCAAGCATTACTTGCCAATATTTACCTAATAACTTTGATTGCTCACTGCCTTTATCCGACAATTGATCATAATCCGCTTTTCCAAATGATGCTTGTCCGTGACGAATAAGATAAATAGCGGCCATAAAATTATGCCACCACAATAAAATGTTGATGTATAAAATATTGATGTTGCCATAGGTTAATACACGCTTTTATTATCATTTTTTCATCACTTTCTATAATTATTTAAACGCTCTGTTAATGCGACATAACTATGCGATATAACTATGCGACACAACTATGGCTACCCAATTATGCTAAGCGCAATTAACTAATTAAACAAATGAATAGTTCTAATGACGCTCTATTCATATTAAGAATAAAACAATATAATAAATTGGTTATTTTTTACCTAATTTGAAAGAGGAAAGGCAAAAATATGAAAGTCGATTTAAATTTGTTTGTGGTATTTGAAGCTATTTACTGCGAAGGAAATATTACCAAAGCAGCATCGGCACTCAACTTATCGCAGCCTGCAGTTAGTCATTCGTTAAGCAAGCTTCGTGATCATTTTGACGACCCGCTCTTTGTGCGACAAGGAAATGAGATGCGACCTACCGCAGTAGCCAGCAATGTTATTGCTGATGTACGTGAAGCGCTGCGTCAATTACATGTATGTTTAGCACAATCGAAACAATTTGAGCCACTGACCTCACGTAAAAACTTTACGATTTCTTTACACGGTGCTTTAGAAGCCTCTTATTTACCCCCACTGATGCAAAGAATTAATAGAGAGGCGCCACTAGTTAATATTCAAAGTAGCCGTCGAGTTAACCGAAATGAATTAGAAAATAAGCTCGCCAGCGGTGACATTGATTTAGCCATAGATATGCTATTACCCGTTAGCGACACTATTCTACATACTCAATTAGAAAAAAATAAATTAGTGGTTCTCGCACGCAAGAACCATCCAAAGATTAAATCTATACTTGATTTAGACCTGTATCTTGCTCAAGACCATGTATTAGTATCATCTCGTTCAGTAGGCACGAGTGTTGAGGATTTCGAATTAGCACGCCTTGGATTACAACGTAAAATAGGCTTGAGGTGTCAACATACGTTTTCAGCATGTCGAGTGATCACCGATAATAATATGTTGCTCACCACAACGGAAACAACCGCTAAAATGTACGCTCAGTTACTCAATTTGGTTATTTACCCATTACCTGTTGATCTACCTGATATTGATGTGCACTTATATTGGCACAGCAACCTAGACTTTGAACCTGCCAATAAATGGCTTAGAAATAAAATAATTCAAACCACTTCGGGCGTTTAAAAGAGATGAGTTTATCGCAATGCACCAGAGCGAATAATTAACAGAATAAGAGCGAAGTTTGAGTTTGAGTTTTTAACTCGGTTTATGATGCTTCAACCAATGCTTAGCAATATCTTGTCTTCTGCATACCCATACGTCATCAAATTGTTCAATGTAATTTAGAAATTTCACCAAACTGGCAAATCGTCCAGGTCGACCTATGATGCGACAATGCAAGCCAATAGACATCATTTTGGGCGCTTCTGCTCCTTCGTCATACAAGGTGTCAAAGGTGTCTTTTAAATAACAATAAAATTGGTCTCCTGAATTAAATCCTTGCGGACTGGCAAATCGCATATCATTCACATCAAGGCTATAAGGTACAATTAAATGTGGCTTGTTTTTACCTTCAACGTTCTTATCATCAAAACTATTACCTTCAAAGTTCTTATCATTAAAATAATAGGGTAAGTCATCGGCGTAGCTATCGGCATCATATAAAAAAGAATCTTCTTCTATAACGAGTTGTCGAGTATTCTCACTCATTCTACCCAAATAAAAACCCTTGGGTTTTTCACCGGTCATTTCTTGATGTATTTTAATGGCTTTTTTCAAGTGTTCACGCTCTGTTTCAATGGGCACTTTTTGATAATCAATCCATCGATAACCGTGACTTGCAATTTCCCAATCAGCTTTTAGCATCGCTTCAACCGCTTCTGGGTTACGTTGCATCGCCATAGCAACGCCAAATACCGTTACTGGTAATCCGCGTTGGGTAAATAATCGGTGTAATCGCCAAAAACCTGCTCTACTGCCATATTCATAGAAAGATTCCATGTTCATATGGCGCTCATTTTCAAACGGTAGTGCGCCAATTATTTCGGATAAAAAGCTTTCAGATGCTTTATCGCCATGTAATATACAATTTTCTGATCCCTCTTCATAATTAATCACAAATTGAACCGCTATCTTCGCCTTATTAGGCCAAGTTACTTTTGGCGTTTCCGCTCCGTATCCTTTCATATCTCTAGGATAATTATTCATATTTACCGCTCTCATGCTAATGTCAACTCGATAACTTCATTTTCAAAGGTTAATTCGTCGCAGTTATTGCCTGGCCCTGCCCTATCAACTACCACAAAAAGATGATCTTTCTTTTCAGAGATTAAAGGCATATGCCAAACGCCTGCGTGAAAATTAAAGCCTTGCTTACCGTTAGTCACAAAAGCTTGTAAATTAGCACTACTGACTGATTCACCTTTAGGCGCCACAACAATCACCACAGGGGCATCAAATAAGGGAATAAAAGCCTGACTTCCTTTGGGGTGCCGCTCAATCAAATTAAATTTATGTGGAAACTGTTTAGCATCGTTAATTTTAAAATAGCTAATAATTGCTCGGCCGCCAGACTCAACATCAATATCAACTTTAGCGAGATCATGATATCTTTCAACGCCACCGGCATTAATACTGAAATGCTGAGCTTGGTCAATTTCTATCACATCGCCGAACGAGGCAAAGGCCTTTCGAGTTAACGGTTTTGTTAATAGCACAGAAGATTTCATGAACTTTCCTTTTGATTAATTTACCCTTTGATTACTCTCGTTCTTGATACCACTTTGCCAGTACTTCTCGTTCCTCATCAGTAATACCGGTCATATTTCCAATTGGCATTGCTTTTAGTACTACTGCTTGCTGGTAAATCTGCGTAGCTTGAGACTGAATTTTTTCAGCGGTGTCATAGGTATAACCTTTAGGCGCAGCAGCAAAGCCGAGTTGCGTTGGTTGTAGAGAATGGCATGATACACAGCGTGCTTTAATAATTGATTGCACCTGTGAAATGGTCACTTTAGGTACTGATGGATCGCTAGGTTTCACATAAATAGCTTTAGGCGCCATAACCCAGATAACAAAGAACATAATAATAATTGCCGAAATTAACGCTCCGGTTAAAGGCTTGCCTTCGCCATGACGTGACACAAAGAAAATACGAATTAATGCACCAGCCATAGAAATTGCGATAAGAATTAACCAGTTGTATTCGTGGCTATAAGTCATTGCATAGTGATTACTTATCATGGTGAACAACACGGGTAAGGTAAAATAGGTGTTATGAACTGATCGCTGTTTGCCTGCAATGCCGGGCGCTGGGTCAACTGCTTCACCTGCACGTAGTCTTTCTACCATTTGCCTTTGACCAGGAATGATAACAAACAACACACTCGCTGCCATAATAGTGCCTAGCATAGCGCCAAAGGTCATAAAAGCGCCACGACCACTAAAAATATGCGTTAAGGCATAGGCTGCAATTGATACCAGTGCAAAAATAACAATACCCAAAAGTAAATCGTTTTTTGCTAAAGCTGATTTACATAAAAAATCGTAAATGATGTAACCACCAAACATAAACCCTAAGCTAATAGCAATTGCCGTGCCTTGTGATATTTCAGCTATACTTGGGTCGATCAGGTAAATATCTGCGCCATACCAATAAACAATGGCCATTAAAAAGAAACCACTAATCCACGTAGTATAAGCTTCCCATTTAGACCAATGGAGATTGTCGTCTAGCGCTTCATTTTTAGGCCCTAACATATATTTTTGTGAATGATAAAAACCACCGCCATGTACTGCCCATAGCTCACCGAATACACCATTTTTGGTATCAGCAGATTTTTTAGGGGCATGTAATGAGTTATCTAACATAACAAAATAGAATGATGCGCCAATCCAAGCAATACCTGTAATGATATGCAGGCTACGCACTAAAAAATTTAAAACATCAAAAAAATACGCTTCCACTTTATTGTTCCTTTAAGCAATGATTTGTACATTCATTATTCAACGCCAACTTAGCATAAGTAACCAAAACACAATTGTCAACAATACTGTTTACAACTCTATAACAATCAAGTCAGTTAAATTTTAAAGCGAAAACAGCGAAAGCGAAAACAACAGAGTAATAGGTATGATTACGACACACTTAGCGAATTTACAGGGAATACGAGAGTTTTACGGGTATTGAGAGGTATTTCATAAGAAAACAAAAATTTAAAAAGGTGTTACAAAGAACTACACTTCCGCTTGTAATGACATGCCACACCCTTTTAAAATAATATGTTTTATAGTTCTTTTTGCGTCGTCGAAGTCTTCTTTTGTGAGCGGCCTTGCTAACGCAGCCTCAATTTCAACTGAAAAATTGGCATAATGCTGCGTTGCGCCCCAAATAGTAAATAACAAATGATAGGCGGATATATTATCTATTTTACCTTGTGCTTGCCATGCTTCAATAACCTTGGCTTTTTCAGTAATCCATTGCTTAAAATCAGTCTTTAAATATTGGCTTAAATAGGGGGCGCCATGTAAAATTTCACTGGCAAATATAATTGAAGGAGTGGGATTAGTGCGTGAATACTCAAGTTTTGCATCGATGTAATTGGCAATTGCTTGGGCGGGATCATCATTGGGTTTTATATCCGCAAATGCTTGGTTCCATAAATCAATAATATTAGTGAGCACAGCGCCGTAGAGCGCTAATTTGTTAGTAAAATAATAATGTACATTGCTTCTTGGTAACTTTGCCGTTTCGGCAACTCGCGCTATTGATGCACCATTAAAGCCATATTTTTTAAATTCTTCTGCGGCCGCCTCTAATATTATATTTTTGTTAAGTAAACGTGTTTTTTGTTGCGTGCTAACCAAGGCATCACTTGTAATTCTTACCATATTGTAAACCTATTTACTCATAAAAACGTTAACTAACGTTTTTTGAATATATCAACTAAATCATCAGAGACTTCTTTCTTATCTAACTTTAACCGCATCTCAATTCCGTGAATATGATGATGCATAAGTGTTGTCGCTTTTTCAACCTGACCTTTTTGCATAGCATCAATGAGTTCAAAATGTTCAAAATGAGAGCATTTTGGTGCATCTGGCTGTTCATACAGCACAATCACTAAAGAGGTTTGTGGCACTAAGGCTGTCACAATACGCTCAAGCGTAGCGTTTTTTGATATTTTAGCCAACATTAAATGAAAATCGCCGCCTAACTGAATCACTTCAACTGTGTGCTCATGATCGATATGTTCTTGCTCAGCTTTGACTATTTTTTTAAGCAACTCATAATCACTATTCGTAGCGTACTTAATGACATCTTTGACGATAGCGACTTCGATTAATTTTCTAGCGTCTAGAATATCTTTAGCTTGTTTAGCGGTTGGGCTTGCGATAAAAGCCCCTTTATTAGGTTTGATTTCAATGATGTGATCTTGTGAAAGGCGCAACAAAACGCTACGAATAGTAGTGCGACCAACATTAAATATTTTTGATAAATTTTCTTCTGTAAGCCGAGTACCTGGACGTAAACGAAACGATAAAATCGCATCGAAAATTTCTTGGTATATTTCTTTATCGCTTATTTTTTTCTTTTTGTCCAATTCTAGTTGCTCTGTCATCACATTCCTAAATACAAATAGACCACTTTGTGCTGAATACCTTGGCATATAATATAAGTATATATACTTTTATACTTACTTTCTGTAAAGCACTACCTTTATTTAATAATGATGTTTAATCTAGTTCTATGTAATAACGATGTAATACTTTATTTATCTTAAATTTTGTATGAAAATACTGTATATTTAGAGGCCTAATTAGCTGCATACTTATTGCAACCTTGTTTCCTTATTTTAATTTTCATTCAAATTTTATAAACAGACTTATTATATGAAGTGTATCTTTAAAAACATCACCCTGCTTACAAATAAAATAAACAATCACTTTTATCAGACACTTAACATAGGCACACACACATGTTAGCAAAGCGAATAATTCCTTGTTTAGATGTTCGTGATGGTAAAGTTGTTAAAGGCGTTCAATTTAGAAATCATGAAATTATTGGTGATATTGTTCCCTTAGCCCAAAAATATGCTGAAGCTGGCGCAGATGAACTGGTTTTTTATGACATTACCGCAAGTTCTGACGGTCGCGTGGTTGATAAAAGTTGGGTTAGCCGTATTGCTCAAGTAATTGATATTCCTTTTTGTGTCGCTGGCGGCATTAAAAGTGAAGCTGACGCCAAAGAAATATTGATGATGGGCGCAGACAAAATCAGCATTAATTCTCCTGCGCTTCGTGATCCAACACTCATTTCACGGCTTGCGGATCATTTTGGTCAACAGTGTGTCGTTGTTGGTATTGATAGTTTTTATGATAAAGACACCAACCAATACCAAGTTTATCAATTTACTGGCGATGAAAAGCGCACTCAAAAAACCAACTGGACCACCTTTGACTGGATAGAAAAAGTGGTTAGTTTAGGCGCTGGCGAAATTGTGCTTAACTGCATGAACCAAGATGGTGTTCGCCAAGGTTACGATATTAAGCAATTAAAACAAGCGCGTGATGTTTGTAGCGTTCCGTTAATCGCTTCTGGGGGCGCTGGTACTATGGAACATTTCGCCCAAGTTTATCAACAAGCCGATGTTGATGGCGCACTAGCGGCATCAGTATTTCACAAAGGCATTATCCCGATAAGCGAATTGAAAGCTTATTTGAAAACACAAAATATTGAGGTAAGACCATGTTAGTACACAAAGATAACATTAATGAATTAGCATGGCAGAAAATGGATAACCTTATTCCTGCTATTATTCAACACGCGGCTACGGGTGCGATATTAATGCAAGGCTATATGAGTCAAGAATCATTAATTGCCACGCTAAATTCAGGAAAAGCCACTTTTTTTAGCCGTTCAAAACAAGCGCTTTGGGTAAAGGGTGAAACCTCAGGTAATTTTTTAACAGTTGAGCAAGTACTAACCGATTGTGACCAAGACAGCTTATTAATTGCTTGTACGCCTATAGGCCCAAGTTGTCACCTTGGAACAGAATCTTGTTTTCCTGAACAAAAGTTAACGCAGCAAAACTTTTTAAGTCAACTTGAACAAGTTATCACTAGCCGTAAAGGGGATGATCCTAAAGAAAGTTATACAGCGCATTTATTTTCTCGCGGCACCACCAAAATAGCTCAAAAAGTAGGGGAAGAAGGCGTTGAAGTTGCCCTTGCTGCGGTTGCTGAAACGAAAGAAGATTTATTGGGCGAATGTGCAGATTTGTTTTATCACACGCTGGTTTTATTAGCAGATCAGAATATTGATTTAAGTGAGGTAATGTCTGTTTTACAACAACGACACAATAAATAGTTTAAGTAAATAATTAAAATAGGCTTAACCTGCTTTTTGATAAAAGTATGCATCCTTGTTATAACTAGTATTGATGCATATTTTTGTGATTAACTATTGAAAAAATATACTCTCATTTTATCTTTTTACTATTTTCTTTATAAGCTTTATGTTTTACCATTTTTACTCCCCAGTTAAGCTTATTATCTCTTAACCACGTAAGTATATATATTTAATCTATAGTATTTGTTTAAATATTCGATTTCACTTAAAATACGTTATAATTTTTTGCAGGTCACTCAAGTTTTCCCTTACTTAGGCGTCAAACAGTCAATTAAAATTCTTATATTTGAATTATTCTAACATGATCAAAAAATCAATAAATAACCTTTTCAATTATAATTTATTACGAGATATAAGAAAATAATCATGAAAAATATGCTAGCTAATTCAATTAAGCAACGGATTCCTCAATCGCCAAATTTCGCAATAAATTTACTTTTAATTATCACCTGTTTACTCACTTTATCAGCAAACGCATCACCTGAAATTACTGGTGGCACAACCATGACATATTTATCGTCTGATAATGATAATATTAATAATGAATTAACCTTTTCATCGGATCTGGTGTTCACTTGGTCATTGGATCAAGATTCATTTTATCTTTATTTAGAAGCCTATAACTCGCCCAAAAGCAATGCCATTTCAAGTATTTTACCTGAAGCAAATACCGATGCTGGTAGTGCATTAGATGAGGACAGTAAAGGACGTATTCAAATTTCCGAAATAGGCTATCGTTATATAATAGATCAATCTCAGTCTTTAACTTTTGGATTAATTGATGTCAGCGGTTATTTTGATCAAAGTAGGATAGCGAGTGATGAAAACACCCAGTTTTTGGGTGTTTCCTTTGTGCAAAACCCAACCATTGAATTTCCTGATTATGCCTTGGGTATGGTATATAAAAATTCTTTTCAAACAGGTTTAGTATTTCGTAGCGCAGTTTCCTCTTCACATGGTATTTCGGATAACCCCAATTTGTCCTATTCACAATTAGTGGATATTAATAGTGATAATAAAGGGTTATTTTTAATTTCATCACTCTCACAGCACTTGGGTGATTGGTTATTCAAAGGTGGCGTTTGGCTAAATACAGCTGATCATCAAACATTTGATAATAGCGACTCTGACAAAAGTAATTATGGCGGATATTTACTGACTGGTTATCAAGTCAATGGACATGGTATAAATTTACGCCTAGGTACTTCTAAAGAATCAGTATCATTAGCAGAAAACTTTATTGGTGTTAGTTATCAATATAAACAAGCATCATGGGCTTTTGGACTAGGTGCAGCAAAAATATTTTTGTCTGACTCAATTTCTAATGCAGCCAATAAAGACACACAACAACTAGAAACCTATGCGCGTTATAAAATTAACACGAATTTTTTAATTACTGCAGATATGCAATACTTGAGAAATAGTAACTTTAACTTTACTGATGTTATTTATACAGAAAATCAAAAATTATTAGGTTTAAGACTAACTTATTTAATTGAATAAATTAACACCGACAATATATAAAAACGCAAATATCATGGTTATCTACAATTATTAACAGTATAGAAGTATTAATGAATTCGAAAACCACTTGGCAAACTAAGCACTTTAATGAGTTATCTCTAGATCAATTATATGATTTATTGAAATTGCGCATCGATGTTTTCGTTGTTGAGCAAACTTGTTATTACCCAGATCTTGATAGTAATAAAGATCAGTTAGATAGACATAAAGACACACTACATTTATTAGGCTACCAAGGTGAGACTTTAGTGGCTTATTTACGTATATTAGCCCAAGGGCAAAGTTATGATGACTACATTAGCATTGGTCGTGTAGCCATAGCAGAGCATGCCAGAGGCACAGGTTTGGGTCATGAACTAATAACAGAGGCGCTTGATTTATGCCTACAGTACTTTCCTAAGCAAAATATTAAAATTTCAGCGCAAGAGCACCTCATTAACTATTACCAACAACATGGGTTTGAGCAAGTGTCCCAAATGTACCTTGAAGATGATATCCCCCATGTTTCCATGGTTAAAAACACACTTATTTAGGGACGCGACTACGACAACATTTAAGTGAGAGCCAACGTTAATTCAAGTCCATCTTTAATCACAAAACTAAAAACTCGCCAAAGCGAGTTTTTATAAATAGGTATTACATTAAGTTAAGCAGAATGCATTAAGATAATTTTTCACTTAACAAGGCATTAACGGTTTCAACTGCTTGGGTACCATCTATCGTTAAATACTGACAGTTGCCAGATTTAGCTTCAGCTTGGTAAAAGTTTACTAACGGTTTAGTTTGTTCGTGATAAATAGCTAAACGCTTACGCACTGTTGACTCTTCATCATCAGGGCGAATTGATAAATCGTCACCAGTAACATCATCTTTACCTTCAACTTTAGGTGGGTTATAAACAAGATGGTAAACACGACCTGAGCCAGAATGAACTCGACGGCCAGCCATACGTTCTACAATTACTTCATCTGGTACATCAAACTCAAGTACATGGTCAACACTAACGCCATTTTCTTTCATTGCATCCGCTTGTGGAATGGTACGAGGGAAACCGTCAAGCAAGAATCCTGCTTTACAATCATCTTGAGTAATACGCTCTTTCACTAAACCGATAATTAGATCATCAGACACCAATTGACCAGCATCCATAACCGCTTTAGCTTGTTTCCCAAGTTCACTACCCGCTTTAATTGCAGCACGCAACATGTCACCAGTAGAAATTTGAGGAATACCAAATTTAGCCATTAAAAACTGTGCTTGTGTGCCTTTGCCAGCACCAGGAGCGCCAAGAAGTACAATACGCATATAAATTAACCTTTAAGTGATAATGTTTAAAAGAAATAAAAATAATTACATTAGTACAATACTACTAAGCTATTGAGCTACTGAATGCGACTGCTTAATTAAAAGCGAGTTGATCACACTAATGTAATAATTCTTGATTATTATATTTATCGCGGCAAACACTATACAAGTAAGCCCATAACCAAACAAGCCTAGCATACAAAAAAGGAGCATTCATTTACAGTGAATTGCTCCTTTTTTCGACTAAAGTCTACTGTTTTCTTAGTAAAATCTTTACTTAGTTAAACTTAGCATCAATTTATTTAAACGAGCAACAAAGCTTGCGGGATCTTTTAAACTACCACGCTCTGCTAACATTGCTTGTTCAAACAATACATCAACCCATTGGGTAAACATATCATCGTCTTGTTCATTAGCAACATGTTTTACTAATTCATGCTCACCATTAATTTCAAATATAGGTAAGGTGTCTGGCACTTCTTGGCCAACAGAAGCCATCAGTTTCGCCATTTGGCTACTCATGTCATTCTCGTCGCTAACAATACATGCTGGCGAGTCAGTTAAGCGTTGAGATAATTTAACCTCTTTCACTCTACCTTTAAGCGCTTCTTTAATGCGAACTACAACAGTGTCGAACTCTTTTTCAAGTTTTTCTTGCGCTTCTTTAGTTTCAGCATCATCCATATCGCCTAAATCTAAACCACCACGCGTGACAGATTGTAGCTGTTTACCATCAAATTCATTTAAGTGACTCACTAACCATTCATCAATTCGGTCAGACATAAGTAACACTTCAATACCCTTTTTACGGAAAACTTCTAAGTGCGGGCTATTTTTAGCAGCGGCAAAGCTATCAGCAACAACATAGTAAACCTTGTTTTGACCTTCTTTCATTCGCTCAATATAAGCGGCTAAAGAAACATTTTGCACCGCGCTGTTTTCATTGGTTGAAGCAAAACGTAATAAACCCGCAATTTGCTCTTTATTTGCCATGTCTTCAGCCGGGCCTTCTTTTAGCACTTGACCAAATTCATCCCAGAAACCTTGATATTTTTCAGCATCTTTTTTACCTAGTTTTTCAAGCATTTTCAATACGCGTTTAGTACAACCTTTTCGAATGGCTTGGGTAACTTTATTATCTTGTAAAATTTCACGCGAAACGTTTAACGGTAAATCATTAGAATCAAGTAAGCCTTTAACAAAACGTAAGTACGTTGGCATAAATTGTTCAGCATCATCCATAATAAATACACGTTGTACGTATAATTTTAAACCATGCTGTTTTTCACGATTGTACATATCAAACGGTGCTTTGGTTGGCACATATAAAAGCGAAGTGTATTCTGTTTTACCTTCTACTTTGTTGTGTTCCCATAATAATGGGTCGCCAAAGTCATGTGATACATGCTTGTAAAATTCTTTATATTCGTCTTCAGATATGTCAGCTTTTTCACGCGTCCATAAAGCGGTCGCTTTATTAATAGCTTCCCACTTTGCAGGCTCTGCATCACGTGCTTCAACGCCGTAAGTGGTAACCTTACCTTCATCATCTTTTTCTTCTGCTACTGCTTCAACGGCAGGAACTTCAGGGGTTAACATTTGAACTGATACTGAAATATGATCAGAATATTTAGTAACAATAGACTTTAAACGCCAGTCATCAGCAAACTCGCTTTCATCTTCTTTTAAATGAAGAATAATGTCTGTGCCGCGATTTGATTTGTCAATTTTAGCCGTAGTAAAGTCACCTTCACCAGCACTAACCCATTCAACACCTTCAGATGCATCATCACCAGCACGACGGGTACGAACGGTTACTTTATCAGCAACAATAAATGCTGAGTAAAAACCAACACCAAATTGACCAATTAATTGCGAGTCAGACGCTTGGTCACCAGAAAGCTGAGAGAAAAATTCAGCCGTGCCTGATTTGGCAATAGTCCCTAAATGTTCAATAGCTTCATCAAGGTTCATACCGATGCCGTTATCAGAAATAGTTAGCGTGTTGTTTTCTTTGTCACAACTTACGCGAACTCTTAATTCACCATCACCTTCAAATAAATCTGCATTTGATAACGCTTTAAAACGCAATTTATCTGAGGCATCTGCCGCATTAGAGACCAATTCACGTAAGAAAATCTCTTTATTTGAATAAAGGCTGTGGATCATTAGTTGAAGTATCTTTGCGTTATCAGATGCAAACGCATGTTTTTGCGGTGTTTTTTCTGTTGTCATTCTTTTTTCCTACTCTGTTTTTCAATTTGGTAAATGTTCAAATGGCTTAACTTGAACCGCAATGGGTTAAAACGGGTCACTGTCTGCTACTTGATTTGAGGATCATTAATTGATTTTCAAGGGAATGGGGGTTATTTATTTTGGTTTCGAAAGTTCAAAGTTACCAAAGCAGTCTTTTCAAACTTCTATTTTCCAACTAACCGTTGACAGTGAACTGACTCAGGCATTCTCTGCTTACGCATTATTCCTTAAAGGCAAAAAAATTGTTGGTATTGAAAGAGCAAAATATAGTATTGTTTTTGCCAGAGGGAACTTTTTAGACAATGAATATAATGAATTGGTCAAGTTGGAATTAGAACAAGATCTTTATTTTCATGAGTTTGCTGACCTTACGAGTGATGAGTTGCATCAATCCTTTCAAGCACTTTTTAATGAGCAAGCATTTAAGTCTGTCTAAAAATAAAAACTAGTGCTTTGCATAGCAATAACACTAACATTGATGTTACTGACTGGTTTAAGGCAATCACTCATAAAATTGATAAACTAGGTCTGTTAGGCGATAAAATAACCACGGAACTTATTCAATTTTGTAAAGCGATGGAATTGGAAGTGGTTGTTGAATACATTGAAAATAAAAAAACTTTTGAGTTACTTAAATCGCTAAATGTAGATTATTTTCAAGGGTATTATTTTCATAAACCTGAATTGTTAAATTAAAAAACCAGTCTGTGTAATATATTTAATTTCACTTTATTCATTGATAATACTTATGTTTATTAATTTGTCCAAGTAAAAACTATGGATAAATAAAATCAGTTAAAGCATTAACATATGACTATTTAAAAATGGTAACTTTTTCGTCCTGAAAGCGCATGAGATAAAGTGTTTCCGTCAACATATTCAAGTTCACCACCTACTGGTACGCCATGCGCAATACGTGAAATATTAACTTGATATTGTTGCGCTAATTCAGCAATAAAGTGCGCGGTAGCTTCGCCTTCAACCGTTGGGTTGGTTGCTAATATCACCTCTTCAAACTGCCCTGTAGCAAACTGTTTTTCCAAAATATCTAAACCTAAATCATCAGGCCCTATACCATCAATTGGGGATAAATGCCCCATTAACACAAAGTATTTGCCTGTAAACTCACCCGTTTGTTCAATAGCAATAACATCGCCTGGGCTTTCAACAACACATAAACTCGTTGCTACTTTTCGTTTAGGGCTTTGACAAATTTCACAGAAATCTTGCTCGGTAAAATTTCGACACGATTGACAATGACCAATATCTGTCATTGCCACCGCTAAGGTTGCTGCAAGCTTACTACCGCCACGGCGGTTTCGTTCTAATAACTGAAATGCCATCCGTTGAGCTGATTTTGCCCCAACACCGGGTAAACACTTTAACGAGTCTATAAGCTCTTGTACTAAGGGGCTAAATTTCATAAAAATACACTTTTAAAAGTTGTAAATAACAGTAAGCTATCAAGAAAACTATACAGAAAACCATGCAGAGAACTATAAAGGGCTCGATACTGGGTAAAGTACCTGATCTTTATAACCTGTGGTAATTGGCATAAAACCAGACAATAACTGATCTAGTTCATTATCACCAGTATCACTAATTAAAGGTTTGTTATTTAACGCCCTTAATTTTGCTTTAGTCGCAATAATGATGATATTTTCTTTTCCACCCTTTTGTTCAATAATAAAACGAATAATTCGAGGGCTTAATTGCTGATTACCACGGCCAAAAATATGACCTTGCCCACCAATCAAGGTAATCACTAAATTTATATTTTGCTTGGCTTGCTTTGCTAACATAAGATGCTGCCATAGCTGATTTTCAGTTATATCACTGTCAATTAAGGTTTTATTTTTTACTAGGTCAACACCAAGTAAAGTGCTATCAAGCCCAAGTTCACTCATTAAAAAATCAGTGGTTGAGCCCGAGCCTATAATGAATAAACTTTCATCATTATCTGCCATATGGGCAATAACATCTTCGCTAATATCATGCAGCACCAATTCATCTGACTCTTTACCACCAGATTTTACCGCTTGAACATACCTCAGCTCACTAGGTATTTGCATTTCACCAAAACGTTTCGCCTTAACAATACCTTGACGAAATAATGACTCATCAATATCCATGACATCACCTTCAGTTAAGGTCACTAATTGTTTGGTGAGCATTAACTCGACCACACGCCCGGCTGCTGTTGGGGTGATGGCATAAACGCCAGAGTGAATTTTACAACCTGCAGGTATGCCCAAAACAGGCACTTGGGAAAACATACGTTGTTGAGAGTTTTGTTCCGCGTTTTGTGACATTATTTTAGCTATATTACGCGCAGTACCGTCACCGCCTGCAAACAAGATAATATCCACTTGCTCAGCCAATAGTGCTGAAACAGCTTGCTCTGTGTCCAAGGCTTGAGTATTTTCATTATGGGTTTGATAAACTATTTCAACGTTAAAGCCTAACGCTTTAGCTGCTTGTTCGCCCATTTGGTTATTTACTGTATAAACAACAATTTCATCTTGATATGGCAGCAAAACGGTTAATGCAGTTTGTGTACGCGCATTGGCTTTTAACTCGGCTCCTAACGCTAAGGCATGTTTTACCATATCATCACTGCCCTTTAACGCAACACTACCACCAACACCGGCTACGGGGTTAATAATCAAGCCTAATTTAAACATGTATCTTCTTCAGTGTTAGTAAAGTGCTCAATCGTTAAGGGCAATGGCGTATTATAAAATTTAGCCAACGCCCCAATAAATTGACTTGCTCTGGTGGGAAAACCTTGCGTTATAAATAGTTGCACTTGCTGAAATACTTTCATTTTAAAACCGTTGCTATTAGCTTGAAAGCCATCTAAATTATCAGAAGACACATGAAATTCTTTTTGCGCTGCCACATTAAAAGCCCACTCTATTGCTTGTGGGATAATCTCAACTTGCTCAAATTTCTTTTGCTGCTTTTCATTCCTACCATCGGGTATGTACCAATAACCAAAATCTTCTAGTAAGCGTCGTGCTTCACCAGCCTGACACCAATGGGCAATTTCATGAAAGGCACTGGCGTAAAATCCGCGAGCAAAAATTATTTGATGATAATGACAGTCTACATCAGCAGGTAGGTATAAAGGCTCATCTCCCCCTTTTATCAACTGAGTATTATACTCGTTGAAAAAAGTGTTATGAAAAAGTGCAATAAGATCTTGATACTGATGACGCATAGCCAATAATAGTTGAGTAAAAATTTTCGCCATTGTAACTAAAAAAAGTGTCTATTTCATCCAAGTCGGATCAGAAAATAGTACACCTTTTTCAACGTTGACAGTTAAATCGGTTAATTCTGATTTTTCACAGCACGATTAATCACTAAATAACCTAAGATACCTGATATTAATGAACCAATAACAATCCCTAATCTATCTTGGTATAGTTGGCTATTAGCACTTTGCTCGAAGGCGAGTGAGCCAATAAACAAACTCATGGTAAAACCAACACCACACAGCAGTGCAACGCCATACAATAATGTCCAATTAACATTTGCGGGTAATTTAGCAAAACCTAACTTAATGGCAATAAAGCAAAAACCAAAAACACCAACCTGCTTACCTACCAGCAACCCGAAAATAATACCTGCAGGTACGGGTGACATCACTTGCGCAACGCCAACATCTATAAAACTGATACCTGCATTGGCAAAGGCAAAAATAGGTAACACGATAAAAGCAACGGTGGAATGCAAGTTCTCTTCTAACGACTTTAGTGGCGAAGGCTCATCGCCTTTGCCTTTTATAGGAATAAAAAAGGCAAGAATCACACCTGCTAATGTTGCATGTACACCTGATTTTAATACCGCTACCCACAAAACAATACCAATAAAAATATAAGGGGAAGTACTGGTCACATTTTTTTTATTAAGCACAAATAAAATAGATAACATACTTGCTGCAATAACAAGCGCTAATGTAGACAGTTGATCAGTATAAAATAGTGCAATAATAATAATCGCGCCTAAATCATCAAATATTGCTAATGAGGTTAAAAATACTTTTAATTGCAGTGGCACTTTCGAACCAATAATCGCTAAAATACCCAAAGCAAAAGCAATGTCAGTTGCCGTTGGAATTGCCCACCCGTTCAGTGCATTTACGTTATCATAGTTAAATCCTGCATAAATCAATGCTGGCATCAACATACCACCTAAAGCGCCAATGGCAGGAAGCGTTACTTGCCCTGGTTGTGATAAGTCACCTTCTAAAAATTCTCGTTTTAATTCAAGACCCACAAGAAAGAAAAACAGCGCCATTAGGCCATCATTTATCCATAAGAGTAGAGGCTTAGCTACCTCAAGTTTCCCTACTGCAACCACTACTGGTACATCAAGTAATAAGTTGTACCAACTAGCCCAAGGTGAGTTAGCAAGAATCATCGCGAAGACAGCAGCAAACATTAAAATAATACCGCTAGCAGATTCCTTTTTTAAAAATGTTTCTATGGTTGTTATGGCCATTTTTTCCTTTTTTCCTTTGTAAACTATGCTGAAACTAAAGACATAATATGTCATCAGTAATAATCAAGGCAACTAATTTATTGCAACTGAGTGTAACTTAATTTTATTAACAATTTCTAAAAATCGATAAAAATTCGGAAATATCACAATAAAACGAAATAAATACATAGTTTATTGATTCAATCTAGCTTGAACTGACTATTTAAGTGTAATATCAATGATAACTAAGTAATAATTTTTTATAGGCTAGCAATGAAAAAACTCGACAATATTGATCTCCGTATTTTAACCCTTTTATACAACGATGCTGATATTACCAATAAGGAGTTAGCTGAGAAAATAGGCATCGCGCCATCAACTTGCTTAGAGCGAGTGAAGCGCTTAAAACAAAACGGGGTGATAAAAGGTGCTTTTATTGATGTTAACCTAAATACCATTGGCGGTAATATTGAAGCAATCGCGGCCATTCGTTTACAACCTTATTCAGAACAAATTGTAAACAAATTCCGCGATGATTTATTGCTATATCCTGAAATATTAAATCTTTATCATATGGGTGGCAGTTATGATTACTATATACATATGTCGGTGCAAGATAGTGAACACTTACGTCAATTTGTTTTTAAAAAAATCACTTCTCGCGATGAAGTTACCACAGTAGAAACATCCCTTGTGTTTGAACACAGTCGCAGTGGCGTGCTACCTAATTTTCAAGAATAGTTATAATACCAATTGAATTAATGAATACACCACTTAGCGAGAATTAAAAGGCTTAGAGGCAAGGCATTGATTGACGAGAATGGTTATTCCCTTGTCAAAATCAATAACGCCGCATGTAAGCCTTTTAAACTCGCCCTTCGGGAGCTCAGTAGCAAACTGATAACATCACAAAATGAATGAAATATAGAATAACTATGTTTAACTCATTTTGTTTGTTCTAAGCTCGCTACTCTAGCTCTAAGTTGAGCGATTCATTATTTCAATTGGTATAATACTCCTCTTTTAATGCCGTGCTTTGGTATTATTTGAACGGTGCGCTTTTGATGACGCACGTTGATGATGCTGCTTTTTGCTAGTGTGATTATTACTTTTTTCAACAGCGGGACTATGACGTTCATTTTTCCTAATATCTTTATGTTGAAGATTGGTAGAATACGACTTAGGTGTGCTTCGTAAATTCTCATTACTGTTAGGTTTAATTGACGATCTTCCAACGTCTTTTTTGTTAGAAGAGTGGTCATTTACCGATAAATGTTGCTTAAATTGTTGCTGCGAATATTGTGAAGACTGACTCGTTTTATGCGTTTTCCCGCTACTACTATAGTATTTTTCACGAGTATATTTATTCTTATAGGCAACACCTTTTCTATGTACTGGTTGATGAGACCAACGTTTAGCATAACCACTGCTAGCAATTAATCGACGAGAGCGCTGTTGGTAATAACGGTGCTGAGATTTATGCGGATTAACCACAACCACGTAGCGATTAGCCCAATTAAAAGTGCTAAAGAAATAATTAGAAGCAACATGAATACCTGAATGCCAATAAAAAGGATTGTAATGATTCACATAAACACGATGAGAAGGTGTCCAATATACTGGTGGATATGACGACCAATACCAAGCGCCATACACCATGCGCGTGTCATAATAAGGGACATAAACTATTTCTTTTTCTAGGGGTTCAATAATAATATTATTATCTTCATAACTAACATCCATGTTTTCCATTTTACCCAGATTCCCTGCAAGCTTTGCTTGTTCTCTAAGCGCCTGAATACTTTCTAAAACCCTTTTTTCATCTTGTAAGAAAGCATCGCCCAGTTGCTGCATCCAGCTTAAATCATCACTTAAGCGACTGAGTATTTGTTCAAATGACACTAATGCTTTTACACTAGCATCCCAATCAAAACGCTCAATTGCTTTTGATATTTGACCAGCGTTGAGTTTATCGTTCTTTTTCAGCCAGCGGTGAGCTTCAATTATTTCAATAGGATAAGTTGAAGAAATTAATATATGTGTTAGCAAACTATCAGGGTACAAGGCTATGGGCGCTAGCATTTGTGCTAATTCAGCCTCACTAAATTGTTGCTCTTCTTGTTGCTTAACTTGTTGAAAGTCTTGCTGATAGCTTTGTTGCTTTTCTATTAGATCGTTTTGTTGCGAAAGTGCATCAAAACTCACTAAAAAGCTAAATACGAAAGCAAATGCAAAACTGAATACAAAAATAAAATTTTTCATCATTATGATCCTTATTACTGATCCTAAGTAATAAGGATAACAACACTAAACTGAACGTAAGCTGAATAGCTTAATGATTAGATTACTACCTAGTTAGAGAAGTCAAAAACAATCGTAAAGGTAGCGCCTAAAAGCACTGCTGACTTACCGATAAATAATTGACCTTGATAACTACTGACTAAGTCATTAACGATAGCTAAACCAATACCATGACCCGCTTGATAAGTGTCAGCTCTACCGCCTCGAGATAAAATAACGGCTTGTTGTGATTTATCTAGCCCTTCGCCATCATCAGAAATTTCAATAGTTAACTTTTTATCTACGCTAACAACCTTTATCGCTACTTTATGTTTAGCAGCTTTACAGGCGTTATCTAAAATATTACCTAAAATTTCCATTAAATCTGCTTCATCCCCCTTAAAGGTAGCTGCTTTTTCTACATCAACAACGAAAGAGAGTTTATCCTCTTGATATATTTTAGATAAGGTCGTGATAAGTTTTTCAACAACTGGCTTTACCTGAACACCTAAATACCATGAAGACTGCCCTGCGCTTTGCGCTCTTTTTAATTGGTGCTCAATGATCTGGTTTATGCGCTGAAGTTGTTCGCTTGTACTCGCTGAAATATCTGTTTGACTTTGCATTACCGCAAGGGGATTTTTAAGGCTATGCGCTAAATCAGCTAAAGCGTTACGGTAGCGTTTCCGTTGATTTTCTTCTGTTGCTAACAAGGTGTTTAACTGTTGTGTGACTTGCTGTAACTCAAGTGGATAATTAGCATCTAATGCCTTTTTTTGACCTTTTTCTATGTGTTCAAGTTCTTGAGTAAGCCTAGTTAACGGCTTTAATGTCCATAACAACCAAATAATTTGTACAAAAACAAACACGACCATTAGCGCTAATAGCCATGTCCAAAGCTTGTTTCTAAAATCATTAAGCGCACTTAAAAATTGTTGCTGATCTTTAATAAGATGCAGCGTTACAGGAAATGCTTGCCCGTTATCAGAAAAACTAACACTAAAGCTATAAAGTAAGTGGCTATTTCCTGCTAAGTTTATTTTTGAAAACTGAGTTTCCCCTATTTTAGGGGATGGTAACGAAGTTGGTAAAGATAACGTTAGCAAGGACTGTGACTGCCACAACGGTGCGAGTTCAACTGGTGTGAGTGTTTGCTTACCTTTATTACCTTTTATATTATCTAAATTAGCTAAAGGCGTTATTACCGCATATAAACCGGATTGACTGACATTAAATTGATTTTCTAATAAAGAATCTGGCATCAATAGTTGATTATTTTCAACTTCAGCAACCGTAAAAATTGAATAGCTGTATGCATTGAGTTCATTTTTGATTGATAAATTTAATTGCCGCTCAAAAGCATTGCTTAAGGTATAGCCAATAATAGGCAGCATTACTACTGTCATGACTAAAGTGCTTAATAGCAACCGAACCTTTAAGGAATTCATCCGTTATTCATTCTTTATTCATTCGCTTTAATTTATAACCATGGCCACGAAGGGTTTCAATGAATCCATATTCGCTGGTAGGGTCTAACTTTTTTCTTAAGCGTCTAATAAAAACTTCTATAACATTAGAGTCAAGATCAAAATTTTGATCATAAATATGCTCAGTTAGTGTTGCTTTAGAGGTCACTTCATCAAGGTGCAATATCATATATTCAAGCAGCTTATATTCAGAGCTACTTAGCTTTATTAGTTGATTATTGACTTCAACTTGTAAACTTTTGGTATTAACCGTTAATGGGCCATTTTTTATTAAAGGGCTTGCTTGCCCCGCTGATCGTCTAATTAACGCATTTAATCGAGCGAGTAACTCTTCTGGTTGAAAAGGTTTAGTTAAATAATCATCTGCGCCTGCATCTAAACCAGCCACTTTATCTTGCCAACTATTCCTTGCCGTTAATACTAAAATAGGAAAATCGATATTTTTCTCGCGTAATAACCGAACGACACTAATACCATCAATAAGTGGCAAACCCACATCAATAATAGCACCATCATAAGGGTATTCTTGTCCTTGAAATAAACCTGTTTCGCCGTCACTGGCTAAATCGACCAAATAATTAGCCGCAACTAAGTGCTCATTTAAGTTTTGTTGCAAAGCAAGATCATCTTCAATAAGTAATAAACGCATGGCTAATTACCACCACTAATGTGGCCAGTTCTAGCATTAACAACTACTGATATTATATTACCATCAATTTTAATTAACTTGACGCGATAACCAGATTTTTGTTTTTGCACTTTTAGCACTTTACCACCAAAACGACCTTTAGCCATTTGAGCCGCCTGCTGGCTGCTGTTTACACTTAAGTGTTGTTTTGCTTGCTGATTAGTTTGAGCGGTTCTTTTGCTAAGAGCAGGACCATTTTGAGCAGTTGCACTCATTGATAGTGTGACAGCAAAAAATAAAAAGCCAGATAAAAACTTAGGTAAAGAAAATTTCATTATTGTTCCAAGTACAAGTGTCTTGCAGGTTTATATATGAGTATAGCTATAGCTTATTTAAAATCATAAGCCTTAGCAACTGAATATAAGCTGAACATTTTTATAGTCAAATCATTCAGCTTGTATTCATCTTTACTGCGCTTTAATAACAACATAAACAAAGTCGCTAAGGATAAATTATGCTTATAACAAATAATGATACCAGAACAAGAGCAAGAACAACCAGATCAAATTCGCTGACAAAATGGCTACTGCTAATCACGGTTAATTTACTTGTTTTTACTCAATCTTTTGCGAATGGATTAGCTGCAGTACATGAAAAAGAGCAAGGAGTAGCATACTCTATTTCACAAGGAGCATTTAAAAAAGAACTAAATAATGAACAGAGAAAGAAAATTGTCGAAAGTAATAAGCGAGCAAAATCACCCGATCAACTAAACAAAAAAGCGACTGCTAAAACCAGAACAGTAATGCTAAATAGTCAAAAAAAATTAATTAATAAATCAGTCAAAAACCTGGTAACTCAAAGTAATCCTGATAATTACTACGCTGATTTTGCTATTTATGGTGCAACAAGTTTTTTAGAAGATGATTATGACGGTGATGGTTTCTACCAAACGTTCAGTGTAAGTTTTGATGTTGATATTTACAGTTATACAGAAAATAAATTGGATGAAGTTTATGCATTATTGTATCTCAGTAAAAATGGTGGTCCTTGGACCCACTACTTTACTACCGATACTTTTATTATTGAGGGTGAGTCTGATTTAGATGAATATGAAGTCATCACGACTTTTTTATCCGGTTATTCAAGTGACTATTATGATGTGTTAATTGATTTATATCAGGTGGGTTATAGCGATATTGCTACCAGCTTTAGCTCTGATGACAGTAACGCTTTGTATGCATTACCTCTAGAAAGTGCCGACTATGACGAACCTTATATTGAGGTTGTACAGGTTATAGAAGTGTCAAGTGGCGGTGGTTTTTCGGTGATTACTTTATTTATTATTTTAATTAGCGCTGCTTTTCGATTTCGCACTCAAAGGCAGTAGAAATTCACAATCAATTTATGTAAAAATGGTGCTAAAAAGTAAAAAACCACAAAGAATGCTCTTTTGTGGTTTTTTAATTTTTACTTGTCGTTTAAAATCTAAACGACAAGTAACAGCTTAGTTTATGTTATTTTTCAACTTTTTAGATCATCAAAGAATTTTTTCACACCATCGAAGAAACCTGTTTCTTTCGGGCTATGCTTCTTACTACTTTTACCCATTTTTTCTTCTAATTGACGTAATAAATCCGCTTGATCACCCGATAAGTTTATAGGTGTTTCAAGTACCACTTTACACATTAAATCACCCGTAGTTGCACTACGAACTGACTTAACGCCTTTACCACGTAAACGGAACATTTTGCCCGTTTGCGTTTCTTTTGGCACTTTTAACTTAACTTTACCACCTAGGGTTGGCACTTCAATTTCACCACCTAAAGCAGCAGTAACAAAGCTAATGGGTACCTCACAATACAAGTGGTTTTCATCACGAACAAATATTTCATGATCGCGTACATTTACCTGTACATATAAATCACCTGCTGGAGCACCATGTTCGCCCGCTTCACCTTCGCCAGATAAACGAATTCTATCACCGGTATCAACACCTGGTGGTATTTTAACAGATAACGTTTTTGTTTTTTCTACACGTCCTTGACCACGACATGAAGTACAAGGGTCAGAAATAACTTTACCCTTACCGCTACAAGTAGGACAAGTTTGCTGTACCGCGAACAAGCCTTGACGCATTTGCACTTGCCCATGACCATGACAAGTAGTACATGTTTTAGCCGACGTACCTTTCTTAGCTCCTGAGCCATCACACGGTTCACAACTGACAAAGGTAGGTACTTTAATTTCTAAGCTTTTACCTTTAACCGCATCTTCAAGGTTTAACTCTACGTTATAGCGTAAATCAGATCCTCGTTGTGCGCGTGATTGTCGCCCACCGCGACCACGACCGCCACCAAAAATATCACCGAAAATATCACCGAAAGCATCACCGAAATCACCATTGCCGCCACCGTGACCGCCATGACCACCTTGTTCAAAAGCAGCATGACCATATTGATCATACGCAGCGCGTTTTTGATCATCTTTTAAAATTTCATACGCCGCTTGAATTTCTTTAAAGGTTTCTTCTTTTACTTTATCACCTTTAGTTCTATCAGGATGATACTTCATCGCTAATTTTTTATAGGCTTTTTTGATATCGCGCTCATCAGCATCTTTTGATACTTCAAGCACTTCATAATAATCACGTTTTGACATAAATGACTTCTTTTATTTGACCACTTCACTTAACGAAAGCTATAACGTAAGAAGCGCTGGGGATAAGGCCAGCGCTTTAATTTTACTTCAATTTAAATCTACTAAAGATTATTTATCGTCCTTAACCTCTTCAAACTCAGCATCAACAACATCATCTGCTGGAGCTGCGCCATCAGCGTCAGAGGCAGCACCTTCAGGCGCGCTTTGAGCTTGTTGCTTAGCTTGAGCGATTTCCATTAACTTGGCAGAAGCTTCCATTAACGCTTGAGATTTAGCATCAATCGCTTCTTTATCTTCACCTTTAAGTACCGCGTCAAGTTCAGCAATAGCCGCTTCAATTTTCTCTTTATCTTCGCTTGGTAGATCATCGCCAGCTTCTTCAATTTGCTTGCGAGTAGCATGAACCATACCGTCTGCTTGGTTACGTGTTTGTACTAATTCTTCAAACTTAGCATCCGCATCAGCATTCGCTTCTGCATCACGTACCATTTGCTCTACTTCTTCGTCTGATAAACCAGAAGAAGCTTTGATGGTGATTTTTTGCTCTTTACCTGTATTCTTATCTTTTGCTGTTACGTGCAAAATACCATCAGCATCAATATCGAAAGTTACTTCAATTTGTGGCGTACCACGTGGTGCAGCGGCAATACCTTCAAGATTAAACTGACCAAGTGATTTGTTAGCACTGGCTTGCTTACGCTCACCTTGAACAACATGAACCGTAACCGCTGCTTGGTTATCATCAGCAGTAGAAAAGGTTTGTGATTGCTTCGTTGGGATAGTCGTGTTTTTGTCGATAACTTTAGTCATCACGCCGCCCATAGTCTCAATACCTAGTGATAATGGCGTTACATCTAAAAGAAGTACGTCAGTTACATCACCAGAAAGAACACCCGCTTGAATCGCCGCACCCGCAGCAACGGCTTCATCTGGGTTAACATCTTTACGTGGCTCTTTACCAAAGAAGTCAGTTACCGCTTTTTGAACCATAGGCATACGAGACTGACCACCTACTAAGATAACGTCGTTTACGTCACTTACTGATAAGTCAGCATCTTTAAGCGCTTGTCTAAGTGGTTCTAATGTTGCTTTAACCATATCTTCAACTAGTGACTCTAACTTAGCACGTGTCACTTTAATGTTCATATGCTTAGGGCCTGAACCGTCTGCTGTGATGTAAGGTAAGTTAACATCAGTTTGTTGTGCAGAAGAAAGTTCACATTTCGCTTTTTCAGCCGCTTCTTTCAAACGTTGCATTGCTAAAGGATCAGACGTTAAGTCCATGCCTTGATCTTTTTTGAATTCGGCTACAAGATAGTTAATTAAACGGTTATCGAAGTCTTCACCACCTAAGTGAGTATCACCATTAGTCGCTAATACTTCAAAGGTATGTTCGCCGTCAACTTCATCAATTTCAATAATTGAGATATCGAATGTACCACCACCTAAATCGTAAACCGCAACAACTTTGTCACCTTCTTTTTTGTCCATGCCGTAAGCAAGAGCAGCAGCAGTTGGCTCGTTGATAATACGTTTAACATCAAGACCAGCAATACGACCAGCATCTTTAGTTGCTTGACGTTGTGAATCGTTAAAGTATGCCGGAACCGTAATTACTGCTTCAGTAACCGCTTCGCCTAAATAGTCTTCGGCAGTTTTCTTCATTTTCTTTAACACTTCAGCTGACACTTGTGGTGGCGCAATATTTTTGTCACGTGCTGTAACCCAAGCATCACCGTTGTCGGCTTTAACAATACCAAATGGCATTATTTTAATATCACGTTGTACTTCTTCGTCTTCAAAGCGACGACCAATTAAACGCTTAATTGCAAACAATGTATTTTTTGGGTTAGTGACTGATTGACGTTTAGCAGGTTGACCTACTAATATTTCGCCATCTTCAGTGTAAGCAATAATTGAAGGAGTGGTACGGTCACCTTCTGCATTTTCAATAACACGAACTTTGTCGCCGTCTAATACAGCAACACAAGAGTTAGTTGTACCTAAGTCAATACCAATAATTTTACCCATGAGGGGAAGCTCCTATCTATTACGTTTTACTCTCGTTGAAAGTAAAATATTAATTTATCTGTTGTTGGAATAGTTAATGGGGGTAGTAAAATACTTTTCAATAGAAAATTTGTAAAAAATTTCATTTTATTTGAAATAAATTCTTTAAGCTTTCGTGTTCTATTTCGCCTAAAATACACTTAAGACGAAAAAACCAGACAAAATGCCTGGTTTTTCAAAAAGTAGCTAATCTTTAATTTATATTACAGGTATCTCACCTTTTAAACTGACTCGTCAACACTGCGCGCAGCTTTCGAAACCATCACCATTGCAGGGCGAATTAAACGGCCATTAAGCTCATAACCTTTTTGCATTACAGCAATAACGGTATTAGGCGCAACATCTGGAACCTCTTGCATTGACATCGCTTGATGTAATTCAGGATTAAATGGTTGGTCTTGTGGGTTAACCGCTTTAACACCAAATTTTTCTAACGAAGCGATTAAGCCTTGCAGTGTTAACTCAACACCTTCAATAACAGCAGCCTTACTTTCATCTTCTTTATCAATGCTTTGTAAAGCACGCTCTAAATTATCTACGGTTACAAGCATTTCACCCGAAAATTTTTCCAAAGCAAACTTACGCGCTTTTTCTACATCTTGTGCAGCTCGGCGACGAATATTGTCAACTTCGGCTTTAGCACGAATTACTGAATCTTTTTGATCAATAACCGTTGCTTGAACTGTTGCTAAAGCAAGCTCTAATTCATTAATACGCTCTTGCTCCACACTAATTACCTCGTGGGCATGTTCATGCTGCTCTTCCACTTGCTCTTCTGCTTGTTGTACAATTTCTTCTGCTAACTGCTCTGGTGTTAACTGTTCTGTAGATAGTTGTTCTGTAGATAATTCAGCAGACTGCTGATTCTGTGATTGTGTAGACTCTGTAGTCATAAAAAACTCCAATTAAATCTTAATAATTTTACAATAATAAAAACGCAATGCTGCTAATTATGGGGTCAATATTGCGCTATTCAAGCTATGTCCCCAAGAAAAAAAACATTTTATCAAATACAAACTTTACAAGCCATGTAAATAAGGGGAAACTTCCTTTAAAGAGATTAAATACGAAATAACTGTTATGGGTCAACACTATAAAACAATTGGACTTATTGGTAAGCCCAACCATCAAGGTGCAAGTGCCACTATTATAGCACTACATGAATATTTACTTGAAAATAAATATAAGGTGTTATTAGAAACGACAGTCGCCAGCTCTGTAACAATTACTGATATGAATGTTTGCTCACTTACGGATATTGGCGAACAGGCAGACCTTGCTATTGTTGTTGGTGGTGATGGTTACATGCTAGGCGCCGCCCGTGTTTTAGCCTGTTTCGATATCGGTGTTATTGGTGTCAACCGTGGCAACCTAGGTTTCTTAACCGATCTATCACCTGATGAACTGATTAAGCCGTTAGCACAAATTTTAAACGGCGAGTCTCGTTCAGAGCAACGCTTTATTATTGAAGCAGAAGTCTATCGACATGGTAAACTCAAAAGCTCGAACAGTGCGGTGAATGAGGCTGTGCTTCACGCTGGTAAAGTAGCAAGCATGATAGAATTTGAAGTTCATATTGATGGTTGCTTTATGTTTAGCCAGCGCTCTGATGGCTTAATTATTTCTACACCAACCGGCTCAACGGCTTATTCAATGTCAGCTGGCGGGCCTATTTTGACACCAAATTTGAATGCTTTATCCTTGGTGCCAATGTTCCCTCATACACTCACTAGTCGGCCTATAGTGGTTGATGGCGACAGTGAAATCAAACTCATACTTGCCAGTGAAAACCAAGAAAGCTTACAAGTGAGCTGCGACGGTCATGTGATTTTAGCCGTAATGCCCGGCGATGAAGTTATCATCAAGAAAAGTCTCCATACTATACGTTTAGTACACCCACTGAATCACGATTACTTCAACGTATTACGAAGCAAGCTTGGTTGGGGCAATAAGCTTTATTGATTGAAGTGTGCGACTTTTAAATTGCGAGTTACCAATTAAATTCAAAAAATATTTGCAATACTCAATATTACTGTATAAATTAACAGTTAGGTATTTATACAGTCACTTGGGCGCTCATTATTATGCTTTTACAATTAAACATTCAAAACTTCGCCATTGTTAAATCTCTCGATATAGATTGGCAATCAGGTATGACTACCATCACAGGTGAAACTGGTGCGGGTAAATCAATTGCAATAGATGCCTTAGGTTTATGTTTAGGCGATCGTGCAACCACCAATGTAGTTCGCCCTAACTGCAAAAAAGCCGAACTTGCCGCTACCTTTGAAATACAAAATAATATCAGTGCACAACAATGGTTAAGCCAGCATGATCTTTTATTAGAATCGAGTAGCGAATGCATACTACGGCGAGTAATTTCTGCAGAGGGTCGCTCTAAAGCGTATATCAATGGTAGTCAGGTACCTTTAGTACAGCTTAAAGAAGTTGGTCAGTTGCTTATTAATATTCATGGTCAGCATGATCACCAATTAATCGTAAAATCAAGTCAACAATGTAAATTGCTTGATGAATATGCTGATCATAAATCCGCGCTTGATGAAGTGAAGCATTATTATCAACAATGGCATAAGCTCAATAAAGAATTAACCTTATTGCAGCAAAATAAGCAGCAACGCGAAGCACAGCAACAACTTCTGCAATACCAAGTAAATGAACTTAATGAATTTTCTTTACAAATAGGTGAATTTGAAACCTTGGAAAGCGACTACAAACGCCATGCTAATGCCCAAGATTTACTGGACACCACATTACAGGCACTGCAAACGCTTGCTGAAGATGAAAACTTTAACGTGCTTGACTCTTTACGACATTGCAGTGAAAACATTAGCTCGCTAGCGCGTTTAGATAGTAGCCTAAATAATGTTGCAACTATTCTTAACGATTCTTTTCTTCAAATTGAAGAAGCATCTGCTGATCTTAAACATTATTATCAAGAACTTGAATTAGACCCTCAGGCATATGCAATGATTGAAGATCGCTATTCAACGGCCTTGCAACTTGCTAAAAAACACAGTTTGTCACCTGAGAGCCTCGTCAGCTTTCACCAAGAATTAACTCAAGAATTGGCAGCTATTTCAAATGATGAGTCAAGAATTGATTCTGTGATTGAAGAAATAGCCAAAACAGAGCAAAACTATCAAGATTGTGCATTAGTGTTAACCACTTCAAGAAAAGAGGCCGCTGAAACGTTAAGTCAGCTAATTAGTCAAAGTATGCAAGAGCTGAATATGCCGCACGGGAAATTCCATATTTGTATTGACTCAACAAACAATCATCCCAGAAATTCCAGTATTCCCGCCAATATTTCAGCCAATGGCGTAGACAAAATTGACTTTCAGGTAAGTATTAATCCAGGACAAGCATTAGAGGCCATGAATAAAGTCGCATCGGGTGGTGAGTTATCACGAATAAGCTTAGCAATGCAGGTTATTTTAGCGGACAAAATTGTTACCCCTACCCTAATATTCGATGAGGTCGATGTTGGTATTAGTGGTCCTACTGCTGCAATGGTTGGTAGTAAATTGCAACAACTTGCCAAAAACACCCAAGTAATTTGTGTGACTCATTTACCACAAGTCGCATGCAAAGGACATCAGCAATTTATTGTTAGCAAATTAACTGATGGCGAACACACAGAAACAAAAGTAACGGAACTAAGTGAGCAAAGTCGCATCCAAGAAATAGCACGCTTACTTGCAGGCGATAAAATATCAGAGCACAGTTTAGCTAATGCGAAAGAGTTATTAGCGAGTTAATTAAACACCTTGATGTGAAATTTATGAAAAATAGCTTTGTATCTAAAGCCGTGCTTAGTTATCATCCCTGCTCGCACTTTATGCGTTAATTTTAAATTGTATTAATTTATAGTAAATTATATTTAAGGAAAGTAAATTTTCATGTTGTTTCGCACCTCAATTATTGCCATAGCGCTATCACTTTCTGCTTGTTCAAGCTGGGTTTATCGTATTGATATTCCGCAAGGAAACTATCTTGAACAAAAAAATATAGATAAAATACAAGTAGGTATGACTAAAGAACAAGTAAAGTTTGTTCTGGGCAGTCCTGTTATGATTGACACGTTTGATCAAGATACATGGAATTATGTTTATCGCTTTAAGTCAGGTCGCAGCGAAAAGTTAAACATGCAAAAACGCTTTGCCATAAAGTTTGAAGATGAAAAATTGATTTCAGCCGAGGGTGACTTTGAATTATCTGAGAATTTTAATACACCATTTAATGCGCCACTATCACAAAGTAAAAAGTCTCAGAGTGATATACCTCAAAGTGCTAAACCTAAAAGAACTAAACCTAAAAAGAAAAAACGAGCGTCCTCTGGGCATAGCCACTAGTCTGGCATCTAGATTAATAAAAAATGTAGTTAAGTTAACTCTTTACTAAAGAGTTAACTTATATATAGCACTAAATATATAGCACTAAACTAGAACTTACTTGTATCAGCAAATAAACCAACTTTTAAATCTTTAGCTGAATATATTTCACGTCCATCAACACTAACAGTACCGTCAGCTAGTCCCATATACAATTTACGCTTAATAACCCGTTTAAAATCAATTCTAAACGATACTTTTTTTGCTGTTGGCAAAATTTGTCCGGTAAATTTAACTTCGCCTACACCTAATGCTCGTCCTCTACCCGGACCACCCGTCCATGCTAAGAAAAAGCCTACCAACTGCCACATAGCATCTAACCCTAAACAACCAGGCATAACAGGGTCTCCTTTAAAGTGACAATCAAAGAACCATAAATCAGGTGAAATGTCTAATTCAGCTTCTATAAAACCTTTACCAAACTCACCACCCTCTTCTGTAATAGTAAGTATGCGATCCATCATAAGCATATTATCAGAAGGAAGTTGAGAGTTTCCTTCACCAAACATTTCGCCTGTACCGGCTTTAACTAAATCTGCTTTGTTATACGAACTCTGTTGTGCCATTGCCATCAGTATTTTACCTATAAAAGTTGTTTACTTGGATATGTGATAATTTCTTGAGCGCTACTTTAGCGAACACTTGTACACTAAACAACTCTGAACAGTTAAAAAACTTAGTTTTAATGATAAAAATCAAATTTTATGACGCTAATAGCCTTCATGTTCATATTGCAAAATTAATCGGTCAGGGTAACATAGTAGATAATTGCAAAAGGTTACAAAACGCATCGAGATAAAAATGGACGATACGGTTAAAAAAAAGAAAAAGGCGATGACTAATGCCGAGAAACAAAAACGCTACCGAGAAAGGCAAAAAGAGCGGGGTAAGCAAGAGATGCGTGGCTACTTATCACCAGAAGCTAAAGTCTGTTATCAATTAATTTCAGAGCAAACCAACTGGTCTGATAGTATTATTTTAAGCAATGCAGTACGCTTAACTTATGCCGCCTATAAAAATGGGCAAATTGGCTTACTCAATAGTTGGCTAAAGAATAACGAGTTATAAAAGGCAAATCCCATTGATAAATATATTATTAGTTGATGATCATGAACTAGTGCGCACTGGCGTTCATAAAATACTGAACGAAGTTAAAGGTTTTAAGGTGATCAAAGAATGTGAAACAGGCGAGGACGCAATAAAATTTTGTCGTCAAACAGAGCCAGATGTCATTTTAATGGATATGGACATGCCCGGCATGGGCGGCTTGGAAGCAACTAAAAAGATTTTACGCTTAATCCCTGAAATAAAAGTGATTATGCTTACAGCACACACAGAAGAGCCCTTTCCTACCAAGGTAATGCAAATAGGGGCTGCCGGTTATTTAACCAAAGGCGCGGCGCCAAATGAAATGATTCAAGCCGTCAGAGCCGTTCATAGTGGCCAACGGTATTTGCCCGCTGAAATAGCCCAACAAATGGCGTTAAGTCAATTTAAATCATCTGAAGAAAATCCTTTTAGTGAATTGTCTGATCGCGAATTACAAATTATGTTAATGATCACTCGCGGGAACAAAGTGCCTGATATTTCTGAAAGCTTACACTTGAGCACTAAAACAATTAATAGCTATCGTTATCGAATGTTTGAGAAGTTAAGCGTAGGTAACGATGTTGAATTGACTCATTTAGCAATTCGCCATGGCATGATAAACACAGAAAAATTATAGTTTTGTCAAACAAAGATACTAGCGCACAAGCTCTTCATTTCGATAGCGAAGCCTTTTTGAACGCTGTTACAGAGCAGGCTGGCGTTTACCGTATGTATAACGTTGAGCAAACAGTTATCTATGTAGGCAAAGCCAAACAACTTAAAAAGCGCTTAGCAAGTTATTTTAGAAAAGATGTCGGCTCAGTAAAAACCAAAGCATTAGTTAAACAAATTTGTGCTATCGATGTCACCGTAACCCATACTGAAGGGGAAGCGTTGATTCTTGAAAATAACTACATTAAAAAATATCAGCCTAAATACAATATTTTACTTCGCGATGACAAGTCATATCCTTATCTGTTAATTACTCATCATAAGCATCCAAAACTTGGCCTTCACCGTGGAGGAAAACGCACTAAAGGTGACTATTTTGGTCCTTATCCTACTGTAGGCGCAGTTTGGGAAAGCTTACGCCTAATGCAAAAAATATTTCCTATCAGACAATGTGAAGACAGTTATTATAAAGCGCGATCTCGCCCTTGCTTACAATATCAATTAGGACGCTGCTTAGCGCCTTGTGTAGACAAAATATCTCAAACGAATTATCAGCAACAAGTCGATTTAGCTAAACTATTTTTAAAAGGCAAAAGCTCAATGGTGATTGAGCAACTCGTCGCAAAAATGGAACTTGCCAGTACCCAATTAGATTTTGAGCAAGCAGCAAAATATCGAGATCAAATCACTACGTTACGTAAAGTTCAACAGCAACAATATGTGAGCGGAATTGCAGCAGAAATGGATGTTATTGGTTTATATCGTATAAAGACTCAAGTTTGTCTGCACTTACTCTGTATTCGCGACCATAAAATATTAGGAAGTAAAAGTTATTTTCCGATTGTACCCAGTGACACGAGTAACGAAGAAGTTATTCAGGCCTTTATTGGACAACACTATTTAGGCAATGAGCTTGGAAGTGGTACAAATGAAGGCATGATTCCAAAAGAAATTGTTGCTCCTTATGCTTTTGAACAAATAACTGAGCTAGCTACATTATTATCAAAACAGACAGAACATGAAGTTAAAATATCAACTAAAATTCGCAGTGAACGTCGACAATACTTAAAACTAGCCGCGACCAACGCACAAACAGCTTTAGTTACACGTAATAGTCATAAAGAATCAATGCAAGCAAGATTCTCTGCATTAAATGAAGTATTTGATCTAGCCAATGGCATTAATCGCATAGAATGTTTTGATATTAGCCACACTATGGGTCAACAAACGGTTGCGTCTAATGTTGTATTTAATCAAGAAGGCCCGCTTAAATCTGATTACCGTCGATACAATGTCTATGGCATTACACCAGGTGATGATTATGCTGCGATGGCTTTCGCCTTAAATAAACGTTATGGCAAGCTAAAAGCTACAGACAGTGAGGCATTAAAAAAGCTACCTGATATAGTTTTCATTGATGGTGGTAAAGGGCAATTAGCAAAAGCTGAAGATTTTTTTGCACAATTAAGTACAGAGCAAGCGCTTGAAAGAATTCCTTTACTTGTAGGTGTTGCCAAAGGTGAATCACGAAAACCTGGCTTAGAAACGCTTATATTAGCTGGCTCTCATCAGCTAATCTCATTACCCTCTACGTCTCCTGCTCTGCATTTAGTACAGCATATTCGCGATGAGTCACACCGATTTGCCATCACTGGCCATAGAGCAAAAAGGCAACTAGCGAGTAAAAAGTCAGTATTAGAAACGATTGAAGGCGTTGGCGCTAAAAAACGACAAGCACTACTTATGCACTTAGGCGGCATGCAAGAAGTAAAAAAGGCCGACATTACCGAATTAGAAAAGGTACCAGGTATTAGTAAAGTGTTGGCAAAAAATATATATGAAGCTTTACACAACAAGTAACTATATCTGACTACCGATCCTGTGTAGAATAAAGGCAAATTTTTTTCCGTTAAACTTCAAAATAAAATAAAAACTATGTGGACATTACCTAATCAAATAACCTTATTTCGGATCATTTTGATCCCCATTTTTCTGATTATTTTCTATTTGCCTTTATCTTGGAGTCACTTTGGTGCTTTTGCTGTATTCTGGACTGCTTCAATTAGCGATGCATTAGATGGATATTTAGCACGAAAATTAAATCAGTCTACTGCTTTTGGCGCCTTTATTGATCCTGTTGCCGATAAATTGATGGTAGTAGCAGCCTTAGTTATGATAGTACAGGACTATCAAACTTGGTTAGTCGCTATTCCTGCTATTATAATGATCGCACGTGAAATATTCATTAGTGCTTTAAGAGAGTTTATGTCATCTCGCGGTAAACGAGACATTATTGCCGTATCTGACATGGGCAAGTACAAAACCGCTGCACAAATGCTAGGTATTATGGGCTTAATATGGCGACCTGATTATGACATTCCATTAATTTTATTTTATTTACCCCATGAAATTATAAATTATGCCTCTTATTTTTTCTATTTTATTGCCACCGTTTTAACCGTTTCAACTTTAGTAAATTACTTTAAAGCCGCATGGCCTGAATTAAAAAGATAAAAATAACATCAAATCAGCTGCTTTTTGAGCAGTCGAATGAAAAAAAGGATTTAATAGTTGACTGTAACTTAATTCGATGTAGAATGCGTTTTCGTTGACAGGGAGTCGATTTGTTAGAAGTATAACAACTTAGGTTATATGCTTCTAAATAAAATGGAATAACTATTATGAAGCGGCTGGTGTCAGCTGGTAGAGCATCACGTTGCCAACGTGAATGTCACGACTTATGTTGACGAGAGTAGTCTCGTTAGCCGCTCCAAGAAAAGAAAGAAATAGAAG
>CAXBEX010000020.1:0-80006 GCA_963974965.1 uncultured Colwellia sp. | reverse complement strand
ATGACGATAAAAAGCATTTTGGCTCAGTAAAAACTGAATCACCGATAATTGCTGGCGTTTGCGCCGAATGCTTTAATATCACTGCATTTCCTGCCATAATCGCCGGGATAATCGCGTTTATTGCGGTTAAATAGGGGTAGTTCCACGGCGCCACCACAAAAGCGACACCAAGCGGTTCACGTTTTATATAGCGGCTAAAGCCTGGCAATGGTTCCAATTCAATGGTTTCTAACGCCTGTTCGGCGACGTCAATCATATAGCTGGCACGGTCGGCCATCCCGGCTACTTCGCCTTTGGCATATTTAATAGGACGCCCCATCATCCAGCATAATTGTTCGGCAATCTCGCTTTCATTAGCAACAAATGCCTCAATCATTCGGTGACATATCGCCTGTCGCTGAGCAATTGAAGTTTGACGCCATTGTTGTTGTGCTGTGGTCGCCAGTTCAAGCGCAAGTGTTATTTGTTGTTGATTCGCCAACTCTCGTTCAACATAGATCGAGTCATCAATTGGCGAACGGGTGATCTGACTTTTACTTATATTAGTATTCATATTTTTGCTCAAATTATTACGTTTAATGGGTCGACCTAGATAATTTCGAAGTAACGCTCGAGTTCCCAGTCGGTAACGTGTTGACGGTATTCGCGCTCTTCCCATTCACGGGTCGCTGCAAAATGCTCGACAAACTCATTACCAAATAATTCTCTGGCCACTTCCGATTGTTTCAAACGGCCAGCCGCTTCGAATAAGGTACAAGGAAGTGAAATTTCTGGGGGCTGCGTTTGCTCGTAGGCGTTGCCCTTAACCTGAGCTAACGGTTCGAGTTTTTGTTCAATACCATAGAGACCAGAAGCGAGAGCTGCCGCCAGTGCTAAATAAGGATTAGCGTCGGCCGAGCCCAGACGGTATTCAACCCGTTGTGACTTAGCCGAGCCTGGAATAACCCGCAGTGCGGTGGTGCGATTCTCGACTCCCCAGGTGGCGTCCAATGGTGCCCACATACCAGGAACCATCCGGCTATAGCTGTTAACCGTTGGCGCTATCATCGCCAGGAATTCAGGCATATAACGTTGTTGACCGGCAAGGAAATGACGCTGGGTATCACTCATGTTGTGTTTGTTGCTTGGGTCAAAAAATGCCGACTTGCCATCGCTATCGGTCAGTGAAATATGGATATGACCACTTTGCCCTGGTAAATCCTTCGAGAATTTCGCCATGAAGGTTGCCATCATGTCGTTACGTTGTGCCCATATCTTGATAAAGGTTCTAAATAATGCCGCTTTGTCAGCCGCGTCTCTGGCGTTGTCATGAATCAAGGCGGCTTCGACCACCCCTGGACCTGTTTCGGTGTGCAAGCCTTCGATTGGAAAATCCATCTCTTCGCTGAGTTTTAATATCTGATGATAGAGATCGGCATGAACCGAGTTTCGCAACATCGAATAACCAAACGAACCAGGGGTAATTGGCTGGAGGTTTTTATAGCCTTTTTCACGGACAGATTTTGGTGTTTCATTGAACATGAAAAATTCATATTCAAAGGCAGCACTGGCCTCGAATCCGAGGTTTTTAGCCCGCTCAATTACTTTGCGCAAGATACCACGAGGGCATAATTTTTCAGCCTGCTCACTAAACTCGGCAATAAATAACAACATATCATCCTCGAAAGGGATTGAACGACAACTGCTGGGAATAATTCTGACCGCGGCATCAGGGTAACCCGTATGCCAGCCGGTATAGATAACATTGTCATAAAGCTTATCGTTAGAGTCCCAGCCTAGCACCACATCACAGAAGGCGAATCCATGCTCTAGCGAAGAAAAGAATTTATCTTTGCTCATGTACTTACCACGCATTACTCCATCGACATCAAAAATACCTACCTTGACATGAGTAAGACCACGCTCCTCAACAATTTGTCTGGCATCTGTCGCTGTTTTTATAGCTCTAGGCTCTAACATAACTTTTCCTTTAATATTTATTTTAAGACTGAATTTAGCCGCTTAATTCTTTACTCTGCCCACATTGTGACTTAATCCTATACCATCCGTTTTTATATTGCCTACACCACCTAGTAGTATGATGATATTTATAAGATCGCATGAACAAAAGTAACTCATAGTATTTCTTTATTATCTATTTCGTTAACTCCCCGAGGTGACATAAAAGTAGCCTCTTGCCCAAAAGTTTGTCTCACAAACTCTTGGCCTTATATCACCGGGGCGGGGTTATGCTTTGTTTTATTTTTAACCACCTTTCTTGGGGGAGTTCTTTCAAAAATATATAAATGTGATGCCAACTGATACTGTATAAAGCTAGGGGTACCAACTACTAACTAAATCATCAAAATTCAATATAGATCGCTAAATAACAAGTATCAATTACAATCACTTTCCAGTATTTATTACTATTACATGTACTTATACTATGAATATAAATGGTGTGATTATTCAATGTGAGCTACTCAAAACCAATTCGTGACTCTACTGATAAAGGTTTTAACTGTTGGCATACCGACTATATAAATTTAACTCAGCTTTATATATTAAGAATACTAGTTATTTGATAATCAATAGTTTAGGATTAAATAGGGTCTATTAATCTTTGGTGAAGTTTTAAGTTTAATTAGAAATTTAGTATACGTTACGTCTTCAAAAATAAACAAAACAAGATTACTATGCCCGATTAATACTCTCTGATGAGTTATGGTCAAAGCTATATTGCTTGAAGATAGAATCTGTCCTGAACAAAGAAAAACAATTGAAAGTATACATATCGCCTGCGCATATCCATTGGACTCAACAACAAAAGTCAACTCACGCATCAAATGCGAGCCACATAAATCGTGCCCACAATGTTGATAGGAAAAATAAGATGCACAACAATCATGAATGATCATGTCCCCATAACGGGGCACAATTTTAATCGCATTGATGGCTTTAATGCCCCTCTCTCGATCTAGGCATTTCAATGTAATATCTCCGGCTGAATAGACATGGATCCAGTGGTTCTTTTTATCGACTATTAATGAGGTTTCATCGACCTTCATTGCCGGCATTTTTAATAACGCTTCTTTGGCTGAAACCTCCCATTGCTTTAAGGCTTGATGAAGGCGCCAGACGAATTTCAACAAACTGGCTTCTGCAAGCGTGACATCCATCATTAATTTTATTAATTTCTGAACATGGTTGAGTGCCACCATGATTCCTTCCTATTTTGTTAAATTAGCTTAAAAGTTATGTGGGTCTGACAATACTAAAAGGTTTCTCAATGGTGGCATATTCACCACCGCCAAGACGAGCTAAGGGTTTAATTCTGTCGGCGTGTACTTTAATTCTTTGCTTTTCATCAATGTCAGCAACGTTGTCATTTATATATACCTGTTTAACTTCTACAAAAATTAAACTCTGCGGCACATCGCCAAGCTCTTTAATTTCATAAAGTTCACAGCCATAGGCTATATCGCATTGGGCTATTCTTGGTAGAGAAAAATCAGCGAAATCAGTTGTTACTATATTTGCATGGGTAAGCTCTGATTCACCATGATCTAACGTTTGCGACGTTTGTGTTACTAAATTGGCATGTTGCTCTGACGCAATGTGAATCACCACTTTTCTATTGTTAATAATATTAACTAACGTATCTTTGCTATCACCATTAGGCTTCTTTCCTACTGATAGCATGAGTATAGGTGGCGCACTAGAGACTGCGGTAAAATAAGAGAAAGGTGCTAAATTAAAAGAGCCATTACCCGAATCAGTTAACGCCCAAGCGATAGGGCGAGGGATGATGGTTTGTGTCATCAAGTGGTAACGTTGGTTGGGGGAAAAATCAGCAAGATTTAAATTCATAGTAAAGCTCTATCTGTTGGTTGTTTTTCATATGCGTATATTTTACATGCGTTAATTCACATGCATCTGTTCGATATTTATTTCTTTAACTTTAGCTACTTTTTTTCTAGACCAATGCTCAATAGCCCAGCTAATGATATCGTGAACTTTTTCATGAGCCAAATCAGGATCAGGTGCTTGGCCTAGAAATTTAAGCGCAGCAATTAATGCTGGTTGTGGATTAGTATTATCAATGGCAGGTGCTTTATTTTGTTTGCTGAGTTTGTAACCCTGTTCAGTGATAGCCAATGGTAGATGACCATAGTAAGGCGATTTATTCTTGAGCGTAGCAAATAACGTTAATTGCCTGGCCGTTGGCTCAAGTAAATCACAACCACGAATCACATGGGTAATATTTTGATAAATATCGTCGTGAACGACCGCCAACTGATAGGCAAACAAGCCGTCTTTACGATGAATAATAAAGTCTTCTTCAGCTAACGCTTTATCACAAGAGACTTTACCCTGAAATATATCGTCAAATTGATGTAAGCCATGCTGATTAATGAGTCTGGTAGCACTGTTTTGTACTGGTTTGTTTAACGTACGACAATGGCCTTGATAAATACCACCAAGGTTTTTTATTTCATTGCGTGTACATTGGCAATAATAGTTAAGGTTTTGCTGCTGTAATTCATTCAGCGTATGTTTATAGTGGTCAGATTGTTGACTTTGATAAAGAACTTGTTCATCCCAATGTAAACCAAACGCTTCGAGGGTTGATAGAATAGCAGTACTCGCCCCTACTTGTTCACGAGGTGGATCGATATCTTCTAGTCGAACTAGCCACGTACCTTGATTACCATATGAATCAATCGTTGCTTTGGCATCTAAAAAGCTCCCTAGAGCAGCAATTAATGAACCGAAGTGAAGTAAGCCTGAAGGAGATGGAGCAAAACGACCACGATAACTATCTTGCGATGATAAAGGTGGTCGCTTGGAGTGTAGAATGTCTTGTTGCAAAGTTTGTAAAACTAATGACTTAGCCAGCCATTTGACGTTCTTTTATTTCTGCTAATGTTTTACATTCAATACAAAGATCAGCGGTTGGTCTTGCTTCTAAACGGCGAATACCTATTTCAATGCCGCAAGAATTGCAAAAGCCAAATTCATCTTCTTCAATTAACTGTAACGTTTTTTCTATTTTCTTAATGAGCTTGCGTTCGCGATCTCGGGTGCGCAACTCAAGACTGAACTCTTCTTCTTGAGCAGCTCTATCAACTGGATCAGGAAAATTAGCTGCTTCATCTTGCATATGGCTTACGGTGCGGTCGACTTCTTGACGAAGCTGTATACGCCATGCATCTAGAATTTTTTTAAAATGTTCTTGTTGGGGCTCACCCATGTATTCTTCATTAGTTTTTTCTTGATAAGGCTCAACGCCTGCTAATGCTAAAATACCTAATGTTCTATGTTTACTTGTTGGCATGCTAAATCTCCTAATACTACAAGGCCCAAGGTTGTGTGGTTATTATTTTAGTAAATAACACCCGTTAACAATTTAGCCTTGGTTGTAATTGCCAATATCATCTATATCATCTATGTAACTTATCTTAATATAGACCTAAAATATCAGGACTATATTGTATCACACTTGATAAAAATCAATCTTTTCAACTGATAAAATCCAAAATAAAAATATTAATCTTTTTTATCAATATGTTACTTGGTAAAAAATATTTTATATTCGAGCTGCTTTTACTGCTATTAATTGAACTTTTTTATTGGGCAAGCTTTTTTAGCAAGTTTCTATGGTGTTCGTCAATAATTATTGTGGGAATACAATGATAAATTTTAATTTGTTTATATAAAGCCTCATTAATGTACGGTCGTTGCTGTCAGTGCTGTTTATTTTTTAGTTAATTAAACTATCACTTTATTATTAGCGGTGTTATAATCTCGCGCCCATTAACTTTGAATGGTTGGCTTTTAGCTGAAGTTTTAGGTGGTTGGGTAGTCTTTTTAGGCAGTGACGGGTCAAATTTCTGGCCTTGAATTTTTAATTTATCTTTTTGTTTTATATTTGTTTTCTTTTTATTGCTCTTAATATTAAGAGAAGAAACGGGTAAAAGATAACATCGGAGCAAAAATCAATGATCCAAATGCAATCACAGCTGAATGTTGCTGATAACAGTGGCGCTAAGCGTGTTCAATGTATAAAGGTTCTTGGTGGCTCGCACCGTCGCTATGCACGCATTGGTGATATCATCAAAGTTGCCGTAAAGGAAGCAAGTCCTCGCGGTAAAGTAAAAAAAGGTGATGTTCACACTGCGGTAGTGGTGCGCACTAAGAAAGGTGTTCGTCGTACAGATGGTTCTGCCATCCGTTTTGATGAAAACGCGGCTGTAATGTTAAATGCTAACTTACAACCAATTGGTACTCGTATTTTCGGGCCTGTGACACGTGAACTTCGTAATGAAAAATTTATGAAGATCGTATCATTAGCACCAGAAGTACTATAAGGAGTCACGATAATGGCATCTAAAATTCGTCGTGATGATGAAGTAGTTATACTTGCAGGCAAAGACAAGGGTAAGACTGGTAAAGTCACTAAAGTTCTTGTTGAAAACGGCAAAGTATTCGTAGAAGGCGTTAACTTAATCAAGAAGCACACTAAGCCTGTACCTCAGTTACAGCAGCCTGGTGGAATTGTTGAAAAAGAAGCACCTTTACAAGTATCTAACGTAGCAATCCTTAACCCGAAAACGGGCAAGGCTGATCGCGTTGGTTTTAGATTCGAAGAAGGCAAAAAAGTACGCTTCTTTAAATCTGATAACGAATTAATATAATTGGAGTAAACGATGGCGAAACTGCATGATTTTTATAAAGATACAGTTGTAGCAGATCTTCAAAAGAAGTTCAGCTATAAAAGTGTCATGCAAGTCCCTCGGATTGAAAAGATCACCCTTAACATGGGTGTTGGTGAAGCGATTTCTGATAAGAAAGTGCTAGAACACGCCACAAATGATCTTACTGCAATCTCAGGTCAAAAGCCGGTCACGACAGTAGCACGCAAATCAGTTGCGGGCTTCAAAATTCGTGAAGGCTATCCTATTGGTACGAAAGTAACTCTACGCGGCGAGCGTATGTGGGAATTTTTAGAGCGTTTAATCTCTATTTCAATTCCTCGTATCCGTGACTTCCGTGGCTTAAATCCTAAGTCATTCGATGGTCGTGGTAACTACAGCATGGGCGTTCGTGAGCAAATTATCTTCCCTGAAATCGATTATGATAAAATCGATAAAATTCGCGGATTAGATATCACTATTACTACTAGCGCGAAAGATAACGAAGAAGGACATGCTTTATTGTCTGCCTTCAACTTCCCGTTCAAGAAGAAGGTGTAGAGTTATGGCTAAAACGTCAATGAAAGCTCGTGAAGATAAAAGAACCAAGTTAGTAGCACAATATGCTGAAAAGCGTGCTGCATTAAAAGCAATCATCTCTGGTGTTGATTCTTCTGAAGAAGAACGCTGGGATGCTGTATTGAAACTTCAAAGTTTACCTCGTGATTCGAGCAGTAGTCGTCAACGTAACCGTTGTAACATTACTGGACGTCCACATGGTTTCTTACGTAAATTTGGTTTGAGCCGTATTAAATTACGCGAAACTATGATGCGTGGTGAAGTTCCAGGTCTTAAGAAAGCTAGTTGGTAATTCACGGGAGTAAATGGTTATGATGACTGATCCTATCGCGGACATGTTTACACGCATCCGCAACGGTCAATCTGCAGCAAAAGTTGCAGTAAAAATGCCATCTTCAAAAGTTAAAGTTGCAATTGCTAACTTGCTTAAAGAAGAAGGCTATATTTCAAGTTATTCAGTATCAGGCGATGTAAAACCTGAACTAGCTGTTGAATTGAAATATTTTGAAGGTAAAGAAGTAATTGAAGTGATCAAACGTGTTTCACGTCCTGGTCTTCGTATATACAAAAACTGTAATGAGCTTCCTAAAGTTCTTGCTGGTATGGGTATTGCGATCATTTCTACTTCTAAAGGTTTGATGACGGATCGTGCCGCTCGCTCTGCGGGTATTGGCGGTGAAGTTCTTGGTTTCGTAGAGTAAGGAGAATAATATGTCTCGTGTTGCAAAAGCACCTGTCGTTGTTCCTGCTGGCGTTACCATTACGTTATCAGGTCAAGACATTACAGTTAAAGGTCCAGTAGGCGAATTATCTCGCACGATCCATAGTGACGTTGTTGTTTCTCAAGAAGAAAATAACCTCATTACTAATATCGTTGCTGATGTTAAAGGCGCTTGGGCTCAAGCCGGTACTACACGCGCTTTAATCAATAATATGGTTGAAGGTGTTAGTAAAGGTTTTGAAAAGAAATTAGTTTTACAGGGTGTTGGTTACCGTGCAAAAGCTGCTGGTAAGTCGTTAGACTTATCTTTAGGTTTTTCACACCCAATCAAACACGCAATTCCTGAAGGAATTACTGTTGAAACTCCTAGCCAAACTGAAATCACGCTGAAAGGTTGTGATAAGCATTTAGTTGGTCAAACAGCAGCGAACATTCGCGCATACCGTAAACCAGAGCCTTATAAAGGCAAAGGTGTTCGTTATGTTGATGAATATGTCCGTCGTAAAGAAGCTAAGAAGAAGTAGGGTAATACTATGGATAAGAAAACATCTCGTTTGCGCCGCGCTAAACGCGCTCGTGCAAAAATTAGCGAGCTGGGTGCGAATCGTTTAGTTATATTCCGTACTCCTCGTCATATTTACGCGCAATTGATTGCACCAACGGGTTCTGAAGTTATCGCATCAGCGTCTACTTTAGACAAAGAAATCAGTGCTCAGTTAGAAAAAACAGGTAATGTTGCAGCAGCAACTGCAGTAGGTAAAGCAATCGCTGAACGTGCTGTAGCAAAAGGTATCTCTAAGATAGCTTTTGATCGCTCTGGTTTCCTTTACCATGGTCGCGTAAAAGCGTTAGCAGAAGCAGCTCGTGAAGCTGGTCTGCAATTCTAGGGGTTGATAATGGCTAATCATAATCAAGAAAACTCACAACAAAGTGATATGGCTGAAAAGCTAATCGCCGTTAACCGCGTATCTAAAGTGGTTAAAGGTGGTCGCATTTTCAGTTTTACCGCATTAACAGTAGTTGGTGACGGTAACGGTCGTGTTGGTTTTGGCTACGGTAAAGCACGTGAAGTGCCTGCTGCAATCCAAAAAGCAATGGAAAAAGCACACCGTAACATTGTAAACGTTGACCTGAAGGGTACTACTCTTCAACATGTCATTATTGGCAAGCACTCTGGCTCTAAAGTTTACATGCAACCAGCTTCTGAAGGTACAGGTATCATCGCCGGTGGCGCGATGCGTGCTGTACTTGAAGTTGCAGGCGTTCAGAACGTATTGTCAAAAGCATACGGTTCTACTAACCCAATCAACGTAGTTCGTGCTACTGTCTCTGCCCTGACGAATATGCATTCGCCTGAAGGTATGGCAGCTAAACGCGGTCTTAGCGTTGATGAAATACTGGGGTAATTGAGCATGTCTAAAACAGTTAAAGTAACTCAAATGAAAAGTTCTATCGGTCGTTTACCGAAGCATAGAGCAACATTAAGAGGCCTTGGTCTACGTCGTATCAATCATACAGTTGAGTTAGAAGATACTCCCTCTGTACGTGGTATGATCAACAAGGTTATCTATATGGTTAAGGTGGAGGATTAATTATGCATTTAAATACTTTATCCCCTGCACCGGGATCTAACAAAGCTAAAAAGCGCTGTGGTCGTGGTATTGGTTCAGGCATCGGTAAAACTGGTGGTCGTGGTCACAAAGGTCAGAAGTCTCGTTCTGGCGGTAGTGTACGTCCTGGTTTTGAAGGTGGTCAAATGCCGTTGAAACAACGTTTACCTAAATTTGGTTTTACTTCACGTAAATCTTTAGTTCGCGCTGAAGTTCGTTTACATGAATTAAACCTTATTAAAGGTGATGTTGTTGATATTCACGCGTTAAAAGATGCTGGTCTAATCAGTCGTAACATTGAAACAGCAAAAATCATGCTGTCTGGCGAAATTACTCGCAAGATCACTGTTCGCGGTTTAGGCGTAACTAAAGGTGCTCGTGCAGCTATTGAAGCTGCCGGTGGTAACATCGAGGAATAATACAGATTATGGCTACACCAGGAATGGCCCCTTCACAAAAAGGGAGTAAAGGCGCAGGCGGTTTGTCTGAGCTGAAACAAAGATTATGGTTCGTATTCGTTGCGCTTGTAGTGCTTCGTTTAGGGTCATTTGTACCAATCCCTGGTATTGACGCCGCTGTATTAGCTCAGTTCTTTGAACAACAAAAGGGCACCATTGTAGAGATGTTTAACATGTTCTCTGGTGGTGCACTTGAGCGAGCCTCGGTATTGGCTTTAGGTATTATGCCGTACATTTCAGCTTCAATTATTATGCAACTGTTAACTGTGGTTAGTCCAAAGTTTGCAGAGCTAAAGAAAGAAGGTGAAGCTGGACGTCGTAAAATCAGTCAATACACACGCTACGGCACATTAGTTCTAGCAACAGTACAGTCAATAGCGATTGCAAGAAGTTTACCGGAAATGATGCAAGGCCTAGTAATTAATGCTGGCTTTGGATTCTACTTCACGGCAGTAGTTAGTTTGGTTACTGGTACCATGTTTTTAATGTGGTTAGGTGAGCAAATTACTGAACGTGGTATCGGTAATGGTATTTCAATCATTATATTTGCAGGTATTGTTGCTGGCATGCCATCGGCTGTTGGTCAAACAGCTGAGATGGCGCGTCAAGGTGAATTGCACTTATTAGTATTATTGTTAATTGGCGTTGTGGTATTTGGAGTAACTTTCTTAGTAGTGTTTGTAGAGCGTGGTCAACGACGTATTGTTGTTAACTATGCTAAACGTCAGCAAGGCCGTAAGGTTTTTGCTGCACAAAGCACACATTTACCATTGAAAGTGAATATGGCGGGTGTTATCCCACCAATCTTTGCCTCAAGTCTTATTTTGTTCCCTGGCACGCTTGCGAGCTGGTTCGGACAAGGTGAAGGCCCTCTAGCAGATTTCTTACAAGGTGTATCTCAGGCAATGTCGCCAGGGCAACCTTTGTATGTATTGATGTTAGCAGCAGCAATTATATTTTTCTGTTTCTTTTACACGGCATTGGTTTTTAATCCGCGTGAAACAGCAGATAACTTGAAAAAGTCAGGTGCGTTCATACCAGGGATTCGTCCGGGTGAACAAACATCCAAATATATAGATAAAGTGATGACTCGTTTAACCTTAGCGGGAGCGATGTATATTACCTTTGTCTGTTTGGTTCCACAGTTTATGATCATGGCATGGGACGTACAGTTCTATTTCGGCGGTACATCATTATTGATTATCGTGGTTGTGATTATGGATTTTATGGCACAAGTACAAACGCATATGATGTCTCATCAATATGACAATGTACTTAAAAAAGCAAACTTAAAAGGTTACGGTCGTTAGACTGGGCTGATGAAAGTTAACGGAGTATAAAATGAAAGTACGTGCATCCGTAAAAAAGATTTGTCGTAACTGTAAAGTGGTTAAGCGTAAAGGCGTTATTCGCGTTCTTTGTGTTGAACCAAAGCACAAACAAAGACAAGGTTAGTTAATTTATTAGGTAATTTGCTACAAATAATTTATGCAGTAAATACCTATATTAACTATTGAAATCTTTTAGCAGTGGCATTGTGCAGAGTTTTCTGTATAATGCCGCTTCGATTTGCGAAAACGAGAATGGTTGGGTATCCTAACGGGCTTTCCAATCAAAGTAATTTTAAATAACAATAGGAGATGTGTTAGTGGCCCGTATCGCTGGCATTAACATCCCTGATCGTAAGCATGCAGTAATCGCCATTACTGCGATTTACGGTATCGGCGCTACCCGTGCAAAAGTAATTTGTGCGGCAGCAGGTATCGACGAATCAACAAAGATCAGTGAATTAGACGAGGCAAAAATTGATTTGCTTCGCGCTGAAGTGGACAAATTTACCGTAGAAGGTGATTTGCGCCGTGAAGTTTCAATGAATATTAAACGTCTTATGGATTTAGGTTGTTACCGTGGCATCCGTCACCGTCGCAGTCTTCCTCTACGTGGTCAACGCACTAAAACAAATGCGCGTACCCGTAAAGGTCCTCGTAAGCCAATTAAGAAGTAAGAGGAACTAGACAATGGCTAAAACACCCGTTCGTTCGCGTAAACGCGTAAAAAAACAAGTTGCTGATGGCATGGCTCATATCCATGCTTCTTTCAACAACACAATCGTGACTCTTACAGACCGTCAAGGTAATGCATTATCTTGGGCGACTGCAGGTGGTTCAGGTTTCCGTGGTTCACGTAAATCTACCCCTTTTGCTGCGCAAGTAGCTGCAGACCGCGCAGGCGCTACTGCAAAAGAGTTTGGCTTGAAGAATATTGAAGTGTTCGTTAAAGGTCCAGGTCCAGGTCGTGAATCTGCTATCCGTGCCTTAAATGCTGCTGGTTTTAAAATCACCAACATTACCGACGTTACGCCTATTCCTCATAATGGTTGTCGTCCTCCTAAGAAACGTCGCGTTTAATCGCTCTTTTTTAGGATAGTTGGAGAAAGAAAATGGCTAGATATTTAGGTCCTAAGTTAAAGCTTAGTCGCCGCGAAGGAACAGATTTGTTCCTTAAAAGCGGTGTTAGAGCAATTGACACTAAATGTAAAATCGAAACAATACCAGGTCAACACGGCGCCCGTCGCGGTCGTTTGTCTGATTACGGTGTTCAACTTCGTGAAAAACAAAAAGTTCGTCGTATTTTTGGCGTACTTGAAAAACAATTCAGTAATTACTACAAAGAAGCGGCACGTTTAAAAGGAAATACAGGTGAAAACTTGTTACAACTTTTAGAAACACGCTTAGATAACGTCGTTTACCGTATGGGCTATGCAAGCACTCGTGCTGAAGCTCGTCAATTAGTTAGCCACAAGGCTATCGTGGTAAACGGTGTTGTAGTAAATATTCCATCTTTCACTGTTAAAGCTGAAGATGTGGTTTCTGTTCGTGAGAAGTCTAAAACTCAAGCGCGTATTATTGCTGCTTTAGATTTAGCCGACCAACGTGAAAAGCCACTTTGGGTTGAAGTTGATAACAAAAAACTAGAAGGTACATTCAAACGTGTTCCTGATAGAGCTGACTTATCTGCTGAAATTAATGAACAGTTGATTGTTGAACTTTACTCTAAATAGTAAAGTTGCACTTTAAGAGAGGACATATATGCAGGGTTCTGTAACCGAATTCCTTAGACCACGTATGGTTGGTATTGAAAATATCAACCCTCGTCGTGCTAAGGTGACTTTAGAGCCATTAGAACGTGGTTTTGGTCACACTTTAGGTAATGCGTTACGCCGCATTCTTTTATCTTCAATGCCAGGTTGTGCGGTAACTGAAGTAGTAATTGAAGGTGTATTACATGAGTACAGTAGTAAAGAAGGTGTTCAAGAGGACATCATCGAAATATTGTTAAACCTTAAAGGGCTTGCAGTTATTTTAGAAGGCAAAAATGAAGCCTTTCTAACGTTAACTAAGTCTGGTGAAGGCCCTGTAACGGCAGCTGATATTCAACATGATGGTGATGTAACTATTGCAAACCCAGAACATGTTATCTGCACCTTAACAGGTGAAGGTTCTATCAGCATGCGCATTAAAATTGAAATGGGTCGTGGTTATGTACCTGCTTCAGCGCGCCGTGATGCCGAGGAAGAAGATCGTGCTATTGGTCGTTTGTTGGTTGATGCCTCATTCAGCCCAGTAGTAAGAATTGCTTATGATGTTGATTCTGCACGTGTTGAACAACGTACAGATTTAGACAAATTAGTTTTAGATATGGAAACCAATGGTACATTGGATCCTGAAGAAGCTATCCGTCGTGCTTCAACTATTTTAGCTGAACAGCTAGATGCGTTTGTAGAGCTACGTGATATTAAAGAAGTTGAGCAAGTGGAAGAAAAACCACTGTTTGACCCTATTTTGCTTCGTCCAGTTGATGATCTAGAACTAACGGTCCGCAGCGCAAACTGCTTAAAAGCAGAAGCAATTCAATATATTGGTGATTTAGTACAACGTGCTGAAGTTGAGCTTCTTAAAACGCCTAATTTAGGTAAGAAGTCATTAACTGAAATTAAAGACGTGTTAGCGTCACGTGGTTTGTCACTAGGCATGCGCCTAGAAAACTGGCCACCTGAAAGCATTGTTGACAACGACTAGTTCGATCATCGTTTTTTTAATAGTTTTTTAAGAAGGATTAACACATGCGTCATCGTCAAAGTGGTCGCCAGTTAAACCGTAATAGCAGTCATCGCCAAGCGATGTTCCGCAATATGGCAAGCTCTTTAGTTAAGCACGGCGTTATCAAAACGACTGTAGCTAAAGCTAAAGAACTACGTCGCGTTGTAGAGCCTTTGATTACATTGGCTAAGACCGACAGTGTTGCAAATCGTCGTTTAGCATTTGCTCGTACACAAGACAAAGAAGTAGTAGGTATTTTATTTAACGAACTTGGTGCACGTTACCAAGAACGTCCAGGTGGTTATACTCGCATTTTAAAATGTGGTTTCCGTACTGGTGATAAAGCACCGATGGCTTATGTTGAATTAGTAGACCGTCCAGCAGTTGAAGAAATTGTTGAAGAAGTTGAAGAATCAGCAGAAGCTTAAACACTAGTTTAAGTTTCATTCTTTTATAAGAAGTAAAAACCGAGCCTTGGCTCGGTTTTTTGTTTCTTGACGTTCACGTTAATTCCCCGTATAAAATAGCTATATTATCATTTGGGTCAGTTTCCATGTCATCACAAAATCCTATTATTGCTGTTACTGGCTCCTCTGGTGCAGGCACATCAACAACAACATCAGCGTTTGAACACATGTTTCGAACGTTGGGTATTAGCTCGGTCAATGTTGAAGGAGATAGCTTTCATCGTTTTTCTCGTCAAGAAATGGATTTGGAAAAGCGTAAAGCCAAAGAAACGCATGCTAATATTAGTTATTTTGGTGATCTAGCTAATGATTTTGGTGCATTAGAAAAATTATTTACTACTTATGGCGAAACAGGCAAAGGCATGATGCGCCGCTATTTGCATACGTTTGACGATGCAGTGCCTTATAATCAAATGCCAGGTACTTTCACACCATGGGAAGAGTTAGGCGATGGTGCAGATTTATTGTTCTATGAAGGACTTCACGGTGGTGTAGTAACTAAAGAGAACGATGTTGCAAAACATGTTGATCTACTTATTGGTATGGTACCCATTGTTAACTTGGAATGGATCCAAAAAATCGTTCGCGATACAAAAAAACGTGGTCATAACCGTGAAGCAGTTACGGCGAGTATAGTGCGCAGTATGGAAGATTATATTTCCTTTATTACCCCACAATTTTCACGCACTCATATTAATTTTCAACGTGTACCTACCGTTGACACCTCAAATCCCTTTAGCGCAAAAGCGATACCGAGTTTAGACGAAAGCTTTGTTGTTATCCGCTTCCGCGAAGTCAAAAATGTTGATTTTCAGTACTACCTTCGCATGATAGATGGCTCATTTATGTCAAGGGTAAGTACATTGGTTGTGCCAGGTGGAAAAATGGGCTTAGCGATGGAATTGATTTTAACACCGCTTATTCGTGATTTGATGGAACGTAAAACACAAGCGAATAAACAGCTTGATTGGATGAGTGATCTTTAAAATCGTTGCAATTTCTTAGTTGCGATAAGTTAGCTTCTAAATATTAGTTGTGAAATATTAAGTACGAGTATTGAGTTAAGAGGGATTGATAAAACTAACACTAGGCAATGAAATAAACAGTGTGATAGCCAATGTAAACTAAACTGGTTATGTAGTGTTGCGATGTTTAAGAGGTTTGGGCTAGCAGGTTGTTAATCTCAGTGTCGAATAAGTTTTTAATTAGTGTGGCGAATTCTTTAATGAATATAGCTTGTTGATCCGATACTGGGTTGTTTACGACCCCGGATAAAATTTCTTCAAGATCACCAAAAATGGTATCAACTTCACGAATGATGACGTTACGTTGGCTGAACGTTAACGCTTCATTTTGACTACAGACAGAAATTATTTGATCGCTCAACTCGATCTCAATTACTGCCATAACAGTGTCTGCACTTTTATCTACGACAGGCGTATTTTCAAATAAACTTAAATGTTCAGTCAAATACTCAATTATATGAATGTAACCTTCATTGTTTGTAACCATAATAATACTTAAATAATCTTGTGTCGAGATAACTAAATTATAGCACTAACTGTACAATTTTTTGGTGATAAAAATCAATAATAAATTTTATAAAAGAATAAAGGATAAGGTGATGTAAATATGAAAATTGTATTTCATTGAAATTTGAATGGTGATCAAAATTAAACTGTTGTTCATTTTTCAATACAATCAATTGTAAAATAAATGTAACTTTTTTGTATATATACTGTTTTTTGTTGCTGTTATGGTTTAGGGTGTTAATCGTTTATTGAAATAAAATAAAATAAAGATGAATGAACTAATCATTTGCTAAGAATGAAGTCACAATAATATTAAAGGAGTTTTCATGAATTCAAATAAATCACTTGTTGCAAGCTTTGTTGCTGCAGCTCTTTCAGCTACAGCAATGGGAAGTGTTGCTGCAAATTTTAATGACGTACAAAATTTTAATATCCCGACCAAAATCAAGTTACCAACAAATACTTTTGCACAAAAGCAAACTAATTTAGCGTCTGCTAGTGGTATGGCAAATCAGTATGATGCGCAATTAGGTAAAACTACTTTTCAATGGGCAGGCAAAAACGAAGCAAAACCTGATTTAGGTGCTGTTGCTGCAGAACATCAACTTGCCTTTGCTGCCGATTTTTACTTGAATAAATTGACGGGAAATTCCTCGTCAAAACGTAACATTGCTCAAGCCGTTTTAGCTAATAGCCATGATATCGGTCGTGGTGCAAAAATAGCAAAATATAAACAAGAAGTTGCTGGTGTAGAAGTGTTCAATCGTGAATACAACATTATGATGGACCGTGAATTGAACTTAGTAGCATCGTCGGGCTACTTGGTTGACAAAAATGTCGCTAAGTCAGTTTCGGCAAACATAAAGAATATTGATGCTGCTTTTGGGGATACAACACATTCTATCAAGGCTGCATATGCGGCTATGGGCGGCGAGACTGGTTCAATAAATTTAGTTGCTAAAGCCTCAGCCGACAAATATGAAAAGTTCACTGTGACGAATTTTTCGACCAATAAAATGATGGTTGGCGAACCTCGCGCTAAAAAAGTATTTTTTGAACGAAAAAATAAATTAGTTGCCGCTCATTATGTTGAAATTGAAATGGGCGAAGCAGACAGCCTAGATTCAGAATATTTTAGTTATGTTGTATCAGCGAGCACAGGTGAAGTATTATTTAAGAACAACTTAAAAAGCCATGTGGCTGACTTTAATTATCGTGTATATGCAGATGCTGATGGAACGCCTTGGGACAGTCCTCATGGTGAAGTAATGCCAGCGCCCGTGGGAAGCGATGTTGATGCGTTTCTTACGACAGAATACATAGATGCTCCGATGGTGACTTTAAGTAATGGTCCTATTAGTACGGGCGACGCATGGTTAGCTGATGACGCTACTGCGACCCAAGGTAACAACGTAACCGCTTATGTAGATGCCATTGCGCCCCAAGGGTTCTCAAATGGTGACTACATGGCTGATGTTACTGCGGATAAGACGTTTGATTATCAATATACTGACTCAGAAGCTGAGTATTCAGTTAATAATCGTAACGCCGCTATTGTCAACTTATTCTTCGTGACTAACTATTTACATGATGACTATTATGATCATGGTTTTGATGAAGCTTCCGGTAACGCACAGGCATTAAACTACGAACGTGGTGGTGTGGAAGGTGATGCGTTAAACGTAGAAGTACAAGACAACTCAGGATTTGATAATGCCAATATGTCTACACCTGCCGATGGTGGTTCGCCGCGCATGCAGATGTTTTTGTGGGAAACAACACAGGCGGTCAATGGGGTAGATTTTGGCTTAACGGTAGCTTCTCATCCAGGCTTAGGTTTGTTAGATGTCGTTCAATTCGCCAGTTTTGGTGCTGACGTTTATGATCTTTCTGGTGACTTAGTTCGTATCGAAGATGCGGTTGATCCTATAAGAAATGGTTGTGAAACTCCAGTAAATGGCGCAGATTTAGCGGGTAAAATCGCTATTATTGACCGTGGTGATTGTAACTTCACCGTTAAAGTGAAAAATGCACAAGATGCGGGAGCTATTGCGGTATTAATTGCCAACAATAGTGATGACGGTACGCCTGCTCCTATGGGTGGAGCCGATGATACAGTTACCATTCCAAGCATGGGATTAAATTTCAGTGACGGTGCTGCAATATACGCATTACTCGATGCTAATGAAACTGTGTCTATCGATATGTTCAAGAATGATCTTTCGCGCGTTTTCAAAGATAGTTCATGGGACAATGCCATTATTGCACACGAATGGGGTCACTATATTAGTAACCGCTTAGTAGGTAATGGCTCAGGTTTAAGCAGCCAACAAGCCGGCGCAATGGGTGAAGCTTTTGGTGATTTCCATGCTTTAATGCTCACCACCGAGGCTGACAACAATTTAGTTTTAGGTAACGAGGCTTATGGCGGCGGCTATGGTGCTATTACTTATGTATCAAGCTTTGTAAATGGAATACGTCCATATCCTTACTCTACTAGTATAGAGATTAACCCATCTACGTTTGCTGACGTTGGTTTATACCCAGAACTACTTCACTCTCCGGGGTCTATCTGGGGCAATATGTTATGGGAATCTTTTGTAAGCATGGCCAATGATGAGCGTCATACCTTTGCTGAAGCGAAGAGCTTGATAAAAGATTACTTGGTAGCTGGTTACAAAATGATGCCAATGGCACCAACGTTTACTGAAGGTCGTGATGCCATACTAGCTGCGGCGTACGCCAACGATGTAGAAGATTACAAACTTATATTAGCGGCATTTGCTAAGCGCGGTATGGGTCTAGGCGCTGTATCACCAAGTCGATTCGCAACGGATCACGCCGGTGTAGTGGAATCTTATAAAACAGATTTAGATACGTTCAGTGTAAGTGATCATGTGTTAAATACTAACTATGAAGGCTTAACTTCTGGTTATTGTTCTAACGATAATATCCTAGATAAAGGTGAAACGGGTACGGTTAGCTTTACTATCAAAAACGGTGGTAATGCCGCGTTAACAGGTATTACAGGTACTGTAGAGGTAATGAGTGACCATGACGTAACGTTTGCTAATGACGGTGTAGTTACGCTTGGTGATGTTGCGATATTTGGCTCTGTAACCAGTGCACCTATTGAATTTACTCTAAACGAAGCCGGCACTGGCGATGAGTTAGTGCTTAAGTTTGTTCCTGACTTAGCCGAAGGTGTTGAAGCAAGTGACTACATGCTGTCCACTACGACCAACGTTGACTTTGTAACACGTGAACTGGTAGGGACAACACAATACGAAGACCTTAACACGCTATCTCGTTTACATGACTTTACTGAAACTGTAATGGTAGGCGGTGACATGGCATCAGGCACCTTTGGTTTAGATCAATGGGATGCGTCAGACGGCCTTATTTCAGCAACGGGTAATAGTTTTACTGCAGACGTAGGCTACCAAACGCGACCAATGTCAGTAGGTTTTGATGGCGAATATACGATCAGCTTCTGGCATTTATATAACTTAGAAGAAGGTTATGATGGTGCTGTGGTTGAAGTAAGTGTTAATGGCGCTGATTGGGCTGATGTAACCACGATGGGCGCAACTTTTGAAGGTGATGGTTATACTGATACTGGGCTTGAAAATACTGAGGCGGCTATTGCGGGTCGAGATATGTTTTCTGGTGCAAACAATGGCTGGGAAACCATTAACTTCGGTGAAACCTTAAATGGTAACCAAGTACAATTCCGCTTTAGAGTAGCAACAGACTCTGGCTTTGTACCTGAACCGTATTTTGATTTTGGCTCTGGTTGGTATATTGACGATATAACGTTTACCAATACACAAACTAGTATTTTCTCTAATGTGGTTGCTGGTGATACTTATGCCTGTGATAACCGTTTGCCCACACTAACATCAAGTCAAGACCAAACGGTCAATGAAGGCGCAAGTGTTAGTATGTCGGCTGAAGCGACTGATCCAAATGGTGATACGTTGACCTATAGCTGGATTCAAACATCAGGTACGGACGTTACGTTAACAGGAGACGATTCTGCAGCAGCTAGCTTTACCGCCCCTTCATTAGCGTCGGGCAGTGAGACCTTAGCGTTTACTGTAAGCGTGAATGATGGCACCGATACGGTTACTAATAATGTTTCAGTTACTGTAAACGATGTTCCAGCTCCAGTAGCTCCTCCAGCTAAAAAATCAAGTGGTGGTTCTACTTCTTGGTTAGCATTGCTATTACTACCACTGACTTTATTACGTCGTCGTAAATAATAAGGTTAAAAGGTAGGGAGTATATTAAAAAGCCAGCAAATTAGCTGGTTTTTTCAACTAGGAGATTACATAGAGTGAAAAAAGATAAATTATTGATTTTGGCCTTTTGTCTAAGTGCTTTGCTAGTTTCATGTTCACAATCAGAACATGAAGAAGTACCGGAGAGTAAAAGTTTTGATGAAAAACCCCTTAAGTCAGATGATAATGCTTATATTGATGAAAGTAAGATTACAGCAATAAAGAAAGTAGAAAAAAATACAGAACGAGCTGCGTTAGTTGGTAAGAGAACGATTTCCTTTAATGGCGAAAAATATTTATTTGATGAAAAGAAGCTTCGAAAAGGTAGTAAGGTTCGTAACATTTATATGTCAGAAACAGGGACGATTAAAGGGACATTTGTTGTTGTTGCCAAGGCAGGTGAGATACTGGATTTATCGTTCAAGAGTAAGACAAAAATAGCCAAGGATACCTTTAGACTTATCCCTGCTCAAGCAGATGATTTGATGACTATTTATAATGAGTTATTATTAAATAAGTCTATCGCTATAGTTGAATTGGAAGTTATGTATAGTGGGGGAAATGGTGGCGCTTTAGAGTATTAAAATGAAGTAATAGATATGTATATTGTCAACTTATGCAGTATATGCCAGTACACGAACAGTACTGGCATACGAATGAATACCGTGAATTTCAAGACCGTAGAAGACTTTGTTAAACATCACTTACTCAAAGGCCAACAGGTGAGAACTGACGCATTTAGAGGGCTGAATATTATTGATAAAACTCAACAGCATCAGCCAAAAGTAACGCCTAGTGATAAAGTTGATGAATGGCTACCTTGGGTTCACATTGCAATAGGCAATTTAAAAGCATTTTTGTTAGGAACATTTCATGGTATCACGAGTCAATATTTGCAAGAATACCTCGATGAGTTCTGTTATCGCTTCAACCGTCGATTTGTAGAAAAACAAATCTCTAACAGGTTGTTAAATTTAGCGATTGTTCATACGCCTTTTAAATCAACCTGAAAATAGTACATAAGCATGTAATTTAATTTAGTTAACCAGTATAAAAAAGCCCTCAAACTATCGTGCAAGAGTGAGAGCTATTTTAATTTTTTACATTGTTAAAGCAAAATTAAAGCAAATTAATTTTGGTACCTTTGGTGCCTTCGCCTTTGGCAACAGCAAGAAATGCGCCTTTGACCTGAGGACCAACAATAGCAATATTTTTAACGCCATTAGCTAATACCGATAACGCTTCTTCTACTTTAGGGATCATGCCACCTTGAATCACGCCTTGGTCGATCAAATCTTTTGCTTGTTGAGCATTGATTTGCGCAACACGCGATTCTGGCTTATCAAGATCGTGGTAAATCGCACCAACAGCCGTGGTTAATAGTAACAAATCGGCTTTTAACGCACGCGCGATTTGTACTACGGTAGTATCCGCATTGATATTAAATACACGACCAGAGTTTTGTTCAACACCTAAGGTAGCGATAACCGGCACTAAACCAAGTTCGGTAAGGTTGTTAAGTAATTCAGCGTTAACCGACACGACATCACCCACTTCACCAAAGTCAATTGGCTCATCACCTGCACCTGACATTACGCGAGGTGGACGCTTAGAAGCGGTAATTAACTTACCTGAAGCACCGTTACAGCCGAAAGCGTTAACGCCAACGTTTTGTAATACTTGTGTTAGCCCTACGTTTACTTCACCACATATAGCTTGTTTTACTACCAAAAGATCCGCTTCGCTAGTGATACGACGGCCAGCAATTTTGTTGGGTACTAAACCGTGCTTTTCTTGTAGCTCGTTAGTTTGTGGGCCGCCACCGTGCAACACAATGACACGCCAGCCAGCATCAACCAAGTCTTTAACATTGGCAGCAATACCGTCACGCTCAACTTGGCCTTGTAAGACATCGCCACCAACTTTTACAACAGCGACTGGTTTATGAGTTGACTTAGTCATGGTTTATGGCCACATGCCAGGTTGGTCAAGACCAAATGATGCGTCCTTACCTGTCATTAAGTTGAAACACTGTATTGCTTGTCCTGCACCACCTTTCACTAAATTATCAATAGCGGTGATACAAGCTAGTGTGCGTTGACCTGTTAATTCATCAATGCGAACGCTGATACCTACTTCTACACGTATGGTGTTTTTAACAGCAACAACTTCTGGGCTTTGACCTAAAGGCATTACAATTACGCTACGGTGAGGAGCATAATAGTCTTCATACATTTTTTGAATATCTGCTTCGCTGTAACCTTCTGGAAGATCAAGCTGAGAAATCGCTAAAATACCTCGTACTAAAGGCGCTGAAACAGGGATAAAGTCTAAAGAGGTATTTTCAGCACCAGCTTTACCTAATGTTTGCAGGATCTCTGCACGATGCTGATGCTGCAATGTTTTGTAGGCTTTAAGGTTGTTAGCGCGGACAGGGTGATGCGTACCTTCGATTGGGCGAACACCTGAGCCAGAAGAGCCTGTCATTGCAACAGTACGCACATTACCGTTAGTGATTATACCTGCTTTTGCTAATGGTAATAAACCTACCGCGATACCAGTTGCAAAACAACCAGGGCTTGCAACATATTGCGCACCTTTAATACTATCAGCATTTAATTCTGGCATACCGTAAGCGAAAGTGCCTAAACGTTCCGGACACGGATGCTCAGGAGCATAATCACGAATGTAATCTTCAAGGTTTTCTAAACGGAAGTCACCAGATAAATCAATGATACGTACATCAGTATCAAATAATTCCATTGCAACGCGCGCGGTAATGATATGTGGCATTGCCAAAAATACAATATCAGCACCTTCAATACATTCTCGTGGAGTAATGTCTTGGATAACAAGGTCAGTTTTATCTAGACCAAATAAAGAACGATGAACTTGACCGATAGTCTTACCAATATAATCTTTACTTGATACGCGTAATACTTCAACGTCGTCACGGACAATTAAGTGACGAAGTAATTCTGCTGCGCCGTAGCCAGCGCCACCAATAATCGATACTTTGATTTTGTTCATGAGTTTCCTCTTACATTTGTTAATTACCACAACCAGTTTTATTGATCGTTATGATAAAGAGAGAGGTCTGAAAAGCGGACCAATCTTACGCTTAAATTTTTACTTAATAATTTACTTAAAGCATATGCCATCATAGCTGTGTTGGCACAACAAGTAGGCCGACTCGTGGCTTGCGAAGAGGACGTTAGCAATGATTGAAATTGATCTATTCTTAGTGACTAAAATTTAAGTCCAGGGCTTAATTTTGCAGGTAATTCTACTTTATCTACCTCTACCGATGAGATTGGAAAAGCACAATAATCAGCGGCATAATAGGCACCCGATCTGTGGTTACCACTGGCACCAATACCACCAAAAGGTGCAGCACTATTTGCACCTGTTGTTGGGCGATTTCTATTGACAATACCGGCACGAATACGACTTAAGAACGTCTGCCAAAGTGCTTCGCTATCACTAAGCAAGCCTGCGGATAAACCAAAACTGGTATTGTTGGCTGCTTCAATCGCTTGTTCAAAATCATCATAGCGATACACTTTTAATAGTGGACCAAAATGTTCTTCATCGGGAATGTTACTAACATTACTGACTTCTACAATACTCGGTGTAACAAAACCTGTTCCTGGAGTATGTTTCATCGCTACTAATACTTCACCACCTAAGTCAATAAGCTCTTGCTGTGCGGCGATTAGGCCAAGCGCTGCTTTTTCTGAGATAAGCGAGCTGATAAAGGCGTCTTCATCGTCATAATGGCCACTTTTGATCTGTTTGGTTACCTCAACAAGTCGAGCCAAAATAGCATCGCCAATGGCATTGTTTTCTAAAAATAATCTGCGGGCACATGTACAGCGCTGCCCTGTCGTAACAAAGGCAGATTGAATAATATCATGAACAACGGCGTCAACATCGGTAACATCTTTAACAATTAACGGGTTATTGCCGCCCATTTCAAGTGCTAATATCTTTCCCGGTTGACCAGAGAATTGTTGATGTAATAAGTGCCCGGTATTTGAACTACCAGTAAAAAATAAGCCGTCAATGCCAGGATGATTGGCCAACGCTTTACCTGTTTCTACTTCACCTTGTACCATGTTGATCACACCAGCAGGTAAACCTGCTTGTTGCCATAGTTGTAAACAAATTTGTGCTACTAAAGGTGTAAGCTCACTTGGTTTAAACACGATAGTATTACCCGCTAATAATGCAGGAACAATGTGACTGTTTGGTAAATGTGCAGGGAAATTGTATGGGCCAAATACGGCAACCACGCCATGTGGTTTGTGACGAATAAAGGCTTTTGCACCTGGCATAGGGTTTTCAACAGTACCAGTACGTTCATGATATGCACGTACTGAAATAGCTACTTTTCCTACCATAGCGGCAATTTCAGTACGAGTTTCCCATAATAAACGTCCGGTTTCTTGTGAGATAGTGGTGGCTAGTTTTTCTTTATTTTCAGTTAATAACTGTGCAAAATTTTCAATGATGGCCAAGCGTTGTTCAAACTGGAGATCTGCCCATGGATAAAAGGCTTGTCTAGCAGCGTAAACAGCACTGTTTACTTGCGTAGCAGAAGCTGCACAGCCATGCCACAGCGCTTCGTTAGTAGCCGGATTTGTTGAGTTAAATGCATTATCTTCGCCTTTAATCCAGGTGCCATTAATAAATTGAACTTCTTGTGAAAAGGTAACGGACATAATATTTCCTACAATAATTTATTACAGTGTTAAGGTTAATTAGCAATAATGCGAACCCAATCGCCTTCTTGTACTTGTAACGCTTGTGCAACTTCAGTGTTAATGACTATTTGATTAGCTGTTTCACGAAGTGATAGCTTGACCTGTGTTGCTCTAAAGTTTTCAACTTTTGTATTACAAACAATATATTTTTGCTTGCTTTGTTGTTCGCAATTATCATCAACGAGTACTTGATATTTATTACTTTCGCGAACCGCTCTTATTTGGCTTCGTTCAGCTTCAACTGTGGGGCCAGCATCAAAGATATCAACATAACCACGGCGAGAAAAACCTTCAGCCTGAAGTAAACGTAAAGCAGGTACCGTATTGTTGTGTACTTGGTTAATGACTTGTTGTGCTTCTTTACTGAGCAAACTGACATAAACAGGGTATTTAGGCATTAATTCAGCAATAAAGTCTTTGTTACCTATACCCGTTAAATAGTCTGCTTTGGTGAATTCAATGGATAAAAAGTGTTCTTCAAGCCAGTCATAAAATGGAGATTTACCATTTTCATCGCTCACGCCTCGCATTTCAGCAATAACACAATCAGAAAAGCGCTCGGTATGTTCAGCAATAAATAAAAATCGACAGCGAGATAAAAATCTTCCATTCCCCTCTTTTCGATGGCTTTCTTGTAAGAATAAGGTGCAAATTTCAGTCGCACCAGAATAATCATTGCAAAGGGCAAGTGTTTCAACGGTATTATGAATATTTAATTCGCGGGAGCTATGAACAACTTTACCTAAATGATAATGATAAAAAGCATTGTCTAAACCAACGGCGGCTTCAATGCCTGAGGTACCAACGATTTGACCTGTTTGAGTATCTTCCATCACAAACAAGTAGCCTTGATTACCAGGTTGACTCACTTGCGCTTTAAAAGATTCTTCTGAGTGGGTAATACGCTGTTTTAATATATCTTCGTTAACCGGCAATGAAGTAAAACCATGGCCAGATTCAATGGCTATGCGATATAAGTCGTCATAATCAGTCATTTTAATAGGTCGGATTATAATCATAAATGGTTCTCGATGATTAAAAGAAGTTCTTGCTACCACTAACGTAGGGTAGCAAGATTATTGAATAGGGCATTCACTTTAATAAATAGCCGTAAACAGATAGCATATTAATAAACAATATTAAGATGCTATGTTAGCTACAGCCTTTTCAAAACGTGCTAAACCCTCAACAATGTCTTCATCAGGAATCACTAACGATGGTGCAAAACGAATAATATTTGCGCCGGCAACTAAGGACATTACTCCCTCGCTCATGGCGGCAACTAAGAAGTCTTTTGCCTTACCTTGGTATTTGTCATTTAATACCGCGCCAATTAATAAACCTTTACCACGAACTTCTTTAAATACATCGTATTTAGCATTGATGGCATGTAAACCGTCAACGAAAAGTTGTGCTTTAGCTTTTACGCCACTTTGTACTTCTGGTGTATTAATGACGTCAAGAACCGCGTTACTCACAGCACAAGCTAATGGGTTACCACCGTAAGTGCTACCATGAGTACCCACTTTTAAATGTTTGGCAATATTGGTGGTTGTTAACATAGCACCAATGGGGAAACCGCCGCCCAAGCCTTTGGCAGAGGTTAAAATGTCTGGTGTAACACCCAAATCCATATAGGCATAAAGCGGACCTAAACGACCAGCACCTGTTTGCACTTCATCAAAAATCAATAAAGCGTTATATTGATTACATAATTCGCGAACACCTTTAATGAATTCATCAGTAGGCGAAACAATACCGCCTTCGCCTTGTAATGGTTCAATCATTATGGCGCAGGTTTTGTCTGAAATAAGCGCTTTGACGCTGTCTAAATTGTTATATTCAGCGTGAACAATATCACCCGGTTTTGGACCAAAACCATCAGAATATGCAGCTTGGCCACCCACAGTTACGGTAAAGAAAGTACGCCCGTGGAAACCTTGATTAAAAGCGATGATTTGAGTTTTATCACTACCATGAACTTCAAGCGCCCAGCGGCGTGCTAGTTTCAATGCGGCTTCATTTGATTCAGCGCCAGAGTTAGCAAAGTACACTTTGTCTGCAAACGTGCTATCTACTAATTTTTTCGCTAAACGTAATGCCGGTTCATTGGTCATTACATTGGATAAATGCCAAATTTTTTCGCTTTGCTCTTGTAATGCACCAACAAGTGCAGGATGACAATGACCTAAACAATTCACTGCTATACCGCCAGCGAAATCAACATACTCATTGTTTTGTTGATCCCACACTCGAGAGCCTTTACCGCGTACAGGTATAACAGCTGAAGGTGCGTAGTTAGGCACCATAACATCATCAAATAACGTGCGATTTACAGAAAACTGTTCTGACATTTCAAACTCCTCAAAATTGGATAGCTATATTTACATGGATCACACTGAGTTTAGTATATAAGCAATTTATTTTTTTATACTAAAAAAATCGTTCAGTGCTTAAAAATTATTCAGTGCTTAAAAAAACAGGAGATTATTATGACAGGAAAAAACTACTTTGTCTTGTTTGAATGGCTTGCAAGCTAGTAAAAACAAAGGGTTGGCGGGTTTTATTCAAATATAATGAATATTTATAGAAATGAAAAAACACTAAAAATGAGTTTTGTTTAATGCAGGTCGTTTGACTCACTGAAAATGAATTTTTAGCTATTTTAATAAATAATCAAAAATAATTTAGCAAAAGTTGGTAAAATTAGTTAAATTTTAACTTGATGTGGTCAATATCACTTTTATTGAGTAATGAAATTTCAGCTTTAGTCAATTTTGCAGACTTAAATAATAACGCTTTTTCATCATCATTAATTAAGTTCTCTTTTGCTAGGCTACGATAGCTGACATACACCTTGGCTTTAGTAACAATTTGGGCAATAGGGGACATCTTATCTATAGTGTCTGCGTAAGCTAGGTCAAACATTGCTTCCGTTATGGGTAAGCGATCAAAGTTCATTAGTTCAATCAATTCTGCAGATAATTTACTACTACGTAATATTAATTGCTCAAGTAACAGCTCAGGTGGGTTTTTAATTTTGACGAGAATATTGTGTAAACGCTTATCTTTAGTATTAAAAGCGTCACGTAATTCTTGTTTATACATTCGGTTATAGGTGTTTAAAAAACAGCGTGTAATCGCGAGTTTGCCAACATTAGACAACATGCCAGTAGTGAATGCAGTATAGCGATTAGCACCAGAATACTCAGCGAGTGCGCTTGAGGCTAGGGCGATAGATAAACTGTCATTCCATAATTTTCGTTTCATCAAGCTAAACGGTGCGGTACTCTCGGGTAACCAATGTTTAAGGATGAAGGTTGGCATCACCAGCTTTAAATTATCTAGCCCTAAGTAACTCAGGGCAAGTTTTGCGTCATTAACTTGTACGTCAGCGCGCTTTCTGTATTGAGGCTTGTTAACTAAGCTCACTAAGTCAGTTGCAAGCCAAGGTAATGAGGTCGCCAAAGGTTTTATATTATTAATGGACGTTGCTCGTAAAGAAAGTAACTCTAAAATCGTTGGGGCAGCATCTTCAATACTGAGCACACGGTTATATAAGTAAGCTTTGTTATCAAATTCGTCATTTATTTGTTTATTTACTTGAGCAAAAAATGTTGCCATCACTTGTTTACGAAAGTGCTCTTCCCCATGGGCAGCAACTATTTTTTCTTGTTGTGCTTTAACTTCAACCGATAATAACTCTCTGCGGCGATTTTCTTGCTCACTACCCTGAAAGTCGACCAGGTTGACCTTGCCATTGCGTTGCTCAGCAAAATCTTTACTGATAGATAAACTAACAGCCTGTTGGTGTATAGCAGAAAGTATGTCGTTGTTGTCAAAAAATTGCATAGGGTCTAATTAGTGTCTCACAAGTTCACTCTTTCATTTGAAAAGAGTACAAAGTAAATGTTTATTCTAAAGTTATCGGTTTATGTTATCAAAGCATTAATGTGAGAAAAGAGTTTTTATTTGCTTATCTTATACCAAGTGAAGTAATTAATGTTATGAAGAATACATGGTTAAAAAGTTTTTCAAAAGCGTTTGTCCTTGTTCTGTTAAAACAGACTCGGGATGAAATTGAACACTACAAAGAGCAAGTTGATTGTGTTGAAGAGCCATAATTTCTTCTTTGTTACCTTGTTCATCAAGGCTCCATGCCGTAATAGTTAACTCATCAGGCAAAGAGTGTTGATCAACAATGAGCGAGTGATATCGAGTAACTTGCAATGGTTTTTTAAGTCCGGCAAATAACCCTAAGCCACTATGAGTTATAGCACTGGTTTTACCATGCATTAAATTTTTAGCTTTTACCACCTTAGCACCAAAATGTTGGGCAATGCACTGGTGGCCTAAGCAGACGCCTAGCAATGGAATTTTTCCAGCGAACTGTGCTACAACTGCTAAAGATATACCTGCACGGTCAGGGTCGCATGGACCTGGGGATATAACTAAATATTCGGGTTTGAGCTGTTCAATCTCGCGTAAACTAATTTCGTCGTGACGGACTACTTTCACTTCTTGGTCTAACGCCTGAAAATAATGTACTAAATTAAACGTAAATGAGTCGTAATTGTCGATCATTAATAACAAAGTTGATAAGCCTAACCATGAAAAACCGCGGTTATTCTAAGCTTTCAGTAAGCTCAGGACAATCAGAATTTTATTTATAGCTGAGGGTTAAAAAATTAGGAAACTAAAAAGGCACTTAACTCACGTTAAATGCCCTGTTGAAATGTCCTGTGTTAGCTAATTATTAGCTAAAATTTAGCCGTTAACATTAGCCATACTTTATCCGTGTCTTTAGAAAAACTGTCAGCACTATAGTTAGCATATTTCGCTAATAAGCTATAGTTTTTATTGACTGTATAAGCAGCGACTAAATCAATTTCTGAACCATAATCAATCCCATTTACATCAGAAGAAAAATCATGGTAAGTAGCAACAAGCTTAACACCTTTCACTTTAGTTACCGCAGTAACATAAATATCTTCAAGGCCATCAGCAGGTGTATTTAAGAACACATCGGCAAAACCATTCCATGCATGTAATGTTGCTAATGGTGTTTTAAAGGCAACGCCATTATCACTACCTTGCATTTCAACACCCGCTTTTAAGGTAACGCTACCTAATTTGGTTGCCGCTTCTAGGTTATAGTAGTCAGCAGTGTAATCAATTAGATTATCACCAGTATCACTTTGCGTGGCATAACTAGCAAGTAATTTTACGCCGCCAACATTGCCTTTATATAAAAAGCCATAAGTGTTGGTAGAAAATGCGGCAGCTGTATCAAAATCTAAAAGATAAGCAAACGCTTTAATGTTGTGATCTTTATTAAATTTAAAACCACCATTAAGTAAATGTAAATTACCTGCTAAATCACCCGCTACTTTGCTGTCAGGGCCAAAAATACGATTTACATTGTAAACATAAGTATAATCTAAGTTTAACTTGTCATTGGCATTATATTCAAAACGGTAACCGTCATATGTTTGCTCATTTTGACGCCAGCCAACGCCACCAATAAAACGTTGTGAATCATGGTTAATACGTTGACGACCCGCTTTTACTGATAAATCACCATTAGTGTATTTTATAAATGCTTGGTTAACATCGGTTACTTCGGCATCAGCAATAACGGCTTCATTACCAATATAATTAGTACCAAGATCATTATAGTCATCAACCAAAGCAGTTATATTGTCTACTTCAAGCCCTAATGAGAAGTTTTGGTATGCGCCAGTATTTACGGTGAAGCGACTTCTAACCGTTAATGCGTCGGCATCGTCTTTTCCGTCTTGACCTACGCCTTCGTAACGAGCACGAAATGATATGTTAGTTTTACTGTCAGCTAATGCATCTGTGATACCTTTGGCATATGCAGGATCAGCAGCAAACGCTGATGGTGCAGATAAAATCGCTATAGTAAGTAACGAGAGGGCGAATGTGTTTTTGTTCATGTTTTTTGCTTTCATAGTAGTATTCCTGTTTTATGTTTTTATAAATCAATTAAAATAGGTGTTAGTTTGTTTTTTTGTAATTATTTGTACTCTTTGAGGAGCTAATTCTTACATTTTGCTTGATTTTATAAGTTGATTTAAATCAACTTATAAAATCAACTTTTTTAATTGCAGAGGTATGTTGATTTACATCAAGCTTTTATAGTTTTGGCTCAGTCTAATTGGTTGCTGAATCTTTTTTTTGTGTAAAAGGCTGTGCAAGCGGCTGAGAATAAAAGATAAAATCTGTGGGATGCAAACGTCGTTATTAGTTATTCTAGGTATGTTTAATGACCACATTACTCATTGCTATGGTTGAGCAGCATAAAATATAGCCTTCTTTTTTTTCTTGTTCGGTTAAACCCTCTAAGCCATCTACACTATCCATGGATAATTTCCTTACTTCTCCACTGATAAGTTTGGCTTTACAGCGACCACACATGCCTGCACGACATGAATAAGGTAAAATTAGGCCTGCATCCTCTCCGTTTTCCAGCAAAGTTTTTGCTTGATTATTCCCTTGAACGTTAGCTTTTTGGCTTAAGGAAGGGATTTGGTAATTTTTATTCCACTTTTCAAAGAAAACAGTTAACTTTTTGTTTTCTGATTTGTCAACTATAGGGTCATTTGGGGTGTTAACATCTTGGGTACTAATAGATGGGATTTGTGTCTCGCGTGCCTCGTGAGTTGAATCAGAAAGGATAAAAGTAGGGGGTTTTTGCTTACTAATAATCGTTAATCTATCACCTTGGTTTATAGTCCCGCTGTTGAGTGCTATCAAATTTTGACCAAACAACACTTCGCCATTAGGGGTTTGTCGAAAAGTCTTTAGCATTCGTAACGGTTGCTGTTGTGGGTGTTTTTCGCCATTTAGTGGGTTAACCGTGGTAAATACACAACGCTCACAAGGTTTACTCACCTTAAATTCTACTGCGCCAATGCGAATATGCTGCCAGCCATCTTCGGCAAAAGGCAAGCAGTTATCAATAACAATATTCGGCCTAAATTGTGTCATTGAAACAGGTTGTTGTTGTTGTTGAACAGCACCACCAAGGCGCTTATCTACTAGACGAGCGTTGAGGTTGTCTAATGAAGCTTGAGAAATGAGTAATAGCGGATAACCATCAGAAAAAGCAAGCTTTCTCGAACTATCAGTATTGGGTTTTCTTTCACGGGATGAGTTTTCGCCAAAAAATAATAATGTGCAGGGGCGTTGCAAGTAATCACTAAACCATGCGTTAGCACTGTTAGCGCAAAGTTGTCCGGCAACTTCATCGCCCCAAATGGTCACTTTTTGGTATTGATTGGTAAATTCTACATACGATAAAGTCAGCGTTGACATAGTAGGAGCCGACAATTCTATGCCATGCTCTAGCAGATTAGTTTGCACCAAACATAACCTTGGCTCTGTTCGAGCCGTGATAAATTGCCCACAAGGATCACATACAATAAAGCGTCGGTCGAAGGCTAGCCCTAATTCCTCAACTTTTGCATGGGGTAAACTGATCCCCGCAGTAGACTTAATGGGGTAAATATGAATACTGCTAACTTTAATTACTGGTATCACAGGCATTTATTGTCCGATATTTTTTTACTTGTTATAAGCGGATACGGTATATTAACTTTCATCCTATTTCAGTATTTTTCTTGCTCATGACAAATAAAACTCAACATTTACACATTCTTGGTATTTGCGGCACCTTTATGGGGGGCATTGCCGCTTTAGCGAAAGCGCTTGGTTTTCGCGTGACAGGGTGTGATGCTCACGTTTATCCCCCTATGAGTACCCAATTAGAACAATTGGGTATTGAGTTAATGCAAGGTTATAAAACCGAGCACTTTGATGAAGAGCCTGATTTAGTGATTGTGGGTAATGCTATGTCTCGCGGTAATGTGATGGTGGAATATATGCTTGATCGCAATATCCCCTATATTTCTGGCCCTCAATGGTTGTTAGAAAATGTTTTGAAAGACTGTTGGGTATTAGCAGTATCGGGTACTCATGGTAAAACGACTACCAGTAGTATGCTAACGTGGATTTTAGAATATGCTCACTTAACTCCGGGTTTTTTAATTGGTGGTGTACCTCAAAATTTTGATTGTTCAGCGCGGTTAGGTAATACACCTTTTTTTGTTATTGAAGCCGATGAATACGACACCGCCTTTTTTGATAAACGATCTAAGTTTGTTCATTATCGCCCAAAAACTTTGGTTATCAATAATTTAGAATTTGATCATGGAGATATTTTTAATGACTTATCCGACATTCAACGCCAGTTTCATCATCTTATTCGTATGGTTCCCAGTAATGGTTTGATCTTATCGCCAAAAAATGAAGTCGCGATAAATGAAACATTAGCGATGGGTTGTTGGACACCAACCGAGCAAAGCGCCTGTCAACAAGGCTGGCAAGCACAAAAAATAGTCGCTGATGGCAGTGAATTTAAAGTCACTTTTAACGGCGAAGTACAAGGCATAGTTAAGTGGACGCTTATTGGCGACTTTAACATTGATAATGCGCTAATGGCGATCGCTGCAGCGCGTCATGCGGGTGTACCTAGTTATATTGCTATTGAAGCATTAGCTGAGTTTATCAATACCAAGCGCCGCTTAGAATTACGCGGCACTGTTAATAATATTAAGGTATATGATGATTTTGCTCATCATCCCACCGCTATTGCAAAAACATTAGCTGGCGTTCGCGCTCAAATTGAGAGTAGTAATAAGCAAGGTCGAGTCATTGCCGTATTAGAGCCACGCTCAAATACGATGAAATCAGGGGTGCATAAAGACACGTTACCTGCTTCATTAGCCCAAGCTGATCACGTGTTTTTATTTCAAGGTGAACAAGTTAAATGGTCGGTGGGTGATCTCATTACTAACTGTCAGCAACCTTGCATTGTTGAAGACGATATTAATCAGTTAGTCACTAACATTACAGACTATGTACAAGCAGGTGACAGTATTGTGGTTATGAGCAACGGCTCATTCGATTCAATTCATGAAAAGCTACTTAAAAGACTTAACTTAAAATAACAAACGCACTAAGTTTTACTTTGAAAACAAGTAATAAAGTGTGAGTTAAATCAATAAATATTAAGCTTTTTATTTATTTTTCGATAAATCACTATAGAATGCGAATAGTGTACTTTTTTATAATGTGAATAGCGTACTTTTTTTGTGCCCATCTTTGCGCCACCATTGGAGATTTTTATGTTTCAACAAATGTCATTAGCGAAAAAAATTAATTTAGCTTTAGTGTTTATTGCTTTGATTTTTTTAAGTACCACAATATATTTTTTCTACAATGATGAAAAAATATTAGCTGAACATCTTGTTGAACGAAACTTAGAAAGCTTAGCACTGAATTACTTTGATTCTGTTAATACTATGATGTTAACGGGTACGATTGCTAATCGGAAAATCATCCAAGATAAAATTGTCAGTCAAGACGATATTGTTGAAGCACGTATTCTTCGAGCTCCTGCTTTAAATAAAGTGTTTGGTGCTGGTCATGCTGACCAAAGTGCTAAATCAGCCTTTGAGCGAGAAGGTTTATCCGGCATCCAAGCTTTTAAACAATTTAATGAAAATGGCAAACGTATGATGAGTTTTATCATGCCTATTAAAGCCAGTGATGATTATCGAGGCACTAATTGTTTAACTTGTCATCAAGTGGCTAATAATGAAATTCTTGGTGCGGTTAAAATTACCTATGATTTATCTTCTGTTGATAAAACCATTACCAACTCAATTACTCATGCCACTATATTACAACTTATTATCACTATCATTAGCTTTGGCTTACTCAGCTATACGTTGAAAAAATTAGTCTTCTTTAGGTTGGAAAGGTTACGAAAAAACATTGAGAGTGTTGAAGAAAACCTTGATTTAAATAAAGAAATCAAAGTTCATTATCATGATGAAATCGGTGCGGTAAGCTCAGCATTGAATGGTATGATGAGCACTTTCAAACAAAGCTTCTTATCAATATCAGATGCGACCAGTAAACTTATTATTTCTGCGCAAAAGGTTGATGACATTTCGTCATTAACAAGAGCTGCGGTGTTAGAGCAAAAAAATGGTACAGACTCTGTTGCCGCTGCTATAAATGAGTTAGATGCTTCTGCCAATGAAGTACAGAAAAATACTCAAAGTGCTGCAGATAAGTCAATTTCAGCGAATGAACAAGCATCTCAAGGCTTAGCATTAGTTGAGGAGGCTAAAGTCGGCATAGACGAGTTGCGTGATAAAGTTATTGAAAATACGAATATGATCACTGAATTAAGCAATAAAACTAATGAAGTGAGTAGTGTTTTAGAAGTTATTACCGCGATTGCCGAGCAAACAAATTTGCTTGCACTCAATGCAGCCATTGAAGCGGCACGAGCAGGAGAGCAAGGACGTGGCTTTGCGGTTGTTGCTGATGAAGTGCGTTCATTAGCTACTCGAACGCGTGAATCTATCGATCAAATACAATCGACCATAGGTGCTTTACAAAAAAATGCCAAAGATGCGGTAATTTCAATGAATGATGCAAGCCAACAAGCTAGTGAAAAAGCCGAAGATGTAGCCAATGTTGCGAGTTTATTAGTTGATATTTCAGTGGAAATAAAAGAGTTAGATGAGCTTAATTGCCAAATTTCAGAGGCAGCAAAACAGCAAAACTTAGCCGCTGACGAAATTAATGTTAATGTTGTTAATATCAGTAATGCTGCGGAAAAATCGAGTGACGATGCTATTCGAGGCAAAGAAATAAGTGAACACCTACTGGCACTTGCAAATGATTTAAATGAACAGCTAGCTAAATTTAAGTTATAGTTATAGTTAGTATTGGTGTCGCTGAATCCTACATCTTGAGGTGGATTGGTTATAGTATCTCTGTACAACACAGCGCTTTTTTATTAATCTATTAATTACTTTATGGACGAGGGCTTTTGACGGTTCTTGTTTATAAATTTAAATTATTCACATGGTTGGTTTAATATGGATTGTTGCAAAGGCTTTAATTGTATAGGTACTGCTTTCTATCATATTGTTGATATAATTAAGGCTTGCTTGAAAGAAAAGCTATATTTGTTACTACTATTGTTGGGTTGTTTATATTTTCCTTTTTCTGCCTCTGCAGCGCAAGATTCAATATTTTCGCGTATAAGCGTTACCCCTTTTTTATTAGGGCTAAGCTTGCCTATTATTGCCTTTTTTTGTTGGAAGTTAATCTTAAGGCTTATTGGTCGAAATATTGAATCATTATCTGTACAAGGTACACCTTCTCAAGCGCCGCTTAATTACCCTCATGATGTAGCGACTAACTTGCCAATAGCTCAACAGGCTTTAAAGCAATTTGACCAAGCATTGAAAGCAACTAAAAACTCTCAGTTGGCTGCAATCGTATTTAAACCAGTGAATTTCCAGCAAGTAAACACTATTTTAGGACGCCATAATTCTGATATTTTATTATTACAACTAGCACTTTGTTTGAAAAATAGTGTTGAGAATAACCCCCATTTACTTAATTTTGATAATGGCTCAAAAGCGGTGAAATTAGCGCGGTTACATGGTTTAGATTTTTTGGTTGTTTTTGATTTGTCTACAACCAAACATGATGCTAAAGATATGATTGACGATCTATGTAAACAGCTTACTAAAGCGGTTCCTGACGCATTAAGTTTTAAAAGTTTTTCGCTCAATTTTGAGTTGGCTTTTGGTGTGGCTATCAGCAAAGAACATGGTAACAGTGTTGATGAAATAGTGTCACATGCCACCGATGCCTTGCTAAAAGGCGTTGATAGTGACAGGTCTATTCAATATTTTGATAACAGTTCCGTTTTATATACCGAGCAACAGCTACGCTTAATGGATCGTCTACGCCAAGATATTTTGTCAGAAGACTTACGTTGGTACTTGCAGCCACAGGTTAATATTAATGATAATTCTATTGCTGGCTTTGAATTAAAAGTTAACTGGTATGTCAGTGAAGAAAAACCGCTAGAATTAGTTGATTTCATTGACTTAGCTGAGTACAGTGGCGAGGTTTATCGGCTGACAAAGCAAATGTTTGAACAGGCATTTAAGGCTTTGTTTTCTCTACATAAGCTAGGCGTTTATCAACGAGTATCGGTTAATCTTTCGAGTAAAAATTTACTTGAAGTGGATTTAGTTGATTACATTGAGCAGCAAATGAAAAACTATAATATTGCTGGTAAATATTTAATGATTGAGCTAAACGAGCAAGTTATGCTTTGTGCATGTCAACGAGCTAAGAATACTATTGACCAGTTAAAATCATTGGATATTACTATTGCTATTGATAACTTCTCGGGCAGCTATGAGTCTTTACGTTATTTGCGAAAAATGGCCATACATCAGGTAAAAATAAATTGCCGGGAATTAGGGGGTAGTGATAATAGAGCTGATAAAGCCATCATTAATGCCTTAATTACGTTAACTCGTAGTATGAATATACCTTTAATTGGCACTAATATAAATAATGGTGAAGCAGCCAATCGCTATATAGCAATGGGAGGAAAGCTAATGCAGGGTGATATTATTAATAGAGGTGTCGTCCTCGATGAATTAGAAATATGGCTTAAAAAGTGGTTTTCTCAGCATCCAGAAGCTAGACCTAATAAATAGTGGTAATACCTTTAATTAATTCACTGCTTAGTAATAATTAACGCCCATTAGCGATAATTAATATAAGGTTATTATTCAGGATGCTATTCTATATCTAATCGCTCTGGTGATAAAATAATGCCTGTATTATCAACGTAAATATGATCATCAGGAAATATAGTGACTCCTCCAAAGTTAATAGCAATATCACTTTCGCCAAATCCATTATCATTAGCTCCAACGGGAATAGAAACTAAACCTTGAATACCTATCTCTATTTCTTCTAAGGCATCAACATCACGAACACTTCCGTAACAAACTATACCTTCCCAACCATTATTTGCAGCAGTTTGTGCAATAGTAGCATCAATTAATGCGCGTCTGGTTGAGCCACCACCATCAATAACGAGTACTTTACTTTTGCCATCAATCCTTACTATTTGTTCAATTAACCCTGTACCTTCGAAGCATTTGATAGTGACTACTTTACCGCCAAAAGAATGTCGACCACCATAATTACTAAAGATGGGATCAACGACATCAACTAAGTCAGCATAGGTATCACATAATTGTGAGGTATCATATTCCATAATAATAATCTTCAATTTAAGAGACAAGTTATTCGTTAGTATAACTTGTTGTAATAAAAATAAAATAGTGACTTGTATTTTAGCGTAAAACTTTTCATCAAAAACAGCATATATTTAAAGAAAAAGAGCTTAAAAGCATCATCATTAATGATGCTTTTGTTTTATAGTTTGTTTTATAGATAGGCCATTACCAGAAGATAAGCTGGTTATCTACCTAACGAGAAAAAGTGATGAAGTTAAAAAAGTTAACTAATATAACTACAGTTGCGTTATATTGATTATAGCTTCACGAGAATGTCCAGATGCTTTTAATTCTGTTAGGTAATATTGCCAGCGCTGTTCATGTTCTATTATAAGTAAGTTAAGGTATTCTGTTGAGTATATAGCGCTGTGTAGATCATCAAAAATAAAACGATAGCCATGTTTGCCTACATTTTCTATTGCACTTAACATGACCAATTTTTTATGAGAAGCTAAGGCTTGTTGTTTTGCTGAATCATTACTTTTAGGTGTAAAAACGCGCAAATACTCAAAACCTAAACAAGCAGTATCACCATTGCTTAAGTTAATGGTGATACTTTTTTTATTGGTATTGATTATGAAACTTTTAATACGCATAAATGTCTGTAAATAAAACGGGTTTTGTTAATGATACTTTTGGTTTTAAAGGAACTATAAAATAAAACGGCTTAAATCTTCGTTTTTCACTACTTCACTTAAGGTTTTATCAACATAGTTTTTATCAATGAGTATTGCCTCACCAGCACGTTCATCGGCATTGAAAGATAGCTCTTCGGTTAATCGTTCCATCATAGTATGTAAACGACGAGCACCAATGTTTTCAGTGGTCTCATTTACTTGCCAAGCTGCATTAGCAATAGCTTGAACACCATCTTCACTAAATTCAATTTGAACGCCTTCAGTCGCTAATAAAGCGATATATTGCTCAGTTAATGAAGCAAAAGGCTCTGTTAGTATTCTGACAAAATCTTCGGTTGTTAACGCTTTTAGTTCAACACGAATAGGTAAGCGACCCTGTAATTCAGGAATTAAATCTGAGGGCTTAGTCATTTGAAATGCGCCAGAAGCAATAAAAAGGATATGATCCGTTTTAATCATGCCATGCTTAGTACTGACGGTAGAGCCTTCAACTAAAGGTAATAAGTCACGTTGAACGCCTTCACGTGATACATCGCCACCGCTGTTGCTATCGGCTCGTTTACAAATTTTATCTATTTCATCAATAAAAACAATGCCATTTTGCTCTACTGCATAAATAGCTTTTTGTTTGATATCTTCTTGGTTAACAATCTTAGCGGCTTCCTCTTCTTGCAGTGCTTTAAACGCCTCTTTAATTGTTAATTTACGTTTTTTAGTTTTATCGCTCGACATGTTTTGGAACATGCTTTGTAATTGCGAAGTCATGTCTTCCATGCCTGGAGGCGCCATAATTTCAATGCCTACTTGTTGCGCGGCTAAATCGAGTTCAATTTCCTTATCGTCTAGCTTACCTTCGCGTAATTTTTTACGAAATATTTGACGAGTACTGCTCTTGTCACTTTCTGCCTCTATTTTTTCAGCATTGCCAAAACCATCACGAGCAGGAGGCAGTAAGACATCTAGAATACGTTCTTCAGCGGCTTCTTCAGCTAAATGGCGTACGCGATTCATTTCGTCTTCTTTAACCATTTTTATTGCCATATCGGCAAGATCACGAATAATAGTCTCTACTTCTTTACCAACATAACCCACTTCAGTGAACTTTGTTGCTTCAACTTTAATAAAAGGAGCACGGGCTAATTTAGCTAGACGGCGAGCAATTTCAGTTTTACCAACACCAGTCGGGCCTATCATTAAGATATTTTTTGGTGTGACTTCATTGCGTAGTTCCTCGTTTAGCTGCATACGGCGCCAACGGTTTCGTAAAGCAATAGCAACAGCACGCTTAGCATCGCTTTGACCAACAATATGGCTATCTAATTCATGGACAATTTCGCGGGGAGTCATATCTGACATGTTTTTATCCTCGTGTTGTCTTGATTTATCAGCAAGACAATAATCTTTTTTATGGAAATATAATTAATGAGACTGATATCAAGCTCAAAACTTATAATTCATCTATCGTTTGAGTTTGATTGGTAAATACACAAATGTTGCCAGCGATAGTTAAGGATTTCTCAACAATTTCTTTGGCGCTTAATTCTGTATTTTCTAATAAAGCTGTAGCGGCTGATTGGGCGAAATTTCCGCCACTGCCAATAGCGATCAAGTCATTTTCAGGCTGAATAACATCACCATTGCCGGTAATAATTAAGGAGGCTGTTTCGTCAGCAACAGCAAGTAAAGCTTCAAGTTTTCTTAAGGCACGATCGCTGCGCCAGTCTTTCGCTAGCTCTACCGCTGCTTTGGTTAAGTGGCCTTGATGTTGTTCAAGTTTACTTTCAAAGCGTTCAAATAAGGTAAACGCATCAGCAGTGCCGCCGGCAAAACCTGCTAATACTTTATTATTGTATAAACGGCGTACTTTTTTGGCATTACCTTTCATTACGGTATTACCAAGTGATACTTGACCATCACCACCAATAGCTACTTTGCCATTGCGTCTAACTGAAACGATAGTAGTCACATTAACTCCAATATCAATAAATACATTTATGTTGTAAATAAAGTTGGGGTTATTACTGGCTTTTCAAGGATAGAATTGATTTTATACCCATTCTATTAAATATATTGCCAACTCAGCGCTAATTTGGGAGGTAGAAGAAATAAATTTATTTCCACAGCCAAATTTGACAGCCATTAATTTTGTTGTTTCGTAACTTGTGCTTGTCTTCTTCTGCGGCTCGTTTTCGTTCATAAGGACCTAAAACAACTTTATACCAAATATTATTTTTACCCTGTGCGGTTTGAATTTTACTTTCTATACCAGCAAAAGCCATTCTAGCTTTGAGTGTCTCTGCTTGGGGGTGTGTTTTAAAAGAACCGCACTGCATTTTATAAGGGCCATTTTGTTTTACTTCGTATTGGCCAACTTCAATTTTTTTGGTTTTTAAATTTTCAACGTAAGTCCATTTTTCTTTGGGAGGCTCAGGCAAGCGTTGTTCTTTTTTTGTGGCAACTTGTTCTTGCGTTTGGATAGGATCTTTTGTAACTGTGTTAGTTTTTAAAAACCATAAACTATAAGCAAAGGCCGTAACTAATAGGATAACAATTGCGCCGATTAGTTTAATTTTAACAGGCAATATTGAGGTGGCTTCTGCCGATTTTTTTTTGTAAGGGCTATTTTTTTTCTTTTTTGAAGGCGTGCGGGAAATATAATCTTGGTTTGACATGAACTACAGAAAAGTCGCAAAGAATGTTAGCTATTTTATACTTAAGTGATTTCTAATTACAAGTATATAGCCAAGCCATTTCAATATTTGTTATGAAGTGGCTTGGTTATAAACTACCAGTTTAAATCAATAGGATCGATATCTAAACTCCAACGCACTTTACTTTGCCATTCGTTAGTGGGAATAGCCGTGAGTAATTGTGAAATAGCAATGTGCAGTTCTTTTCTTGATTGTGCTTGTAAAATCAAATGATAACGAAACTTTCCTGCTTTTTTCTCCATTGCTGCGGGTACTGGTCCGGCGAACTGACAGTTGACGAAGGTAAGCTCAGTTAATACCCGTAAAAATTTTTCAGCATAGCTAGGATAATTTGCTTCTGCGCGAAATAATGCTTGATAGCTAAAAGGGGGTAATCGTGCTTGCTTACGTTCAACTAAAGCTTGTTTGGCAAAATGTTGGTAGCCATTATGTACTAAATCTTGCAATAGCGGGTGATCAGGATAATTAGTTTGTACCAAAACCTTACCCGGTTTGCTCGCACGCCCAGCACGGCCTGCCACTTGAATAAGTAATTGCGCCATCTGTTCGCTAGCACGAAAATCAAAACTAAATAACGCACCATCACCATCGAGCACAGCTACTAAGGTAACATCAGGAAAATGATGGCCTTTAGCAAGCATTTGAGTACCAATTAAGAGTTGATGCTTTTTATCTGTTATTTCTTGCAATAATTTCGTTAGCTCACCTTTTTTACGGGTGCTGTCTCGGTCAATTCTTACCACGCTTACATCGGGAAATATTTCACTAATACGCTGTTCTAGCTGCTCAGTTCCTTGGCCAATAGGTGCAATGCGAACACTGCCGCAGCTAGGACATTGTTTAGGAATACGTTTTTGGCTACCGCAATGATGACAGATTAATAATTGTTGTTTTTGATGAAAAGTATAAGGCTTATCACAACGCTGGCAATCACAAAGCCAATGACATTCTTGACAGTTTATTGCTGGCGCATATCCGCGCCGATTCAAAAACACAAGAGCCTGTTCACCGCGCGCTAGCGTTTGTTTTATTTCGTGTTTCAAGCTGCCAGATAAACCAAATTCCATTTGTTGTTTGGCGACATCAATTAATTCTATTTTAGCTTTATTGCTTTTTCCTGCTCGCTTGCGTAGTTGATGGTATTTATATTTTCCCGACAGGGCATTTTGTAACGATTCGAAGCTAGGCGTAGCACTCCCTAAAATAATAGGTATATTTAGCTGTCTTGCACGTAAAATAGCAATATCGCGGGCATGATAACGAAAAGTGTCTTGTTGTTTTAATGAGCTGTCGTGTTCTTCATCCACTATAATCATACCCAGCTGATGTAAGGGTGAAAAAACAGCAGAGCGAGTACCTATAACAATAGCAGCGCTACCTTGCTGAGCATTTAGCCAAGTATCTAAACGTTCAGTATCATTTAGATTGGAATGATGCAAACAAATAAGCACGTTAAAACGCTGCTCAAAACGCAGCAAAGTTTGGGGTGTTAAACCAATTTCAGGAACAATGACTAACACTTGTTGATTATTAGCCAATATTTTTTCCATGGCTTGTAGGTAAACTTCGGTTTTGCCACTGCCGGTAATGCCATCAATTAGGTGACAAGAAAACTGCTCAAGTGATTGACTTATAGCGGCAACAATAAGGGCTTGTTCGGTTGATAATAGCTGCTTGTTTTTTTGAATTAAATTAGCCTCTTGCCATGAAAACTGACAAGGCTTGTACTTAGTTTCCATTACCAGTTTTTTGGCAACGAGTGCATTTAGCTGTGCTTTGCTATAGCCTAAAGTACGTAATTCAGCCCAACTAATACCCTGATGTTTCGCTATTAATTGATAAAGTGCGAATTGTTTTGGTGCTTTATTGTCAATGCTAGTTAAATGCTCTGTTTGTTCACTTTTTTCTATTGCGGCACTATGCCAAACCATGGGAGGTTGCAGGTCTACTTGTTTTACTTGGCGTAATAATTTAGGTAACGCTTGTTGAAAAACATCCCCAATAGGATGATGATAATAATTAGCGCATAACGTTAAATAACTAACTAAAGAATCGCTTAAGTGAAAACTATCGTTAAGGCGCTGTGAAATGGGCTTGATTTTTGACTCAATAGTGCATTTATCATCGACAGTAATAACAACGGCTATTACTTTTCTTGCGCCAAACGACACAGCAACGCGCTCGCCAATTTTTATTGGCGGGGTTTGCATTTCCTCAGGTACTTGATAAGTAAATAGCTGGCGCATAGGTACAGGAACAGCCACTTGTAGATATTGTTCAGACACGGATTATATCGAATGTTAGTGATGAGGATTGATAGCTTATCTTAACGTAAAAGAAGCTATTTATTAATAAGTCTTTTTTTAATCAATATTGCACCGCTTTAGCTTGCAGTCAAAGCAGTGATCATTTATTATTCGCCCCCATTAATTTTACACCGTATGGTGCTTGGCGTTATTAAGTTGATAATTTTATATTAACAGTAATAAGCGACCAAGTGGCGATACGCCCAATTTCTCGAAAGAGATATAGAGGTCCCCATGAAAGACGGAATTCATCCAGATTATGTTGAGTTTAAAGCAACTTGTTCTTGTGGCAATGTTATTACAACTCGTTCAACAGCTAAAAAAGACGTTCACTTAGACGTATGTTCTGAATGTCACCCATTTTACACTGGTAAGCAGAAAGCTGCTGAAACTGGTGGTCGTGTTGATAAATTCAACAAACGTTTTGGTGCACTTTCTAAGAAGTAAGTTTTACTTTTTAGTCCTTTTATTATTCTTTGTAATAACTAAAGAGGCATCAACAGAAAAAAAGCGCCGATGGGCGCTTTTTTTATGATTGCAATTAACTCAATCCGTACAAACAGCAACGGCTTTTCTCTTTTACATTTGTTGTAGAAGCGCCATGCGTGATTGATCCATCAAACGAACATTTTTCACTGTGTACGGAGCTTTGAGCCCTGAATTTTTGATGATGTTAGTATCAAGCTTTAATTTAACAGTATGTTCTCCAGGTGTTAAATAATAAGCTGAACGACTCAGCATAAATGGCAAGCTTAGCTTTTTACTAGTAGAGCCATATATCATCGCACTTACTTCATAGCGACCTTCACTGGCTACTTGTAAGTGAATATCAACAAAGTTTGCAGTAATTTGATTTTCAACCATCTTTTTACCAAAGTCTCCAACTGTTTCAATACGAGCAGTAGGTTGTGCCACTGCAAATGCCACTTTTGCATTTCGTTTTACCTTCAATCCATTAGTGGTATTTTCTGTTTCAACGTACAACTCAAACAATTGTCCTCGTTTCGCTGGGGTTAAACTTGTTGGTACAGTAAACTGAAATTGATTCCCCTTTTTAGTAAAATTAAGTGGGCTTTTCTTACCTGAAGGCATTTTTATATAGGCAATGGGTTTGCCTTGAGTCAATAGTGCTTTATTCGTACTGGTTGTTTTTAATTGTGAAGTGAAATTAATGGTTTGTCCTTGCATATAGCTTTGTTTAGCCAATGATAAATGTAATTTATGCTCAGCATTTTTTTCTTTCACATTCACAATGTAACGCTGATTATCATCAAGGTACTCATTAACTTTTAGGGTAAATGCTCCCTTGCCTAGTTTACTATTAAGTTTCATCGCACTAGAATTTGGAAAAATGTTAGCGGTAGCAAACTCTTGTTGTGAAACTTTTTGGCTAAAAGGTGCAGATAACTTTTTATTATTTTTAAACAATTGTACTGAATTTGGATCAATAGCTTTAGTTTGTGTTGAATATTTATCTTTTGTTTGCTTCCCTGATAAACGAACTAAGGCTCCAGGGGAACTAATAGCTAGATCAACGCCCACTTTTAATTGTTTACCTGTTGCTTCAAACCAATATTCATCACTAACACTGGTATACCCTTTCGCTTTAAAAGAGATTGGTTTATTCGAGGATATACGTTGACTAAAATGTACAGCTTCTTTTTCTATTGCAACATCAGGTACGGTAATCTCAACTAAATCAGTTGCTTGTGCGTTAACAGCTAAAGTAGTCAGTAATGGCATTATTGAAAAAGCACAACCGATTAATTTTAATTTATTCATAAATTACTCCTATATATCATTTCTGATGATGACATCTAAATTAAAACAATCTCGACGACTTTGCTGATGACTTAAAGGCTCGCTGCCTTGAGTTCTTTGCTTGTCAGTAAACCATTCTGACCCTGCGCCACGTTGAGATGAGCAATTTAAGAAACCATCTGAACATGAGTCAAGCCAGTTCTGCGTTGTCTCTAAAGCGACTTGATATTGGTAACCACCACAGTAGCTATCTCCATCCCAAATAGCTGAATCTACATCTGAGCCAATAATATTCTTGAATTCTGATGGTAGTGCAGGGCGCCCGATAGTACCCAGTAACCAATTTTGATTGTAATAGGCCATCCAACTGACTTGTTGTTGTGATACGGCGTCAGTGCCGTATCCCAGTAACCAACCTAAAGTGCTTTCAAAAACATTACCCTGCATTACTGCATCAGCTAATGGCGTTCCTAAACTTGATGGTGCCATTGCAACGACTTTAGTTACTTTATTGATAATAGTCGGATAGCGGCTATCCCATGTTGGGTTTGACATAATCCAACGAACAACATTACCACCATTAGAGTGGGTTAATAATGTTAGCTGGGTAATGTTTTTATCGTTTATAAAAGCGGTTAATTGTGTTGCTAAACATCCTGAAGCTTGACTGTCCCACATGAATTGGTCAAAGTCACAATTAATAACGGTATATTTGCTACTGTCAGGTAAGCCTTGACGAACCGAATTAACAAAGTCTCCAGTCCAATAATCATTATAGGCATCAGTTTGGTTGCCGGTGCCATGTATAAAAGCTATTCCTTCAGCAGCAATAGCTGAAAAATTTAGCAGTAAGCAGCACAAAAATGTACTTAAGATGTTTTTAATCATTGTTTTTCCTTCATTTTGTTATTTATTACTATTGTTATTTAAAGGGAGTTATCTACTGAACTTAAGGTCTGAGGTCGGAGCTCTTAGTTCAGAGGTTTTAAACTTATAGCACTTAATGTTTGCTCATGACAAGGGAGTGAATGGAGTTTTTTTGAGCAGAAAAGGTGATTTTTTGATGTTTGTGTATTAAGTAGATACTCTAATCTAATGTTAACTTAAGCTTGTTATGGTTGAGCTTTCTTAACATGCTTTTGTCGGTGTTTGATTTGGTCAATATAAAAAGTAAAATTATTTTTCATAACGCTAACTTTAGATTAAGAAAATTTATTCTCATTGAATTTTGCACCCTTAATTAATCCAAATGGTATAAGTGAGCAGTAAAAAAAAGCGCCGATTGGCGCTTTTTTTCTGTTTGTACTAACGGGATCTGCCAATCTTTATGTTTATTAAAGAAAAAAGAATGATTTTATATTAGTGCTGTAATTACGATAAAAACGTTTCAGAGTATCGTTATAACTAGGCGTGTATTTTATACCAATTCCCCATTGATGATCATTATCCCAAAAACCTTCCCCATAAGATAAGCTAAATTGCCACTCATTACCTATATACTCAGGCGCTTGAAAGTTTACTGTTGCAGAAACAACAGAATCGTCACTAGCATCGAGTAAGTCTATCTCTAGACGAATGTTATCGGTAAAATAAATATTAGTGTATATATTAAGATCATTTAACTCTGATAGTTCATCAGACATAACATAAGTGCCTAAAGTCCAGTTATCAAAGTAGTACTCACCTGTAATACTATATAAGCCTTCATTTTCTTCGTCGGTAAATAGCTGTTGGTAAGCTATTTCTACTCTGCCATGAACAGGGTTGCGGTAAAAACCACCAACACGTAAGTTTTGAGCGTTATCTGTTTCATCAGAAAATTTTAAGTTCAGGTTATTAGCCCCTACGGTAAAACCAAAACTGTCACCTAATGCAAAAGTAGCATCACCTTGTAAGTAGATTGTATTGTAACGGGCGGAGTTGAATTTAGCAGAGTAACTGATGGTGTTTTCTTCAACGGCCTTTTCTGCATGAGCTGTTTGAAATAATGAAGGGATAAAGATAACACTACATAAGAGTAGTTTTTTCATAAGAACATCCTTTTAAGTTTATGAGTAAGTCAGAAATAATATTTTGTGTAATATATCATAAGTATAGTATGTAGAAAAATAAAACATTACTTCTTTAAACCCTTTTTTGACATACTGCATCTAACTATATATCAACTAATTAAGAGTCTTCGTTTTTTGAATAATTCACAGGCAATCGATGCCAAAAAATCATTTGCTACTTCTCAAGAGCAAGATTGGATTAACCAGTGTTAGCTTACTTTTAACTTCTTTAAAGTGAACATGTTGAGTTAAGTAGTGTTAGCGGTAATATAAGAATAAAAGCATTACAAGGGAAAATTAATTTGACCACCGTTAGCGCTTGATTTGAAAAATGATATTGCAGAGGATTTTCGTTTAAAAGCGAATGCAGGTGATGATTTAATTAATAAGCTTATTCAGCAAAAAGCTGATCATGCTAAATATGGTCCAAGTTCGAAGCTTTATTTTCAAACGGGTGATGCTAATGGTTCAGTAAGTGTATGCACAGTGAGTGGTAACGTGATAGTTAAATAACTATGGCGGTAAGTACTAACTACTATTATTGAGTACTTAAAAAAATCAGGATAAATTTTCCTGATTTTTCTTTTTATTACTCTATTTTTTGCGGGGTTTCTGCTACATTAACGAACCTAGAAATACCTTCCAAATATTAAACTAAGGCTCAGTAAATGGCAGATAGAAAGTATGGTAAATTTGCCAAAGAAAAGCAATTTATCAAAGACAAACAAATTGATGAATTAAAAATACCACCACACTCCCTAGAGGCCGAACAGTCTGTGCTTGGTGGATTGCTACTTGATAATGAAACGTGGGATCGTGTTTCAGAAAAAACAGTAGCTGCCGACTTTTATAGCCGTTCACACCGCCTTATTTTTGAAACGATCGGTGCCCTAATTGAATTAGGCGAGCCAGTTGATTTAATCACACTTTCAGAAGCATTGGAAAACGATCAAAAGCTTGATGATGCCGGTGGTTTTGTTTATCTCGCAGAGATGATGAAAAATACGCCAAGTGCTGCAAACATCACAGCTTATGCTAGCATTGTTCGTGAACGTGCGGTAACTCGCGAAATGATCAGTGTCGCTAACGAGCTTGCAGAAGCCGGTTATGATACTCAAGGGCGCAGTAGTGCTGAGTTACTCGATTTTGCTGAAACTAAAGTATTTGCCATAGCAGAAAAGCGCGCTAATAAATCTGAAGGGCCGGAAAGTCTTCATTCGGTCTTAGAAAAAACGGTTGATAGAATTGAAAAGCTTTGTTCAACTGATACCGGTGGTGTTACTGGTGTGCCTAGTGGCTTTGCAGATTTAGATAAAATGACGGCTGGTTTACAAAAATCTGATTTGATTATTGTTGCTGCGCGTCCGTCAATGGGTAAAACAACGTTTGCAATGAACTTGGCAGAACATGCCGCCATGACGCAAGATAAGCCCGCATTAATATTCAGTTTAGAGATGCCTGCAGATCAAATTATGATGAGAATGCTAGCCTCTTTGGGACGCATTGATCAAACTAAAATTCGTACAGGACAATTAGATGATGAAGATTGGGCTCGTTTGTCTTCTACCATGGGCTTGTTAATTGAAAATGGTAAAATGTTTATTGATGATGCGGCGGCTCTAACGCCAACAGAAGTTCGTTCAAGAGCAAGACGTATTCATCGTGATCATGGCGGTATTTCTATGATTATGATCGATTATTTGCAATTGATGCGTGCGCCACAATTTTCTGATAACCGTACTTTAGAAGTGGCTGAAATATCACGCTCATTAAAAGCCTTAGCTAAAGAATTACAAGTACCAGTAGTTGCGCTTTCTCAGCTAAACCGTGGCTTGGAACAACGTAGTGATAAACGGCCAATTAACTCAGATTTACGTGAATCAGGTTCAATTGAGCAAGATGCCGATTTAATTATGTTTATTTATCGTGATGAGGTTTATCACGATGACAGTGAATTTAAAGGTATGGCTGAAATTATCATTGGTAAGCAACGTAACGGGCCAATCGGTCGTGTCCCTTTGACATTTCAAGGGAAATATTCACGCTTTGATAATTATGCAGGGCCGCATGTGTTAGAAGAAGACTAGTTGTAATTAAGTCGCGCAACGTAACGGCATGATCCATTATTTGGTCGTGTGCCGTTAACCTTCCAAGGGAAATATTCACGCTTTGATAATTATGCAGGGCCGCATGTGTTAGAAGAAGACTAGTTGTAATTAAGTCGCGCAACGTAACGGCATGATCCATTATTTGGTCGTGTGCCGTTAACCTTCCAAGGGAAATATTCACGCTTTGATAATTACGCTGGACCGCATGTATTAGAGGAAGACTAGTTGTAATCTAGTTGTAATTAAGTCGCGCAACGTAACGGCATGATCCATTACTTGGTCGTGTGCCGTTAACCTTTCAAGGAAAATATTCACGCTCGTTATTACTTGTTGTCATCTCATAGTGTCATATAATTGCTCAAACGCTGTAACCGTTTGCGGTATGAGTTGTTTGATAAGATCTAAATTCTTCGATTCTGCTTGAAAACGCGCATAGAGTGTTTTAAAAATCCCCTTTTCACCAATGCGCTTGGTTTGTACTAATGATTGTTTGGTTAAACTATTTACTAGCCAGTCGGGCAGGGTCGCAATACCCATATTAGCCGCTACCATCTGTAAGATCATGTGGCTATTGGCGACTTGTTTAATTGCCTTAGGTTTGTGGTAGTGTTGTTCTGCACTGCCCTCTTTATTTAGGAAAAACTTAAAAATATCTAATTGTTCAGTTTTTACAGGATAAGTTAATAATACTTGCTGGCTAAAATCAGCGGGACTTAAAAATTCCTTATGGGCTAAGTTATTTTTGTTAACCTCACTTTCTTTGGCTAGCACGGCCACTACTTCAAAGGTTCCCAGCGCATGATAGATGAAGTCATCGGTTAATATTTTTTCATCGGTGAATAATATATCTACTTTAGTTGCTGCTTGGCTATCAAGTTGTACAGGAAAAAATTGTTCTAAAAATTCAATTTTTAATTCGGGAAATTGTTGCGAAAATTGCTCTGTTACGGGCAGTAGCCATTGAAAGCAAGCGTGGCAAGCAATGGCTAAGTTAAGCTGTGTTTTCGTGTTGTTTTCACCTTTTAATTCAGATAAAGCATTATTTATTTTGGGCAAAATGTTATTTGCTAACTCAAGTAATATTTCACCTTGAGCGGTGAATTGCACAGGAGAGGTATTACGGATAAATAAAGGTGTATTTAAACGCTGTTCTAAATCTTTTAACTGATGTGACAGGGCTGACTGGCTAACAAAAAGAGCATCAGCGGCTTTTCTAATATTGCCTGCATTCTCTATGGTTGTTAGTGTTTTTAAGTGCTTAATCTCAAACATAATGAAATTTCTTCATGTCCTTGTTGAAAAATTTGCGCTTGTGCTAATAGCGCGTCTTTCTTAAAGTATAACCATTCACACGTCTAGACGTCTATTTATTTTTTAATATAATTCACTAAGCAAAATATTCAATTGGAGCAGGTTATGCAAATTCACAATTTAGGTTTTCCGCGCATTGGCGCAAAGCGAGAATTAAAATTCTCTTTAGAAAAGTATTGGCGCGGCGATATTAGCCAAACTGAGTTTTTAGCGCAAAGTAGAGAGCAACGGCAGTCGAACTGGCAGATTCAACAAGATGCAGGTATTGATTTACTACCGGTAGGAGACTTTGCTCATTACGATCACGTGCTGAATACCACTTTGCTACTTGGGCTTGTACCTGAACGTTTTACCGCGCATAAACATAATGAACATGGTCATAATGTGCTAGATTTAGAGTTTCGTGTTGCTCGAGGTCAAGCACCTACTGGTTGTCAGTGTGCAGCGAGTGACATGACCAAGTGGTTTAATACTAACTATCATTATATTGTACCTGAGCTTTCAGCCAAGCTAGTGAGCAATGCTGAAGCTGAAGTAGATGTGCAGAAGTTGCTAGAACAATTCAATGACGCGCAAAAAGTGTCGGATAACCGCAAAGTGGTACTTATTGGTCCTATTACCTATCTTTATTTAAGTGTGGTTGATAGTAGTGTGGTTGATAGTAGTGTGATTGAAAATGAAGATAAACTGGTCTTATTACCCGCACTGTTAGGCCGTTATCAACAAGTGCTGGATCAATTATCAACAGCGGGAGTAGAGTGGTTGCAAATTGATGAACCAGCGTTAGGCTTGGATCTTGATAGTCAGTGGCAACAAGCATTTTCTCAAGCGTATAACACGTTAGAAAAAGGGTCATTAAAATTATTATTAACCACGTATTTTACGTCTATTGATCATCATATAAATTTAATTAAAGCCTTGCCTTTTGATGGTATACACATAGATATAGTTGCTGAAAACACTGATGTTAATAGTATCATTGAGAGGTTACCTAATAACTGGGTTATTTCACTAGGTGTCATTAATGGTCGTAATATTTGGAAAACTGATTTAGTTTCGGTTTATCAAAAACTACAACCGCTTTACCGTCAATTAGGTCAACGATTATGGCTTGCCCCTTCGTGTTCACTCTTACATTCACCGGTGGATTTAGCGCAAGAGCAAAAACTTGATGCCGAGTTTAAGTCTTGGTTGGCTTTTGCCACACAAAAATGTCAGGAGCTCAGCTTATTGAAACAGGCGCTGCTTACTGAAAATAGTGATAAAATTACTCAGTATTCCAATGCAGCTTTAGCGCGATGTGTTTCTACTCGTATTAACAATCAAGCGGTTCAACAACGCGTTAAGGGATTAACAACACAAGATTATCATCGTAAAGAAGCATTTGAACAGCGTAAAAAAGTGCAACATGCAGAGTTAAAGCTACCCATATTACCGACAACAACTATTGGCTCCTTTCCTCAAACAGGTGATATTCGTGAAGTAAGAGCCAAGTGGCGTCGCCAAGAAATTAACGATAAAGAATACCAAACGCTTATTCAAGCTGAAATTAAAGACGCTATTGAGCGCCAAGAAGCTATCGGCTTAGATGTGCTAGTGCACGGCGAAGCTGAGCGAAATGACATGGTAGAATATTTTGGTGAACTACTTGATGGGATTGCATTTACTCAATTTGCTTGGGTACAAAGTTATGGCTCACGTTGTGTGAAACCCCCTATTATTTTTGGCGATATTAGTCGCAAAAAACCAATGACGGTTGAATGGATAAGATACGCCCAGTCATTAACTAATAAGCCAGTAAAAGCCATGTTAACGGGACCTATTACTATTTTAGCTTGGTCATTTGTACGAGACGATTTACCTAAAGAGCAAGTCGCCAAACAAATTGCTTTGGCAATTAGCGACGAAGTGGTTGACTTAATTGCTAGCGGCACGCAGATTATTCAAATAGATGAACCAGCTATTCGTGAAGGGTTGCCAGTTAAGAAAAGCCAATGGAACGAATATTTAGGCTGGGCTACGGCTTCATTTTGCCTGTCTGCAGCTAAAGCTCCATCAAAAACACAAATTCATACTCATATGTGTTACTCCGAATTTAATGACATATTGCCAGCAATTATTGCACTAGATGCCGATGTGCTCACAGTAGAAACATCTCGCTCTAATATGGCATTGCTTGATGCCTTTGAACAGAAGGCATATCCGAATGATTTGGGGCCAGGCGTTTATGATATTCATACACCTAATATCCCAAGTGTTGAATGGATGGTTACTTTGTTAGCAAAAGCGCAGCGATATATCCCGGTAGAAAGGTTATGGGTAAACCCTGATTGTGGTTTAAAAACGCGTGGCTGGAATGAAACTAAATCAGCACTTGAAAATATGGTGCAAGCAGCAAAACAATTTAGGGAAGCAAGTAGTCAGTAACTTAATTAAATGGGGATAATAAAAAGGCACTATTCTTAAAAATAGTGCCTTTTGGGAATTCAAACTCTGCTTGAAACTTGGAACTTTTATTACTCGCAGCTTACCGTTTATTCATCAAAAGAAAATTCGATATAAGCTCTACCTGCTTCACCTTTTAAAGAAATAACGACTACAGGGCCTTTTGATTTATGGTGAATAGTATGATTTTTACCAGAAACGACAATAGGCGTTGCCATATCAAACTCAATACCTTTTTCACTGAGCATACGCTTTGCGCCACCAGTAACCATATTAGTGATTTCGCCAACTAAGTCGGTAATTTCTTCATTGACTTCGTTTGGCGCTTCACCAACCATGCCTTTCATCGTTGCTAGTGCTAAAGGTCCATCAAAAGTAATTGATAGAGAACCTTTTGTTTGTGGGCTAATCATACCGATTAAGCCTGACACGTCCCCCATAGAGACTTCATTTTTTTTCAATTTAGGTTTTTCGGGGGTTAATTCCATTTTCGCCATGGTAGACATGACATTAAGCATTGATGATAAAAATGGGTTGATGAACTCTACTCTCATGAAGCTTTCCGATCCTTAGCTGTTTGCAATACTTTGATTTTGCACACTTCTGAAACAAATGTAAATCAAACAGTGTTAATTATTTTTATTAATACGTTATTCACCAGAAGTAATAATAGCCACTCTTAGTGATTGATCAAAAGTTAAACTACCTTGAACAGCGTTTGTTGGACTTAAACTTTGATAGTTAACTGTGTTTACTTGCTTGACGTAAGTATCAACGAGTATTGAATTTTTTACCACTAAATTAGTTAAATAATTTTTAGAAGCACTTTCTTGATAAGCAAAAAGTTGACCTCTTTTAACTTCAAAGCCAATCCAATTCATTTTAATAATTTTATCATTTCGCGCTAAAATAAAATGTCCTTCAATATAATCTTGTATAAACTTGTCGTATTGAGGATGCTCAGCAGAGAAATGAACTTGTTGAATTTCAGCAATAGCATTGTCTATGTCATGGGCTGTGAGCTGATGAACTACTTCAATATGTTTACTTGTGATGTTGAGGTTTAACTCAGTAACACCAAAGAAATAGGTATGGGCAGCAGTGGTTCCTGCTACCCCCATGAGTAAAATACTCAATAGTACTTTACTCAATGATACTTTACTAAAAAATGCATTTGAAAGAGTAAACATTAACTATCAGTGTCTTCTTTATCTTCATTTTCTTCATCAGCAGATTTCAATTTTTTATTGTAATCACGCATCATGTCTTTTTTCTTCTTCTTATAAAGTTCAAAACGAGACTTAATAGGACGAGCAGGCCAGTAATTGTTATTAACCTTTACGTCAGCTGTTTCCCACTTAGCATCTATTGCTAGTGAAGTTATTTCTTTATCACGAATTAATAGTTTGGATGTTTTTTCTGAATTTTTACGCCAGATCTCAGCAGGAATTTTCATATGTTCAATGCTGCCATCAGCGTAAGTAATATCTAAAAGAATAGGCATGACTAAACCGCCTTTGTTTTCAAAATCAATTAAATAAAAGTTACTTTGGTTAAGTAATAAATCTTTTTGCCATTGTTCAAGTTTTTTATTGCTTGCGTTATATTTATTTCGTGCGGCGTTGGTGGCCGTGAATTTATCATGCTCGTTATAAAAATCTAACAACTCAGGTTTTTCTTGTGTATTAAGTGTTTGACCTTTATTCATAATGCTAGAAATATATTCAGGTTTTTCATTTTCCAATGCACGCAGCCAAGCCTCTTCAGTATCAGGGTTTTGACTATCCGCTGTATAAAGGTGAATGTCGCCAAGCGCAATATCAACATGATCAGTAGTGTAGAACCAGCCGCGGAAGAACCAGTCTAAATCAACGGCAGAGGCATCTTCCATAGTCCGAAAGAAGTCAGCAGGGGTAGGGCGTTTGAATTTCCAACGTTGAGCATACTCTTTAAAAGCAAAATCAAACAGTTCACGACCCATAATGGTTTCACGTAAAATATTGAGTGCGGTGGCAGGTTTGCCATAGGCATTATTACCAAATTGTAATATAGACTCAGAATTTGTCATGATAGGCACTTGGTTGGTACTTTTCATATAGCTAGTGATATTAGCGGCATCACCACGACGAGAGGGGTAGCCTTCTTCCCATGCTTGTTCCGCTAAAAACTGTAAGAAGGTATTTAGCCCTTCATCCATCCATGTCCATTGGCGCTCATCAGAGTTAACAATCATTGGGAAGTAGTTATGACCAACTTCATGAATGATTACGCCCACTAAACCGTATTTTGTGCGACGCGAATAGGTTTTCTCGCCAGTTTTTTTATCAAGTGTAGGGCGAGGGCCATTAAAAGTGATCATTGGGTATTCCATGCCTCCAACAGGACCATTGACTGAAATTGATACAGGATATGGGTAATCAAATGTGTATTTACTGTATTGTTCCATAGTATGAATAATGGCTTCAGTAGAGTATTTTTCCCATAATGGGTTACCTTCATTAGGATAGAATGACATTGCCATCGTATTGCTGCCGCCATGTTGATAGCCTTGCGCATCCCAAATAAATTTACGGCTTGATGCAAAAGCGAAATCGCGAACATTGTTGGCTTTAAAATGCCAAGTTTTGTTTTTTGTGGCACGAGATTTTTCATTTGCCAGTGCTTCATCAACGGTAACAATAAGTACTGGCTTATTCGCTTTTTTTGCTTTTTCTAAACGCTGACGTTGTGCTTTAGTTAATACATCTTTCGGATTTTGTAGTTCACCTGTAGCAGCAACAATATGATCGCTCGGTACGGTAATTTTTACATCGTAATCGCCAAATTCTAGGGTGAATTCGCCATGACCTAAAAATTGTTTATTTTGCCAACCCATCACATCGTAATAAGCAACAGCACGCGGAAACCAACTGGCTACTTCATATAAATAATTGCCATCTTCTTTAAAATATTCATAGCCTGAACGGCCACCTAATACTTTTTGTTCATGTAATTGATAATGCCATTCAATATGAAATTGAGTGTCGTCACCTGATTTAAGTGGTTTAGGTAAGTCAATACGTAACATTGTGCCATTAATAACAAAATGTAGAGGCTTTTTGTTAGTGCCTGTTACTTTGGTGATGTTATAACCACCATCGAACTTTGGCGTTTCAATCATGTTGCGAGCACTAGTGTAAGTTACTTTTTTCAACGCATCTGTTGGTGTAGATATCTTGGCATCTGAGTTACGCTTTAACTTGTTTTGATCAAGCTGTAGCCAGATGTAACGTAAAGTGTCAGGGGAGTTATTTTGATAACTTAATGTTTCAGAACCTGTTAATTGTTGAGTTTTATCATCAAGTTTAATGTCAATATTGTAATCAACTTGCTGTTGCCAGTACTTATGCCCAGGTGCACCTGATGCTGTGCGGTATATGTTTGGCGTGGGTAAAACTTCTTCTAGCTGACGGAATTTGTCGCTAGCAATAGTTTTTTTAGCTAGAGCATTTGTAGTAAATAAGCTGCTAGTAAAAGCAACAGATAAACAAATGAGAGTTGTTGAGAATGAATATTTCATAGCTTTCCAATTTTAAATGATAATTTTGTATGTAAAACCGAATTTTAGTCAGGGTTTATATCATATTTATAATTATATGGGTAATGCAGGGGCGGCTTTTGAGATAAAATGTTTAATTTATGGGATTAACGGGTTTAATGTTTATTATGATTGACAGGCTTTACAACGACCATGTGCTTCAACAATTTGATGGCTGATGGTAAAACCGTTAGCATCGGCCATTGATCTTAGTGCCAAATCAAAATTGTTTGATTGAATTTCTTCAACGTGACCACACTCGTCACAAATCAATAGTTGTACTGGGTGATCACAGTCACCAAAATGATGACACATCACAAAAGCATTAATAGATTCAATTTTGTGTACAAAGCCTTGCTTGGATAAAAAATCTAAAGCGCGATAAATAGTGGCGGGTTTTGCTGATGAATCTAACTTTTTGAGTTCATCTAATAAATCATAGGCACCAACGGCACCCTCATGTTTGGCAAGTAGTAAAAAAACTTGTTCGCGCGCTTTTGTTAAACGGGCACCTTTGTTTTGGCAAACTTGTTGGGCTTGGGATAATAAGTTTTCAGCGGATATAGCAGACATGGCAGTTAGCATAATGAGTTTTTCTCCAGTTTAACACAGTAGCCCAAGCCGTCTATAGCTTAAGGCATAACTTATGGATATCTTAGTAAATAAAATATTTGCCCACTTGTGTCATTCAAAGAGTCTTTTTTTAGCAAGTTTTAGTCATTAATGAGGTAACGCGGCTATATTTTGTCCTGATAAGCGCCCTGAAATTTGTGGTGATAATTCAGCTTGCGCAGCAACAGGACTTAAAGCCCCCGTGTTTTTTGAACGAGCTCTTATCATAGGAGCAGGAATTATTTTTCCTTTAACTTTAGGTAATGGTGAACTATTACCTAGCAAACGTGAATTAATGCAAGCTCGAATTTCATCTAATGTGTAATTGGCTTTTACTTTTATTCGCACATGTGGAACTGAAGCAGCCTCAAGTGCACCACTAATAAACCAGTCTTTTTTGATTTTGTAGCCTCGACCTTGAGTGTCAACTAAATCGACTGCGCCTAACAGTTTCATCGTGGTACGTTCACAAATAACAAAATCTAGGTATTTTCCTTCAGCATTCGATGCAGCACTTTGGCTTGCTCTATTTGAAACACCGTTGCGAATAGTGACTATATCAGACAACTTTACTCGGTTAATAATACGGTAGTTAGATCCCATCGCTTGCTCTAGTAAATTCTGAAAGTTTTTTTCTGCGGGAGTAAAAACAGAGGGTTTGCTGTCAAAAGGGAAGGGGAAACTGTTGTCATTTAAACGACTTGCCAAGACACCAACAATGACAATTAGGCTGATTAAAGCAAATAAAATAATTTCCATAACATCTCCAGCAATTCAAATTTTTGACGCTTTACTCCTGATTATGAATAAAGCGGCTACTTAATATTGATTAAGCAGAATTTGTGCCAAAGAAGATCAGATCCGAATTTTTAGTTTCGAGTAGCGAGTTAGTGTAAGCTGTGAGGATGGTGCTTTGCCTCTCAGCAAGGTTTTTCGTAACTCGTGACTATTAACTCATAACTATTCTTTATGCGCTTGGATATTTTTCTTCTAACGCCGCATACAGTTGTTGTTGAAAATCACTAGCACCGGCATCAAGTGTCTTAACTAAATTAGCTAACACTTCGTTGTCTTCCTCACCGTGCCAAATTTTAATATAACTACCCTCCTTATAGCCATGATCTTGACGGAAAAAGTTTAGGGTATTTTTGCCAACATATTGGCGGAATAATTCATCTAAATCCATATTCATTAATGACATACAGTCAGCTAAGGCTTTAGCATTAAACGCTTTTTCTGTTACTGCTTTCGATGCCAAGTTTTCTAAGGCAATTTTGAAATCATTTTCCCCCGTGCCTTGATGTAGCTCTTTGGCAAGCTTACTCGAAATTTTTTCAACACTGGCACCTGTGATTAAGCGTAAACTTAAACCAAAGTGAAAAATATCTACTAATTCAAGTTGTACCTGAGCAATGTCAATTTCTTGATGTTTCCACCACTTCCAGCCATGGTGATCTAGCATTTCAGCACATTCAACCCAAATAGCGCGATACCATTCGTAACCATTATTGCGCCACGTTTCACTCACTCGCGAGTTCATGGCATCTTGCATGGTTAACATTTGATTGATTTGCTTCTGTGCTACTGACAGGGCAGTAGATAATTGTTCGCTCATTATATTCTCTGATAATTATATGGACGGGGTTATTTTGCCTAACCAGAACTAGTCTGACAAGTATTTGCTGCTATTTGGTAACGATTAGTTTTGACTAAACAATTTTTTTCTAACCATAGCGCGATAATCTTTGGGGGTTAAGAATAAATTTTGCTTGAATAAACGGGTTAAGTGACCTTGATCCTGATACCCCACATGGTAGGCAATTTCTTGTATAGATAAATTACTTGAGGCGAGTAAATCTTTAGCCGTTTCAATACGTAGTTGCTGCCAATACTCGGTTGCGCGAATGCCTGTTGCCATTTTAAAGCGGCGAGTAAAAGAACGTTGGCTTAAGCCAAACTGCTCAGCTAATTCGGATAAACTCACATCACTGCTTAAATTGGTACGTAGCCAAAATTGAATTTGTGCAACTAATTCATCAGCATGCCTGTCTACTGCACCTTCTAAATATCGCTGCTCTTCGTAGGGTTTTCTTATTTCATGGGAGAAGTTACGTTCAACATTCTGTGCTGCTGCTAGGCCATAAGTTTGTCTAATAAGATGAACAATAATGTCAGCTAAGGCATTCAAGCTCGCTGCACAATATATACGTTCTGATTGAGTGATGAAAAAATCAGGTTTAATTTTAACTTTTGGATAATCCCGCTTGAATTGCTCAACGTAGTGCCAGTGAGTGGTTGCGCTATGATCATCCAATAAACCAGACTCAGCCAGAAAACAAACGCCGGTACCTACCGCAAGTAAAGTTGACCCTTGTTGCCAACAGTGCTTTAGCCAGGTAATTAATTTGGCATGTTTTTTCAAAGTAGGCCTAGGGTTGCGCCATAAACTAGGGACTAAAATGATATCGGGTCTGTACATTTCATCAGCAGCCGTATTATCTAATATAGTGCGGTCTAACATAGTGCGGTCTAACATAGTGCCGTCTAAAATAATATCGGGTAAAAATTGGATGCCAGCGCGAGAAGTGATGACCTTACTGTCTTGGCTAACAAACTGCGTTTTCAGTTTTAGTGCTGATTTATCGTAACGACGAGCAAAAGCTTCACCTGCTAACAACATCTCTAGTGGTAAGGTTAAACCAGTTGCTAATACATGTTGGTATATCGCTAAGCCCACCTGTAATTGATTCGTTTTTGAGGTATTTTTTTTGTCTATTAGCATGCGCGTATCTAAATAAAGATATATTTGGCCATTGTGGCATATTTTGTGGCCATTATAACTTATTATTTTGTTTTCCTTAACTATAAACTAGCGATATTAGATTGATTATTCATCGTTACTTTACTATCGTATTAAAGGTTCTATAAATGACATCATTACCCGTAATTATTGGCATGGGTGGTATTAACGCCGCTGGTCGAACATCATTTCACCAAGGTTTCCGCCGTATCGTTATTGATAAAATTAATGCAGAGGCGCGCGAAGAAACGTTTCTTGGCTTAGCTAGCTTAATGAAGTTAATTTCGTTACAAGGTGGTCAATTAGTGGATCAACAAGGAAACGTAATTGCTGTAAATGAAGTTGAAGCAAAGCTAGGACAGCAAATACTTGATGGTACTTTGATTCGTAAAATTGAAAAAAACCATTTCGATCCTGATGCAACCCACTGGCATCAAAAAATGCATGTGCGCCCTATAGATACCAATATTGCTTTTGAATTACGGGCAAAAGAATTACCTCATCCTTTACCTCATGCATGGCAGGTTACTGATATAGGTGAAGGTAAAGTTCATGTTGAAATTCCTGAACACTTGACCATTTCTCATGATGCTTATCGCGATAATCCTATTAAAGCAGCAGGGCAAATGCCAACCGGTTTTGAACCGGGCGCGCTTTATAACAGCCATTATCAACCGCGCGGTTTACAAGCAACCATTTTTGCTGCTACCGATGCTATTCGCTCAACAGGGATAGAGTGGGATGCGATTTTAGATAAAATTAGCCCTGACCAAGTAGGCACTTATTCAGCTTCTGTGGTTGGTCAAATGCAGCACGAAGGTCTTGGCGGTTTATTAAAAAGCCGTTTATCTGGGGCACGAGTCAGTACAAAACAGTTGGCGTTAGGGTTAAATACCATGTCGACTGACTTTATTAATGCTTATGTTACGGGCAATGTTGGCACAACCTTTTCTTCATCGGGTGCTTGTGCAACCTTTCTTTATAACTTGCGTTCTGCTGTGCAAGATATGCAAGCGGGTAGAATTCGTGTTGCTGTTGTTGGTAGCGCTGAAGCGCCTATCACACCTGAAGTAATTGAAGGTTTTGGTAATATGAGCGCCTTAGCTAATGAAGAAGGGTTAAAAAAATTAGACAAAAATGATAAAGTAAATCATCGTCGCACTAGTCGCCCGTTTGGTGACAACTGTGGTTTTACCATTGGCGAAGGAGCACAGTTTGTTGTACTGATGGACGATGCTCTTGCGCTTGAAATGGGAGCAAAGGTAATGGCGTCGGTTGCCGATGTTTTTGTTAATGCCGATGGTTATAAAAAATCTATTACAGCGCCAGGCCCGGGTAACTATATTACCATGGCGAAATCAGTGGCATTAGTACAAAATATTTTAGGTAAAGAGTCATTACAAGAGCGTAGTTTTATTTTAGCTCATGGCTCAAGTACGCCGCAAAACCGTGTTACAGAATCATTAATTTATGATCGTATTGCCACAAGTTTTAATATCAATAACTGGCCTGTTGCTGCGCCAAAAGCGTTTGTTGGTCATACTATTGGTCCGGCTAGTGGTGATCAAATGGCAATGGCGCTAGGTATTTTCAGTGATAAAATTATGCCCGGCGTGACCACCATTGATAAGGTAGCTGACGATGTACACAATGACCGTCTAAATATTGCTACTGATCACTGGCATTGTGGTGATATGGACGTTGCTTTTATTAATTCGAAAGGTTTTGGTGGTAATAATGCTACCGCAGCCGTATTCTCGCCGAAAATAACCTTAGCTATGATGAGTAAACGCTATGGTGAACAGGCGATGGATGAATATCAGCAAAAATTAGCACTGGTTGAACAAGCGCAAGATGCTTATCGCCAACGTGCTAACCAAGGTCAATTTGATGTTATTTATAAATTTGGTGAAGGTTTGCTTGATGAAAACGCGATTGAAATTAATGATGAAAGTTTAAGCTTTGCTGAGTTTAAACATAAGATAGCTTTACCCACACAAAATCCGTTTGCCGATATGGTTTAAGGGTGAAAAATTTTTCAAGGTTCTTAACATTGGCTATGGCTTGCGAGTATAGATAATCATTATCGGCTAGTTCCGTTTTTTAATATGTTGATACATCAAGAGGTTTTATCATAAATGTCCAAAATTGAATTCTCTAAAGAGCAACGAGAATGTATGGTTCAAAAGCTACAGTCATATTTCGACAAGGAATTAGAGCAGGAGCTTGAACAATTTGATGCTGAGTTTCTTCTAAACTTCTTTTCTAAAGAAATAGGCGCACATTTTTATAACCGTGGCCTACATGATGCTCGTGCAATATTTGAATCGAGAATTGAATCTATTGATGATGAAATTTATGCTAATGAAAAAGAGACATACTGAGTTAGTTAAGCCGTCTGTTCATTTTTAATATTTCACTTCCATGCTTAAAATCGTGTTTGATTATTTTCACAAAGTACTGAACCTATAAGTAGCCGTGCTGTCTATGCTACACGTATATTAGAAAAGTGTTACTACGTTTGTGTTAGATGGATTTTTAATAGAAGGAAACGTTATAAAACAGACACCATTTAAGGTTGCCAAGGGAAAAGGAGATGTGCTGAAAAAGCATTCTCTTGCTATTGCTATTTCTGTGTTCGTTCATTTATTGCTAGCATTGTCGTTATTTTTTATTGCAGAAAAGCAGCAACCTAAGCAAATTAAAATCACCCAAAAAGCCATCAAAAGTTATTTATACAAAATGCCATCTAAGCCTGTGAACGTTGAGCCTGTGGCAATTAAAGAAGTGCCTGAAGAAGTTAAAGTAAAAGAAGAGATCAAAAAGCTAGAAGTGCTTAAGCAAGAAAACCCTAATCAGGCTGAGATCATAAAAGAAAAAAATCTAAAGGTGAATGAAGCAAGTAAGGCTTCATCATTAACCAAAACCAAAGAACCCGTTCAAGCAACTTTTTCAAGCTACCAACAACTTGAGAATTTACGACATTCGATTAACGAAAAAATCATCGCAGAAGAACTCTCAAAACTGCATCAATTTAGATCACCTTCGGTGATGCATGGCGAGCAAATCCCTGTGCCTCATTCAGCAATACAATTAACACCCGAGCAAGAGAAAGAAAAGAGAACCACTAAAATGTCGGATAATATCTCAATCACCAAATATGATAATGGTGTTTGCACTATAGAAAGGGAACAATTTCCCGGTAGTCCTGTATCGGGTTCAAGCTCAGCATTTACCTGTGGAGAAAGTAAGTTTAATCAAAGCTTTCGTAAACACATGAAAAAAGTGCAAGAAAAATTGTTGCCTACAAAAAACAAATAAAGCTGTACATAAAAACAGTATTTGCGCTATGCTTGAGATATTACTTATTTGAGTGTGCTTTCTAATTGAAGCTATATATTGCCGAAAAGCCAAGCTTAGGTCGGGCTATTGCTGCTGCGCTGCCTAAACCTCACAAAAACCACAAGACCCATATTGAAGTTGCTAATGGTGACGTAGTGAGTTGGTGTGTGGGACATATTTTAGCGCAAGCTGATCCGCAAGATTATGATGAAAGCTTTAAAAAGTGGTCGATGGATACCTTACCAATGCTGCCTCAGCAGTGGAAGTTAATTCCTATTGCGCGCACCCGTGCTCAGTTAGCAGCATTGCGTACACTGGTTAAGCAAGCCGATACTATTATTCACGCAGGTGATCCAGACAGAGAAGGTCAGCTTTTAGTTGACGAAGTAATTGATTATTTTAAAGTTTCCAAAGTTAAAAAAGCCAAGGTTAAACGGCTATTGATTAGCGATTTAAATTTGCCAGCCGTTAAACGATCACTTAACTCGCTTAAAAATAATCAAGATTTCATGCCATTGTCAATTTCAGCATTGGCTCGTTCAAGAGCTGATTGGCTGTATGGGCTGAATTTAACCCGAGCTTACACTTTGCAGGGACAGAAGCAAGGTTACAACAGTGTACTGTCAGTTGGTAGGGTTCAAACGCCTTTGTTGGGGTTAGTAGTTCGGCGCGAACAAGCAATAGTTGATTTCGTTTCTAAGCCTTTTTATCAAGTGTTAGCTCACTTGAGTCTTAGTAAAGAGCAAGTAAATAAAAAAGATTGTTTTGCTGCAAAATGGCAACCTAGTGATGCTTGCAAGCAATATTGCGATGAAGAGGGCCGCGTTTTAGTCAAAGGTTTAGCTGATAATGTAGTAGTTAGAATTAATGATCAACCCGCTATTGTCGAAGACATTAGTATTGAACAGAAACAACAAAGCCAACCTTTGCTTTTTAATCTATCTAGCTTACAAATTTCAGCCGCTAAGCAATTTTCAATGAATGCCAAATTAGTACTTGATGTTTGTCAAGCGCTTTATGAAAAGCACAAGCTTATTACTTACCCTCGTTCAGATTGTCGCTATTTACCTAAAGAGCAAATAAAGCAAGCCCCAGCGATTATAAGTATGCTGGCTGCGTCTAATTTACCTTGCAATGAACAGGCAAAAAATGCTGATAATACTATTCAAAGTAAAGTATGGAATGATAAAAAAATCACAGCTCATCACGCCATTATCCCCACAGAAAAGTCACCTAATAATATCAATTTAAACTCGTTTGAAAAAAACATTTACTTGATGATTATTCGGCAATATTTAGCGCAGTTTTATCCTGTTTACTGTTATCAACACACTAAATTAACGGTAAAGGTTGCAGGTGGAATATTCACAACAAATGCTAAAGCTGAGCAGCAGCTAGGGTGGAAGGTACTTTTTCCAAATAATGATAAGGCATCCGCACAGGAGCATAATTTGCTTCCAATACTAAAAAAAGGGCAATTATTGCATTGCTTGCGAGGTGAATTAATTGAAAAGCACACATCACCACCTGAATCTTTCACTGATGCTACTTTGTTAGGTGCTATGACCGGCATTGCGCGTTTTGTTAATGATGAGAATATTAGAAAAGTGCTAAGAGATACTGACGGTTTGGGTACAGATGCTACGCGTGCAGGCATCATAGATTTATTATTTAAACGTAACTTTTTGCAACGACAAGGAAAAAAAATCGTTGCAACAGACGTTGGAGTAGCACTTGTTAATGCTTTACCTATTAAAGCGACTTTACCCGATATGACGGCACAATGGGAGTCTATGTTAACAGCGATTTCTGAGAAAAATGCAAATTATGTAAGTTTTATGGATCCTTTAATTAAGACCATAACTGAGATGATTTCAGAGGCTAGCCAACAGTCTTTTTCAGGTTTACCTAAAGTGGTTTTTAATCCAAAGAAAACAAGCGGTGCTAAGAAAAAATTTACCAGAAAGTCAGTAACGAAAAAGGCAGGCTGATGATTTATTGGTTTTGTCATTTAGTTGATATATGCAGCCACAGCTAAAAGAAAAGTTACAAAAGACAGACCTAAAAAAAGCAACCGAAGTTGCTTTTTTAGTATCAGAATAAATTCTGAGTTATAGAAACACCATTACCAAATAGTAACGCGTTTCTCCGGTGCGATATACATAGCATCACCTTCTTTAACATCAAAAGCTTCGTAGAACTCATTCATGTTTGATAGTGAACCTAAAGCACGGAACTCACCTGGAGAATGCGGGTCTGTTGCTACGCGATTGCGCATTGATTTTTCGACGATTTTAGAACGCCAAATTTGAGCATAACCCATAAAGAATCGTTGATCGCCAGTTAAACCGTCAATAATAGGCGCTTCTTTACCATTTAAAGAGGCTTTATAAGCTTTATAAGCAATAGTCACGCCGGATAAATCACCAATGTTTTCGCCTAACGTTAATTCACCATTAATGTTTAAATCATCAAATACTTGGTAACCAGAATATTGATCAACTAATGCTTTGGTCCGCTTAGAAAACTCTTTAAGATCTTGCTCTGTCCACCAGTTGCGTAAGTTACCTATTGCGTCATATTTACTGCCTTGATCATCAAAACCGTGACCCATTTCATGGCCAATTACTGCGCCAATGCCGCCGTAGTTTACGGCATCATCTGCTTTCATGTTAAAGAATGGTGCTTGCAAAATAGCGGCAGGAAAAACGATTTCGTTGGCAGGGGGGTTGTAATAGGCATTCACCGTTTGCGGTGTCATATGCCATTCCCATTTACGGATTGGACCGCCTAACTTAGCAAGCTCTTTTTCGCTAGAAACTTTACGTGCACGAATAATATTACCCACTATATCATCTGCGTTGATTGAAAGCTTAGCGTAGTCTTCCCACTGATCAGGGTAACCAATTTTAGGAGTGAACGCGGCTAGTTTTACATGGGCAGCTTTCTTGGTGTCGGCTGACATCCAGCTTAAGTTATCAATACTTGAACCATACGCATTGCGCAAGTTTTCAACTAATTCGCTCATGCGTGATTTTGCGATGGGTGTAAAGTGACGGGCAACATAAACTTTACCAATAACTTCACCTAAATTACTATTCACAACACTAACACCACGCTTCCATTGTGGACGTTGTTCTTTTCGGCCGTTTAGCTGCTTGGAAAAGAAATCAAAATCTTCATTATCAATCTCTGTGGTTAGATAGCTTGAAAAAGCATTTAAGGTGTTAAAGGTTAAATATTGCTGCCAAGTTGCTAATGACGTTTCATCAAATACTTTACCGAAACCTTTTATGAAGCTTGGTTGATTGATAATAATATCTTTTTGCTTAGCAACACCTTCAGCAGCTAAAAATGCTTGCCAGTTAAATTTATCAGTAAGGCTACTTAAATCATTCGTTGCTATTTTGTTATAGCGTTTTTCACTGTCTCGTGTTTCAACGCGTGTCCAATGAGAATCAGCTAGCTTTGTTTCCAATGCCATAATGTTTATAGCCGATTCTTTTGCATTAGGTAAACCTGCTAAAGTTAACATTTTCTCAATGTGAACAAGATAGCCTGCACGTAATTTTACAAAGCGTTCTTCCTCATTAAAGTAATAATCTTTATCGGGTAAATTCAAACCGCTTTGCCAGATATAAGCGGCATAACTTGATGAATCCTTTTCATCGATATTGACATAGAGAGCCAAAGGGTTATTAATGCCAGCTGTTGAGTAAGTACCAAAAAATTGTGCTAAATCATCTTTATTTTTAAGATTATTAATGGCATTAAAAACGTTTTGAACAGGTGCAGTGCCTAGCGTATTTCTCGCGTCTGTATTCATATAAGAGCGGAATAAGTCTGCTACTTTCTGCTCGTCAGAACCCATTTTCAAGCCATCAGTTGCGGCAAGTTCTTCGATGATAGCCTTTACATCTTCGTCGGCCTTGTCACGTAAATCATAAAAAGAGCCAATAGAAGTTTTGTCGTCTGGAATCTCATGACTGTTTATCCAACCGCCATTAATGTAGCGATAAAAATTATCTTGCGGACGAACACTTTTATCCATGTTTACTTGTTCAATGCCTGCAGCTAAAACTGTTTTTTGTGGTGCTTCAACACTGTTCTTTGATACTGTATTACTATTGTCACTGTTACTACAGCCACTAAGTAGCAGCAATGATGAACAGACTGCGCTTGCTATAATTGCTTTCATTTATTAACTCTCATTTTATATTTTGATTTTATATTTTAAATATACTTTTAAATATTCATTATTCATGAGTTTCAATTTTGTACCTTTGTACCAATAGAATCTATATCTATGAAAAACATGGTTGATGGATGTTACGAAGTATTTAGCTAAAATTCTAGTTGAAGACACATCTATTTACATTTTTTAGCATAACTGAAAATTTATAAGCTATTTACAATGTATTTACAAGTGTGATTAAGATAAATTGAGGTGATTGGTTAACTTTATAGGATAGAATGCTATTTTTCAGGGCTTTTTTGAGCGTTTTGTCCAGAGGTAAATAAATCTACAGCGCATTGACACATTTCATCAATTTGGCTGTCATCACCGTAAATACCATCAATAACGAGTTGCGCTATGCCGTGTAAGGTTGCCCATGTTACTTGCGCTAAACGTAGTGAATTTTGTGATTTGGGTAAAATGCCTTTTTGTTGCCATGCTTGTGTCATTTCAACCTGATACTGAAAACTAGGGTAAGCAACATCAATAAGTGATTGTGAGCTATTTTGCTTTTCACTTTCTTTCCCTTCTTTCTTTTTCCATAGTGTGCTGCCAAACATTAATTTGTAAATAGCCGCATTTTGGCTAGCAAAGCGTACATAAAAGTGAACAAATGTATGATACTTTTCTTGATCAGTTAATTTATTATTAGTAAATATTTGCTTAGCTTGCGTTTGCCAAGACGTAAACCCTTGCGCGGCTATGGCACAAAGTAAATCATTTTTATCTTTAAAGTGATGATATGCGGCGGTGCGAGATACGCCAATGCGCTCAGCAAGCTTTCTCAACGATAAGGCTTCAATACCTTGTTCTGTTATCATTGCCGTTGCGGTGGCAAGCAAACTACTTTGTAAATCACCATGGTGGTAAGTTGAATTTTTAGTGTTTGCTTTGGTCACTGACGTTTTTTTCATTATTTTTTATCTCTAAAAATGAGCGTATCTACAGTGTTTTTCTATGAGGCATGGCAACATTTGAAAAAATAATACCTGCAACCAAAGACATGAAAATAAGGAAGGTTTGAGAGCCTAAATCGGTAACATCTAACATTTGTTGCCCTGAAACTAAGTTATTTAACCCGATATAAACTTTACTACCGGGCACTAAAACAACTAAACCTAATAAGCGCACTATCGACGAGGGCAAATTCATAATGCGGGAGAATAAATTACTGTAAATACCTAAAGCAAAAGCGCCTACAAAGGCGCCTAACGCGACACCTAAATAGCTACTAGCCCAAATGCTAACACCAAAAGAGATGTAACCTGCAATTATGCCCCAAGGTGCATCTTTTAAACGTACTTTGAATAAAATAACCAAAGAAATAGAGAGTGTAGTTACCGCAAGCCATGAAGTCCAAACTGGCATGGTTTCTGGTGGTATAAAGCTCACCTCGCCCCAGATAAGTTTTCCTAACGCCATACCTAATACTGCGCCAAAATAAAGCTTAAACAACACCATAACGCTGTCCATTATACGTGCAGTGCCAGACATTAAGTGTCTAGCTGCTAATTCTGACAAACCTACGGTTAAAGACAGTCCTGGAATAAAAGCGATGATACTTGACAGAATAACCATCGGTATATTGATGCTAGGATCGAATATCGAAATGAAAGAGGCTAACAATGAAGTGGTTATTGCCGCCATTGGCTCAAGCATTTCAGTCACACGACGTGAACGCTCTGCCCACATAACAAACACAAACACAACAAAACCTAAACTAGTAGACCAAAAAACATCATGCCAACTAGTATGCATTAACATAGCAAAGGCACCACTTGAGGCACCAAAAGCTAAAAATGTTAATAAAACACCATAAGGAGGAGGTTTTGCGTTTACTTCTCTTAAACGCTCTATGGCCTCAGCTAACGTTCTTTCTCCATTGATCAGTTCGTCTACTAACTCATCAATACGCGCTAATGAACCTAAATCTATTTCGCCTGGTGTAACACGCATTAAATGATTATATTGCTGATCATCTTCATCATCCGACAAAATAAAGGTTAATGCGGTTGGAGTAATAATAAAAGAGGCGCGTATATCTAAAAAATGGGCAATAGAAAGCAAATTATCTTCTAACCGATATGCAGTAGAGCCTAATTTGTGAAGGGCTTTTCCAAGTCGAATAATGAATCGACGTTTTTGATAAAAGTCATCTGCATGTGTCATAAAGTTACGAATAATAAGGGGGTAAATAAAGTGTGTGTGCTATGTTAATGTATTTCTAGCAATTGTAAAATTTTTCAAGGAAAAATATGATTTTATTGATTATTCTCGCGAGTGTTTTTGGTGTGGTTGCGCTTATGGTTATTTTAGGAGAGCGATTTGGTAAGCCGATGAGTAATAAGCAGCAAGCAAAATTTAGTAAAGTAACCTGGATATTGGTATTTATGATTTTACTTGCTGCACTTGTTAGAGAAATGCTTTAGCACTTCAACTTAAATGATTTAGTACTTTTACTTAAATGTTGCATTAGCGATAGAAAAACACTGTTCTTTTATGCTTTCTCCTTGCTCATTATAACTTCGATCATACACAGAAATGTTTCCTTTATTATCTTGTACGATAATATTGGTAGTGCGGGTGCCGTATTCTGGCGAAACGATAAAAATTGAGCTAAGCCGTTGTTCCCAATCTAATGGCAGACCAGTGTTGGGCAGCGTTTCCATTTTTGCTTGTTGGCCGTTTTGCATTAAGGTAAATAATGTCTCAATATTTAATGGCTGGCCTGTAAATGAGCTAATAGTATTGGCAAGTTGACTTTGTCCCAGTGCCATTTTTGGCCAAATATCATCTAGGGCGCCATTACATAGGCTGTGAAAACCAGAGGTTAACACTTGCTTATTTTTTGAAATACTATCAAAACAAGTTAACTTATTCAGTTGTCCAAAGACTAAATTAAAACCGTTATAGCGATGTGATGATTTAGCTAACTGTGCTGTTATTTCATTATCTTGCTTAGCTAACGCTTGAATAACTAAATCACCACGCGATTGTTTATTTGGGTCAAAAAGTTGTGGTTGGCGAAAATTTGTTAAGGCGCTAAATCGCCCTTGCTGATTTAATCCAAGCCAAGTGCCGCTTGCTTGTAAATCTTTGCCAGCTAAAATGGTGTGTTTTTTATCTTTTTCAGGCCACCAATGCATCATTTGTGTGGGTCTTTGATGAAATTCATCACGATTTGCACAAATGATCACTGGATATTTAGGGTGTTGTTTAATAGCAAAAAATAAAATACACATGTTTGTTTTAGCTTGGCATCCTTATTGGTCTAAGTTCAACTAGTCTAAGTTCACTAATGAGCTAATTGGTTTAATTGGTCATCAGTTAACAAAATATCTTTATTGTAATTAATGCCAATGCCTTGCTCAATAATGGTCGAAGCTGTTTCTTTGGCTTGCTCTAAAGAGTGCATTACTGCCGTACCACACTGGTATAAATTAAGTTCAGGTATATCATTTTGGCTAGTAACAGCTAACACATCTTGCATAGACTTAAGCCAAGCGTCTGCAACTTGCTGCTCTGTAGGTGTACCAATCAGGCTCATATAAAAGCCAGTTCGACATCCCATCGGTGATATGTCAATTATTTCAATGTTATCACTATTAAGATGTTGGCGAATAAACCCTGCAAATAGGTGCTCAAGGGTATGAATAGATTTTTCACTAATAATATCCATATTGGGTTTGCAAAATCGTAAATCAAATACGGTAATACTATCACCATTAGGTGTGCTCATTTTTTTTGCTATACGTACAGCAGGGGCATTCATTATGGTGTGATCTACGGTAAAACTGTCTAATAAAGGCATAGTAATTCTCTTGAAATGTTACTTAAAACGTGGCTTAAAATGTTAACTGGAGGGGATTTTATCATATTCATGTCAATATTGACTAATAAACAGGTGCGTCAAAATCAACACCTTCATCACTGTAGGCTGTTACAATCACATCAGCAACTAAGCCATCAGGGTTACTTACTTCTTTTTCAAAAAATTGTTGTATCTGTTGACGACGACCATGAGCAGCCCAATCTGCAGCAGTAGCCCAAATTTCATTAAATAGGATAGAGTAGTTATTACGTGTGGCACTCTCGTGATCTATTTGTCGTGTTACCGTATATTGAATACAGCCTTGCTCACGATAAGAATCAGGTTCTAGAGCTTTTAACGTATTAAAAAGTGTTTGCTCTTTCCCTGCCTTCGGTTGAAATTGTGCTAATACATAAACGCGCTGTGACATGTTGTCTCCGAGTATAAAAATGGTGAAATAAAAAGTTCTGAAATAAAAGAGTTAATAAGTATATACCTAAGCAAACAACATTCTCTATAATAAATTATTTGTCTGAATATATTTATAATTGAAACTCAAGCCTGCTTTTTGAGTTTGCTTGGGTATATAATGTATTCACTTAGTTTAAAGAGATTTTTCCATGAAAGCATGCGGTGTAGAAATAAAAGGCAATGAAGCAATAATTTGTATTATGTCAAAAGAGAATAATTTGTATGACATTCCTCAAACGCGAGTACAAAAAGTTAGTTTGGATAACGCTGGCGATGCTGAGGAAGTGAAAAAATTTCAGTTTACTTTTGCTAAGTTAATGGAAGATTATCAAGTAACTCATGTGCTTATTAAAGGACGTGCGTTAAAAGGTAAGTTTGCTGGTGGCCCTATCGGCTTTAAAGTTGAAGCGGCTATTCAATTGATCAGTGATTTGAGTGTTGAAATTCTTGCCGGTAGTTTTATTAAAAAAGAACTATCAAAAAGCCAAATTGATATAGACTTTCGTGATACTGGTTTGAAGCAATATCAAGAGCAGGCTTTTGGTACAGTGTTTGCTTTTTTAGAGAACCAATAAATAGTTTTATCATCAATAGGATTATGGTAACTTTTGTAATTAATACCAAGTCTATTAAGTTATTTCCCGCTGAGATGGGAATAAATTAAATAGAATTGGTATAAGCACATATAAAATAATAAAAATCACTTAACTTTAGATGTTAGCTTTAAGTGTTAGCTTTAGGTGTTAGCTTTAGGAATTGTTATGAAGGAACAGATGCACCAACTATATAAAGTAATATTACTTATCACTGCTATTATGCTGCAAGCATGTGGTGGCTCAGGTGATAAAACCGTTTTTTCTATTTCTGCTGATGTTAGTGAAGCTAATTTCAGTAATGAATTTTTGCAGGAAGCAACAAGTACCATTGCAATAGAAGTGAATTTCATCGGTGACGGCCTACTTGTTGGTTTCGCGCCAGAAACAGCCCCTGTTGCTTGGTTGGAGTATCGCGCTGAAAATGTTACTGAAACTTCTGCAACAATCTATATTGACGTAATAAATACCCAGTTTTTGCTTGCCGATACCTACACAACAATATTACGTTTAGCCACAAGTAATGCCGATTCCAGTAAGTTTGCCTCCCATGATATTGATGTTTCATTATTGGTATGGAATTTAGCCGTTGATACACAAAAGCTTAAATATAACGGCACTTTTGGTGCTGTAAGTATAGCGCCACAAACAATCACTATAGCAAGTGAAACGAATCAATGGACAGCAAGTGCAGACGTTGACTGGTTATCATTAGATGTAACATCAGGTACTGGCAATGGTGTTATCGTGGTAACGCCAGACATTAGTTCATTTTTAGCCTCAGGCTTACAACAGGGTAATATTGTATTAACTGAAACGACGACAGGAGACAGTAAATTATTACCAGTAGAACTAGCATTAGATAATGTTTATTTGCTTGCTGAGCGTCCAACAGTTGCTTTGACTTCAACAAGCAGTATTTCAGCGTTAGAAACAACACTGACAATTGGCAATAACTCTGATCAAGCTATTAGTTGGCAAGCTTCAACAGAGGCTAATTGGCTTATATTAACACCTATAAATGATACCCAGTTGCGAATTACTGCAAATCCATCCATTGCACCAATGAACGAGAATTCATCAGCACAAGTGAGTATTTCTGCTCGCCAAGATACAACCGTTGTTAGTGAAACTATTAGCGTTAATTTTTACAACAGTAATCTGGTTGTTGAGAATAAAGTGCTGACACCATTACAGATCAATAATAATGAAATGCTTGTTTCACCTTTAAGTCCCAAATTTTATGTTGGTGTGGAAAATCAATTAGTTACTTATCATCAATACACAGGTGAGCTTGAATCTAGCTTAGCTGTTTCTCCTGAAGGCACTACTTTAGAGCAACTTATAATGCACCCTACTGGTGATTATTTATTGACAAAAGCGGTTGAAACAGTGATTGCAGAGAATGGAACAACAACCGAAGTTGTTCATCGATATAAAGTTAGCCTTATCGATAACACTTTTATTGAAATTCTCGAAGCCGATATTTTATATGAACCAACAGATATAATACGCTTGCTAGGGCGTTATTTTGTGGTCACGCAAACATTAGAGTTTGCCGATGAAAATCTTCAAGTATTGTTTTGGGACGCGCCTAATGCTTATTTTGCCAGTGAAATTGATGTGGCAGCGCAAGCCAATACGCTTTTTGCTTTAAATAATAACATTGTTTTAGACGATGATACGGCAAGCTTCAAACGTTATATTCCACAAGTAAATGATTTTGGCGATGATAAAATCTCAATCACGTTGACCCATGAATATCACCCTGAGTTATTGCCTGATAGTGAGTTTATTAGAGATTTTATTGTCAGCAATGACGAAGTAAATATTTATGCTATTAGCGACACTAGTGAATGGATCAGTTTCGATGGAGAGGTTTTTGTAGACAATGGTTTATTAGAAGCGAACGCAAATGTTGTAACATTACAGCTAGAGAAAAATAACGATAGCCAGCCAAATTATTTAAGAATTGATACGACTAGCCCGCTTGGGTTTTATTTAGATATTTATGATAATAGCCAAACCATTTCATCAACTATTCTTACCCAAGGTAGACAACCTAGCAGTATTAAGCTTTCAGGCGATGATCAGCGTTTAATAGTCAATGTGGATTCGCCTACTAATCCAGATCTTGATTCTCAAGTTGAGCTGATAACACTATCACAATAGTACTTTTACTTTGAGTCGCTTTATTTTTAGTGTCTTTTATTTTCAACATGACAAAAAAGGAGCATTTTCGCTCCTTTTTTGCTTTTTATATCTACACTAAAGGGTAATTCTCAAAAAAAAATTCTTTTAAAAACACTGAGAACATGATTTAATCAAACACCTGTTTGAAAGTCCGACCACTGACCAGTTATGTGAATTATTGTAAAGTAACTGAATAAAATATTGGAGAAACCCTATGCCAGATTATAAAGCCCCTATTAGAGACATGAAGTTTGTCATGCAAGAACTACTTGATTGTGACAGCCACTATAAAAAATTAGGTTATGAAGATGCTAGCCTTGATATGGTTGACGCTATTATCAGTGAAGCAGCAAAATTTACTGAACAAGTGATAGCGCCAATAAATCAAAGTGGTGACGAGCAAGGTTGTACTTGGACTGATGGCGAGGTAACCACTCCTGACGGCTTTAAAGAGGCTTATCAACAATATGTTCAAGGTGGATGGCCGACGTTATCTCAATCAGAACAATTTGGTGGTCAAGGTTTACCCCATTCATTAAATGTCGCTATTGGTGAATTTACTTCAGCAGCTAACCACAGCTTTGCCATGTACCCTGGTTTAAGTCATGGCGCATTAGCAACCATTGAAGAACATGGTAGCGATCTTCAAAAAAATACTTTTATGCCTAAATTGGTTGAAGGTTCATGGACAGGAACCATGTGTTTAACAGAACCTCATTGTGGTACTGATTTAGGTATGTTGCGCACAAAAGCCGAGCTTAATGATGATGGTAGTTATGCCATTAGCGGTACGAAAATATTCATTTCTGCGGGTGAACACGATTTATCAGACAATATTGTTCATATTGTCATTGCCAGAATTCCCGGTTCTCCAGAGGGAAGTCGCGGTATTTCACTCTTTATTGTGCCTAAGTTTAACGTCACTGATGCTGGCGAAGTTGACGACAGAAATGCGGTGTCTTGTGGTTCAATCGAGCATAAAATGGGCATTAATGCCAACGCGACTTGTGTTATTAACTTTGATGGCGCTAAAGGCTATTTAATTGGTGAAGTAAATCGCGGTTTACATTGTATGTTTACCTTTATGAATGCAGCGCGTTTAGGTGTTGCTTCAGAAGGTGTTGCCGCTGCAGAAGCCTCTTTCCAAGGTGCCTTAGCTTACGCACAAGATAGGCTGCAAATGCGCTCTTTATCAGGCGTTAAAAACCCAGACGGACCTGCTGACCCCATTATAGTTCACCCTGATGTACGCCGTATGTTGTTAACACAAAAATCAATTGCCGAAGGCGGCCGTGCATTAATTGGCTATTTAGCTCAGTTAGTTGATATCGGTCATGCTAGCACTGATGAAACTGAAAAAGCTAATGCTGAAACAAAAATGGCCTTATTAACGCCTATTGCTAAAGCCTTTTTAACTGAACTTGGGCTTGAATGTACTAGCCACGGTGTACAAGTATTTGGTGGTCACGGCTTTATCAAAGAGTGGGGCATGGAGCAGTTAATGCGTGATACTAAAATTAGCTGTTTATACGAAGGCACTACAGGTATTCAAGCCCTTGATTTATTAGCCCGTAAAATTTTAGGCTCTAAAGGCGCAATCTTAAAACCATTCGGCGCTGAAGTTACTGCATTTTGTGTTGAAAATGCAGGTAATGAAGCCATGCAAGAGTTCATTCAACCTATTATGACTTTTGGTGGCGATTGGCAAAAAATGACTGAAACCTTAGGCTTAAAAGCGATGCAAAATCCGGATGAAATTGGTGCCGCATCGGTAGATTATCTAATGTATTCAGGTTACTTAACATTGGCATATTTCTGGGCTAAAATGGCTAAAGTAGCTCAAGAAAAATTAGCCGCTAGCGATGATGACAAAGCCTTTTATCAAGCCAAAATTAAAACAGCCCGTTTCTATTTTCAACGAATTTTACCAAGAGCTAATGGTCATGCAGCTTGTGTAGCAAACGGAGCAGATTCAATGATGGCACTTGATAGCGATGACTTTGCTTTTTAATCGTTAAAAAGTCTTTTCTATAACGAGCTATAGAAAAGGCTTTGTATAGGCATTAATATAAATAAGAGGAAGCAATATGCTTCCTCTTTTTGTAACTAAAGTTGTAACTAAAGTTGTAACTAAAGTTGTAACTAGAATTGTAACTAAAATAAGGCAAATTACGGCTTAATGATCTCTTTCACCGCTAATTCTAGCTTTGGGTTGCTAATATCAGAGCTAGTTGACTTATAAATAGCTTTGCCTTGGCGATTAATAAAGAAAGTCGTTGGTGTGCCTCTAACACCATATAGCTTCACTACAGGTTCACCATTAACTGCGGTAATAAAGTCATAACCTCTAGCCTGAATTTCATCTTGAGGCTGAGCGCCTTCATCTTCATTAAAACTAATAGCAACAATTTCAATGCCTGATTCTTTATATTTCTGCACGAGCTCAACTAATTTAGGCTGAAGTTTTTTACAATAAGGGCACCAAGTAGCCCAAAAATGCAAAATAACAGGTTTACCATGGTAATCGCTAAGTGAAATAGCTTTGCCTGCTTGGGTTTTTAATTGCCAAGCAGGCGCTGTTGGATAATCGGCTGAGTTGGCGCTAAATGTACTCATTAAGCCAATGGTAATAAGGGTGATCGCTATTTTAAACACAGAGAATGCTTTCATTTAATGTCTAATGTTAAGTAGGTTTTTTATATGACCTTGTTAGTTCGCAGATTATTGCAATAACAGCATTTTTTCATCTCATTTTTATGAAATAGAGCAACGCAAACAATACAAACATAAATTATATAGCTTGGCTCAACTTTAATTAATCTTGTGAATACTCAGCCAAAATCACATCAGCAATTTTGGCTGCTATCATGATGGTTGGTGCATTAGTGTTGCCACTGATTAAGGTTGGCATTATCGACGCATCAATGACTCTCAAGTTATTCAACCCGTGTACTTTTAGTGTAGAGTCGACTACCGCCATTTCATCAGACCCCATTTTGCATGTGCCGACAGGATGATAAATAGTATTCGCTTTGTTTTTCAAAAATTCTAAAATTTCTTCATCACTTTGAGTGTCAGCACCTGGAAATATTTCTAAACCGTTTTTGTCACTGAGCGGTGGTTGAGAAAAAATAGAACGAGCGATTTTAACCGCCTGGATCATGTCTTTTTGATCATCTTCATGACTAAGCATATTTAATGTGATTTTTGGATGTAAGCTGGCTTTATTACCATATAACGTAACACTGCCGCGACTCTTTGGGCGTAATAAACAAGTGTGTATTGAAACACCATAGTTGAGTAACATTTTTAAATTTCGGCCATGATCATCAAAAGCTGCCGGAATAAAATGTAGTTGTAAGTCGGGCCTAGATAAGTTGGGTTTTGACTTAATAAAGCCGCCAGACTCCGCTACTGCCGAGGTTAGAATACCGCTGCGCTTTTTGTGTGAGGACTCTTTGTTGAATGATAATGGAAAGTACTTTAACGCTTGTTTGAAGAACCACCAAGCCGCTTTTGGACGGATTGCTAATAAATCATTACGCTTATGGTGGGTTACAACAACCGTATCAGGGTGATCTTGTAAGTTCTGCCCAACACCTATTAATTCGTGTACTAGAGGAATATCATGCTTGGCTAACTCATTTTTTGACCCTATACCTGATAGCATCAATAGTTGTGGTGAGTTAAAGGTACCAGCACTTAATAAGACTTCTTTTTTAGCAAAAATATTCTGTTTTTTTCCTTTCGCTTTATAACAAACCCCAGTGGCAACTTTGTGTTTATCAATCAGTATTTTTTGTACTTGAGCGTCGGTAATTACAGTTAGGTTTGAGCGATGTAAATTAGGGGTTAAAAAAGCTTTAGCTGCACTACAGCGTTCCCCGTTTATTTGAGTTACTTGATAATAGCCAACGCCTTCTTGCTTTTCGCCATTAAAGTCATTATTTAATACAAAACCAGCCTGCTGAGCTGATGAGATAAAACTGTCATGAACAGGCGGTTTTGAGCATGAGTCGGCAACATTTAATGGGCCATTTATACCGTGAAATTCATCTTCACCGCGTTCTTGATGTTGAGTGCTTTTAAAATAAGGCAATACCTCATCAAATGACCAACCATCATTGCCAAGCGCTGCCCAATGGTCATAATCTTCTTTTTGTCCGCGAATATATAACATGGCATTAACCGAGCTACTGCCGCCTAACGTTCTACCGCGTGGGTTAAATATTTGTCTATTGTTTTGTGATGATTCAGGCGCAGAATTAAATTGCCAATTAAGCACTTTATCTTTCATCAATTCAATAACACCTAACGGCATATGAATGCTCCAGTGTTTATCCTTAGGTCCTGCCTCTAATAAACAAATTTGATAATTGCCACAAGCTGATAATTTATCAGCCAAAACACAGCCAGCAGAGCCGCCGCCAATAATGATAAAATCAAAGTTATTCATTAAATATTCCTATTTATTCCAAACAAGTCAGACCACTATGAATTATATGCTGTTATTTTTCAAGAACGCAATAAAAAAACGCTTGCGATAAAATACCAGCAAGCGTTTAATCTTTTCGAAACTCGAAACTCGAAACTCGAAACTCGAAACTCGAAACTCGAAACTCG
>CAXBEX010000019.1:0-96545 GCA_963974965.1 uncultured Colwellia sp. | reverse complement strand
ATGACGATAAAAAGCATTTTGGCTCAGTAAAAACTGAATCACCGATAATTGCTGATTAGTCTTTATGTTTAGTGATAAAACAGTATAATCTGCAACTCTTCTAATTCTCCTATTTTATATAGTGCCCCTTAATGACTTTAGTTGCTCAAGCATTTTCTAATAATGGCGCTTTAGCCAACGCAATTGACGGATTTTCTCCTCGCCAAGCGCAAACTGATATGGCGTTAGAAGTGGCCAGTGCTATTGAAAAGCAATCATCACTTATTGTTGAAGCGGGCACAGGAACGGGTAAAACCTTTGCTTATTTAATTCCGGCTTTTCTTAGCGTTAACGCTTCTTCAAGTGGTGATGAGCTAAATACCAAAATTATTGTTTCAACGGGAACAAAAAACCTTCAAGAACAACTTTTCCATAAAGATATCCCTTTAGTTAAAAAAGCCTTAGCCAGTAATGTTCAAGTCGCTTTATTGAAAGGGCGGTCTAATTATTTATGCCGTTATCGTTTAGCGCAATATCAAGAGACACGAGGGCAGTTAGACGCCAGTGCGTTGACTGATTTAGTGAAAGTAAAAACGTGGGCCAATAGTACGCAAAGTGGCGATATTGGTGAGTTGGTTAATGTTACTGAAGATTCAGGCGTATTTCCTTTTATTACCAGTACCTTAGATAATTGTTTAGCGAAAGATTGTCCTGATTACGAACAATGTTATTTAATCAAAGCAAGGCAAAAAGCCATAGATGCTGATTTAATTGTCGTAAATCATCATTTGTTTTTTGCTGATATGGCGCTCAAAGATACCGGTTTTGGTGAGTTAATTCCCAGAGCACAGGTTGTTATTTTTGATGAAGCCCATCAAATAGGTGATATTGCCAGTGATTACTTTGGTGAAGCGTTTTCTACTCGTCAGTTAGTTGATTTATGTAACGATGTATTACAAATTTATCGCAGTAAATTAACCGATGTTAAACAATTGGGCTTAGCCGCGGAGAAGTTACAAAAAACTTGTCAAGAATTTAGGCTGTTATTTAATTACGACCCTGAACGGGGTAATTGGCGAGAAAAATATCAACAACAACACTTTGTACAAAAATTTGAGCGATTAAAAGTTGATTTAGATTTTTTATATCAAGTAATAAAGTTGTGCGTTTCTCGCAATGAAGCCATTGATAATTGTTTTGATAGAGCGATTAATTTACTCTCGCAATATAATGTTATGGCAAATGTTGATGTTGACGGGATGAGTTTTTGGTACGAAACCACACCACGTCATGTGGTGTTGCATTTAACGCCATTAAGTGTCGCCGATAAATTTAGCGCTTATGTAAAAGAGTCGGGAGCAGGGTGGATATTTACTTCTGCAACCTTAGCGGTAGATAATAGTTTCGATCATTTTGCGAAACATTTAGGCTTACAAGGCGCTAACCAATTGTTATTAGAAAGTCCGTTTGACTATCAGCAGCAATCTCAATTAATTGTTCCGCGCTACTTGCCAGAAGCGAATGATCAAAACCGTGCACAACATTTAGCAGAATTAGCAAAACCGTTAATTGTGGCCAGTAAAGGCGCCTGTTTTATGTTGTTTACCAGCTATCGTGTTATGCATCAAGTGGCAGCAATTTTAGCTGACTGTATTGATAATCCATTATTGGTACAAGGTCAAATGGCGAAACGTATTTTATTAGAAAAGTTTATTGAAATTGACAATGCTGTATTACTTGCTACTGCGAGTTTTTGGGAAGGTATTGATGTGAGAGGCGATAAGTTAACGTGTGTTATTATTGACAAATTACCTTTTGCTTCACCCGATGACCCTTTGCTGCAAGCACGCTGTGAAGACGTTAGACGACAAGGGGGAGATGCCTTTGCGCAAATACAACTTCCACAAGCGGTTATCTCATTAAAGCAAGGGGTTGGTCGGCTTATTCGAGATGTTAGTGATCGCGGTATTATGGTGATTTGTGATAACCGTTTAGTTAATCGCCCTTACGGACAAACTTTCTTGAAAAGCTTACCCGAGATGAAAAGAAGTCGAGATTTAACAAAAGCGATAACTTTTCTTGAAAATATTAATAGAAAAATTGTAATTTAAGGAAAACCAAGTGAATTATTTGGCCATAGATGCCTCAACAGAAGCTTGCTCAGGTGCTTTACAAGTCAACACAAGGCTTTATAGCTGTTATGAGTTATGCCCACAATCACATAGTTTGCAATTATTGCCTATGGTGGATAAGTTACTCAAAGAAGCTGGCATCACCTTATCGCAATGTGATGGTTTGATTTTTGGTCGTGGCCCCGGCAGCTTTACCGGCGTACGTATTGGCGTTGGTGTTGCGCAAGGTTTAGCTTTTGCCGCCGATTTACCCGTTGTTGGTGTTTCAAGTTTACAAGCTATGGCACAATTGGCTTTCATCAAATACCAACAAACAAACGTTTTTGCTGCTATTGATGCGCGCATGAGTGAAGTTTATAACGGTTACTTTGTGCTTGATGAAAACAATATTATGCAAGCGCAGGTGCTTGCTGACCAAAAAGGTGAAGCCGTTACTGCGCCAGAGTTAGTTAATAAACGTTTAGCTAATATTGTTACGCTACCAGTTTATGGTGTTGGTACGGGGTGGGATGCTTATAATGAGCAATTGTCACCGCTTAAAAGCAATAACGGCACGCCAGAGGTATTGTTTCCTAGCGCTGAAGCTATGTTGGTTATAGGCAAAGCCGCGCTTGAACGCGGTGAAGGCGTCAGTGCAGAAGATGCGCAACCTGTTTATGTGCGTGATACGGTGTCATGGAAAAAATTGCCGGGAAGGTAGTTATCTATAATGTAAGTACCTATAAAGTAAGTGCCTATGAATAAATTGCCTATAAATAAATTATTTGCTAAATTAAACCTATGAATATTTCTAGCTCTGTTGGTCCAGCCGCTATCTTTGGGCAACTATCAACGTCTAATGTCAGTAATAAGCTCAATACGCCGATTAAAGAGTCGACGCGTTCGGCTGACGCGAATAAAGTAGAGCAAGCATCAAATAAGCAAGCATCAAATAAACAAACTACATCAAGCATTGTTATTGATGAACAAGCTATTGCGCTGCTTGAACAAAGCCAGTATTCAGCCCTAACACAAGCTCAACTAAGCTCTCAACTAAGCTCTAAAATAGGTGAAGAAAGCCCTTCTTCTGCTAGTCGAGACCAGCCTTCGGCAAAAAATGACATGGCTGTTGCTAATTACCAAGCGGTAGGTAATTTAGCTCAACGTGAATCAGTACAAAAGCTGTTTGGTGTTGATTTATTCGCCTAATTGCTTTGTTTAGACTGAGTTGTTTAGACTGATTTTTTTAGAGTGAATTGTTTTAAAGTGAGTTGTTTAGTAAAAGCAAATCACGGCAAGTAAGTTATTATTTCTTCACTTTCTTCTGTAGTTAACCTTTGATAAATCGAGTACCAATGTCTTCTCTTATCTCTAATAATAAAAACCAAGAGTCATCAAGCTTTTGGAATAAATATCATTTTTTCATTCTGCTTTTTGTTGCCATCGTTATTAAACAATTACCGCTGATCTCTATCCCGTTTAATTGGTTAGAAAGTTATTTTCATGAAATTAGTCATGGCATTGCTGCACTGTTAACAGGCGGTAATGTATTGCGTATTCAATTGTTTGCTAACGGTGCTGGTTTATGCACCACGCAGGGCGGCATTAGTTTTATCATTAGTTTTGCCGGTTATGCAGGGGCAACGCTTTGGGGCTGGGGAATTTATAAATTAGCAAGTGCCCATCAAAAAGTTGCACAAGTTTTTTCAATATTACTCTTTATATTAATTGTTAGCTCTATTGTTTTTTGGGGTCGAGATCTATTAACGTGGTTTATTTTAGGTGTATTAGCCGTTTTATTTTTGTTAACTATTAAACTGAAAAAAATCCATTATCTGCAACGGCTAATGCAGTTGTTTGGTTTGTTAATTTTATTAAATAGCTTATCTAGCCCTTCTTATTTACTTGATGGTCGTCATTTAGGGGATGGTGCTGCTTTAGCGGCTATGACCTTTATCCCTGAAATTATTTGGGTATTGATTTGGTTCTCAATTGCTTTATTGGCTTTGTATTCACTTTATAAAGCAACGAAAAAATAAGGATATTTTTATGCTTACAGACAACTCTTTGTTAACAAGAAGCTTTGTAAAAGAAGTTAACTATACTCTTGAAACCATGTCTTTACAGGGGTTGGTTTGTGGCAGTGAGGAAAGTGAAGATAATATCGTGTTATGTTTACATGGTTGGCTTGATAATGCCGCTAGCTTTGTACCCTTAATGCCTCACTTTCAACAGTGTTTACCTGATAAGCACATTGTTGCTATTGATTGGCCGGGGCATGGCAATTCGAGCCATAAAAGCCTTGATGCCCACTATCATTTTATTGATTGGGTTTATGATTTATTACAATTGTTTGAATTAAATCATTGGCAGCAAGTGGATATTGTTGCTCACTCAATGGGAGGAATGGTTGCCAGCGCTTTTGCTGCTGCTTTTCCAGAGAAAGTAAAATCACTAACATTAATAGATTCTATTGGTTTTGTTAGTTCAGAGGCAGAGGAAACAACAAAACAACTTCGTGATGGTATGTTAAGTCGCTTTAAAAGCAGCAGGTTAAGTGAACAACAAGTGGGTGTTAGAAAGAAAAATTATCATGCCACGGTAGATTCAGCAGTTAAAGCGCGCGTTAATGTTTCAGATCTTAATTATGATCACGCTAAATTACTGGTAGAACGTGGCATTATAAAAGAAGCACAAGGTTATCGTTGGCGTAGTGATGCACGATTACGCAACACTTCTCCCTATCGTTTAACGTTAAAACAAGCGCAGCAGTTTATCCGCGATATAAAATGTCCGGTGCAGCTCATTTATGGTAGTAAAGGCATGGACATGGTTAGTTCAGGAATAAAGGTTTTTGGCGCTTTATTTGAGCAATTTTCTAGTGTTGAGCTTGTAGGTGGACACCATGTTCATATGGAGCAACCACAGAGAACTGTCGAGTTAATTAAGTGTTTTTTAGGTGAATAGTGGGTTTTTGTTAATTATTAAAACAACTGTTTAAAATTAACTGGTAGTATCAGTTGAAATTTGATAAAACAGTGGCAGAATAAAAAGTTTCAAAAAAGATGAAGTAATAAATAAAAGTAATAAACTACACTATTAAATAGTAGTTAAAAAATAAATGAGGAAGTTATTGTGGAAAAAATATGGCTAGAGAAAAGTTATCCCCCTGGAGTTCCATTTGAAATAAACCCTGATAAATACTCCTCATTAGTGGCAATGTTTAATAAATATACTTCTCAGTATAGTGACCGAACTGCTTTTATTAATATGGGGGCAGAAATCACTTATGCTGAACTTGCAGAACAAGCAACGGCATTTGCTGCGTACTTGCAGAAAGATTTAGGCCTTAAAAAAGGCGATAAGTTTGCCATTATGGTACCTAATACTTTGCAGTATCCTATTGCGCTGTTTGGTGCGCTGCTAGCGGGTTTGACTGTAGTCAATGTAAACCCTTTATATACGGCGCGTGAATTAGAGCATCAGCTTAAAGATTCGGGTGCTAAAGCAATATTAATCATTGAAAATTTTGCACAAACGCTAGAGGGAATTGTTACCAAAACACCTATTGAGCATGTCATTATGACCGCTTTAGGTGATCGCCTTGGTTTGGTTAAAGGCAAGATTGTTAATGTTGTTGTTAAGTATGTGAAAAAAATGGTACCCGCTTTTCATTTACCTGATGCAATACGCTTTAATACCGTGTTGGCAAAAGGCAAAAAATTAGCTTTTACCCCTGTGGAACTCTGTGGAGATGATATAGCTTTTCTACAATATACAGGTGGTACAACAGGTTTATCAAAAGGTGCAATGTTAACGCACCGAAATATGGTTGCTAATTTAGAACAGGCAAAAGCAGCAATAAAACCTATGCTTGAAGATGGTGGTGAACTGGTTGTAACCGCGCTGCCGCTTTATCATATTTTTGCTTTAACGGCGAACTGCTTAACTTTTATTACGTTAGGAGGTACTAATTTACTGATCACCAACCCACGCGATATGCCTGCGTTTGTTAAAGAACTAGGCAAGTATACTTTTACCGCTATTACGGGTGTTAATACTTTATTTAATGGTTTATTAAATACTTCAGGCTTTAAAGATATAGATTTTTCAAGTCTGAAAATGTCTTTGGGTGGGGGAATGGCAGTTCAGCGACCTATAGCAGAGCGCTGGGAAAAAGTAACAGGTTCCCGATTACTCGAAGGCTACGGCTTAACAGAATGTGCGCCTATGGTATCGTTAAGTCCTTATAACCAAAAAAGCTATAACGGCACTATTGGCTTACCTGCGCCATCAACCGATATTAAAATAATACTAGATGATGGCAGTGAAGCACCCGTGGGTGAAGCGGGTGAAATGTGGGTTAAAGGGCCACAGGTCATGAAAGGTTATTATAATCGAGAAGAGGAAACTGCCGAAATTTTAAAAGATGGTTGGTTGGCAACTGGCGATATTGCCTTTATGGATGAGCAAGGTTTCTTCAAAATTGTTGATCGCAAAAAAGATATGATTATTGTTTCTGGTTTCAATGTATTCCCTAATGAAATTGAAGAAGTGGTCATGATGCATAATGGTGTTGTTGAAGCAGCCGCTATTGGTGTTCCACACGGCGCGAGTGGTGAAATGGTAAAAATATTCGTAGTGAGTAAGCAAGCTGATTTAGATGAGGCTACACTGATTAAACACTGTCGCGAAAACTTAACTAATTATAAAGTACCTAAGTTGGTAGAATTTCGAGATGAACTACCTAAAACTAATGTAGGTAAGATCTTAAGAAGAGAGTTACGATAGAAGTGACTAAAATAAGGTAAAGTTAAGAGTAAGTAAAGTAGCGAGTTACGAAGTGCTCATTTCTCGCAACTATCTTCGCTACTCACAACTTATAACTCGCAACTAATAGACTATTGCGCTTTTATTGTTTGCCCATTCACGTCTAAACTGTCATCAGACATCAAATAAACATAAAGTGGCATAATATCAGCAGGCGTTGCTAATTTATCTTTATCTTCTGCAGGATAAGCACTAGCACGCATAGCTGTTTTAGTGGCACCTGGGTTAATAGCATTGGTGCGTAAAGTTGAATTTTCATACTCGTCAGCAATAATTTGCATCAATCCTTCGGTGGCAAACTTAGAAATGCTATAAGCGCCCCAATAAGCACGTCCTTTACTACCTACGCCAGATGAAGTAAAAACTAATGATGCATTCTCTGCTAATTGAAGTGTTGGAATTAATGCCTGCGCCAATAAATATTGGGCATTAACATTAACTTTCATCACATCGCCAAATATTTGTTCATGAATTTGAGTGAAAGGCGTTAATTCACCCAGCATTGATGCATTTAGCAAAGCGCCATTTAATTTACCATACTGACTAGCAATTGTTACTGACATATCAATGTAGTTCTGCTTAGTAGCCCCCCTTAAATCTAATGGAATGATTGCGGGCTCAGCTAAACCAAGTGCTAATATTTCATCATAAACCGCTTCAAGCTTACTTACGGTTTTACCAAGCAGAATAACCGTTGCCCCAAGTTTAGCATAAGTAATTGCCGCTTCTTTACCTATACCTGCTCCAGCGCCTGTAACGAGTATAGTTTTATTGTTTAGGATTTTTTCTTTAATAGTGTATTCAAACATTGCTTATCCGAATTTAGGTCTTAATAATTGTTCATAAAAGAATAATAACTATTTTACTTAGTTTTTTATGAATGACGAGAAAAAAATCAACAAAAATGTAAAAAACAACTGGCACATTGTCAACGCTTGCGTTAAGTTTGTTAACTGGTCTAACTAGTTAATTTAATATTTACGTCAAGTTAGAAGTAGCAAAAGTAAAAAATAACACTATACGTATTAAAAATAATAGAAACAAAATAGGCACAGGGGAGAGAAAATGAAAAAGTTAGTTCTTAGTCTAGCTATTATCAGCGCACTTAGTTTAAGTGGTTGTGGTAGTGAAACCATCGAAGATGTTAAGAAAGATGTTGCTGCAAATAGCACAGCAATTGTTGATTCTGCAAGGGTTGTGTTTGACCCTTCTGGTGGAGTTTTATCCGTACCTAATGATTTACTGTTCTCTGATACTCCAGATGGTACTTTGAACATGCCAGTAAAAAGAGATAAGGCTGGCAATATTATATCAGGGGAAAAGGATGAAGAGGGCAATGAGATTGAATCGCCTAATTATGCCGAGCCATCTACTGCATTAGGTGCTCTTGATGGCTGGTCTACCTCTAACCCTTTCGCACTTGATATTAATTTTCCGGCAGGAACATCACTTGATGGTGCTTCAGTTTTCAGCCCAGCTTCAGTAAAAATATTTGAAGCATTAATGGGTGGTGACCCTAGTTGTGAAGCGGTTCCTCGTGGCGCTGCATGTATGGTTGTTGGTGAATTAACCTTTGGGGTTGATTTTGTCACAAAAGCTTCAGGTAATAGTGTTGCTGTTGTTCCTTTAAAACCACTTAAAGGTAAAACAACTTATATTTTAGCCTTAACGAATAATTTAAAAGACAATAATGGTAGAGCCGTTGCGGGCTCAACCACTTATGACTTAGTTCGCCAAGATATTACTACTCTCCCGTTAGGCTCTGCAGCCCAAAGAGGCTTGCAAGGGGTTATCAATAGTTATGAAAATGCTATTGTAGCAGCAGGTGCTGATAAAGATGCGCTGATTTACACGATGGCATTTACCACGCAATCAACTATTGATGTATTGGCTACCGTTAAGGCATTGATGGCCAGTAATGTACCCACAATGCTTGCTAATGCAATGGAAGGTATTCCAACCATTGGTGTTCAAGATGTCGGTATCTCTGTTGCTGATATTTTAGCTCCTTATCCCGAAGGACATCCTGATTTTGACAAAAACAAAATCCCAGCTGAATTAGTGCCTTTATATTCAGCGGCCAATTTTATGCAAGGTAGCATTACCTTACCTTATTATTTAGGTGCACCAAATGATTTAGATGTACCAACAGCAGATAATCAAATGACGCCTTTAAATGGATGGTGGAAAAGCTTATGTGATTCTGGTGCTATATTAGCAGGTGTGGCAGCAAAAATTGCTGCAGGAGCACTTCCTCCTGAAACTATTCCAGCTGCGCCAGTGAGTGTTGATGATGGCACTTGTATGGCTATTTCGGCGGCAAAAGAATTACCTGCACCAGGGTTAAGAGCACTTGGTTTTGATGCTAAACGTCATTTAACCAAATTTAGTCCTGTTCCTAAAGCAAATAAAATGATGGATATTGTTGTGCAAATGACAACACCTGATGTCAATGTAGCGAATGCGGTACGTGCTGGCTTAGGTTTACCTGCTAACTTAGTTGAACCTGCAAGCGGTTGGCCAGTGGTTATATTGCAGCATGGCATAACTTCTAAAAAAGAAGATATGTTAGGTCTTACTGGCATTCTTTCTGTGTATGGTTTCGCGACAGTCGCCATTAATCATCCGTTACACGGTGATCCAGATGTATTTGGTGGAGCAATGTCAGGTGGTAGCCGTGGTTTTGTTGTTACGTATGAAGAAGATGGTGTAGAAATTACCAAAACTATGAATGCCACAACAAATTCAGCAACAGATTATATGAACTTAGCGAGTTTGTTGACTACGCGTGATAACTTGCGTCAGTCAACATCTGATTTACTTGGTTTACGACTAGGTTTGAACTTCTTAGGTGGTGTTCATGCTGAAGGTAACCAAATAAAAGTTGATAGTACTAATGTACACTTTTTAGGTCATTCTTTAGGTGCTATTACCGGTATTAACTTTATGGCGTTAGCCAATACTCCGCTTGATCCGCAAGTCGATCCATTATTTGCTGTTAAAACCAATACCCTTGCTATGCCGGGTGTTATGGTGGCTAACTTCTTAATGGAATCAGGGGCATTTGGTGATGTGATTAAATCAAACTTAACCTATGCCGCATCAACAGATTTCCAAGGTTATGTTGCTCAAAAACATCCTAGTGGTCCTTCTGGAAGTGAGCTGGTCGTAGCATACCGAGAGTTTTATGCCGCATTAACTGCAGAGCAACAAGGTGGATTAAACGCTACGTTTGCTCAATTTGCTTTTGCAGCTCAAACAGTAACTGACTCAGGCGACCCTGCTAATTATGCCGCCATGATGGCCGCTACGAATACGCCTACTCATTTAATTGAAGTGGTTGGTAACGGCAGTGATAATTTAAGTGACCAAGTCATTCCTAATTCAGTGTCTAGTACACCCTTTGGTGGTACTGAAGGTGCTATTGCTTTATTAGGTTTACCTGGTATTTCTGAAACTACACAAGACGCTGAAACACCAGTATCGGGTGCAGTACGCTACTTATTTGGACATCATGGTTCAATTTTAGATCCAAGACCTGGATCGAGAGGCGAAGCGCCAGATCCAATTATGACCAGTGCTGCGACCGCTGAAATGCAAAGTCAAGTAGCTAATTTCTTTAACTCTGACGGTCACCTTATTTCAGTACAAAATCCTGAAGTTGTTCAGTAACTAGTCACTACTCAACAGTGAAGGTCTTTAGTTCATAACTAAAGGCCTTTTTTTGTCTAGAGAAACAGGTAAAACTATTTAACCTCAACTCGGTTTTAGAATTTTTTAACTGATTTATTGAGCCGAGCTGAGATTATTTAATGCGGTTGACTAAATCTTTCATCATAGCTGCGGTTGCACCCCAAATATTATAGTGTCTGTAGGGATAAAAATGTACATTATGATGGCGACCATGGCGGTAGGAGTCGATGATATGGTGGTTTTTATCTTGCAAAAAATGCTGTAATGGCACCTGAAATATTTCATCAACTTCGTTTTTATCTTTAATAAAGGTTTGAACAGAGTTTATTATAGCGACAATTGGTGTGACTTGATAACCACTAATGATTTCATAGCTTGGTAGCTGACCAATAACCGTTACGTTTTCAGGATCCAATCCTATTTCTTCTTGTGCCTCTCTTAGTGCGGTGTGAACTAAATCTGTATCTGTTAGTTCTACTTTACCGCCAGGAAAACTTATTTGAGAAGGGTGATGTTTTAAATGGCTTGCTCTTTTAGTTAAGAGTACTTGTAAGCCGTTTGACGAATACTCATTTTGCTCATTTTTTTGTGGATTGTCTTGTTGATTGCTATCTTCAAATAAGGCTATCAGCACAGCGGCTGATCTTAACGGTGCATTGTGTTGGTAATTATGACAAGAGTCATTATGTTGTTTTAGGTGAAACCTAAATAAAAACTCACTTTTATTCATTGTTATAACATCCTTGCTTACCTAGTTTTGCTAATACGGGCAAAATACGGTTTACCTTATCAAAAGTTTCTTGAAATTCACTTAATGCAACTGAATCTGCAACTAAGCCGCCACCAGCCCAGCAATATATTTTATTAGGAGCAGGGTTTGATGGCTTATTGGTTTGCTTGGTTTGCTTGCTTTGCTTGGCTACACAAATTAACGTGCGAATGGTAATACTAGTATCCATAGTGCCACAGTTTGAGATATAACCGATGCTGCCACAGTATACACTGCGTCTGTGGGGTTCAAGTTGTTCAATAATTTGCATAGCTCGAACTTTGGGTGCACCAGTGATTGAACCTCCTGGAAATGCCCCTCGCAATAAATCATTCGCGCTATATTGCTCAGCAAGCTCACCTTCAACAGTACTAACAAGATGGTGTACAGCAGGAAAGCTTTCAATATCAAAGAGTTTAGGAACAACCACAGTGCTTGGTTTACATACTTTTGAAATGTCATTGCGAAGCAAGTCTACAATCATCACGTTTTCAGCACGGTCTTTTATTGAGTTAGCAAGTATCTGTGCATTGTGTTTATCTTGCTCTTTATTGTCACTTCTAGGCATAGTGCCTTTTATTGGTTTGCTTTGTACTTTGCCTTGTTTACATTGCAAAAATCGTTCTGGTGAAACACTTAAAATGCTAGCATTTTCTAATCGCATAAAAGCGGAGAATGGCGCTTTGTTTTCAACTCTTAAAGCACAATAAGCTTGAAATTCATCACCTTGGTATTGTGCTTCAAAGCGCTGCGCTAAGTTTATTTGATAGCAATCACCTGACGTTAAGTAGTGTTGAACCTGCGTAAACTTTTCAATATAAGTGGCCTTGTCCATATTACTTTGCCAGTGTGATGTTAACGTGAAGTTTTGTGAAGCAAGATTTTCACTATTTTTAGCCTCTTTACTCTTTTTGGTTTCGGTTAATTTTTGTAGAAACGTTTCTAATTGCAAACGCTTCTCTGGTGGGCAAACCAAAAAGAACTGCTGACGTTTATGATCAAAAATAACTGCTTGGCTGTATATTCCAATAGCCATTTCAGGCAGTGCTATATCTTGCGCTGCTTGTGTTGGTAATTTTTCAAAACGGCGCCCTAAATCGTAGGAAAAATATCCTAATGCGCCACCTAAAAAAGGTAAATTCAGTGGTGATGGTTTTAGTGGTGATAAAACTAGTGGTTGAATTTTTTCCAGTAAAGACAACGGATCGTCTTCACTTACATGAGTGTCATTTGTTGTTGTGTTATAAATGCTGGTTTTATTACCATAAGTAGATAAAGTCACTTCTGGTTGCCACACTATAATATCAAAACAAGCATCAACATGCTGACTTTGCCCTGAATCTAACCAAATCGCCCATGGTTTATTTGCTAATGGAGTGAATAAATCTAATGGCGTAACATCATTTGCCAAAACTAACTGCTCGGCGGATAAGGTGAGTGGTTTAAATGAAGGCAGGGTATTGGAATGCAAGGTGATAACCACTCTAATAAATGTTCATATTCTACTATTAGCTACTAGCAGCAGTTTCAATAGAAAGGTATTATAATATAAAATATTATACACACTTTTAACGAAAGCTGAGAGCACGATGTCCCATAAAATTATCAAACAACAAGACTTAATCGATAGTATTGAAGATGCACTGCAATATATTTCTTATTATCATCCACTTGATTTTATTCAAGCATTAGAAAAAGCTTATCATAAAGAACTAAATACAGCGGCGAAAGACGCCATTGCACAAATTCTCATTAATTCACGCATGTCGGCTACAGGTAAACGTCCTATTTGCCAAGATACCGGTATTGTTACTTGTTTTGTTAAAGTGGGTATGGCAGTGAAATGGGATAAAACTGATATGACCGTGCAGCAAATGGTTGATGAAGGCACCCGTCGTGCCTACCTGAATCCTGATAATCCTTTACGGGCTTCTATAGTTGCCGACCCAGCCGGTGCACGTAAAAACACAAAAGATAATACGCCATCAGTCGTGCACATTGACCTTGTTGAAGGTGATGAAATTGAAGTGATGATTGCTGCTAAAGGCGGCGGTAGTGAAAACAAAACTAAAATGGCTATGTTAAATCCATCTGACTCTATTGCTGACTGGGTAGTAGCAACTTTACCCTCAATGGGCGCTGGCTGGTGTCCACCGGGTATGTTAGGTATAGGTATTGGTGGTACGGCAGAAAAAGCAGCGGTACTGGCTAAAGAAAGTTTGATGGAGCCTGTTAATATTCAAGAATTGATGGATAGAGGTCCACAAAACGCGGAAGAAGAATTACGTTTAGAAATTTTTGAACGGGTGAATAAATTAGGTATAGGCGCGCAAGGTTTAGGTGGTTTAACTACAGTGGTTGATGTAAAAATTAATGCTGTACCTACACATGCTGCTTCTAAACCTGTGGTAATGATCCCAAATTGCGCTGCTACCCGTCATGTGCACTTTCACTTAGACGGTTCTGGCCCTGCTGATTTAGTACCACCTAAATTAGCAGATTGGCCAGATATTACTTGGGAAGTGGATGAAGGTGTTCGCCGCGTTAATGTTAATGGTTTAACTAAAGCTGATATTGCTCAATGGAAAACGGGCGAAACAGTATTGCTTAGCGGCACTATTTTAACCGGAAGAGATGCAGCCCATAAACGTATTCAAGATATGTTAGCTGCGGGTGAAGCACTCCCCGTTGATTTTACCGATAAATTTATCTATTACGTTGGCCCTGTTGACGCAGTAGGTGATGAAGCCGTTGGCCCCGCAGGACCAACAACAGCAACACGAATGGATAAATTCTCAGAAATGATGCTTTCTAAAACAGGTCTTTTAGGCTCTATTGGTAAATCTGAGCGTGGCGCAGCTACCGTTGAAAATATTAAAAAGCATAAATCGGTGTACTTAATGGCCGTTGGCGGTGCAGCGTATTTAGTATCGAAAGCGGTTAAAAAAGCTCGAGTGGTTGCTTTTGAAGAATTAGGAATGGAAGCGATTTATGAATTTGAAGTTGAAGATATGCCAGTAACCGTTGCTGTTGATAGTACGGGTGAGTCTGCTCATGTTACCGGCCCTGCAATTTGGAAAGTAAAAATTGAAGAATTAGATAAAGAGTCACGAGCTAAATAGATACAAGCTACGAGTTGATAGTCACGAGTCGCGAAGACAATATACTGAGAGTGTCTTCGTAACTCGTACCTTTTTTTACTAATAACTACTTGTTCTATTCAGCTAAACGTAATAATTCATTTATACCTGTTTTTGCGCGTGTTTTTGCATCAACTTTTTTCACAATGATCGCAGCATATAGGCTGTACTTTCCACATTTTGATGGCAGATTGCCAGGAACAACCACTGAGCCTGCAGGGACACGACCGTAATGTATTTCACCTGTTTCACGGTCATAAATACGTGTGCTTTGACCAATGTATACACCCATTGAAATAACAGCGCCTTCTTCTACCACAACCCCTTCTACTATTTCTGAACGAGCACCAATAAAGCAATTGTCTTCTATAATTGTTGGTCCTGCTTGTAATGGCTCTAATACTCCACCAATACCAACACCTCCCGATAAATGCACGTTCTTACCTATTTGTGCACATGAGCCAACGGTTGCCCAACCATCAACCATACAGCCTTCATCAACATAAGCGCCAATGTTAACAAAGCTTGGCATCACAACAACATTCTTCCCGATAAAACTACCAGTTCTTACTGAAGCGCCCGGTACTATTCGTACACCGTCTGCTTCAAACATTGCTTGAGTGTAATTGCTGTATTTCATCGGTACTTTGTCAAAAAAAGTGCTTTCAGCACCGTCAATTACTTGGTTGTCCCAAATGCGAAATGATAACAATACTGCTTTTTTTAACCATTGGTGGACATGCCATTGGCCGTTTATTTTTTGGGCCACGCGCGCTGAACCATTATTAAGCGCTGCTAATGAGGCTAATACGGCTGTTTTTATTTCAGGAGAAACGGTTGCAGGGCTAATATTCGCTCTGTCCTCAAAAGCTTGTTCTATAGTACTTGCTAAGGCTGTTAAATCAGTCATTTATAAATTCCTATTGCTTATTTTAATTTACTTTAATTTGTTTTAATCTATTTCTTGGGTTAACTTATCGGCTAGTTGTTGTTTTTGTTCATCAGTTAGTGCCATGTTTTCATTGGTTGAAATAGTGAAAACATCATCGGCTTTTTCGCCAAAAGTAGTAATTTTTGCTGAATGAATACTAATATTTAGCTGCTGAAATACTTGCGCGATCTTACCAAGCAATCCTGGCCTGTCTAACGCGATGATTTCAATCATTGTTTTGGTTTTAGAGGTGATTTTAATGAAACTTGCTCTTAGCGGAAACTTAAATTGTTTTACTTCTCGGCGAGCGGGTTGAAGTGGAATATTACAGACGTTATCTTGTTTAAGTTTCTCGCTTAGTGCTTTGGTAATTTCAATTGTTTGATAACTTTCTTTAAGGGCTTTACCGCGCGAGTCTAAAATAATAAACGTATTGACTGTGTAGCCTGTTTTAGTGGTGATGATTTTTGCATCATGAATAGATAGCCTTTTGCTGCCTAATAATTCAACGATAGTAGCAAAAGTGTTTGTTTTTTCTTTGGCAAATACAAAAACTTCTGTTCCCCCACGATAAGGTTTTGGGCTGATGATAACGAGCGGCTCTGCTCGGTTATGACCTATTATACGTTGACAATGTCTGGCAATTTGTTCTGGAGAGTATCGTAAAAAATAGTCAGCCCTAAATTCTTGCCATAAAGACTTAAGCTCGTCTTCGTTAATTTGCGTTTCAGCCAAAATATCTTTTGCTTGATGCTGGTTTTCACGAATTTTAGAGCGAGTTTCTACCGGTTTTGATAAACCACGACGAAGTGCTCTTAGGGTATTAAAATATAAATCGTGTAATAAGTTTCCCTTCCAACTATTCCATAAACTTTCGTTGGTGGCACGCATGTCAGCCACGGTTAAACAGTATAAATAATCCAAATGCGCTTCATCACGTACTATTTCACTAAAAGTACGGATCACATTATCATCGTGAATATCGCGGCGTTGGGCAGTGACTGACATGATTAAATGTTTCTCTACTAGCCAAGAAACCATTTTACTATCATGGTTGTTCATTTGGTGAGATTGACAAAACAGTAAAGCATCTACCGCGCCTAATTTAGCATGATCACCACCTCTACCTTTGCCAATGTCATGAAAAATACCCGCTAAATATAAAACTTCTGGCTTGCGAATTTTCTGCATTATTTTGCTACACAAGGGATATTTGTGGTTGTGCTCTTTTTGGCTAAATTGGTAAAGATTTTTTACTACCCGATAACTATGCTCATCAACTGAATAAGCATGGAATAAATCAAATTGCATTTGACCAACAATATTGCGCCATAAGGGTAGATATGAACCAATAATACCGTGACGATGCATTAAGTTAAATGCTAAGCCTAAGCCACGAGGATGTTTAATTATGGCCATAAAAATTTGCCGACATTGGGCATAATCTATTAGACCTGAAATTAAACGTCGCCTTGCATTTCGCATTAATCGTAGCGTATGAGAATGAATACCTTTAATTTCTGGCTCTTGGGCAATGATCAAAAACATTTCGATCATTTTTACCGGTCGCATAAAAATTCTATCGTTGGTGGTATTAATGAGTGTATCCACCAATTCAAAATCTTGATTGATCGTTTTACTATTTACTTGCTCAGGATCTTGAATTATTTCTTGCTTAAAGCGCTGTAATAAAATGGTATTTAGTTCGCCAACACGGGCAATTATCCGAAAAAAACGTTTCATCATACGCTCAACAGGCGCTTTACCTTCATCACCAAAACCCATCATTTTGGCAACATCGGTTTGATAGTCAAACAACAAACGATTTTCGCTACGTTTAGCAACTAAATGCAGAGCAAAACGCATACGCCATAAGTAGTCTTGTGCCTCGATAAGTTCGGCTAATTCATTAGGGTAAAGGTAGTGATGTTCTACTAATTCTTCTAAGGAATCTGCTAGAAAATGACGTTTTGCGACCCAAGCAATGGTTTGAATATCACGTAATCCGCCCGGGCTCGCCTTTAAATTAGGCTCTAGCGTGTAGGCTGCACCGTGGTATTGCAGGTGTCTTTTTGCTTGCTCTTCTCGTTTTGCAATAAAAAATTTTTCTGAAGTCCAAAATACATCTTCATTTAACAAAGGCAGTAGTTGTTGTGTTAGTGTTTCATTACCCGTTATTTGTCGCATTTCCATTAAGTTGGTCGCAACGGTCACATCATTGATTGCTTGTTTTATACATTCTTTAATTGAGCGCACACTGTGACCAATATCGAGTTTTATGTCCCAAAGCTGCGTTATAAAACTTGATATATTTTCTTCTAAAGTTAACTCAATATCCGTTTGGGTTAATATTAAAATATCTATATCTGAAAAGGGGTGAAGCTCACCGCGTCCATAACCACCAACCGCCACTAAACTTATTTGAAATTCATCAAGGTGATGTTGACACCACAGCTTGGTAAGTATGGCATCAACAAACACGGCACGGGCAATTAATAAATCTTTAACATCATTCTCAGCGAAGGCGCCTGTAAGCCATTCATTGAACCCCAGTGTTAACTGGCAAATATCTTTGCTAGATAACGTGTCGGTGGTAATGGCTAGGCTATCAATAAACGCTTCAGGGATGATATGACTTTCTATTGAGTGGTTGTTCACGTATTTACCTATGTCGTTACTTTGATGAATGAAAGTGGTGTTAGTTATGTAGTATACGGCTGAATGTTTCTTCTTTTCGCAAGGTCAAAATTTCACAGCCGGTTTTAGTGACTACAAGGGTGTGCTCCCACTGCGCTGAATTTTTACCATCGCTAGTATATACGGTCCAGTTATCTTCTTTGTCTAAAACCGTATTGGCTTTGCCTAAGTTGATCATCGGCTCGATGGTGAAACACATGCCTTCAAGTATTTTAGTTTTATCATTATTTTTATAGTGAACAATTTGTGGCTCTTCATGAAAGTCAACCCCAATGCCATGGCCGCAATAATCTTTAACAATGGAATAACGCCCTTTGCTTTTGACAAATTTTTGAATAGCGGTGCCAATTTCACCAAAAGTAGCACCAGGTTTTACTTTTTTAAGGCCAACATATAACGATTCTTGTGCCAAGCGGCACAAGCGGCTATCTTCAGCAGAGACTTCGCCAATTAAAAACATTTTACTGGTGTCACCATGATAGCCGTCTTTAATTACGGTAATATCAAGGTTAATGATGTCACCGTCTTTTAGCGCGGTGTTATCAGGAATACCATGACAAACAACATGGTTGACTGAGGTACAAATAGACTTAGGGAAATTGTGATAATTTAATGGCGCAGAAATCGCTTCTTGAACTTTTTCAGTATAATCAGCACACAAGGTGTTTAGTTCATCAGTGGTGATCCCTGCCTTTACATGGGGGGTGATCATTTCTAATACATCGCAAGCTAGCTGTCCAGCTACGCGCATTTTAGCTATTTCATCTTGGCTTTTAATTTGTATGGACATTGGATTCTCGTTACTTATTTTTAGCGTTTAAGTGTGTTTATTTAATTCTAACTGTACCGCTTCAACAATAGCGTTGGGCTGTGATAAATAGAAGTTGTGATTCAATAATATTAATTGATCATCAACCGCTAACAATAGTGCTGGAATTGCTTCGGTATTAATGATTTCTTGCAGGGAATAAATTTCTTCTAATTGCATCAAAGCATCGTTACTTAGTTTATCACTTTTAAATACCTTTGCGGGTGGTGATAATTTTAGTTCACTTATTATGGTATCTAAATCTGTTTGACTAGCTAATGTATTCCCTTGCTCGAAATGTGCTTTTTGTAGCGCATTTAATAACGATAATGCTAATTTGGGCGTTTTATGTTGTGCCCATGTCATTAAGTTAGCGGCTAAGATAGAGTTTTTATTTTGTTCAAGAAGATCTTGATAATTACTTGAAAAATGAATGTTAGCCAGTTTTTCAACTGCTTTAATTTCATTCACTTTATTGCGCGTAGCTTCACCATTTTTCCCATCAAAGAAGGCCGTATGCCATAAGTTAAGGGTTATATCAGGAAAGGCGTTGTTGATTTCGTTTACAAGCTTTGTTGCTACATAACTCCAAGGGCAGTGGCTGTCGTATAGAAAAAACAGTTGTGCAGGTGCTTTATGTGTTGTCATTTTTTACCTAAAATTGTTTGGTTTGAGTTTGTTTAGTTAACTCACTGAATGGTAATTTTACCGTGATATAGGTAATTATCCCAGTGAATTTTTTTCTGGTTAAATTTGTCATTCTATGGTATAAAATGCCGCGCTGAAATCTTAGTAATTGTTTACCTGTTAAGCAATGCTTGTTTTAGCGCCAATTAAACAGGTCAATGTCTGCTTAGAAGCAGCTTGATTATATTATAAACTCACATACATCTAGTAAAGGTATACCGGGGTGCTCAGCTGAAATAGGTTTTGTTGCTTACATTATAAGTAATTCAAGACTACAGCAAAAAGAGTTGTGTATATTGGGTGTATGAACGCTTAACCCCATTAAAGGAAAATACAATGTCAAACGTTTCAATGCGCGATATGCTTAAAGCTGGTGTTCATTTCGGTCACAAAACTCGTTACTGGAATCCAAAAATGAAGCCTTTCATTTTCGGTTCTCGCGATAAAGTTCATATCATCAACCTTGAACAAACAGTTCCTATGTTTAATGAAGCGCTTGCTTTCATTAACAATGTTTCATCTAAGAAAGGTAAAGTTTTATTTGTTGGTACTAAACGTGCAGCAAGTGACGCTATCAGAGATGCAGCAATAAAATCAGATCAATTCTTCGTTAATCACCGTTGGTTAGGTGGTATGTTGACTAACTGGAAAACAGTTCGTCAATCAATCAAACGTTTAAAAGAACTTGAGTCGCAAAGCACTGACGGTACTTTTGAAGCGTTAACTAAAAAAGAAGCGTTAATGCGTACTCGTGAAATGGAAAAGCTTGATAAAAGCTTAGGTGGTATTAAGAACATGGGTGGTTTACCTGATGCTATCTTTATCATTGATGCTGATCACGAACATATTGCTATAAAAGAAGCAAACAACCTTGGTATCCCAGTAGTTTCTGTTGTTGATACTAACTCAAATCCAGATAATATTGATTATATTGTTCCTGGTAACGATGATGCAATCCGTGCAGTAACTTTATACTGTGACGCTGTTGCTAACGCCGTAATTAATGGTCGTGAGAAAAACATCGTTGTACAAGCTGAAAAAGACGGTTTTGTTGAAACTGAATAATTATTTCTTTTTTTTTATTAAATAAGAGTAATAAGAATAGTTAAGCAAAACATTTCGTTTATTCATAAAAGCATCGGGAAAAGTTTTCTATTTGAATCTTTGCTTTTATGACATCTAATTTACTAATTATTCCCACTATATTATTGTTTATTACTTTCAATATTTAAACAGTCATTTTGGGGATAACTGAAAACAGAGGAATTAACTCATGGCAATTACTGCTGCAATGGTTAAAGAATTACGTCAACGCACGGCTGCGGGCATGATGGATTGTAAAAACGCGTTACAAGAAACTGACGGTGATATGGAACTTGCGATTGAAAATATGCGTAAGAACGGTCAAGCAAAAGCGGCTAAAAAAGCAGGCAATATTGCTGCTGAAGGTACTATCTTAATTAAAGATGCAAACGGTATTGCTGCTTTAGTAGAAGTTAACTGTCAAACAGACTTCGTTGCAAAAGATGTTAACTTTTTAGCTTTTGCTAATGAAGTGCTAGATGCCGCTGTTGCATCAAAAGTAACCATTGAAGAACTTCAAGCACAATTCGAAGAAAAACGTGTCACGTTAGTGACTAAAATTGGTGAAAACATCAATGTACGTCGCGTTGAGTATGTTGAAGGTAGTGCATTAGCTTCTTATCGTCACGGCTCTAATATTGGTGTGGTTGTTGCGGGTGAAGGTGATGCAGAATCACTTAAGCACATTGCCATGCACGTTGCAGCAAGCAAGCCTGAATATCTTACTCCTGAAGATGTACCAAGCGAGGTTGTTGAAAAAGAAAAAGCGATCCAAATTGACATCGCAATGAACGAAGGCAAGCCACAAGAAATCGCTGAAAAGATGGTTACTGGTCGTATGCGTAAATTCACTGGCGAAGTATCTTTAACCGGCCAAGCTTTCATCATGGAACCTAAGAAAACGGTTGGTGAAGTGTTAAAAGAGAAAGGCCTTACTATTTCTGCTTTCACTCGTCTAGAAGTAGGCGAAGGTATTGCGAAGAAAGAAGAAGATTTTGCTGCTGAAGTTGAGGCACAAATTGCTGCTGCCAAAGCTTAATTCGTCCTATTTGAACAAATAACGTCGTTGCAATCGCTTTTTTACTTAGTTACATATAGTCATATGCGCCCAAGATAAAAAAGCTCATGCGCCTTGTTCTTTGTCCAACTAGTTAGAATTAACACTCTTATCAATAGAGTTTACTCTCTTCGTATTAGAGATAAATAGAAACGTCTATCTTGCATTAGCAGGTTAGGCGTTTTTTTATGCGTTTTTTTCGAGTTTTGCATAAAAGAAGAATAATAATAGGGCTTTTTTCAGTTAAGGCTTTCTTGGATAAGCTAAACGTATTAAAATGTCGGCGGTCTTTTGACCCTAGCCTTTTTTCAGCGACTCCAATAGGAATTTTTTACACATGAGTATTAACCCAAAGCCATCTTATCGTCGTATTCTTCTTAAACTTAGTGGTGAAGCGCTTATGGGTGAAGAGGGTTTTGGTATCGATCCAAAAATTCTAGATCGTATGGCTCAAGAAATTAAAGAATTAGTTGAAATGGATATTCAAGTAGGTTTGGTTATCGGTGGAGGTAATTTATTTCGCGGCGCTGGACTTGCACAAGCGGGTATGAACCGCGTTGTTGGCGATCAAATGGGTATGCTAGCAACAGTAATGAACGGTTTGGCTATGCGTGACGCACTTCACCGTGCATTTGTTAATACACGTTTAATGTCAGCGATTGATTTAGCGGGTGTTTGTGAACGTTATAATTGGGCAAATGCGATTAGTTTATTAAAATCTGGTCGTGTCGTTATATTTTCCGCTGGTACAGGTAACCCATTCTTTACTACTGATTCTGCTGCTTGTTTACGTGGCATTGAGATTGAAGCAGACGTCGTATTAAAAGCAACGAAAGTTGATGGTATTTATTCAGAAGACCCGGTGAAAAACCCTGAAGCTGAACTTTATAGCGAATTAACGTTCGATGAAGTCTTAGATAAAGAATTAAAAGTAATGGATTTAGCCGCATTTACCTTAGCACGTGACCATAATATGACAATTCGAGTTTTTAATATGAATAAACCGGGTGCACTTAAAGCTGTTATTATGGGACAAGAAGAAGGTACAGTAATTAGAAAGTCGTAAACTGAAGTTAGTTGAACTTTAGACCATATTTTGAAGTAAATATTTGAATTAAACATTATTTAAATTATTGTAGGAAGAAACACAGTGATAGACGAAATTATCGAAGATGCGCAAGAGCGTATGGTAAAAAGCATAGAATCTCTAAAGAGCAGTCTAAATAAAATTAGAACTGGACGTGCTCACGCCTCACTACTAGATAACATTAGTGTTGATTACTATGGTATGGAAACGCCGTTAAACCAAGTAGGTAATATTTCAGTGCCAGATGCGCGGAATCTTTCAATTACCGTTTTTGATAAAGGCATGATTGCAGCAGTAGAAAAAGCGATCATGAAATCAGATCTTGGTTTAAACCCACAATCAAACGGTACGCTTATTCGTATTCCATTACCACCGTTAACGGAAGAACGTCGTAAAGATTTAGTAAAAGTTGTTCGCGGTGAAGCTGAAGGCGGAAAAGTTGCTATTCGTAATATTCGCCGTGATGCTAACTCAGACTTCAAAAGCTTACTCAAAGAAAAAGAGATCAGTGAAGATGAACATCACCAAGCAGAAGATAATATTCAAAAAGTAACGGATATTTTTGTTAAGCAAGTTGATGAAATGTTAGCTAAAAAAGAAGCTGAATTAATGGAAATTTAGTTAAGTTTGTTGAAACAACGCCAGTTTGGGTTACTGTTATCCACTGGCGTTTTTGTATTTTTAATAGAATTGTCATGAAAGGATAATTAGTGGCTACTCGCATAGCATCACTAGATGAAAATAAAAAAATTCCCCAACATATTGCCATTATTATGGATGGCAATGGTCGATGGGCGCAAGCTCAAGGCAAAGGGCGTATTGCGGGGCATAAGGCCGGTGTTGATTCTGTTCGTGCGGTGGTTAAAGGTGCGCGTAAAGCGCAGGTCAAAGCACTCACTTTATTTGCTTTTAGCAGTGAAAATTGGCAAAGACCAGAAAAAGAAGTTACTGTGTTGATGGATTTGTTTTTGTACGTATTAACGAAAGAAGTTAAACGTTTACACAAAAACAATATTCGTTTTCAGGTTATTGGCGACTTAAGTCGCTTTTCTGATAAATTACAAAAAAGCATAAAAAAATCAGAAGAATTAACAGGAGAAAATACTGGTTTAATTTTATCTGTAGCAGCCAATTATGGAGGCCGCTGGGATATTGCTAATGCAGCAAAATTACTGGCAAGCCAAGTTAAAAATAATGAAATATCACTTGACGATATAAATGAGCATTCATTGCATGAACATACTTGTTTAGCTGAGTTACCACCACTTGATTTATTGATTCGAACCGGTGGTGATTATCGCATAAGCAACTTTCTATTATGGCAAGCAGCTTATGCTGAATTTTATTTTACTGAAATTCTATGGCCTGATTTTAATGAGGATGAATTTGAAAAAGCGATTAATGTATTTGATCAAAGAGAGCGTCGTTTTGGTAAAACAGGCGAACAAGTTAAACAGGTATAATAAGTATAAGTAACTAAGTCAGTAAAACTATAAAAATTAATGGCTTAATACCATTTGGATTAATTAAGGGTACAGAATTCAATGAGAATAAATTTCCTAGAACAAGGCGCATGATTGAACAATAGCTGGCTATTGGGATTGAATGCAACGAAGTTATTGGATATTTAAGCCATTTGAAAATGATCACTTAGTTTGTGCAATTGGTATAACACTTACTAAAACAAAAAGGATATAACTTGCTTAAACAACGAATAATTACAGCACTCATTTTAGCTCCTGCGGCAATCTATGCAATTTTTTATTTACCGTTACTGTATTTTGCTGCTTTGCTAGTGGTGATTATAGGCATTGGTGCTTGGGAGTGGGGACCGTTAATGGGCTTTGATACTAAAACCCGAAGAATAGGCTTTGTTGCAACAACCCTTGTTTTAATTGCAGGTATTTGGTCTGTGATTTCACCCGATAATTTATGGGTTAACTCAGCGCAGTTACATGAATACGCATTAGCCTTGTTATGGTTGGCTGTTGCTTGGTGGGTGCTTTCTGCTTTTTTAATGTTTTCATACCCTAAGGCCAGTAATTTTTGGTCAAAACATCGCTCTGTTCGTGGTGTGTTTGGTTGGTTAACGCTAGTGCCAACGTGGCTTGCTTTTATGGTTATTCGAACCAACGGCTATCAAGCTGATACATATCATGGCGCGCAGTTAATAATGTTTTTATTTTTAATGGTGTGGAGTGCTGATGTAGGCGCATACTTTGTTGGTAAAGCCTGTGGGAAAAATAAATTGATGCCGAATGTTAGCCCAGGAAAAACGTTTGAAGGTTTTCTTGGCGGAGTAGTGTCTGCGTGTGTTTTAGTTGCTATTGCAGCGTATCAGTTAGCTTGGAGCCATGATCAAATAATCACAGTATTATTAGTGACTGTGCTGATCACTACGGTATCTGTATTAGGCGACCTCAATGAAAGTATGTTCAAACGCCAAGCAGGTGTTAAAGATAGTGGCTCTATTTTACCTGGACATGGTGGTATTTTAGATAGAATTGATAGCCTAACGGCAACCGCACCCATTTTCGCACTTTGTTACGTATTCTTTGGTTGGTAAAGTCAGTGATAAAAAATAAATCATCCAAGCAATCAGTTATTCGTAAGCTCTGTATTTTAGGTTCAACGGGCTCTATAGGTCAAAGTACTTTAGAGGTTGTGCGTTTACATCCTGAAAAATTTAACGTTGTTAGTTTATCGGCGAATGCAAGTGTTGATAAAATTGTTGAGCAATGCATTGAGTTTCGTCCTCAAACCGTTGTAATGGGCTCAGCACACCATGCTGAGTTGTTAACCTTGCGTTTAGCTACAGAAAGTCTCAGCACAATAAAAGTAAAATCTGGCAATGAAGCCCTTATTGAACTTGCTCACGCCCCTGATACTGATACGGTAATAGCGGCTATTGTTGGCGCAGCAGGTCTAATGCCAACACTTGCGGCAGTAAAAGCAGGTAAAAGAGTTTTATTAGCTAATAAAGAAGCATTAGTCACTTCGGGGGCTATTTTTATTGATGCGGTTAAGCAATCTGGTGCAGAGCTATTGCCAATAGATAGCGAGCACAATGCTATTTTTCAAAGTTTACCTTGGCAAGAACAAGCGCGAGTAGGGCATTGTCAACTGAGCCAAAATGGTATTAGTAAAATATTATTAACGGGCTCAGGCGGACCTTTTCGAACTTGGCAATTAAGTGATCTCGAAACAGTGACGCCAGACCAAGCATGTGCTCACCCTAATTGGGACATGGGGAGAAAAATTTCAGTTGATTCAGCCACTATGATGAATAAAGGTTTAGAGCTTATTGAAGCTAAATGGTTGTTCAATGTTGAAGTCGATGACATTCAAGTGGTACTACATCCTCAAAGCACTATTCATTCAATGGTACAATATTTAGATGGTTCAGTGATTGCGCAAATGGGGAATCCTGATATGCGCACGCCTATTGCGCATGCTTTAGCTTATCCTGAACGAATTGAATCGGGTGTTGCGCCGTTAGACTTTTTTAACGCTACAGCTTTTGAGTTCCAACAAGTTGATTTTAAAAGATATCCTAATTTAAAGTTAGCGATTGAAGCCTGCAAAAGTGGACAAGCGGCTTGTACAGCACTTAATGCCGCTAATGAAATTGCTGTCGCTGCTTTTTTAGATGAACAAATTAAATTTAACGATATTTATAAAATAAATGAAACTTCTGTGAAAAAATTTGTCTCAGAACAGGTAAGTAATATTAATGAGGTTATTTCCTTAGATACGCGTGCTAGAGAATTTGTTCAACAATTATTAGTTGATTTTCCATTTAGTAAAGCACAGGAACGAAAAGAATAATGTTTGAGTTTATTTGGAATGCAGCCTCTTTTGTTATAGCGCTAGGTATTTTGGTCACTGTGCATGAGTATGGCCACTTTTGGGTAGCGCGAAAAAATGGTGTGAAAGTTGAACGTTTTTCAGTAGGCTTTGGTAAAGCGCTTTGGCGTAAAACCGCAGACGATGGTACTGAATATGTTGTCGCCATGATCCCGCTTGGTGGTTATGTCAAAATGCTAGATGAGCGGGTTGACGAGGTTGCTGAGCAGGATAAAGATAAAACCTTTAATTCTAAATCGGTTTATCAACGAATAGCGATTATTGCAGCAGGCCCTTTTGCTAATTTTGCTTTTGCCATATTTGCCTTTTATTTGATGTTTTTAATTGGCGTACCCAGTATTAAACCCATTATTGGCAATATTAGTGCTGATTCGATAGCCGCGCAGGCTCACGTTCCTGACAATGTTGAAATTGTTGAAGTGGCAGGCAAAGTGACACTAGATTGGCAAGATGTAAATTTGGCATTAATTGGTGAAATTGGCTCTGACTCAATCGTTATAAAAACGAAGACGAGTGAAAGCCACTATGTGAGTAGTCATAACTTATCAACGAAGCAATGGCAGTTTTCTCCAGAAAAAACATCAGCGTTAACAAGCTTAGGAATAACGCCCTATAGACCAGCCGTATATAATGAAATTGCGCGTGTAGGAAAAAATAGCCCCGCACAGAAAAGTGGTTTACAAGTAGGTGATAAACTTACCTCCCTTAACAATGAACCATTAGAAAAAGGCTGGCTTGATTTTTCTAAAAAGATCAAACTTTACCCCAATAAAATGGTATATATTACAATTGAACGTGCAGGGAATGAACAAGTAATAGAAGTAACGCCTAAAGGTGTTGAAAAAAATGGTAAACTTATTGGTTATTTAGGTGTTTCTCCTAAATCAGATAGTTGGCCTGATGAATATAAAATTGAAATTAGCTATGGTTTATTTTCTGCTGTAGGTGAAAGTGTTAATCGTACATGGAATTTAGTGACCTTAAGTTTTGATATGATCGGTAAATTAATCACTGGCGATATTTCAGTGAAAAATTTGAGTGGTCCAATAGCAATAGCTCAAGGCGCAGGTGATAGTGCAGGTTATGGTTTTGTTTATTTTTTAGGCTTTTTAGCATTAATTAGCATTAATTTAGGAATAATTAACCTTTTACCGTTACCAGTACTTGATGGCGGGCACTTACTCTATTATCTTATAGAGCTTTTGACAGGAAAGCCTGTGCCGGAAAATATTCAAGAGGCAGGATTTAAGTTTGGTGCTTTAGCATTATTAGCACTAATGAGTATCGCATTGTTTAATGATTTTAGTCGGGTGTTAGGGTAAAAGGCGATGGAAAAGGGAATAATTAACCTTTTACGTTTTACCCAAGCGAATCAGTACTTGATGGCGGGCACTTACTCTCTTGTCTTTAATATGGTCTTATAGAGCTTTTAACAGGAAAGCCTGTGCCGGAAAATATTCAAGAGGCAGGATTTAAGTTTGGTGCTTTAGCATTATTAGCACTAATGAGTATTGCATTGTTTAATGATTTTAGTCGAATATTGTATTAGAAGAATAATAATTAATTGTAGGCTTTAGGTTTTAAATCTAGCTCCTAAGTGTAGAAATTAAAAGAAGTAATAAAGTAAACATTTATGATAATTAAAAAACTAGCCTTTGCCGTATTATTAGGCGCTTTAGGTACAACAGCACAAGCAGCCGAAGAATTTCAGGTTGAAGATATTGAAGTGAAAGGCTTACAACGTGTTGCTTTAGGCGCAGCATTAACACATATTCCTTTTAATGTTGGTGATAATTTAAATAAATTTAGAATTTCCCAATCAATTAAGTCCTTATATAAGTCTGGGCACTTTAATGATATTCGCGTATACCGTGACGGTAATCGTGTTATTTACCGTGTTAGAGAACGTGAAACGATAAGTGAAATTACCTTTGATGGTAATAGTGATTTAAAAGATGAACAATTAACTGAAAGCCTTGATGGTAGTAATATACGTGTTGGTGAAACATTAGATCGTACCGTTATTTCAGGCATTGAAATGGGATTGGAAGACTTCTACCACAGCGTTGGTAAATATAACGCTGACGTTAATACTACTATTACGCATTTGCCTCGTAATAGAGTTAACTTAGAATTCAAATTCACAGAAGGTGATGCTGCAGCTATCAAGCAAATTAACCTTATTGGTAATGAAGTTTTTACTGATGCTCAGGTGCTTGATAAAATAGAGCTTACTTTTGATTCGCCATGGTGGAATTTTATGGCGCAAGATAGATATCAAAAGCAGACTTTACAAGGGGATATGGAAACGATCAATAGCTATTATTTGGATCGAGGCTATCTTCGTTTTAAAGTCGATTCAACTCAGGTGTCAATGACACCCGATAAGCAATCAGTATACATTGCGTTAAATGTTTCAGAGGGTGAAACCTACACAATTAGTCATGTTGATTTTATTGGTGATATGGCCGGTTTTGAAAAAACGATCCGTGCTATAAACCCATTGCAAGTTGATAAGCTTTATAATGGTGCAGAAATTACTTATACCGAAGAAGTTATTAGTAAGTTTCTAGGTCGTTATGGTTATGCTTATCCAAAAGTTACGACTATTCCAGAGATCAATGATGAAGACCATACGGTTAAGTTATCCGTCTCAATCGATCCAGGTAAACGAATTTATGTAAATAAAATAAACTTCAGTGGTAATAATGTTACCGCTGATAGTGTACTGCGCCGTGAATTAAGACAAATGGAAGGTGCTTGGTTATCAAATAGTATGGTTGAACACTCTAAAGCACGTTTATCTCGATTACCGTATATGGAAACGGTTGAATTTGATACTAAGAAAATTGCGGGTGAAGATGATTTAGTTGATGTGGACTTTACGGTGAAAGAGCAGGCGTCAGGTTCATTTACAGCAGGAGTTGGTTATGGTGATTTAACAGGATTGAGTTTAAACGCTGGTATTCAGCAAAATAACTTTCTGGGTACAGGGAACCGTTTAGGTTTAAATGTTAGTACCAATACCTATTCAAAAAGTGCGAGTGTTTCTTATACCGATCCCTATTTTACTGTTGATGCCGTATCACTTGGTGGACAATTATTTTATCAAGCCTTTGATGCAGGTAATGCAAACTTAGTTGACTACAATAACAAAAGCTATGGTTTTAGCCTTAACTGGGGCTTTCCTGTTAATGAATATGTTCGAATAGGTTTTGGTGTAGGCTTTAAAAATAACGAAATTACTTCATTAGAAACATACGAACAGATACAAACTTTTTATGATTTACACGATGACCCTAGCAATCCTGGTGCGCAATTAGCATTTCAAAATTATGATGTTAATGCAAATATTTCTCGGTCAACATTAAATCGAGGCACTTTTCCAACAGCAGGCTCATCGCAGCAGTTATCATTTAAAACCACTGCACCGAGTATTTCAGATGTTCAGTACTTTAAAGTTAATTTTGATAGTAAATTTTATTTCCCATTAAGTCGTGATCAGCGATGGACGGTATTAGCCCGTTTACAGCTAGGTTATGGTAATGGTTATGGACAAATAAATGGCAACGATCAACTATTACCCTTTTGGGAAAACTTTAGAGCAGGTGGCTCTGAGACACTACGTGGCTTTGAAAACAATACGGTAGGTCCACGTGCAGTGTATCGTTATCCAACATCTTTTGGTGGTACACCTAACCCAACTGGTAGTAGTGCTTGTTGTTTAGGACCAGATAATGACTACGTTCAAGTATCTTCTCGAAGTGTCGGTGGTAATGCTATTGTTTTAGGTGGTATTGAGTTAATAGTGCCTACGCCATTTTTAGATGAGAGTTATGCTAACAGTGTTCGTACAAGTTTCTTTATAGATGTTGGTAATGTATGGGATACCGAGTTTGATATCGCCGATTATCAAGATTTAGCATCAATTGAGCTTGATAAGTTGGCGGATTATTCTGATATTAATCGCTATCGTGCATCAGGAGGGTTCTCAATTCAGTGGTTGTCACCGATGGGTCCTATGATTTTTAACTTTGCCAAAACAATAAAAGAAGCAGAAGATGATGATACCGCATTCTTTAGCTTCAATATCGGTAAAACATTTTAATTTTATCTAGTAATTTATCTAGTAAATAAGTGTGCTTAACTGTTAAATTACGGTAAGCACAAAAAGAATATTTTAATCCCAATATAAACAGAGAAGAGGAATATACATTGAATAAATTTATTAAATCTATGGCTATTACAGCAACAGCATCAACTTTGTTATTAGCAAGTAGTGCAATGGCTTTTGAGCAAAAGATTGCGGTAATAAACGTACAAGAAGCAATTAGCCAAATCCCTCAAGCTGCCGTGTTAATGCAAACGCTAGAAACTGAATTTAAAGATGAAAAAGCAGTGATTGAGCTGCTACAAAAAGATTTGTCGTTTGAAGATGAAAACTTAAAACGCAATGGCTCTTTAATGAGTGAAAAAGAGAAGACTGAATTACAAACCAAGATGAATGGTTTATATCAACAGTACCAAGCTAAAGTAAAAGAATTTCAACAACAAGTTTCTCAACGTAAGAATGAAGAAACTAATAAATTGTTAGCGCTAGTTACTCAAGCAGTTGATAATATTGCCGCTAAAAATGATTACGAGTTAGTAATTTCAAAACAAGCAGTTGTTTTCTCAAAACCTTCTACTGATATTACCGCTAAGGTAGTAGAGCAAGTAAGCAAACTTAAATAAGCTATGACTTATACACTTAGCGATATAGCAAATCATATTAACGCTAAGCTTGTCATTAATTATAGACAAGCTAGTGATAGACAAGTTAATGAGGCACAAACGTGTTTAGAAAATTGTGCTATAAACAGCTTGGCGACACTTGCTAATGCTCAGTTAGGGCAAGTTGCTTTTCTGGCAAATAAAAAATACATATCGCAGCTTAGTACTACACAGGCCAGTGCAGTCATTGTTTCTCCTGAAATGTTGTCTCAATGCCCTGTTAACGCTTTAGTCATGGATAACCCTTATATGGGCTATGCATTATTGGCTAATTTACTTGATACAACGCCGAAAGTTGCTGATGGTATTCATGTTAGTGCAGTTATTGCTGATAATGTAACATTAGGTGAAAACGTTAGCATTGGCGCCAATGCGGTTATTGAGTCAGGTGTTAACCTTGCTGATAATGTTAGTATTGGCGCAGGTTGTTTTATCGGTAAAAATACGTCAATAGGCAAAGGTACGCGTCTTTGGGCAAATATTAGTATTTATCATAATGTTATTATTGGTGAAGCTTGTTTAATTCAAGCCAATACTGTTATTGGCTCCGATGGCTTTGGCTATGCACCTGTTAATGAACAATACAAATGGCATAAAATTCCACAATTAGGCCGAGTTGTTATTGGTAATCGTGTTGAAATTGGTGCCAGTACTACCATAGATAGAGGGGCGCTTGAGGACACTATAATTAAAGATGGTGTTATTCTTGATAACCAAATTCAAATTGCGCATAACGTAATCGTTGGTGAAAATACAGCCATGGCCGCTTGTAGTGTTATTGCCGGTAGTACAGTTATCGGAAAAAACGTCACCATTGCTGGGCTTGTGGGTATTAATGGACATATTAATATCACTGATAATTGTGTTTTTACGGGTATGGCCATGGTCACTAAAGATATTTCCACTGCAGGTGTATATTCGTCAGGAATGCCAGCAGCGCCAAATAAAGAATGGAATAAAACCAATGCACGCGTTAAGCGATTAGAACACTTAACTCAGCGTGTAAAAGCGTTAGAAAAACGACTCGAAAGTAAATAAAAATATAGTTAAATAATATAATAATAGCCGCAAAGGCAACCTTAAATAACGCAAACTTCTTGTGCTGATCTTATATAATCATAAATTAGTACAAGCCAATGAAAGGAATAATCAATTGGACACTCTTGATTTAGAAAGAATAGCAAAGCCAATATTACTTAATGAAATAAAAGAACTGATCCCTCATCGATATCCTATGCTACTTGTAGACAAGGTTGTTGATCATGAACCCCGTAAATTCTTGCATGCCATAAAAAACGTGACGATTAATGAGCCTGTTTTTACTGGTCATTTTCCCGATGTGGCAATTTTTCCTGGGGTTTTAATTTTAGAAGCATTAGCACAAGCGACCGGTATACTTGGTTTTAAAAGCAGTAAAGGACGTGAAGAAAACGAAATGTACCTTTTTGCATCCATTGATAAAGCACGCTTTAAACAACCTGTTATACCGGGTGATACTATGCACCTTCATGTTGAGTTTATAAAAGAACGTCGCGGCATGTGGAAGTTTTATGGCGAAGCTAAAGTTGATGGTAAAGTGGTTTGTTCTGCAGATCTTATGTGTGCTAAAAGAAAGCTTTAAAAAATAGCTAAAGAGAACTCTATGATTCACTCACAAGCGATAATTGAGCCCGGCGCAGTCATTGGAAAAAATGTGACTATTGGCCCATGGACACATATAGCTAGCAATGTTGTTATCGGAGATAATTGCCATATTAGTTCTCATGTTGTTATTAATGGGCCAACTAAAATGGGTAAAAATAATCGTATTTTCCAATTTGCTAGCATAGGCGAAGATTGCCAAGATTTAAAATATGCGGGTGAACCAACAGAATTAATTATTGGCGATAATAATATTTTTCGTGAATGCTGCACTATTCACCGTGGTACTCTTCAAGATAATAGCCTAACTCAAATTGGTAATAACAATTTATTTATGGCCTATACTCATGTGGCGCACGACTGTATGGTTGGTAGTCACTGTATTATGGCCAATAATGCCTCTATTGCTGGCCATGTGCATGTGGGCGATCATGTTATTATTGGTGGCATGTCAGGTGTTCATCAGTTTTGCTATATTGGCGCGCATAGTTTTATTGCGGCTAATGCACTCGTACTAAAAGATGTTCCCGCTTATGTTATGGCTTCGGGTCATCCCGCTAAACCTTTTGGCTTAAATAGCGAAGGTTTAAAGCGCCGAGGCTTTGCTAGTGATATTATTTTATCAATTAAGCGTGCTTATAAAGAAATTTACCGTAAAAAACAATCAGTTGATGATGCCTTGCGTGCCATTTCAGAACAAGGGAATCCGTCACCAGAGCTAGATCTTTTTACCCATTCTATTAAAGAATCAACTCGCGGTATTATCCGTTAAAAAAACACGTTAAAAAAAATACGTTAACAGAGAATTCGATAGAACTGAATAACTAGGTGCTAGCGCCTAGGACCTAAAACCTAGGATCCAACACTGTGACACTTCCTGCAGCATCTGAACATAAAAAAACATCTTCTACTATGACAGCACCAACATTTGCCATTGTTGTTGGTGAACACTCTGGAGACACGCTTGGTGCTGGCTTGATGCAAGCATTAAAAACACAGTATCCACAGGCTAAGTTTATTGGTATTGGTGGCGCTAAAATGCAAAAACTAGGCTTTGAAAGCTTGTTCTTGATGGAAGAATTAGCGGTTATGGGCATTATTGAAGTGCTTGGCCGACTTCGTCGATTATTACAGGTGAGAAAATCACTTGTCGAGCATTTCACCCAAAATAAGCCCGATGTTTTTATAGGCATTGATGCGCCAGATTTCAATATTGGTTTAGAGCTACGTTTAAAAAAACACGATATAAAAACAGTTCATTATGTTAGCCCCTCTGTTTGGGCATGGCGCGAAAAACGCATTTTTAAAATAGCAAAAGCAACCGACATGGTGCTTTCGTTATTACCTTTTGAAAAAGCCTTTTATGATAAGCATCAGGTGCCTTGTACTTTTGTTGGTCATCCTTTAGCTGATGACATCCCCATGGTGAGTGATAAAAAACAAGCCAGAGCGGATCTTAATTTACCACTTAAAAATAAAATTCTTGCGTTAATGCCAGGTAGCCGTGGTGGTGAATTATCTCGCTTGCTTGAGCCCTTTTTTCAAAGTGCCGAGCAATTACAACAAGAAGATGAAAATTTACTTTTTGTTGCCCCTATGGTCAGTGAAAAGCGTGCAGCACAATTTAACACACTTAAAAGTCAACTTGCTCCCAATTTAAAAATACAAGTCATTATTGATAAAACGCAAGCAGTCATGGCAGCAAGTGATTGTTTGTTAACAGCATCAGGTACAGTAACGTTAGAAGCCGCTTTGATTAAAAGGCCGATGGTTATTTGCTATAAATTTAATATGCTGACACATCTATTGGCTAAATGGTTAGTAAAGCTACAATGGTTTTCTTTACCTAATTTGTTAGCAAATAAAACCTTGGTGCCTGAGTTATTACAAGACGAAGTTTGCCTTGAAAAAATAATTCCTTTAGTGAAAGAGCGTTTATATCATGATCAAACTCAGTTGAATGATAGCTTTAATATTATTCATCAACAGCTAAAGTGTAATGCAAGTAAGCAAGCAGCAAAGGCTGTGATTGATTTACTCAATACTTCTAATTCAAGCCTTCTAACTCAGCGCAGCTTAACTAAATAAGAATCCTCATGGCTAATAAAAGAATTTTTCCAGATTTTGAATACCCTATTGCTTATTGTATTGCAGGGGTAGACGAAGTAGGTAGAGGGCCACTTGTTGGTGATGTGGTCACCGCTGCGGTTATTTTAGATCCCGACAACCCCATTGAAGGTTTAAAAGATTCAAAAAAGCTTTCTGAAAAGAAACGCGCTTTATTAAGCAAAGAAATTAAAGAAAAAGCAACGGCATGGTCAATAGGGCGTGCTAGCCCTGAGGAAATTGATACCTTGAATATTCTTCATGCTACTATGCTTGCCATGCAACGGGCAGTACAAGGTTTAACTGTTACACCCGATTTTGTATTAGTCGACGGTAATCGCACGCCAACTTTTACTAGCGAGCAAGGGTGTATTGATAGTCTAGCAGTTGTTAAAGGTGATGATCGCGTTAACGAGATAAGTGCAGCGTCAATAATAGCAAAGGTTGCCCGTGATACTGAAATGATAGCGCTTGATAAATTACACCCTGAATATGGTTTTGCCAAACACAAAGGTTATCCAACAAAATTGCATTTGGAAAAAATAATTGAGCACGGCGTGTTAGCTTGTTATCGTCAAAGCTTTAAACCTGTCGCGAGAGTGTTAGGGCTAAAAAATGAGTGAGCAAGTGATATCCGAGACAATACCTGAAGTTACAGCACCTGAGAAAATACCCTTTCAAGAACCAAGGTTTATTCACTTGCGTGTGCACAGTGATTATTCAATGTGCGATGGTTTGAAAAAAGTTAAGCCAATTATTGCTAAAGCGGCAGCGCTAAATATGCCTGCGCTCGCCTTAACTGATCAAACAAATCTTTGTGGTCTCGTTAAATATTATCATGCTGCCCATGGTGCTGGCATCAAACCGATTATTGGTTGCGATTTTTGGGTTCAAAGTGAAGAGCTTGGTGATGAGCTTTTCCGTATCGTTGTATTAACAACGAACAATGTTGGTTATAAAAATATCACCGAGCTTATTTCAAAAGCTTATCTGCGTGGTCATGTTCAGAATAAAGCCGTTATCGATAAATCTTGGTTGATTGAGTTTAAAGAAGGTTTAATTTTGCTCTCTGGCGGTCGGGAAGGAGACATAGGTAAAGCATTAATTAAAGGTAATACTGAGCTAGTGTCTCAAATGACCAGTTTTTATCAGCAGCATTTTTCAGAATGTTTTTTTCTTGAGCTGATAAGAACAGGACGCAATGATGAAGAGAACTATATTCACCTTGCTGTTGAGTTAGCACAGCAACAAGATTTACCTGTAGTCGCGACTAATGAGGTTATGTTTCTCTCTCCAGATGATTTTGATGCTCACGAAATTCGCGTCGCTATTCACGATGGCTACACCTTAGATGATAAGCGCCGTCCTAAGCGTTATAGCCCACAGCAATATTTACGCAGTGAAGCACAAATGTGTGAACTTTTTAGTGATATTCCTGAAGCACTTGCCAATAGTGTGGAAATTGCCAAACGTTGTAATGTGACCGTAACGCTGGGTGAATATGTCTTACCAGACTTTCCAACAGAAGGTTTAGAAATTAATGATTACTTTATTAAGGTTTCTGAAAAAGGTTTAGAAAAACGCCTAGATCAGCTTTTTGATCGTCAAGCCGATAACTTTGCACAAATAAGAGCGCCTTACGATGAACGGTTAAAAATAGAACTAGAAGTTGTTAATAATATGGGCTTCCCGGGTTATTTTTTGATTGTTATGGAATTTATCCAATGGAGTAAAGATAACAATATTCCTGTTGGTCCAGGTCGTGGGTCAGGTGCTGGCTCTTTAATTGCCTATGCATTAGATATTACTGATCTTGATCCACTTGAATATGATTTACTGTTCGAGCGCTTTCTAAACCCTGAACGTGTCTCTATGCCTGATTTCGATATTGATTTTTGTATGGACAGACGTGACGAAGTTATCGACCATGTTGCTGAGCTTTACGGCCGAGATGCTGTTTCGCAGATTATTACTTTTGGTACTATGGCAGCGAAAGCGGTTATCCGTGATGTTGGTCGTGTACTGGGTCATCCCTATGGTTTTGTCGATAGAATTTCAAAACTTATTCCGCCCACACCCGGCATGACCTTAGCGAAAGCATTTGAAGAAGAGCCTAAGTTACCTGAAATTTACGCGCAAGACCCTGACGTAAAAGACCTCATTGATATGTGCCGTATCCTCGAAGGTACAACCCGAAATGCGGGTAAACATGCTGGTGGTGTGGTTATTTCTCCAACAACTATTACCGATTTTGCGCCACTTTATTGTGATGATGAAGGTAATAACCCAGTTACCCAGTTTGATAAAAATGATGTAGAAGATGCTGGCTTAGTTAAGTTTGATTTTTTAGGGTTAAGAACGCTTACTATTTTGCAATGGGCCATTGAAATCGCCAATGCAAAATTGCTTAAAGCGGCTAAAGAGCCTATTGATATCACCAAAATTGACCTTGAAGATAAAGCAAGCTTTACGTTATTACTTGCCTCGAAAACCACGGCGGTATTCCAGCTAGAGTCTAGCGGCATGAAATCTTTAATTGAAAAATTAAAACCTGATTGCTTTGAAGATATCATTGCACTGGTGGCGTTATTTAGACCAGGGCCATTACAGTCAGGCATGGTTGATAACTTTATAGAACGTAAACATGGTCGTGAAAAAGTTAGTTACCCTGATGCCACTTGGCAGCATGAAGATTTAAAACCTGTGCTTGAGCCAACTTACGGTATTATTCTGTATCAAGAGCAAGTTATGCAAATAGCGCAGGTGTTGGCGGGTTACTCACTTGGTGGTGCGGATATGCTTCGTCGTGCTATGGGTAAGAAAAAGCCAGAAGAGATGGCAAAGCAGCGCGCAGGTTTCGAACAAGGTGCAAGAGATCGCGGTGTTGACGGCGAACTCGCTATGAAAATTTTCGATTTAGTGGAAAAATTTGCCGGTTATGGTTTTAACAAATCTCATTCTGCTGCCTATGCGCTAGTTTCTTATCAAACACTGTGGATGAAAACCCATTTCCCTGCACCCTTTATGGCTGCGGTAATGTCGGCGGATATGGATAACACCGAAAAAATTGTTACTTTGGTAGATGAATGTAGCAATATGGGTATTGAATTATTACCGCCTGATGTTAATGCAGGTCAGTATAAATTTACGGTAAATGATGATAACCAAATTGTTTATGGTATTGGCGCCGTTAAAGGGGTTGGTGAAGGCCCTATTGAAGCTATTATTGCAGCCCGTCATGCAGAAGGCCATTTTATTGATTTGTTTGATTTTTGTGCGCGTTTAGATTTAAAGAAAACCAATAAGCGCGTATTAGAAAAATTGATCAAATCAGGTGCTATGGATGCACTTGGACCTACATACAAATTAACGAGCGACGGTAAAGACTTACCTCATCGCGCGGGTTTATTTGAAACCTTGCCAGAAGCAATAAAGGCGGCAGAGCAACACGCTAAAGCTGAATCTCTCGGGCAAAATGATCTCTTTGGTTTAATCAATGATGAACAAACTGCTTCTCGACAGAGTTTTAAAAACGTAAAAAAATGGCCAGAAGAAGTTTGGCTTGATGGCGAAAAAGAAACCTTGGGTTTATACCTTACAGGTCACCCGATAAATCGTTACTTAACTGAAATTAAAAAATACGCTACAGGTCGTTTAGTAAGTATGCAGCCAACAGGGCGTGACGGCCAAGCTGTTGCCGTAGGCTTGGTTATTGGTGTGCGCGTGATGGTTAATAAGCGTGGTCGTCGTTGGGCGTTAGTGACACTTGATGATAAAAGTGCGCGCATGGATGTTCGATTATTCCCTGATGATTACGATAAATTTGCTGAATTGCTCGAAACTGATGCTATTTTAGTCTGTAGCGGACAGGTCAGCTTTGATGATTACTCTGGAGGTAATACAATGACCGCCCGGGATATTATGACCATAGCTGATGCTCGGGAAAACTATGTTACCTCTTTAGATATTCAAGTGAATAAAAAAGAGAGTGATAGTAGTTTTGTTGAACAGTTCATACAAATTTTAACACCGCATAAAGAAGGCACTTGCCCTGTGAGGGTTTTTTATCAACGAGAAGAAGCTCGCGGCATGTTAGAACTTGGAGTACAATGGCGTGTATCGCCAACTGATATGTTATTATATGATTTAAAAGAATTATTAGGTGAAGAAAGTATCACTTTACAGTTTAAATAATAGAGTGATTTTTAACACAGTCATATTTTAATATTAAAAATTAAGCGTTATCGACATTAATCAATTTGATATGATATCGGTAATTAGAGAAAATTAAGACCACTTTTTAGGTGCAGAGCAGCATATGTCATTAAATTTTTTAGATTTCGAACAACCTATTGCCGAACTTGATGCAAAAATTGAAGAGCTTGAACTTGTTAATAAGGGTCAAGAGTTAGATCTTGATTTAGAAGAGCAAATTACGCAGTTGCGCGAAAAAAATAAAGAACAAACCAAGAAAATTTTTGCCAACTTAGACCCTTGGCAAACAGCACGCGTTGCACGTCATCCTCAACGCCCTTATACCTTAGACTATTTACCGCATATTTTTACTGAATTTGATGAATTAGCAGGCGATAGAGCGTATGCCGACGATAGTGCTATTGTTGGTGGTACTGCTCGTTTAGATGGTAGAGCCGTAATGGTTATTGGTCATCAAAAAGGGCGGTCAACATCAGAAAAGGTTAAACGTAATTTTGGTATGCCTCGCCCTGAAGGTTATCGAAAAGCGTTACGTTTAATGAGAATGGCAGAGCGCTTTAATATGCCAATAATTACTTTTATTGATACGCCGGGCGCTTATCCGGGAATTGGCGCTGAAGAACGTGGTCAAAGTGAAGCGATTGCAACCAACTTAAAAGTAATGGCACGCTTGTCTGTTCCAATCATTTGTACTGTTATTGGTGAAGGTGGCTCAGGCGGCGCGTTAGCGATTGGTGTTGGTGACAAAGTAAATATGCTGCAATATTCAACGTATTCAGTAATTTCACCAGAAGGTTGCGCCTCTATTTTGTGGAAAACGGCAGAAAAGGCACCCATTGCAGCTGAAGCGATGGGTATTACAGCGAAGCGTATTAAAGAATTAGGACTAATTGATAGTATTGTAGAAGAGCCATTAGGTGGCGCGCATCGCGATATGGACCAAATGGCGGCTATGTTAAAACAAGCACTTAAAAGTGATTTAGCTGAGTTAGATCTTTTAGAAAAAGAGCAATTAATTGAAAAACGCTATGATAAATTAATGTCATTTGGTTATTGCTAATTTATAACTATACCTATACTGACAGTTATGCACCCCATAGAGTCGGCACTTTTTAGTGCTATTAGTAAACACCCAGAAATGCCACTGGTCATTGCCTACAGTGGCGGTGTTGACTCGCAAGTGTTACTTCATGCATTAGCATCGCTAAACCAAAAAAAATCAATTTCCTCTTCAATCAGTAATCCTATTACGGTATGTCATGTAAATCATGGTTTGAGCAAAAATGCGAGTGCTTGGCAGACGTTTGCAGCGCAAGCATGCTCAAAGCTAAATTTAACGCTAAGCGTTTGTCAGGTTAATGTTCAAGCGCAACCACAACAATCGTTAGAAGCACTAGCGCGTGATGCAAGATATCAAGCCTTGCAATCTATTTATAGTAGCCCCTCATTGATTATTACGGGTCATCATAGCGACGACCAAGCAGAAACTTTTTTACTAGCTCTTAAACGCGGCTCAGGCTTAAAAGGCTTATCTGCAATGGCTACTGAAACCAAACAAGCAAAAGATTTATTACTTCGCCCTCTGCTAAAAATTACGCGTGTGCAAATTATTGACTATGCTAACCAGCATAATTTAACGTGGGTTGAAGATGAGTCGAATACTGATACTTGTTTTGACCGAAACTTTATTCGTAATGATATCATGCCATTGTTGGTTAACCGTTGGCCTAGTATTACTAATACTATTAATCGGAGCAGTGAACATTGTCGGGAAGGGCAGTTATTACTGAGAGAATTAGCCGCTGAAGATCTGAGTCTTTGTCAATATCAAGTTAAAAGCTTATCTGTTGAGTCGTTAAATCAATTATCTCAAGGGCGATTTAATAATTTAATTCGACATTTTTTAGCGCAGCATCATTCTTTAATGCCAAGTACTGAGCAATTATCCCAACTTCATCAGCAACTCAATGCAGATGATGATAAAAACCCTGCGGTGAAGGTAGGTGATCATTATCTTCGTCGTTATAAAGGTATTTTGTATTTAACGGTTGATTTTTATGATGTGAGTGATTGGCAATCGAATGTTACTTTGTGTGAAAAAACAAGCTTTATTACTTTGCCCGATAACTTAGGTAAGTTATATTTTTTAAAAACAGCACTTAATGACGTTCAGGAAGAATCACAAAGAATTATCATTTCAAGAATAACCATGCCAAGTGAAGAGAAAAAAGTAACGATTCGTTTTAATCACAACAACCCCAGATGTTTTCCTGATTATCGACATCACTCACGCAGCTTAAAAAAAGTATTGCAAGAGCTAAACATTCCCCCATGGCAGCGTAAACGTATTCCCTTTTTATACTACGATGATGTGCTAGTTGCTGCGATTGGTTATTTTGTTTGCCAAGAATTTAGTGTTAAAAATGAACCCTTCGACTGCTCGTTCCTCACGCTCAGGATAAGCGGTGAATAAATCTCACGATCAAGAGAACTGAAGTCCGTTTACCCTGAGCTTGTCGAAGGGAGTGGGTTTATGATTCTTTTGTTATGTGATGTGAAGCAGCGGCAGAAAACACCACATCAGTAGAGCTATTCAGTGCTGTTTCGGCGGAATCTTGTATAACACCAATAATAAAACCAATAGCCACCACTTGCATAGCAATGTCATTATCAATACCAAATAAACTACACGCTAGTGGTATTAATAATAATGAACCACCAGCAACACCCGATGCACCACAAGCTGAAACCGATGCCACAATTGAAAGTAATATAGCGGTACCAAAATCAACATCAATGTTTAAGGTATTAGCCGCGGCTAATGTTAATACGGTGATCGTTATAGCGGCTCCGGCCATATTGATGGTTGCACCTAAAGGAATAGAAACAGAATAGGTATCTTCATGTAAGTCTAGCTTTTTGCATAACGCCATGTTTACGGGAATATTTGCCGCAGAGCTACGGGTGAAAAAGGCGGTGATCCCTGATTCTCGAAGGCAAGTAAAAATCAAAGGATAAGGGTTCTTCTTCATAATCATAAATACGATCAATGGGTTAATAACAAGTGCGATTATTAACATAGCACTGAGTAAAACAAAAACGAGGTGACTATATTCAGCGAGCGCAGCAAAACCCGTTGTCGCAATGGTATTGGCAACCAAACCAAAAATACCGATAGGGGCGAAACGTATCACAAGCCGAACAATGCTTGAAATCGCTTCACTGAAATCGTGCACGGTTGTTTTGGTATGTTCACTCGCCTGTTTAAGCGAAAAACCTAAACCAAGTCCCCAGGCTAATAAGGCAATGAAATTACCATTGGCAATTGCGCTGATTGGGTTTTCTACTACTTTAAACGCTAACGTTGATATTACTTCGCCTAACCCTTGTGGTGGGTTAGCGCTAGCGCCGGCTATGTCTAAAGTTAAGGAAGTAGGAAACAGAAAGCTTAATGCCACGGCAACAAAGGCAGCGCAAAGCGTGCCAAGTAAATATAAACCGACAATAGGCTTTAATTCTGCATCACTATTTGTTTTTTGATTGGCAATACTTGAGGCAACTAATACTAACACTAAAATTGGTGCTACCGCTTTAAGTGCACTAACAAATAAGCTACCGAGTATTGAAAATGATTTAGCTATTTCTGGTGCCATTACGGCGAGTAAAGTGCCCAGTACAATGGCAATAATGATTTGTGGTACTAAGCCTAGAGACTGAAATTTATTTATACGTGAACCACTGGGTATTGATGTGTTGGAGGTCATGCTGCGCCTTCTTATTATATTATAGGCAGAGTTTTTATCATTGCTGTGTATGTTTGTCTAGTAATTAACGCCAGCAAGGATGTTATTGGCAGGGGATGGGGTCACGAATTCCTGACAAATAACACGATATAATGAAAAGATTTTGAACTTGATTTATGTTGAACGATCAGATAAGTATCAATAACATTAATCACTATGAGTCAGTTACATTAATATGGCTAGTCAATTTATACCTGTCTGCAGGATAATATAAATTAACAAAGCTGATCGCTTGCCCATTAGATTTCGTTATCCTCGATAATTTAATACAAGGAGTATAATCAGGCATTTGTAAATTCTTTTTTAAGAACTCACTCGGCATCACGGCTTCTAACGTGGTATCTGCCTCAGTTAAAGGCGCAACCGATGACAAATATTCATGTGAGGTGATTTTGGTAAAATCTTGCTTTAAAAAATTTTTTACTAAATCAGCATTAACATACCGTTCCTCAAGCTGGATCGGAGTATCATTTTCGTAATGAACGATCACTACTTTATAAGTTGGTGAGTTTGGTGTTGATAAGGCAAAAGAAATTGCATTATTAGGTATTAAAGTTAGTTTACTTAACACTACCATTCTATGCTGATTTTGGCGCAGAGTAATTTCTTCCGCAATATTTTTTATTTCTAAAATTGAGCTTTGTGCTTTATGGGCTTTAACAAAAGTACCTACACTAGGGGTTCTTTCTAATAAGTCTTGATTAACCAATTTCTCGATAGCTTTTCTTGCCGTCATGCGACTTGCAAAAAATTGATTTGCTAGTGAGATCTCAGAAGGAATTTGAAAACCTGCTTGCCAAGTACTATTTTCTAATTGCGCTCTTATATATTGAGCGATCACTTTATATTTAGGTAGGGTCATAGTTTTAGTTAAATCGAGCTTTATTTATTGACAAAAACACTTATCAACTAATATTTAAAGGTTGTAGCATACACTATTTACACCTCGTTTACATACTGGTATATACCGTCAAATTCTCTTTATTACACTTGTTATGCCTTTTTATAATATATGTATATTTTTTGTTATATATACTTGTATATACCAGTGTAGTTCTGTATAAATAAAGGACAAGGTGAATTGCAAAACATTATAGACTTGAAAAATAAGCTATATTAAAATAAGTTATATTGAAATGAAATACCTAAAAAACCATTGAAAAATAAGAGTTTTTTAATTTAAAAAACTATAAATAACTAAGAGAGAAAAACATGAAACACGTACAATCAAAACCTTCTCAATTAAGTAAAGCACTCGTTATTGCAGGCATTATTTCTATTCCTGCTTTTGCCAATGCAGATGAAAACATCAAAGACGAAAATGTTGAACGCATAGAAGTAACTGGCTCTCGAATTAAAAGAGCCGACATAGAGACAGCGAGCCCAGTTTCTGTTATTACTTCAGTAGATATCAGTATGTCTGGTATTTCAAATGTTGAAGATTTATTACAAGAAATGTCATTTTCTGCTGGTGTTGCAGGTAACTCTACCAATGCTTACTGGACCAGTGGCGGTTATGGTACAGCGCAAGTAAATTTACGTGGTTTAGGCATTAAACGTACTTTAGTACTATTTAATGGCCGCCGCGTAGTAGGCGGTGGTACAGGTGCTAATAGCTCGGTTGATTTAAATATGGTACCAACCTCGATCATCGAGCGTATTGAAATTTTAAAAGATGGTGCTTCAGCTATTTATGGGGCAGACGCGGTTGCTGGTGTAGTTAATATTATCACCAAAAAAGAGTACAACGGTGCAGAATTTAATGCTAAAGCAGGTGTTACCGATAAATGGGATGGTCAAAATCAAGAACTCAATTTAACCATGGGTGGCGATTTTGAAAAAGGTAATGCGGTTGTCAGTGTTAACTACACCAAAACCTCTGCAATTCGTCAATCTGATCGTGTTGACTGTGCTAAATTTGGTAATGAAGACGGTACTTTTACCTGTTTTGGTAGTAGTACTACTGAAGGGGGCCGTGCATTATTAGCCGATGGTACTGACGTGCAGTTCAACCAAAATCCAGATACTGCCAATTTTGGTAATGCCTTTGGCCCTTATAATAGTGCCGAGCACGGTTTTGAGTGGATCCCTTTTTTAAATGCTGTTAGCCCGATGGAACGCTTTAATGTTTCTAGTTTTGTTAATTATGAAATAAATGATTCAATAAATTTATTTACCGAAGTGATGTACACCAAACGAAAAGGGGAACAAATCGTTACGCCACGCCGTTTAAATGGTGTGCAAGTATCAAAAGATTTTAGTTATAACCCAACAGGACAAGATTTAGAAATCACCAAACGTCGTAACACTGAATTAGGTGCACCATTTTTCTTCCAAGAAACCGATACTATCCGTATGGTAATTGGCCTTGAAGGCGAGTTTAGTAATGGTTGGGGATGGGATACAGCTTTTAACTATGGTAGAAATACAGGCACTGATGGTTGGACTTTTGATATTGCTAATGATCTTGCCGCGCAAACGCTTGATGACAGCATTTGTACCTATGATAACAGCAATGGTATTCCTTGTGGCGATTGGTTTGGTGTTAATGAATTATCACAAGACGTTATTGATTATGTCAAATATCGTCGTGAAGGCACTGGTGGTAACAACATGCGCTCATGGACCGCCAATTTATATGGTGAAGTGCTTGAATTACCAGCAGGTACAATAGGTTTTGCTCTCGGTGCTGAACAGCGCTGGGAAAATGGTTGGCGCGACCCTGACTCAACTGTATTACGTAATGCTCAAGAAGATCCTATTAGTGGTGCCTATGATGTAACAGAAGCTTACATTGAATTATCAGTACCTTTATTAGCTGATTTACCGCTAGTTGAGAACTTAACGGCAGAAATGGCAGCACGTTATTCAGACTATAGTACCGTTGGCTCTGAAATGACTTATAAACTTGGTATTACATGGAGAATTAACGAACAGCTGATGTTACGTGGTGTGCAATCAACCGCATTTCGCGCACCAGTACTTACCGAGTTATTTGGCGGTAGTAATGGTGAAAATTTAAGAACAATTGACCCTTGCGCAGGTGCTAGCGGCGCGATAGCAGCTAACTGTCAAGCAGCAGGAATTCCAGTTAATTTTGTTCAAGATGGCACTACTATATTAACCAGTGTTGGTGGTAACCCTGACTTAGGCGCAGAATCAGCCGATACCACTACTTTAGGTATTGTTTGGGAGCCAGGATTTATCGAAGGTTTGTCAACCACGTTAGATTATTTTAATATTGAAATTACCAATTCAATTACCTCGGTAAACGGTTCTGATATGCTTAAATTATGCTATGAAGATCCCGTTGGTAATTCGCAATTCTGTGATACCTTCACTCGCCATCCGGTAACAAAACAAGTAAGTGAACTAAATCAACGACCAGTAAATGCGGCCGTTGAAAAAGTAAGTGGTGCTGATTTTAATATTGTGTATAAAACAACATTATTTGGTTTGGATGCTAGAACAACGCTTGATATTACCCGTTTATTGAAATTTGAAAGCACACCGTTTGCCGGTCAACCTACTATCGATAAAGTTGGTTTTATTACTGAAGATCAAGGTAGTTACACTAAATGGCGTAGCAATTTAGGTTTCTCTTTACGAGGCGATGATTGGTTAGCAAGCTACTCGCTACGTTACATTGGCGCTGCTGATGATGTTAACGGTGGTGATTTTGATCCGCAAGGAAAAACCGTTGAAGCGCTAACGTATTCAGATTTAGCGGCATCATATATGTTTAGTGATGATCTTGATGTGTCTATTGGTATTGATAATATCTTTGATAAGAAAGCACCCTATTTAACTTCTTGGAATGACGCTAATACTGACGTGATGACTTATGATTTATTAGGTCGTCGAGGCTTTGTTAAACTAAGCTACCGTTTTTAATTTTATCTAATTAACAAATAGTTAAAAGCTTGTCATTTAACTGAGTGACAAGCTTTTTTTTACTTATTTAATTACCAAGGTTAACAATGAACTTATTAAAAACAAGTAGAAAATATCATAAATGGCTAATGCTGTTTTTAGGACTACAATTTGTCATTTGGTCAGTGACTGGCGCTTATATGGTCTTTTTTAATATTGATTACATTCATGGCGATAGCTTAGTAGTAAATCATCAAACTAAAATTACGCCAGCAAATATTAAAGTGAGCATTGCTGAAATTTATCAAAAATACCCAGATGCAAAACAGATCCGATTAGCAACCTTTATCAACAAAATCGTATACCAATTCTCTATTGAAGGAAAAACACAGTTACTTGATGCTGGCACAGGTAATTTAATGTCTCCTATAAATAAAAAACAGGCAATAAGAGCAGCGCAACATTTTTATTCTGGTAGTGGTAAAATTGAATACATTGAACTAATAACAGACAACCCGCCATTTGAACTCAGTAGAAGAGTACATAATGCCTTACCTGCATGGCGAGTAAACTTCAATGACTTTGGCAACCCCTCGCTTTATATTTCAGCGCAAAGTGGCGAGTTAATAGCAAAACGCCATGAATTTTGGCGGTTATTTGACTGGATGTTTCGCTTTCATGCCATGGACTATAAAAAAGGTGAAGTGGATAATTCACTGTTATTTTGGTTTACTGCATTCGGTATCTTAGCCAGTATCAGTGGCTTAATCTTAATGTACTTTCGAGTTCTTAAACGCAATAGTCCTGAACTATCAAATCAAGGAGATTGCTAATGCCTTGGATCAGAAAAATACACAAATGGGCGTCTGTTTTTGTTGGTTTACAGTTTTTATTATGGCTGATCAGTGGCATTTATTTCAATGTTATGGATATGAGCAAGGCAACAGGTAATACTTATCGCATAAAGCAACAACACAGTGAAATAGACGGTAGAAATTTCGTTGAACCGAAAACGGTTTTGCACAATTTTGCTGCCACGATTTCATTAAAACCTATTGAGCTATTAGCCAAACCATATTATTTATTAACGCACCAGCAAGCTTTATACAATAATTTTAAAAATAGCTATACCTTGGTTGACGCCTTAACCGGTAAACAAGTCAACTTTGATAAAGAATTTGCCAATAAATTAGCGCAGTCATCATATAGTGGCCCAGGAAAAATAAAAAACATTCAACTTATTAACAATAAAATTGCCGACTTTCCAAAAGAGCACAATAGTGCGTGGCAGATTGATTTTGCTGATCAACTCAATACCAGTGTGTTTATTGATAGCGGCTCAGGAAGAATTATTGGACACAGTGACGATGATAAACGCTTTGCTGATATCTTTTTTATGTTGCATTTTATGGATTATGGCAACGTTGGCAGTTTTAATAGTATTCAAATTATAGTGTTTGCTTTTGTGACCCTATGGCTATCATTTACCGGTTTGATTTGGACTATAGATCTTGGTTTGCGTGGACAATATCAACTAAAATGGTTTGCTAAAAATCGTGAAGTAAGATTATTCGATAAACACCAAAAAAGCATTGGTTTAGTCAAGTTATCTACGCATACTAATTTGCTAGATGGTTTAGTTGAACATGATATTAGCTTACCTTCAACTTGTGGTGGCGGTGGTACATGTGGTCGCTGTAAAGTAATGATCAGCCCAATAGCCAAAACAACGTCTGCCGATCAACTCCATTTCGATGAACTCGAATTACAACAAGGGTATAGGTTAGCTTGTCAACACTTTAGCCATGATGTTGACCACATGACGCTAATGGATGTTACCAATGCAAAAAAACATCAGCTAAAATTAATACAAAGTTGCTTTATTAGCCCAACCATTAAAGAATTGCGCTTTACTTTACTTGATAAAGAAAATATATCATTCAAAGCGGGTGCCTTTATGCGCTTTTTTATACCCGCCGCAAAAGGAGTTTCAATTCCTAAAGGAACGCTAAAAGAGCAAGAATATTTTTGGAATAATCTTGATCATTTTGAATATCAACATAACGCTTGTAGTCGCAGTTATTCATTAGCAAATGGCAATGGTGGTTATTTAGATGGCGCTAATGAGTTAGTGTTTGCCATAAAAATACAAACACCACCTAATAAACAGATAAAACCTGGTATCGCCTCGAATTATCTGTGTAACCTTGAAGTCGGCGATATCATTGAGGCGGTTGGCCCTTTTGAAGAATTTAAAGCACAAGAAAAAACCTCTAAAAATATGATCATGATTGGTGCAGGTTCAGGTATGGCACCTCTAAAATCAATAATTGAAGAGCAGCTAATACAAAAGGATCTAAGCAAAAATATTCATTTTTATTTCGGTGCGCGCAGCGAAGAAGAATTAATTTATAGCGATGAGTTTCATCATTTATCAGACGAACATCAAAGTTTTTATTACACTCCTGTGCTTTCGCAACCAGATAAAAATTGGCATGGTATTAAAGGTTATGTGCAACAACAATTGCTTAATGATTTTGATAGCCTAGGAGAAATAGCTAATTTAGAGTTTTATCTTTGTGGCCCCGCTAAAATGATGAGCGACACCATTATCATGCTAGAAAAACAAGGCGTTGATAAAGACTCAATTTATTTTGATGATTTTAGCTAGCCTCAGTTGCTATATACCCATCATCATTCAAAGTTTGGGTTTTATAATCTGAAAGTTGTCATTAATCCAACTGTCGAGTGTATCGGAAATTTCAGGTAGTGTAATGGTGAAAACTCACCTGTTCGCTGCCGAAATTCTTTAGTCGACACCAAAATACTCTCTATTTCTAGCCTTTCATTCATGACTTTTCAAAGACGCTCTATGGGATTAATATTTGAGCTGTATGGCGGTAAATATATAGATCGATATTTAACTTTACGCTTCCTTTTTAACGATATTTGAACGGTAATAACCAGCTCAAAATAGTACAAACTTTATTGTTCTACTGTCAATATAGCTTTTACGTGCACTGTTAAGAAAATCAACTATCGCCTCGGCAGCAGAGATTACTTTGGTTTGAAATATTTGTGATATTTTCCAATAATGGATATAATTTTTCACCTAAAATCAAGTTTAAAGAGATTTAGTAATTAATTTTAAAGCTGTATCTATACTGAGCGGTTTATAATATTTAAACCCTTGCACCACTTTCACCTTTAGCTTTTTCAATAACTCCAATTGTTCATCTGTTTCTACACCTTCAACTACAATATTTTTGTTTAATTTTGTTAAAATGCTTAGCATCCCTTCTAATACAGTTACTGATGATGGACTACTAACTAAATCAGCCACAAAGGCACGATCTATTTTAATGGTATGTAAAGGTAATCTTAGTAAATAACTTAATGATGAAAAGCCTGCCCCAAAATCGTCTAAGCAAATATGAAAACCAGCCTTATATAAATCTTTTAATCTTGAAATAGAACGCTCTGAATGAATAAGGGCATTTTCAGTCACTTCTATTTGAACTTGGCTATAATCAATATTGTATTCTCGAAAAACATTACGTAATTCCAACGAAAAATTTTCATGAATAAGAGAATTAGATGAAATATTGAAAGATATTGGCAAGCGTTTAAAATCATTTTCTGTTAACAAAATACAGAGTGCTCTAGCAACATATAGATCGAGTTCATAGTTCATGCCAGACTTTTCAATAATCGGAATAAAGGCGTTGGGAGAAATTAATCCATTTTTAGGATGTTGCCAGCGTATTAAAGCTTCAAATCCACAAATAGTATTGAATTCAATATTTACTTTGGGTTGCAGAACAAGAAACAGCTCAAAGTTTGTCATTGCAATTCTAAAATCATTTAGTATCGTCATGTTTCTGCGTGATTCTAACTCTAAGACTGCGTTAAACTTTTCACCTGCACCACGTTTGTTTTCTTTAGCAACATGTAATGCTATCTCTGCCTGTCTTAAAAGAGTTGGTATATCTAACGATGAGTTATGCTCTTGATTTGTTGCAATAGCGACTCCTACCGATAGCCCGAGCCTAATGGGTTTTTCTTCAATTATCATAGGCCGAGAACACCTTAATGCGAGTTCAGTTGCAGTAAAAGGATATTCATCAATAAATACGGCAAACACATCTGAGTGTATTCTCGCAATGATACATGTATTATCAAACAATTGAGTTAATGTTTTAGATATTGCAATAAGTACTTTATTGCCAAAATCATACCCAAATGATGATATAATGTGATGGAAATAATCAATATCAATTAGATAAAGAGTATATTTTTTGCGCTTATTTATTAATGTTCGGGACGATTGTTCAATCAAGCCCAGGCGATTATTTAGTCCTGTAATGTCATCATAAAATGCGGCTTTATTTAAATAAGTAAAAAATTTTGCATTTTCTAATCCAAGCGCGACATTCATACAGAACACTTGCAATAACTCCTTATCTGCTTTTTGAAATATCCCCTCGTTTTCAGCAACAATTACACCTTGCCATCCAGAAGGTGTATTCAAGTACAAACAACTTAAATTTTTGTCAAATACGTGTGTTTTTTGTTCTAATGATTTTAGAGCCAAAGCAATTACAGGTTCATTCGTATTGAGTGTACATATATCAACATCGAAGTATTTTTGATAAGATTTATTAGCGGCAACAACATAAAAACCTTCATCTTTATTCTTGAATGCAAAAGGGCCATTGGGAGAACGATTAGATGCACAAAACAAACTGTCTGATGAAATATTAAACAACGCATCTATTTGCGCTAAAACAGCACTTGAAAAATCATAAACAGACCTCTCTTGCATCATTGTAGCTGAGGCATTGATTACCTCACGCAGAGCATCTCTACTTTTCTTAATAGTGCAAATTTGCTTATAGCTTCTAATTGCTGTTGCTAATGTTGTGAACAGTTTACTACGGGTTAATTCACTTTTTGATTTATATGCATTTATCTCATAACGAATAATGGTCTCTTCTTCAGGACAAAAGCCTGATTGACCTGTACGCAAAATAATTTGCAATGATGAATTGTTTAATTCATTTCTAACAATGTCTACGAGTTTTAAGCCTGCGTCTTCAAATTCCATTACAACGTCAAGTAATATCACCGCCATTTCTGGATGTTGTTTAATTAATTGTAAACCTTCTGCAGCACTATATGCACTAAAAAACGCTATTGGTTTCCCTTCAAACTCAGCACCTTTCAATGATAATTTAGTTACCTCATGAACTGAAGGTTCATCATCAATAATACCTATGACCCATGGTTTGATAACCTTTACATCCTGTAAATATTCAGGCTCATCCTCAATAAGTTGTATAAAATCATCATCCATGTTTTTTCCCTTATCGATTTTTCAATGGAATTAAAATATAAAAAGTTGTACCTACACTGACCTCACTATTTACGCTTATTGAACCTCCAAGTAAGCCAGTTATAATATTATAGCTGATATTTAGACCAAGACCAGATCCTCCTTGTCCTAATTTAGTAGTATAGAAAGGATCAAAGATTTTATCAATTCGACTCTTTGGAATACCAACACCAGAATCTTTTATCTTGAGCTCAACCTGACCATCTTTAACAATCGCAATTATATCGATTGTTCCTTCTGCTTGGTCTTGAAAACCATGAATGATTGAATTATTTAATACATTAGTTATAACTTGACCTAAAGGACCTGGATAACTATATAACTCAATATTTAAATCAATATCACACCTAAATTCTATCGCAGTTTGTTTAATTTGATGGTTAAGGGTTAATAAGATTTCTTCAATTAAATCAGTGAGTTTAAAAAGTCTGCGTTCTTCACTAGTTTGATCTACAGCAACTTGTTTAAAACTACGAATCAAAGTTGAGGCTTTATCTAAAGATTGAAGCAATATGTTCATCCCTTCTCGAGTGTCTTTTTCAAACACGTCTAAGTCTGAACGTTTAATTTGATTAGCTCTTAATTTTCCTAAGAAAACATCAATATTTCTTTCGAAGGTTGTTCCCATAGTAACAGCAATACCAATAGGAGTATTAATTTCATGGGAGATTCCGGCAACTAAAGAGCCTAGCGATGCTAACTTTTCAGCTTGCAGTAAACGAGTTTGAGCTTCATTTAACGATAGTAACATCCCATTAATAGAACGACTTAAATTGGTAATTTCATCATTTCCATCTTCTGGTAATTTATTGCTAAGATCATAAGATTTTGTAATTGTAGAAATAACTTGTTCAATTTTTAAAATAGGGGCTGAAATAGTAAAAATAAACAACCAACCGATTAATAGAGACACGATGAATATAATTATGGTGGCAACAGCAATATAAAATTTTATATCAGTGTAATTAACATGACTGCTCTCATAAAATAACTGTGCACCTGCGGTGTTAGTTGCAATTATCTTTTCAATATTTTCTTGTAAGAGTTTAAATGATTGTTTGTATTCAGTATTTATTAATAATTCAGCTTGCACATCCTGATTTAAACGACTCAATTGTATTATTTTATCTCGAATAACTTGTTGTTTAATCAAAAGACTATTAAATTTTGTCAATAAAAGTTCTTCTTCTCCTTTATCTAAAGTTTCAACAAATTCTTCTAAATTAAGGTGTAATTTTATTTGTGTTTGAGATATTTTATTTTCATACTCAATCATTTCTTTTTCAGTAAGAGAAATAATATGGCTTTTGAGTAAAATAAACTCTGCATAAATTTGCTCTCTTACTGTCGTCATATTAACGATACTAAATAAATAATTCTTATAAATTTGATCAACGCTCTTATAAATTTTACTTGATGATTGTAGAGCAATACCTGCCATAATTGCCGGTAAAATCAAAATTAATATTAAAAAAACGCGAACTTTTAATTTGATTTTAAACTGACGAAAAAAATTAATCATCTTATACCTTATTAAATTTTAAAATAGCTCAAACTTATTAACGTATAAAATTGAAATATATTCAACTAATTTATCGACTCACTCACCCACTCATACCGAGTGGGAACACACATATCTGATAAATATCATAATAAAAATTTCTACACTGCAAGTTTGCTTAAAATTTCACTTATTGTTGCATGTAAATATTTACCAGCAAAGTAGTCGCTCTTAATACGGTCAAAATCTTCTACCGAAATAACGGTTTGTGGCCGTTCAATAAATGAATTAACCAACTGGTATTGCTCGTTTAACATAGCAACTAATGGGATCTTAATTTGACTCAACTCCAGTAGTTCCATTAACTGCTGCTCAGCTGTTTCTTTTGAGATGATCGAGAGTTTAATTTTTGGCTGTAATAACGCCATATACTTAATGGCGGTAATATTAAGCTGACAATCTGGGCACCACATTTCACCAACAATTAATAAATGCACATCCTTTTTAATAGCGGATAATTGCTGTACAAGCGTTTCTGGTAGCACCGCTTCACTAAGCTGATCAGCTACTTTATTAACGGCTTGAGTTTCATCTTCTGTCCCTTGCTTAAGATAAGTTTCAAAATCCAAACCTTGTGTAAATAAAGTTTTATATAACATTACTATTTTCCTTTTATGCCACTGTTCAATCAAAATTAAGCTTCACAATATATTTAAAATTCAATTTATTAGTAATACCAATCAAATTAATTAATGGTTCAAATTTTAATGAGGGTAAATTTTCAAGAACAAGGCGCTTGATTGAACAATAGCTGGCTATTGGGATTGAAAGCAACGATGTTATTGGATATTTAGACCATTTAAAAAGATCACTTAGTTAGTTTGATTGGTATAAGTTAATGTTAACAATAATAGCGGATAATAAGTCATTTGTGATTAAATATAGTAATTCAATTGCTAGTAAATTATTTTAATACTTAGCCTGTTTTAATGTACAATTATGCCACTAAAATTTGTACCAAAAGAAGATTAATATTAGGAACCATTATGCCTAGCAAACAAGCATTAAAGCAACGTAGTAATAACAGCTGTGAACTTTGTACTTCAACTAATAATTTAGCTGTTTATCCTGTCCCTCCAACTAGTGACTTAAGTGCGCAGCAATGTGTTTATATTTGCCAAACTTGTCAGAGTCAAATTGACGGTGAAAACGCGTTTGACATGAATCACTGGCGCTGTCTTAATGACAGTATGTGGAATCAAGAGCCTGCTGTACAAGTAATGTCTTATCGCATGCTGCACAAATTATCATCAGAAAGTTGGGCGCAAGATGCGTTAGATATGATTTATATGGAAGATGATGTGAAAACGTGGGCTGAACAAGGTATTGCAGCAGAGCAACGTGAAGGTCCAACACGCGATAGTAACGGTGCAGATTTACATGATGGTGATGATGTTACTTTAATCAAAGATCTAAAAGTAAAAGGCGCTAACTTTACCGCCAAACAAGGAACTTTAGTGCGTGGTATCAGCTTAACAGATAATCCGGAACACATAGAAGGTAAGGTGAATGGTACTAGAATTGTGCTTGTTGCTGCCTATTTGAAGAAAGCGTAAAAAAGTACGAGTTAAAAGTATTGAGTGACGAAGAAAAATCGTAGGAATAGTTGCACTTCGTAACCCGCAACTTTTCTTGCTTGTAACTCATACCAATTGAAATAACTTATTGACCAACTTAGAGCTACATTAGCGAGCTTAGAACAAGTGAAATTATTTAAACATAGTTATTCTATATTTCATTCATTTTGTGATGTTATCAGTTTGCTAATGAGTTCCCGAAGGGCGAGTTTAAAAGGCTTACTATGCTGCGTTATTGATTTTGACAAGGGAATAACCATTATCTTCAATCAATGCCTTGCATCTAAGCCTTTTAATTCTCGCTAAGTGATCAATCAATTACTTCACTTGGTATTATATCCAGCGGTTAACTCTCTGACAATAAGCTTGGTAATCATTAGGAAAAAGTTTATCAAGCATTTTTTCTTCGGGAATAATTTGAAACTGAGTTATATACCAGATAAATAATGGAATAATACTGAAACTACTGTAATTTTGTAAATAAACTCCCAATGCTAATAATAACATTACTAAGGAAATGTACATGGGGTTTCTAGAATAAGCAAAAACACCGCTATCAACCACTGTGCTCGTTTTTTCTGGTGTATGTGGGTGAAAGGTGGTTTGGTGTTTATGAAAATCATAAAGCGCTAAAATGCCAATTAAGCTTGCTGCAAGAATGAATAAAATAATAATTGGCAAGTTTACTTTCAAGTCAAAATGGTATTGGGGGAAATAAGTCGCTAGGCTATACATTAAGCCAGATGAAATAATCAATTGCACGGGTGGAATAACTTTTAGTTCTAAGTTCATAGTTCTAAGTTCATATTACGCCACTCATCTTATTCTACTAACACTGTTTTATTTACAGGTTTGCTTTTCTATATTCTTCACAAGCCTCTTTATCTTCACACTCACCGTATAAATATAAACTGTGGTTTGTTAATGTGATCTTGTGAGAGTCTGCAATATCATTTTGTCGTTGCTCTATAACATCATCTTCAAATTCCACCACTTTACCGCATTTTAAACAAACTAAGTGGTCATGATGTTTTTTATGAGATAATTCAAAGACAGACTTTCCACCTTCGAAATGGTGACGAGTAACAATGCCCGCATCATCGAATTGATTAAGCACACGATATACGGTTGCTAAGCCAATTTCTTCATGCTGCTCAAGTAAAATTTTATAAACATCCTCAGCACTAATATGTTGATTATTTGGGTTTTGTAGAATGGTTAGAATTTTAATACGTGGCAGGGTGATTTTTAACCCAGCTCTTTTCAGTTCTTCATTTTGATCTGCCATGTAATTAAATTCTCTATAAGATGATAAGGGTAAAATAAAAGTATAGGGTGTTATCAAGTTTGGCGAAAGGGTTAGTTTGGCTAATTGCTATTTTTTTTGTTTTAATACAACAAAAGCTCATCAAATGAGCTTTTGTTGATACTTTTAAGGCTTAATGGCCTTGCTTTTTGTATGTGTTATTTTTGGCGTTAATTTGACTTAAGCGAGATCGGCTAAACACATTTCATCATTAAGTTGGTTTACCCATTTACTAACACGTGCTTCGGTTAGCTCTGATTGTCGGTCTTCATCAATACATAATCCGATAAAAGTATTTTCATCAATTAATGCTTTTGATGCTTCAAACTCATAACCTTCAGTTGGCCAATTACCAACAACTATTGCCCCTTTACTTTCAACAATATCACGTAGTGGTTCCATTGCATCACAAAAGTACTCAGCGTAATCTTCTTGATCACCTAAACCAAAAATAGCAACGAGTTTGTCAGTAAAATCTATTTCTTCAAGATCAGGCAAAAAATCATCCCAGTCACATTGGTTTTCACCATAATACCAGGTTGGAATGCCCAAGATGAGTAAATCAAATTCAGCGATTTCTTCTTTTGTGCTTTTGGCGATGTCTTTAACATCGATCATCTTTTTACCTAGTTTTTTCTGGATCATTTTACTTATAGCTTCAGTATTGCCAGTATCACTACCAAAAAATAAACCTACGATTGCCATGGAAATTTACCTTATTACTTTAATTTAATTTAATATTAAAATTTAAAATTTAATTGTTTTCTTTTGCTAATGACTCAACCAGCTAATGATTCAATCAATAGGGCTTCTATTAATTCACTACGACTAACATTTTTAGTTTTAGCTAATTCTTCTAATTGCTCAAATAAGCTATGATGAATTTTAAATTCAACCCGTTTCAAACCCTTGTTTTTGTCTCGTTTAACCTGGTTACGCTTATTTATTCTTATTTGAACATTGCGTGGATGTGGACTCGTTTTTGGTCGCCCGGGACGCTTTTCATCATTAAATAAATCAATGGTGGTTATGTCTGTTAACTCTTTTGCCACTAACCAACTCCCTGACTTTCCCAGACGAATTGAATAATGCCTTTGGCTATAAAACCAGCGCAACCTAAAAATAATACAAAATAAACCACTAATCTACCCATTTTTGGTACGTCATTTTTGTTCATCACATCGTGGATGGATAAACCAATAAAACCAAAAATGAAAAGAAAAAATAAATTAAGACCAATAGTCTCTAACAGTTCTAAATGTTCAGCTAGCATGAAAGTTAGTTTGTAAGCTTAAAAATTGGCGGCACTATAGCATAGTGTTCACATAATCTCATTTATTTTCACGGGTACCTACAGCCAAAACAGCCAAAAATTTTAGCTTGTTTACTGAATAAAACCGTTGATCTCAATCAAAAGGGTTTGAAATATACTCAAACCACCTCAAGATGCAGGACTCGCAGTTTGAATAAGTTTGGGTGTAAATTGTGGTATAGATATTACTTGGCTAAGAAGTCTACGACTATCTTATTAAATGCAATTGTTTTTTCAGCATGTAACCAATGACCAGTACCTTGAATTATTTTGGCTTTAGCCTTTGGAAAAAGCGCTGTTATGATGTTTTGGTGTTCAGGTAAAATGTAATCTGAATCGCCACCTTTAATAAATAACGTGTCACCTAGAAAGGGTTGGTTATTTTGACGTTCATTGCTTTCAAAGCCTTGCATTATTTGTTGATAACTTTGCTCAATAAAACGTAAGTTACATTTAAAGGTAAATTGTCCTTGCTCATTCATTACTAGGTTACGCAGTAAAAACTGTCTTACACTCCTATTTTCTACATAGTTTGCTAATTGATTGTCAGCATCTTTACGCGTTTTTATATTCGTTAAGTCTAAAGCTTGTAAGCCTTCAATAATTGTTAAATGGTGAGCTGGGTATTCAACTGGTGCAATATCGGCAACAATGAGTTTATTCACTCTTTGCGGATTGGATAGCGCTAATTGCATCGCAATTTTTCCGCCCATTGAATGTCCTAAAATATGGCAGGATTCAATTGATAAATTATTTAGTAAAGTAATTACGTCTTGCGCTAAGTCTTTATAGTGCATTCCTGCTTGATGAAATGAGTTGCCGTGGTTTCTCACATCAACACTGGTAACACAATAATGTTGACTTAAACTTTTAGCGACCATATTTAAGTTTTCTAAACTGCCAAACAAACCATGAATTAAAACAATATGCTCTCCTTGGCCAAGTTGCTGGTAGTTTAGTTGTGATGTGATTCGTGGTGACGAGCTTAGTTGTGAAAAGTTTTGTGGTGTCATTTGGTCGAACATACCATTAAATTTGTAACTTATGACAATTTTATCATGAAATATAAAGTAGTTTGGGTTTAATACCAATCAAACGCCTTGTTCTTGAACATTTATTCTCATTGAATCCTGTACCCTTAATTAATTTAATTGGTATAATCTCGCAGCAATCAAAAATTATAGAAGTTAGTGATAAATGAAAAACATTGAAATAGACGATGAACTATATCTTCACATTGTTGCCAATACACAATCTATTGGTGAGAATGCTTCCAGTATTTTGCGTCGTTTGCTTAAACTTGATGAGGCAGCTCATCAAACAACTTCGTTAGGTAAAAGCGCAGAAAAAGAACTTAAAGCAGAACCGTTGTCAGAAAAAGTGGTTGATGATGAAGTAGTTATTAGCGAACCAGATGAGATAGAAGAAGTTGAACACGGCTCAGAAAGCGTTTTTAACTTTATCAATATAGAAGAGCTTGCTATGCAACGTAGCGCTGTAGGTCGTTTTTTGCTCATTCTTGCCGCTTTATATCGAGCACACCCAAAGACATTTAATAAAGTGACCAATATAGCGCCTAAAGTGAGTGCTAGAAAAACCAAACGTTTATATTTTGCGTTGAGTGAAGCAGTATTAACGGCTAGCGGCAGTAGTACTAAACCAAAACAGGTTCCGCAAAGTCCATTTTGGGTTATTACCAACTCAAATACTACGCGTAAAAAAATGATGTTAACAGAAGCGGCGACTTTGTTAGGTTATGATGAGAGTGATGTGATAAAAATTCGCGAGTTACTTTAGCCTTAGTTTTTAGGTTATGAGTGGTCATGAAGTAAAAAAGAAATAACAAGAAATAAACTGGGTAACAGTCTCGAGTTGCGAAATCGAGTTGCGAAAATAAAACAGAAAAGGCTAAATATGTCGTCATATTCACAAGAACAATTAACAGCAGAGCAATTAAAAGTACAATTATTGGCAAACGGTGATTTTTTACATTTAACCCGCAGCCATGAATTTTCAATGCCTGCATTTAGCTTTGACGTTGTTTGTACTAGCAGTTTAGCAAAAACTAAGGTGTCTGTGCTTAATACCGGCATTATTATTTTTGAACCCCTTAGCCATAGTTCAAGCAAAGATATTGTATTATCTAGCGCTGTTCATGGTAACGAAACTGCACCGATAGAAATATGTAGTGAATTAATTAAGCAGTTAGTTTTAGGTAACTTACACCTTGAGCACAGAACGTTATTTTTATTTGGTAACCCTGCTTCTATTAATATTGGCCATCGTTTTGTGGAAGAAAACTTAAATCGTTTGTTTTCGGGCGGTCATTCACAAGATCAAGGACAAGGGGCTGGGCTTATAAATAAAGAGCGTCATCGTGCTTTGTTATTAGAAAATACCGTTCGTGATTTTTTTATATCAGGCTCAGAACAGGCTAGTTTAGTTACCGATAAACATATCGAACGTTTTCATTATGATTTACACACCGCTATTCGTGGCTCTAAAAATGATAAGTTTGCTGTTTACCCTTATCGGCATAATAAACCCTGGGTGAAAGAACAACTGCAATTTTTGCAGGCCTGTGATGTGAACACTATTTTATTTTCTAACTCGCCAACTACAACATTTAGCTATTTTTCGTCAAATGAATTTGGTGCCCATGCTTTTACGGTAGAACTAGGTAAAGTTAAACCTTTTGGTGAAAACGACATGACAAACTTTGCGGGTGTAAAGACAAGCTTAACGGCTTTAGTTTCAGGGCAGCCGTTAGCATTAATAGACTATAATAAAGAGAATTTTAGCTTTTTCGAGATTGATCAAATTATTGATAGGCAATATCAGGATTTTAAGCTGCATTTTGCTGATGATGTAGAAAATTTCACTGATTTTCCTGTCGGCACGGTGATCGCAACCGATGGCGAGCATGAAATTAAAACTCAAAAGCAGGGCGAAGCTATTATTTTCCCTAATGCTAACGTGGCTATTGGTCAGAGGGCTTTGTTGACAGTAATACCAGTTGAAATTATTGCTGAGTAACAGTTTGTAAAATGGTGAAGCTATTTATTTAAAGCTGAAATAAGCATTACTTAGCTTTATGCCAATTCATACCCGTAGAATAACGGTGGTCAAACCCTTTCCATGGCTTAGGTGTTTTTCCATCAACAGCAATTTGATTGGAATTTTTAGATAAATCAAGGTACGTGCATTTATCTTGTTCCTGCTTTAAATAACAATCCATCATAGCAACACTGAAATGTTTATTGGTGTTATTCAATACCACGCTATCCCATGCTGACTCATAATAATGACCAATGTCTATCTCGCTTACTTTTGCAACTGATGGGGCGGGGTGAGGTGCAATATTATGTCGAGCATTTTGATAGGTCAGTAAATATTTATCTTGGCTACCTGTTTTCTCATAAAGCGATTTAATGCCTTCATAGCCAGAAATATCATCTAAATCTCCTGCAATGTATAAAATAGGGGTATTAATTTTGGCTAACGCTTCTTGTTTAAATAGATTGTGTTGTCCACCCCATGGCGCCATGGCAATAACAGCTTGCCATTTTGGGTCAACCTTCACATTTTTATATTGCCCACCCGCACAACTATTAAGTAATGCCATTATCTGCTGTGCTTGCGCTGGATCTTTTATGCCGGTGAAAGCCGAGGTGGTTGCTTCGGTAAAGTTATAGCAACCGCCAATAGTATTAACAGCTCCATAGCCGCCCATAGAGTAACCAATAAGTCCGGCTTTATTATTGTTAATAGCCGCAGAAGCAAAGTTTTGCATTGTAGTGAGATAATCTAGCGTAAATTGCTGATCACGTGAGCGATTTAGCAAAGTACTGAAAAAACCAGCAAAAGGACTGTTTTTTATATCTACTTCGGCATTGGTTGAATCAGTATGATCAATTGCGGCAACAACATAACCATGTGATGCTAAATGCTCTGCTAAATAATACATTAAGGTTCTATAGCCAGTATAACCATGTGAAATAACGACCAGTGGAAATTTGTTATTGCTGTCTGGATTTAACACGGCTTCATCGCGATAAGCACCGGCCTGTATAGCAAACTTGATGCCCGTTCGGGTTTCATTTTCATAGCTAGTTTTTACACTCGTGGCATCGACTACACTGGGGTACCAAACCTCTAGCGTTAATTTTCTATCTTTTGTTGTTTGCGTGGCAGGATCAAATTGAGCAGGGTTAGTAATTTCTATTGTTCTTACACCAACATCAAAACGCCCTTTTTCAGCAAGCTCAGGAACTACATCGGCCGGTAGTAGGGTTTGCAATTGTTCTGGTATTAACTTAGATTTTTCGTTTGATTTACCAGTAGGTATTGGTGTCGCATTTACCGAACTCATTAAATGAAAGTAACTGCACAGTATTACGCCAACCAGTAATGATTTATTATTTTTAATTTTCATCATAATCCCTTTCGTTTTATACCTATTATTGAATTTCAAGTCATGTGTTTTAGTTATAAAGTTGTCTTTACTAATGTTTATTCTTCTGGATATTTAAGGCCCCATTGGCTACGTATTTTATCCATCAGAGTCATCATTGCGGTGGTTTTATCAAGGGGTAAAATATCACTCTGCTTTTTATTCTGGCGTATACACTCCATCGCGTGAGAAATTTCAAAGGTAAAGTTTTCATCTTCATCAAAAGGGAAAGTAAGTACCTTGCTCGGCTGATTATTTAGATGAAGATGCAATGCTTGCGCACCAATAAAATCGGGGATACGAATATAACCTTTGCTCCCACTAATAATTCCTTCAGTGGGAGCCTGCTCGATAAAAGAAGCAGACAAAATGGCTCGTTGGCCTTGTTCATATTTGAGTAAATAACAAGAGCTTTCATCGACCCCACCTTCACTCATATTGGCAGAACTTTGTATATGGCAGGGGTGCTCACCAAACACAATAGCGGCTAACGTTAACGGGTAGATACCAAGGTCGAGTAAAGCGCCACCTGCAAGGTTTTTGTTACGTAATCGATGTTCGGGAGGAAAATCTCCACAGATACTAAAATTTGCTGTAACGGTATGTACGTCGCCAATAATATCTTGTGCTAATAAATGACTTAAATGTTTAATGGCAGGTAGAAATCGCGTCCACACACACTCCATCATGAAGCAATTGCTTTTTTTTGCTAAAGCAACCAATGTTTTTGTTTGTTTAGCATTGACAGTAAAGGGTTTTTCACAAAGTACATGTTTGCCATTTTCTAGGCAAAGCTTAATGTTTTCAAAATGAAAATTATGTGTGGTGGCGATGTAAATAGCGTCAATGTCGGAATCATTAACTAAGGACTGATAGTCGCGATACGCACGTGCTATTTGATGGCTTTTGGTAAAGCTTTCAGCCCGTCCTGTAGTAAGGGAAGCCCCCGCGAGTATCGTACAATTATTTAATTTTTTTATTCCCTGCACAAACTGATGTGCAATAGCACCACAGCCAATTATTCCCCAATTTATACTTTGCATAGTTATCCTTGAAAAAAACAATTGGTCTAAGCTCTCTTAAAATACAGAAACCTGTAAACCATCACCCGCTTTGCCGACATAAATAGAGGCATGAATATTAAAACGATTATAGTAGTGCGCTGCCACCGCGTCTGTAATTTTGTTAATATCAGTATGGCGACATAAGCAAACAATAGCACCACCAAACCCTCCACCTGTCATACGTACCGCGCCTTCATTACCTAACGCTGTTTGACATATATCAACCAAGCCATCGGTCTCTGGAACCGTCACTTCAAAATCATTTTTTAATGAGTGATGTGAAGCTGTCATTAGTTCTCTTAGCGCTTGCATGTCATTATTTTTTAATGCGTCAACCGCGTTTAATACACGAATATTTTCAGTGATAACATGGTGTGCTCGTTTATATTCATTGTTTGTCATCTTATAACGAGCGGCATGTAACATATCAATATTAGCATCACGTAAAGTGGTCGTAGACATTTTTATCGCCGCTTGTTCGCAATCAATTCGGCGTTGATTATATTCACTGTCGACGAGTTTTCGTGGATAATTCGAATTAACAATAACAATGGACAAATCATCTGGAATACTAACCGATTTAGTTGCTAAACTTTGACAATCAATTAATAAGGCATGATCTTTTTCGCCATTGGCAGAAACGAGTTGATCCATAATACCGCATTGACAATCCATAAAATCGTTTTCGGCCTGTTGGCCTAATAATGCAATCATTTGATTAGACAAATTTAATTGACACAATTGATTAAAAACACCACCTACGGCAACTTCCAGCGCGGCAGAAGAAGATAAACCACTGCCTTGCGGTACGTTACTGTCAATCAGTAATTCAACACCACTTAATTGATGTCCTTGGCGCTTGAAGACGAACGCAACAGCACGAATATAATTTCCCCACTGAGAATCACCCTGGGTAATATCATCGTCAATACTAAACTTATCATGCTCACCTGGGTAGTGTAAGGAATGTACAATTATTTGATTATCATCACGTTTTCTATAAAGAATGCGTGTTGCAAACGCTAATGCACAAGGCAAAACAAAACCATTGTTATAGTCAGTGAATTCTCCAATTAAATTTACACGTCCAGGAGCCGACGATATCGCTTGAGCAGGGTGTTGATAAATTTCTTTAAATTTTTCATAAAAAATATCAGTTGTCATTTATCGGTTCCTTTTTATAGTGAGTTGTATTCACTGAACGTAAGATCTCAGCCGCGGTTTCAGCCGTTAAATCGCGTTGGCTTTCGGCTAACATCTCATAACCAACCATATGTTTTTTTACCGTAGCAGAGCGTAACAATGGTGGATAAAAATGTGCATGTAAGCGCCAGTGACTATTATTCTCTTCACTTTCGGGTGCCTTGTTTTCGGGTGAGTTATTTTCAGGTGAATTATTTTCAGGTGAGTTGTGCCAGCCCATTGAATAGGGAAAACTGCAATTAAAAACATTATCGTATCGTATGGTGAGTTCCTGTAATGCTTGAGCTAAGCTATTTTTTTGTTGATTGTTTAATTGACCAAAATGTTGAATATCATCTTTGGCAATTAACAATGTTTCAAAAGGCCAAGCAGCCCAAAAGGGCACAACTACTAACCAATGGTCATTTTCAACAACGATGCGATCTTGTTTTGAACTTTCATGTTCAACGTAGTCAGCTAATAATGATTTTCCGTGCTTATTTTTGTAGACAAGTTGCTGGTGATTTTCTTGTTCTATTTCGGTTGATAAGTGTTCATGTGCCCATATTTGCCCATGAGGGTGCGGCTGAGAGCACCCCATTATCGCGCCTTTATTTTCAAATATATTCACGCAGGCATATTTTTTAGACAGTTCTACATAGTTTGATTGCCAGGTATTAACCACGGCTTCAATTTCTTCCACCGTTAATTCGGGTAGTGATTTGTTATGATCGGGAGAAAAGCAAACTACTCGACATTCACCATGGGCGACATTGGCTTCAAACAAAGGATTTTGTTCATCATTTATTTGAGCTGATTCATTGGATTTTTCGGTCAAAGCACCAAAGTCATTGATAAAAACATGAGTATGTTGATAATCAGGGGTTGCCGCATTATTTGCGCGCTCATTACCTGGGCATAATGGACAGTTTTCATCATATACGGGTAATTCAATTACCGACTCAGCTTCAGTAGCGCCTAACCAAGGACGATTGTTTCTATGAGGAGAGACTAACACCCAGTCGCCCGTTAGTGGATTTTTACGTCGATGAGTAAATTCCAAATTATTCATTATATTATTCCAAACCATTAGGGTATTGAGACTGGCAACGCCAAGTGTCGTCAGTCACTGTTTTACGTGCCTACCTAACCCATGTCACCGGTAACTAATACGTTTATTTGTAATTTTAAATTAAATCTTATTTATAAGATAATTAAAAATAGGTGATATTGCAACTTTTATTTGTTGAATTTGAGTTATTCTCTATATGGTGTATAGCTTTATGATGCCGTCGTTTGGTTTAGCCTACTTCGACATGATAAAAAGGGTAAAATAAGAAAAGTGACGTTGAAATTGACCCTCATAAACAATTATAATTCAACACCTTTTTAAGCAACTTTTGTTGATTTTGATGACTTACGTGCTAAAATTGCAGGGTGGTTAGATAGGTATTCTTTTATTTGCTCCACTTGTTGCTTAGTTAGGTATAGCCCTCTTTTAGTTCTTCTCCAAATAACATCTTCGATTTCAATCACCCATTCTTGCTCAATTAAAAAATTAATCTCTTGCTCATATAAGTCGGCACCAAAATAATGCCCTAATGATTCAATATTGTTAGTGTTATATAACAAAGCAAAGATGCGCGTACCGTAACTACGAATTAATCGCGTTCGAAGCTTTTCGGGTAGCCATGGAAATTCTTTTTTAACGTCTTTAGTCAATGTTTTTATAGTAGAGAAATTTCCGCCAGGTAATGGGTTACTTGCTGTCCATTGGCCGCCTATGTTATTAAAGTATGGACTAATTCTATCTACAACAGCTTCAGCTAACTTTCTGTAAGTCGTAATTTTTCCACCAAAAATAGATAAAATAGGTGCTTGCCCATCAATATCTTGCAATTCTAAAGTATAGTCTCGGGTGACGGCTTGTGCGTTAACCGACTCATCATCTAATAATGGTCGAACGCCAGAAAAAGTGGTAACAATATCTTCTCGAGATATTTTATTCTTAAAGTAGTCATTAGTAATGTTTAATAGGTATTGAATTTCATCCTCTGATATTTTCACCGCAGAAGGGTCGCCCTTATACTCAACGTCTGTGGTACCAATTAAGGAAAAGTCGTCTTCAAAAGGAATAACAAAAACAATACGTTGATCGGCATTTTGTAACATATAAGCTTCGCTCTGTTCATGTATGCGTGGAACAACAATATGGCTGCCTTTAACCAATCTAACATTTTGAGGCGATTTAAGTGTTAAGGCGTCTGAAAATAATTTGGCCACCCATGGACCAGAAGCATTAACGACACAACGGGCATGAACAGTGCTGGTGTCACCAGTTAACGTATCTTCTAATGTAATGGTCCATATACCATTTTCACGAACAGCTTTAACACATTTAGTTTGCGTTTTAATTACAGCTCCTTTTTCTTGAGCAGCTAAAGCATTTAAAGTCACTAATCGAGCATCATCTACCCAACCATCTGAATACTCAAATCCTTTTTTAATCGAGTTAACAAGCGGACTGTCTTCATAAAAATTAATACCTTTAGATGCTGGTAAAGTGACACGCTTTGCTAAATTATCGTAAAGGAATAAGCCGGCTCTGATCAACCAAGATGGCCTTAGATGGCGTTGATGAGGTAAGCGAAATATCAAGGGCTTAATAATATGTGGCGCATTTTTGAGTAATACCTCACGCTCAGCTAGTGCTTGTCGTACGAGTTTAAATTCATAATGCTCTAAATAACGTAAGCCACCATGAATCAGCTTACTGCTATTAGAGGAGGTTGCAGAAGCAAGGTCATTTTGTTCACATAATATTACTTTTAGCCCCCTGCCAGCGGCATCCGCAGCTATCCCTGTGCCATTGATTCCACCACCAACAACAACCACGTCAACTAATTCATTTGTTTCATTCATATATTATTTTAAACCGTATTGTGTGATAAATAAGATGTTCGATAATCTATATTGTAATGTTCACTTTGGTTCGTTTCAAGTTAAATATATTCATTTATATAGAAGGTGAGTTATTTTGAGTAGCAGAAGTTAACTTAGCCAATTGATATTTGGCTAAATTTTGATTAATCAGAAAGGCTAATTAAATGTAATTTATTTATAAATACATTTCTAAATAATATGAGTAGATATATTGTTATTGGACAATATTTCTTCAATTTCTGCTGGAGGGTTTTGATTGGTAAATAAGTGATTGATCTGGGCTATGTTACCTTGCTTAATCATGGCATTGCGACCAAATTTTGAGTGGTCAGCAGCGAGTAATACATTGGTAGAATTATTGATGATCGCTTGAGCTACCCGCACTTCTCTAAGATCAAAATCCAGTAAAGAGCCATCGTTACTGATGCCGCTGATGCCAATAATGCCAAAATCCATTTGGAATTGGCTCATAAAATCACAGGTGGCTTCGCCAATGATACCACCATCTCTATGCCTAACTTCACCTGCAGCAATAATAACGGTAAAGTCTTCTTTCGCTGATAAAATAGTAGCTACATGAATATTGTTAGTGACAATGTTTAATGCTTTATGATTGAGTAGTGCACGAGCAATTGTTTCTGTTGTGGTACCAATATTAATAAATAATGAAGCCCCATTGGGGATCATTTTTATCAACTCTTTAGCAATATTTTCTTTCGCTTCTAAATTTAATATTTTACGTGATTGGTAAGAGGTGTTTTCGGTTGTTGAAGAGCTTTTTGCACCGCCATGATGACGAATAACAAGGCTTAATTCAGCAAGTAAATTAAGGTCTCTACGAATAGTTTGCGGTGTCACTTTATAATGTTGTACCAGCTCATCGATAGTGATAAAGCCTTTCTCGTGCACCAGTTCAACAAGTTCAGTTTGGCGTTTATTTAGCGCCATAGAGTCTACCTCAGTTTTAAAATTGACAACAAAACCAAATTATCCCACAGGTTAGATATTTTCCAAAATTAATTATCACAATAAAATGTTCGAATATGAAAATAATCATTGCAAAATTAAATTAGCATGGGCATTATCTAATCAATACTCTTATTAAGTAAGATAAATAGTAATAATGTCAACATACATATTAGCCATAGATCAAGGCACAACGAGCTCAAGAGCAATACTGTTTACTAAGCAAGGTAAAGTACAGGCAACAGCTCAAGAAGAATTTGAGCAACACTTCCCTCAAGACGGTTGGGTAGAACATAACCCTAATGATATATGGAAAACGGTGCTTAATACCTGTCGAAAAGTACTTGCCGATAATAATGTACAGGCGAAAGAGATAGCTACTATAGGGATTACTAACCAGCGAGAAACTACAATAGTGTGGGACCGTAATACGGGTGAACCACTATATAACGCCATTGTTTGGCAAGACCGTCGCACTTCAGAGTATTGCCAGTCAATGCAATCTTCTGATATAGAAGAACTTATTAATAGTAAAACAGGTTTATTGTTAGATCCATATTTTTCAGCTACTAAAATTCGTTGGATACTTGAAAATGTTGACGGTGCAAAAGAAAAAGCTGAAAACGGCGAACTTGCTTTTGGTACCGTTGATAGCTTTTTATTGTGGCACCTTACCGATGGAAAGGAACATCGAACTGATGCCACCAATGCTTCACGCACCATGCTTTTTAATATTCATAAGCAAGAATGGGATCAAGAATTACTTGAATTATTTGATATTCCTGCTTCTATGTTACCTGAGGTGATGGATTCATCTGATGACTTTGGCTATACCGATAGTTCAATATTTGGGATTGAAATTGCGGTCTTAGGCATGGCGGGCGATCAACAGGCCGCTTTGTTTGGTCAAGCTTGTTTTGATGAAGGCATGGCGAAAAGCACTTATGGTACAGGCTGTTTTTTAATGTTAAATACCGGCGCTAAAGCATTGAAGTCTAAAAACAGATTACTTACTACGGTGGCATATCGGTTAAATGGAAAGGCAACTTATGCCATTGAAGGCAGTATTTTTATGGCCGGAGCAACCATTCAGTGGATTCGTGATGGCTTACAATTAATCAACAATGCCAGTGAAACTGAATCTATTGCTGAACAAGTGCCATTGGATCATGGTGTTTTTCTTGTACCCGCTTTTACTGGTCTGGGCGCGCCTTATTGGGATCCTAATGCGAGAGGAGCAATTTTAGGGTTAACCCGTGATTCAGGCATCAAAGAAATCGTCACAGCAGGCTTACAGTCAGTTTGTTATCAAACAAAAGATTTACAAAAAGCAATGGAGAATGATGGCCTCAGACCTACGCTAATCCGTGTCGATGGCGGAATGGTTACCAACAATTGGCTGCTAAGCTTTCTCGCCAATATTCTTGGTGCAACCGTTGACCGTCCTGAAATTATCGAAACAACGGCATTGGGTGTAGCCTATTTAGCAGGACTCAAAGCCGGTATTTATAGCTCAACAGATGAGTTAGCTGATATGTGGCATTGCGATAAACGTTTCACCGCACAAATAGATAATAAGCATCGTAATTTATTATATGGAAAGTGGTTAGATGCTGTAAAAAAAGTACAGAGTTAATTCGAGGTATTTAGTTAACTGTCATTATTTCTAGTCATTAAATATACTTCAAAATTCGGTACAAGTACAAATTTTATATGAGCCTTGGAAGTTCACCTAAATAAAACAATGAATTTGTAATAAGTATACAAAGGTGGGTCTGTTGCTGTTCTGAACATAATTCACACATAAGAATCCTTAAATATATTGGTTGGCTATCAGAAAATAGTTGATATTTTTGCACAATTAATGTATTTATAAGATAAATAGGTTTAATAAGCTTAATTCATTTACGTAATAAAATATAATAACATCAAAAGGGGAATAACATGACAACAAGTATAGGTTCAAAATTTATAAAAAGATCAGCAATCGCCATAGCGGTAGCAGGAGCGTTTACCAACGCAAGTGCATTTGCTGCGCAGACAGATGAAAAAGCAAATGAAACAGAAATTATTATCGTAACCGGTATTCGTAGCAGCTTGAAAGCGTCAATGCTAAACAAAAGGGAAGCGATTAATGTTTCAGACGGTATTACCGCTGAAGATCTGGGCAAGTTTCCAGATCAAAACGTTGCAGAGTCTTTACAACGTATAACGGGTGTATCAATTGATCGTAGTGGTGGTGAAGGACAATACGTATCTGTTCGTGGTTTTGGTCCACAATTTAATATGGTAACCGTTAACGGTCGTCAAATGGCAACAGAAAACTCTGGTCGTGAATTCAGCTTTGATACCTTAGCCGCTGAACTTATCACAGGTGCTGATGTTTATAAAAGTCCGACAGCAGCAATGCAAGAAGGTGGTATAGGTGCAACGATTAACATAAAAACGGCTCGTCCTTTCGACTTTGATGGTTTTAAAGCTGCCGGTTCAGTTAAGGGTCTTTATGATGAATTAAGTGGCAAAACATCACCGCAAGCCTCTGGTTTAATTACCAATACCTTTATGGATAATCGTTTAGGGGTGCTTGTTTCTGCTTCTCTTCAGCAGCGTGAGTCGCAAACTAACATGATGGAGACTCGCTATTATCGTCCAGGTGTTAACTTTACTGCCCAAAATGGTAAAGAGTTCAGTAATGTTAATGTACCACAAAACTTTGATATTGGTGTTGATGAGCAAGATCGTACTAGAACAAGTGGTACAGCAGTTATTCAATACGCACCAAACGATGATCTAACCTTAACTTTTGATGGTTTAGTATCAAAATTTGAAGTGGACTCCCAATCGACTAATGCTGGTCACTGGTTTTCTGAAGGTAATTTCATTGATGCTGAAGTAGATGATAACAATACGGTTGTTTATATTGAGAACTCAAATGCAGGTGCAACTGATTTTATTCGTCGTTCTTTTGGTCGTGAAGTAAACATAAACGCTTTTGGACTGAATGCTGAATATAGCATTAATGATGAGTTAACTATGACGGTTGACCTGTCGCGTTCAAGTGCGGAAGAAAATAGCGGCGGCGATGTATTTTTTAATGTTATTGGCTATAACAATGCTTATACATGGGATAACCGCGCTGGTGGTGATACGCCAACACTATCTGTTGACGGTGGAGATGCTGCTTTATTAAATGCAAACGCGGGTAAAGCACATTATAACGAACGTAATGGTTGGGATCGTGATGATGAACTTAATGAATATCGTGTAGATTTTGAATGGGAAACAGGCAAAGATACCTTCACGCAAATGCGTTGGGGACTTTACTCTCAAAATCGAACAAAAAATGCGTCACGCCTTTATGCAAGTGATTGTGGGGTATATTGTGGTTACGGTACCGGTGTACCAGAAGACTTATTAACACCTTATGTTGCCAATGATTTTTTTAGTGGCGTGCCAAATACATGGTTAACCTATGATGTAGATGCATATGATGCATACCGAGCCACATTAGATCCAGTTACTGGCGAGGCATACAATAACCCGACAAGTCAATCTGATGCTTATATTGTAGAAGAAGATGTACTCAGTGCCTATATCGACTTTACCTTTGAAGGTGATTTTTCGGATATGCCGTGGACAGTAAATATGGGGGTTAGATACTCTAGAACGGATGCAAACTTATCAGGTGTCACACGTGAACTTATCGACCTACAGCCAATTCCAAATGATCCTTCAGATTTAAATGAAATTTATGCCGAAGGTGACAATGGTACACCCGTAACTTCATCTAATAAATATACCAATATTTTACCAAGCATGAATTTAAAGCTTGAACTTACTGATGAGATGTTAGTTCGTTTAGCTTATTCAGAAACCTTAACGCGCCCCACAATGGATGCATTAAACCCTGCGGTAACGATTACCACATCTCGCCCTAATAACAATCAAGCAACTGGTGGTAACGCAGGCTTACAACCATACCTATCAACAAACTGGGATTTGTCTTACGAGTATTATTATGCTGACACAAGTAACTTTGTGGTAGCAGTATTTAGTAAGGAAGTGGATAGCTTCATTACGAGTACAGTTGCAACAGAAGTATTTAACTTAGAAAGTGGCTCTTATGACTTTGATGTACGTCGTCCTCGCAATGGTGACGTAGTACAAGTGAATGGCTTGGAAATCGCATGGACACATACTTGGGAGTCAGGTTTTGGTTTACAAGCAAACGCGACGTTTGTGGATAGCGATGCTGCAATAGACAATAGCGCTTCAGAATCATTTGCCTTAGAGGGTTTAGGTGACTCAAAAAATATTATAGCGTTTTATGAAAATGGTCCTTTCCAGGCGCGTATTGCCTATAACAAACGCGATGATTTCTTGCAAAATTTAGTTAGCCCGTTTGGTGGCACAGAGCCGCTGAATACTGAAGCTTATGCTCAGTGGGATATCAGTGGCAGTTATGATATTAACGAAACGGTTACCGTTTTTGCTGAAGGCATTAACATCACTAACGAAGTGACACGCCGTAATGGTCGTTATCAAAATCAATTCGTACGTCTAGAAGATACTGGCGCTCGTTGGGCTGTAGGTGTTCGCGCAAGCTTTTAGATAAAGTTGTTTGATACACGTTTTATTGGGGGTCTATGACCCCCTTTTTTTTAAGTGTCTTTTTGTTAATATAAAACGGTGAATAATTATTCAGGAGGTTATATGACAGGTCCTATTCAAAACATTGTTATTGTTGGCGGAGGAGCTGCTGGTTGGTTAACAGCTGCGCTATTAGCAAAACAATTTCAGAGCAAAACTTCTGCGGTATCTATTACCTTAATCGAATCAAGCGATATACCAACCGTAGGTGTGGGTGAAGGTACTTGGCCGACCATGCGCAATACTTTACGTAAAATTGGTCTTGATGAAAATATATTTTTGCGTGAATGTAACGCAAGTTTTAAGCAAGGAAATCAGTTTATAGGCTGGGTCGACGGTCAAAAAAATGATAAATACTATCACCCTTTTTCAGCACCACAAGCACATGATAAATTTGATTTAAGCCCTTACTGGCTGCAAGAGGAAAAACAAAATTTTGCTAGCAGTGTCTGTTTTCAACCTCAGTTGTGTGATCTCAATCTGGCTCCTAAAAGTATTACGGATAAACAATATCAAGGGCAGGCGAACTATGGTTATCACCTCGATGCAGGGAAATTTTCCCAATTAATTAAAGAGCATGCGATAAATAACTTAGGTATATCTCATGTTATTGATACGGTCGAACAAGTGAAATTAAATAAGCTCGGCTATATAGAGCTGATTGAGCTAAAAGACACACCAAGTATCTCGGGTGATTTTTTCATTGATTGCACAGGTTTTTCAAGCTTATTGCTAGGACAGGCGTTGGGTGTTCAGTTTGTAAAAAAATCAGATTGTTTATTAGCAGATAGCGCGTTAGCCGTTCAATTACCTTACGATAATGAAGAGTCTCCTGTTACTTCTCATACCAAGTCTATCGCCCAAGATTGTGGCTGGATATGGGATATTGGTTTAAGTAACCGTCGCGGAGTTGGTTATGTTTATGCGAGTGAATACACAACTACAGCGCAAGCGAAACAAACGTTAGCAGATTATATTGGCGTTAATAGTGATCAACTAAAGGCTAAAGAAATCAAATTTACAGCGGGACATCGCGAGAAATTTTGGCATAAGAACTGTGTCGCTATTGGACTTTCTGCCGGTTTTTTAGAGCCATTAGAAGCAGCGGCATTAATGTTGATTGAAATTTCTGCCGACCATGTTGCACAGCAATTACCGGGGTGTAAAAGTTTATTACCGCTTGTGGCTGAGCGATTTAACAACGATATGACCATTCGGTGGCAAAAAGTTATTGAATTTTTGAAGCTGCATTATGTTCTTAGTAAGCGCGAGGAACCCTTTTGGCAGGCAATGAGAGCTGAGCCTTCAATACCTGAGCATTTAAAGCAACAGCTCAAATTATGGCAATATCAGCCACCACATGAATATGACTTTTCGAGTGCAGTGGAAACGTTTCCAGCAGCGAGTTATCTTTATGTACTTTATGGTATGAACTTTCAAACAGATCTTTCACAACGCGAGCACTTGCTTTCTCAACCACAAATAGCAGACAGATTATTTCAATTGAACAAGCAAGCTACGGCTCAGCTGACTGCACGTTTACCAAATCACAGAGCCTTGCTGACACAGATAAAATCTCATGGCTTTCAAAAAATATAACTAATATACAGAGTTTATATGACAACATTTACACCACTTAAACTGGATTTACAACAAACAATTACCGTAGGTACAGAGCTAGACTGGCATGATATTAGTCAACAAAGCCAAGCTTTAATTAGTGCGGATGAATTTGTTTCCTCCTCTTCAAGCTACCCGTTGTTTTTCACCAAAAGTAGTCAGAATGGGAATTTCTCTGCTATCGCTTTACTTGGCTTACAAGACGATAATATTTTTTTTAATGGTCAACTATCGAACGACGTTGCTTACCTACCTAAAAGTTTATCTATGTTGCCATTTGGCCTAGGTGCTGATCCTGAAAACGAGCAACAATTGACGACGAGTATCAACTTACAAAGTCAACTAATCGGCCAAAGTGGCGGAGCTTCTTTGTTGAACGATGATGGTTCAAGCAGTGAAAGGTTAACTCAAATCAACCAAGAATTTTCAGCCATTTTTGAAGCTCATGTTAATACTGAACATTTTATTGCTGCATTATTAGAACACCACTTACTAATGGAATTAGTGCTTAATGTGAATTGTGATAATGGTGAAAATAAAGTTATTAAAGGACTTTATAATATTAATGAACAACAATTATCTCAGTTAACCGCTGAGCAAAAGTTATTATTTATTGAGCGCGGTTATTACCCCCCTATTATGGCGATGCTCGCTTCTTTGGTGCAAGTGAATAGAATGATCAAGTTATACAGTCAAAAGAAGGTTATGGTTATTAATTCAGTAAACATGAAAGTTGTTTGAACTTAAATTTTTTGAGATTGTATAAAAAAAGCCATTCATCTGAATGGCTTTTTTTATGTTGTTACCAATAATTATTATGTTGATAAAATGTTTTTCTTTGTAAATGCTAAGCTAGCTTTATTTTTAAATATAAAACGATTTACCAGTAGCGCAAAGCAAATACAAGAAATTAACGTCACAAACATTAAATGGATATAATGCAAACCAAAAGGAGCATGAAATGGTGAAAATTCAAATGATAATGAACCATATAAAATCACACCAAAAAAGACTGCCGCTATACCAGCGTTTGCATGTACTCCCTTAAATAATAGTCCGACAATAAAGATTGATAATATCGGCATACTAAACAGCCCCCACAATTGTTGGAGTAAGTTAATAATACTTTCAGCTTGTTGATATACAGGGACTAGCGCTAAGGAAACGATGGTTAGCGCAACGGTGATCCATGCACTTAGTTTTGGTACGTTTATATCTTTATTAATATAAGGTTCATGAAAATCGCACACATACAAAGCTGTTGCTGAATTTAAGTTACTATTATAGGTTGAGAGAACGGCAGCAGCCATTGCGGCTGCAAAAATTCCAGAGAGCCATCCTGGTAGTAAATCGCCAACAATTTGACCGTAAGCAGTGTCGCCTATATCACCGTAAAGTTTAAACGAGACTATCCCTGGTATAACTATAATTGCAGGGACGATGATAATTCGAATAATTACCGCAGCAAATACACCTTTTTGGGCTTCTTTAAGGTTGGGTGCTGCCATTGCTCGCTGAGTAATAACTTGGTTTGTTCCCCAATAGAACATTTGAATAAAAATCATCCCTGTTAGTAATGTGTGCCATGGAATTGGAGAATCATTATCACCAATGAGTGTTAATCTTTCCTCAGGAATACCTGAAAAATCATAATCAATAGCATTCAAAGATAAGAATAAAACAACAATCGCCATCCCTAAAAGTAGCACACCAGAATAAGTATCGGATACGGCAACCGCTCTAAGCCCTCCAAATATAGCGTACATTGCCCCTAACGTAGCAAAAGCAGTGGCAATGTACATTAAAGGGATATCAACTTTAAACATTGTCTGCATAAATAATGAACCGGAATAAATAACGGCAGGGCAAAAGATCAATGCGCTACTAAGGAAAAACATAGCACCGATAACTGCGCGAATATGTTTGTTATTATAACGTTTTTCTAATAGTTCAGTGGTTGTGGTGCAGTTGTATTTATAATAAACAGGCAGAAAAACCTTTGCGAGTATTATCAAGCCAAGTACAGCGGCAAACTCCCACCATGCTAATAAGGCCATTTGGGTGCCGTTTGACCCAACTAATTGGTCGGTACTTAAGTTAGTGAGTGTTATCGAGCCAGCGACAAAATACCAGGCTAAACCACCACCCGCTAAAAAATACTCTTTATTTTGTTGATCTTTTCCCTTTCCTCTACTGTGTCCTCTACATTTTAAATAGGTTAAAAATGCAATTAACATAGTAATAAATAAAAATACTGCTATTTGAATATTCACGGATTCCCCTTGCTAATCTCTTGTTTGTTAATTTTTTGTTTTTTAAAAATAAATTAGCTGTTATTAGTGATTCAGTTTAATAATGGCGACATCATACGGGGCCATAGTGGCTTGCCCTAATAGATACGAACCGATGTTTTTTGCTGGAAAAGTTTGTGCATGTCCCGCATAGTTGAAGATATAAGCAAGATTGCCACGATGCACAATCCGCATGTCTTTAGGTAACCTGATGGTGGTAATATCAAGTTCATTGGCTAAATGATCAAAAAACTCAATTAATAATTCATCACAAGTAAGTGTGGCAACATAACTGGTATTGCCATAACGAACTATGGCAGGAGATTGATCATGGTAATAAGCATCAACAATGATATCGTTACTAATTTCCAATTCTTCTCGCCAGCATCGGCTTTCAAACGTATTGTCTTTGTAGCTCAGTTCCTCACTACAATCAGGACGAATGGTTTCAGTAGAGAGTACCTTTATTGGTAGCAAGGCTTGAAGTTTTCCTGGTGGTAAATTAGGCGCTAATGAAAGTTCTTCGGTTTTTCCGCCAGAACGCGGACCAAAAACGATGTGTGCCTTGGTTTGTTGACATTTAGCAATAAAGGCATCATCTACAATAGGTAAACACGGCGCAACGATTAAATCGTATTGGTTGAAATCACTGTCAGCAGAAATAAAATCTACCGCCAAGCCTAACTGGCGTAAAGCACAATAGTAGGAAAACTCTGTTTGTTGATGGTTGTAACTGTCACCTTGACGCTCAATTTCGCTAACCCATTGGTTAGTTGTACCGGATATAATCGCAACGCTTGCTTGTACTGGTGCATCGATAGAAAAGTTTACTGTTTTTAACTCATCGCGCATTTGTTCAATTTCAGCCCATGCCGCAGCTTTTGAATTATCATTGCGCTTAACACCTGCATGCATTTGCTCTTGAGCAAACGGTGCTTGGCGCCAGCGGAAATAACAGACACAATCTGCCCCGTGAGCAAAAGCCTGCCATGACCATAAACGTACCATTCCTTTTTCGGGGCGAGGATTATGGTGTGCCCAATTAACAGGACCAGGTTGTTGTTCCATAATCCAAAAATTATTTTTGCTGATACCACGACTTTGATCAAAGTCGTAACTGGCAAAATCAGGATGACCTGTACGCATATAAGGTTTGAATTCTTCAGCGGGTTTATTTGCAAAAAACAAGTCCGAACGACCCAGTGGGTAATTGTCATAACTGACAAAGTCTAAATTTTCAGCTAAAGCATAATTATCGGTTTGCGTATCTACCATTGGAATAAAGTTGTGGGTAACAAATCGGTTTGGGGCATATTGACGGATTATCTCGATCATTTTGTTATGAAATTTGATCACTTGATCAGAGCTAAAACGGCGATAAGCTAACTGATGAGCAGGATGAGTTTCGGTAACCGCTAATATAGGTAGTTCAATTTGCTCGAAGCCTTGATATTCCATTGACCAAAAAACAGTACCCCAATCGGTATTGAGTTTATCAATGGTTTTATAACGGTTTTTACACCATTCTTGAAAAGCCTTTCGTGAAGCGAGTGAGCCACTATGGGTAGTATCATGACAAGCTATTTCATTATCGGTTTGCCAACCACATATCGCTGGATGTTCACCATAACGCTTCACTAAAACTTCAGAGATTCGCATTGCTTCACGAAAATAGTTTTTACTTGAAAAGTCATAATGTCGGCGAGAGCCAAAGCCGCGAGTTGTACCTGTATTAATATCGACAGGTAAAATATCAGGGTATTTATCAATGAGCCATTTTGGCGGCGTTGCCGTAGGCGTGCACATGATCACTTCTAAACCTTCGTTGGCTAATGTATCTATTGCACGGTCTAACCAGTCAAAGGTATAAACACTCTCGCTAAATTCTATTCTTGACCAAGCAAACTCACCAATACGAACATAACGTAAGCCGAGTTCACGCATTTCTTTAGCATCTTTTGCCCACATTTTTTCAGGCCAATGCTCTGGGTAATAACAAACACCTAACATTTAATTTGTTCCAATATCTTTATTAAAAACCTTTTGTTCATATTAACCTTATTTATATGATATATTCCAGTGGTATTTTCATTATATAAATTATTCAATTACTATTAGTAACATGAGAAAGTGCTAAATGTTGCTAATAAGATTATGTAATACTTATATTTATTAATATGGTAATGGTAATAGTGAATACAAAAAAATCTATAATATATCTCAATTTTCAATATGAAGGACGTTTACAATGAAACCATCCCAACACTATATTCAGCTCAATAGTATTAATGCTAGCCTAATTGTTGATTGTAAAAGTAGAACACCGGCTATTATTTATTGGGGAAAATTGTTATCTACACAAACCTCGGCGCATATGTTAACCCTGCTATCGACCCGCCAAGAAGCTAAATGTTCTTTGGTTGTTGAAGCGCCCATTTCGTTGTCTCCTTTATTAGGTCAGGGTTTTACGGGAGCACCGGGTATTGAAATTAATAACCATGATTATGCGTGGTCGCTCGGTGGTGATCTTGTTAATATTTTTCAAACGGATGATAACAAAGTCATCTTTGAAAGTGTTGATGACATTCGACAAGTTAAGGTCGTGCATACCTTAGCATTGCACCATGATACTGATGTATTGTCAGCTTCTACAGCGTTGGTTAATTTAACTAACCAACCATTGACCGTTAATTGGTGTGCAACGCCTACGATTCCTTTACCTGAACAAATGAATAAAATCATGTCTTTTGAGGGGCGTTGGTCAAACGAGTTTCAATGTCATTCACTTGATTTATTTCTAGGCAGTTTTGTACGTGAAAACCGTAAAGGAAAAACCTCACATGACAATTTTCCTGGGTTGGTGATGCACAACAGCCACACCCATGAACAAGCGGGAGAATGTTATGGTTTCCACCTTGGTTGGAGTGGTAACCATAAAATGCGGGCTGAACTTTTACCCGAAGGCCGCAGTTATGTTCAACTAGGTGAATTATTAATGCCGGGCGAAGTCGTATTAGCGCCACAACAGTCGTATCAAAGCCCTATGCTTTATGCTGCCTATTCTGATCAAGGTTTTAGTGGTTTATCTCATTGTTTTCATCAGTATGTTCGCCGTGAATTATTATCACCAAAACTAAGTAAAACGCCCCGTCCTATTCATTATAATACCTGGGAAGGGATATATTTTGATCACAATATTGACACGTTAAAGCAACTAGCAAATAAGGTAGCAGAGTTAGGGGTAGAGCGTTTTGTTTTAGATGACGGTTGGTTTAAAGGGCGCCGTGGAGATTGCGCTGGCCTAGGTGACTGGATTGTTGATAAAAAGATTTACCCGCAAGGTTTATCACCTCTCATTGAGCATGTCAATCAACAGGGTATGGAATTTGGCTTATGGTTTGAACCTGAAATGGTTAACCCTGACAGTGACTTATATCGCGCGCATCCTGATTGGGTTTTGGCAACAGCAGGCAACGAACAACTAAATTTTAGAAATCAATTAGTGCTCGATTTAACGCGCACTGAAGTGGTTGATTATCTGTTTCATGCCATTGATGACATTCTTAGCGAATACCCCCAAATTGTTTACATTAAATGGGATATGAATCGAGACATCAATCACGCAGGTAATGCATTAGGTAAACCTGCTATTCATCAACAAACAAGTGCTTTATACCAATTAATTGCCCGCATAAAACAACAGCACTCACATGTTGAAATTGAAAGTTGTTCATCTGGTGGCGCTCGGGTTGATTATGGTGTGCTTGCCCATACTGACCGTGTGTGGACCTCTGATTCTAATGATGCTTTAGATAGGTTAGCTATTCAGCGAGGTTGCTCATTTTTCTTTCCTAGTGAAGTGATGGGTGCTCATGTTGGACCAAGAGAGTGTCATATCACGGGTCGAACCGTTAGTATGGAAATGCGTGTTGCCGTGGCATTTTTTGGTCATATGGGACTCGAAATGGATCCAAGAGAGCTAACCGAAGAAGACTGTGAACAGTTAACCACGATTATTGCGTTACATAAAAAACATCGTCAATTAATTCACAGTGGCAAATTATTGCGTTTGAATCATGATGGTGACTCGATTAATTTTGGACTTATTAATAATGATAAATCACAAGCGCTATTTGCTTATAACAGTATTAATGAAACTAAAAGAACAACACCGCCTAAGTACAGATTTGTTGGTTTAGCCGATGAAAAAATCTATAAATTAACACTTATTTGGCCGACTCAGCTCAAAGAATATTCACCCTCTGTTTTAAGCAAAATTCAGGGACAAAAGTTTTCTGGTGAATCATTAATGCAATTGGGTATGCAGTTGCCTGTGTTATTCCCACAGTCGTCGCTTATTTTTGAATTGAATGCAGTCAATGACTAAGTAAATTAATGTTGTCGGCATAAAGATATCGTTATGCTGACGCATTTGGTTTTATCGCACTTGTTTAATTTGCTTGTGACTAGCGACTATGGCTTTGATAATTCTTCAGGAGAAATTCGCATTGATATTGTCATTTTTTCTTGAGGATTTAACGACATAACGCCGGTGTTTTTCATACCTTTACCTGATCTGTTTATAGCATCAGTACCGTGGGTTACCGGTTCAAAACAAAAATAGTCCTCTCCCTCTGGGCTATATATCACCATAAATTTACAGTTTGATGAAGTTGAAATGTTGGCCTTAGCTTGCCATTCTGGCCAAGTCACATTTGCCACACCAGTAAAGCCAGTAAACACATTATCTAAGTTGCTCTCTAATATTGATAACCCCTTTGAACTATGCATAGCTTTAGGCGCATCCACAAGTTTTGTTGGCATGCTTTCATCATCAACAGCCCACATTTGATCCACTGAGCATTTAAAAGATGTTTCATTGGTTAAGCTGAAGTAAGGATGTAGTCCTAAACCCGCAGGCATTTTGCTATTTGAAGTATTAATCAAAGACAGTACGATATTCAAAGACTTATCTTTAAGTGTAAAAACTTGTTGAGCGCTATAAGAAAATGGCCACTCGGCTGTTTGGTAATGATATTGCAGTGTTAAGCTGTTATCTGTTTGATGTGTAACCTCCCAAGGGCGTTGCCAACCATGGCCGTGAATACTGTGCTTTTCTGGTAAATGATTGAGAGGAAGTGTAATACTTTTTTCTTGCCAATTAAATTGACCATGCTTGATACGGTTAGAATAGGGCACCAGAGGAAAACAGCTACTCTCTAATACTGATTTTGCCTTGTGACTATCTCTTAATATAGGAAAAAACTGGTTATGCAATTTAGCATCATAAGCTAAAATGGCACCACCTAATTGAGGCGAAATTTCTACTCTGGCGACTGCATTAGTTAAAAAGATAGAAGTCATAGATGGGTTAAGTCATATTAATATGATAAATAATGTGACATAAATTAAACCATTAAGCTGTAGTCTTGTCTAGTGATAAGTTTATTTGAAGTAAAACAGGTGCTTTATACGGCTAAAAAGAGGTGGTGCAGCTAAATAGTACACTTGGGTTCAATTAAGCCAGTAACGCCAGTTAACTGATAAATAAAGAGGTTACCTGATAATGGCTCTTCGGCTAGAGTATATTCTGATAAGCCTTGTTTTGCACTGGTTACAATTAACCAATCTAAGTTGACGCCCCCTATTGCAACATTGGAGGGTTGTGATACTGGGAGAGATATTGATAAGTCAATTTTTCCATTGCAATCATACCTTACTACTTTGCTATTACCCCATTGCGCATTCCATAAGTAATCTTGAGCGTCTACTGTTGAGCCATCAGGGAATGTAGAAGCATTTGTGCTGGCAAATAAGCGTTTATTTGTAATTGCCGCTGTGTTTTTACAAAAATCATACTGAAAGATTTTATGTGTTGGCGAGTCAGCATGATAGAGGATATCGCCTGTTTTGTTCCAACATAAGCCATTAGAAATAGCTAAATTATTTATTTTTTTATGGCAATTAAGTTGATGATCAACACAATATAACGAAGCCTGTTGCTCAGATAGCGCCGCATTTTCGACCATAGTTCCTGCCCAAAATCGTCCTTGCTTATCGGCTCTACCATCATTGAATCGATTGCCTGCTATATGGCGCTCTGGCTGATCTATCCACTCTAAATTGGATGTCTTTAAGTTATATCGAGCAATTCCCCCTGCAAAGGCTGCGATAATTTGATTGTCTATGGGAGTGAATGCAAAGCTACCTATACGGTGTGGTAAGGTAAACTTTTCCATGATTTTACTTGCAACAAAATAACGATATAAATGACTCGTTTCAATATCTAGCCAATAAATGGCTTGTTGTTCTACATTCCATAACACCCCTTCACCTAGCTGGCATTGGCAAGGAATAACCTTGAGTAGCGTGGCTGTTGCAAAATCCATCATCTTAGTCATTATTTATTTTCAATAATATTTAGTGTTTCATTCAATTTGATGACTTTACTCATAAGAAACTCAAGAGTGTCATTACTTTGATATAAACTATTCCCTAAGCCCAGAGCACTGGCACCAGATGATAACCATTGCAGAGCATTATTGTGGGAAACACCACCAACAGGAATAATATGAGCATCGTTTGGCAAAACAGACGTAAGTGCTTTGACATGAGAATAACCGTAAGTTTGTGCAGGGAAGAGTTTTAACCATCTTGCCCCAGTTTGATAGGCTGCAAAGGCTTCTGTAGGTGTTGCTATCCCTGCAACAGCATGTAAGTTGGCTGACAGACAATACTTGATCAGGTTTACATCACAATGGGGTGAAATGATCAGTTTACCGCCAGCATTTTCTACTTGTTTAACTTGTTGTGTATTAGTCACCGTGCCAGCGCCAATTAAACAATTTTGTGGTAGTGCATCAACCAATTGACCTATAGATTTTAGTGCTTGCGGAGAATTTAAAGGGACTTCAATGACTCGAATTCCGTGGGTATATAAACACTGTGCAATTTCGATTACATCGTCAGGTGTTATACCGCGTAAAATAGCGATAACAGGATGCTTTTCAATAAATTCTTTCAAAGGTAATCCTTATTAAATCTAACGTCGGGGTTTACTTTTTAGGGCAGGACAATGCAATAATTTGTTGATAAACAGCATTAAATCCTAATAAGGTCATTTCAGTCACTTTGCATATATTGGTCTTGATACCATGTATTTGCAGCACTTGTGAAAATTGCTGACTTAAGTGCGTTGCACCGATAATGGACACTTCACCTAACTGAGATAATTGCCATTCCTCTGCATTCATTGCTGCACGAACATCACTACCAATAAGCAAACCTGAAAGATAGGAGTATGCTTGTGAATTAGATAATTCCCCAAAGAGTTGTTTACTTCTGACACTGAACAAACCATGAATAAAACTGCCTCGTTCGCTTTTTAAAGTAAAATCAGCCCCTTTTTGAAAAGAGGGTTGATCAAATATGGCATCACTTTTTTTAATTAAAATACTGTGATTGGTCAATAAATCGTACAGCTCACCTGTCATCGCTGTTTTAAAAAGTACAATCATCCCCGCTTTAATCAAGACCCATTTTGTATGGGTTCCTGGTAAACAAATCAAATGTGTGCCGATAAAATGTTGAGGGTTTTGTTGCAACCAGCCCAAAACTTGCAATTCTTCACCACGCATAACATCATAGTTATTATTACTTAAGTGACAACTTAACCCTGGAATAATGGTGATTTCATGGTCAGAACACGAAAAATTTACACAGTGTGATGCAATGTCTCCAAGTTCCGTAGGACAAGGAAGGTAGCTTGTTTCTTTCCAGCCAATACTGGAGCCAATTTGTCCCATCATAAAAATTGGCACTTTGCCATATTGCACGACCCAAGGAGCAATACAATCAAATAGCGTTTGCTCAAAGCTAGTAATAACTTTGTTTACCCCAAGACTATTCGCATTGTCAGTTAAGGTGAGGGTTTTATCGCTATTTACTTTACATAAAAAAGCACGTAAATGGCTGGTTCCCCAATCAACAGCAACAACATATTCATGAATTTGCAATTAGGTTCTCCCGCCATCAATGATAATGTTTTGTCCAGTAATTAATGCACTGTCATCCGATGCTAAAAACAGTGCTAAATTGGCAACATCTTCTGGCAATATTCTTTTTTTCAATGCCATAGCTTCAGTCCATTTGTCTTCTTCTTTATCCGTTAGCCAACTCGATAGTTGACGTTCTGTTGCGACCCAGCCAGGCACTATCGCATTGACTCTAATATTTTGATCGCCGAACTCTTTTGAGAGCGCTTTGGTCATGCCCATTAATCCCGCTTTAGCAGTAACATACCCCGTCATATGCTGTAGCCCTATTAACGCATTGATAGAGCTAAAATTAATGATGCTACCAGAGGTGTTTTTTTTCATTATTTTGTATGCGGCTTGTGCTGCAAAAAAGGCAGGATCTAGATTGACTTGCATACATTTATGCCAGTCATGAGCAGAAATATTATCAATGTTTTGACGGTTGTCGTTACCCACATTATTCACTAAGACATCTATACTGCCAAAATGTTCTGCAGCCTCAGAAATAGCCTGTTGCAATGATTCTGAATTCGTTACGTCAATAGACCTAAACCATACATTACTGGTTGATGACAAGGTCTCTATTAAGTCTTCCGCCATGCTTTGGTTTAAATCGATAAATGCGACTCTAGCTTCTTGTTGTACAAAAGCTTTAACCATTGAGGCACCAATACCACTAGCGCCACCAGTAATAAATACAACCTTATTTTTCAAACTTTTATATTGTGTTGATACACTCACATCAATGCTCCAAATAGATAAAAAGTTTAGAGGTTTGTCATAATAACCGTCAAAACATTTTCATACTTTGTAGTATTATTTATTAAATGAGATAAACTTATATCATATTTCTATGAAATTAAATATGATATAACATATTAATTAAATAAAATTGGAACTCTACTAAATGACGCTCTCTCCTAGACAAAATTTGACCCACCAACTAACCCATAATCTAGGAATGGCAATAGTAAAAGGTACCTATCCAATTGGTGAAGGGCTACCTTCAGAAGCTGATATTTGTTTACAACATAAAGTCAGTCGTAGTTCGACGCGCGAAGCGGTAAAAATGCTATCGGCAAAAGGACTTATTTCTTCACGTCCTAAACAAGGCATACGCGTGTTGCCTGAAAGTAGTTGGAATATGTTTGATACCGATGTATTAACCTGGATATTGAGTAGTAAACCTTCACTGTCTTTATTAAAAGAATTCACTCAGGTAAGGCTTGCGATAGAGCCTCAAGCGGCAGCACTTGCTTCAACCAATGCAACATTTGAACAATTAGAAGATATTGAAGCAGCTTTGACTCGCATGGTTGACGCTGATCAAGGCTTAGATGATCCATTAGATGCTGATATTGCTTTTCATACTAGTATACTGGTCGCTAGTGGAAATCGTTTTTTTGTTCAGCTTACCCAGTTCATAAGTACAGCTCTGAGGGTAAGCATTCGGTATACGAATAAAATTAAGGGTGTACCCGGAGCTGATGTACAAAAACATGCCGATATTCTTAATACTATTAAATCTCGTAATCCAGAAAAAGCACGCAATGCGGTTACTGCAATATTAGATGAGGCATTGGAGCTTATTAATTCCCAATTGTGACACTCTGAAGTTGCGCTTTAGTTTCTTTTGGTTATGGAGGCGTTCGACCTTGCAATATTTATCTAGCGCTAAATTGTATACCTATACTTAAATTGATTTTTTGATTTTTAAATGATGGTAACGATACTGGGCTTGAACCAGTGATTCTGCTCGACAATATTATTAAGGTATTTCACGGTTAACACTTCAATCATACAAAGCATATATACGCAATTTGTATTTTAGTGGCGAGTTTACGCATAATCATGTCTTCGTTAAACCGTTTGCGTAGTTGTGCTGAAAAGTATGGGCTGATGTTCATAGGATATGCTCCAATCTAAGATGAGGCGACGTGCCTCAAAACTTAGTGTAGGAAAAGTGAATGTGTTATAGGGGGAGACGGTGCTTGCCAAGTACACCATTACCGCGGAGCGGTTTAGTTCAAAGTGCCAATTAGGAGACATTGCTATTGAATTTAATCTACCAGCATCGCGTACATTACGGAAGTGAGGAGTCATTAAAATAGAACTTCCGCGGTTAACTAAGGAATCTATAATTGCATGATTTAACTCATGAATGTGTCTAGTGTTATAGGCCGAGTTCGGTTAATCCCGGATAATCTATCGGTCTTTTCTCACCCGTCCATAAAAATTTTCTTTCACTTTCTTTAATTTTTACGTCGTTAATACTGGCGTGGCGTTGCTCCATCAAACCTTTTTCATTAAATTGCCAGTTTTCATTGCCGTATGATCTGAACCACTGTCCAGCTTCGTTTTGCCATTCGTAGGCAAACCTAACGGCGATTCTGTTTTCATGCACTGACCATAATTCTTTAATCAATTTATAGTGTTTTTCACTCTGCCATTTTTCAGTTAACAGCGTAACCATTTCAACTCGACCATTGATAAATATATCTCTGTTTCGCCACTTAGTGTCAAGGCTATAGGCTGTTGCGACTACTTCAGGTTGTTTAGTATTCCATGCATCTTCTGCCTTACTGACTTTTTCAATCGCTTCTTCCACGGTAAAGTTTGGTAATGGATGCCTAATTTCTTCTGTTGCTAAATTTACGTTCATGGTTATTTCCTTTATTTTTTTGTTAATGTTTATAAGTTTATTATTAAGCCGTTTGTTTTTGGTCTTGAAACACATAAACACATTTTTCCAGATACTTTTTCTTGTTCCGTTAAGCAATTATCTAAATGTTCAATATCTGATGATAGTGATACATCAACTACACAGGTTTTACATTGCCCTGACTTACAACTAAAAGGTACTGCTATGCCAGCATCTAATATGGCATCTAGTAAAGTTTGATCACTTGCTACGTCAATTTTAACATTCGATTTAGTCAACGTTAGTTCACATACTTGGGCTGCATTATTCTGCTCAGCCGAAAACTGTTCGTAATGGATGTTATTGTTTTCAATACCTAGTTCGTACGCACATTTTTTTAGTTCACTTAGCATGGAAGTAGGGCCACAAAAATAGTAATGGCTTTCAACATTGCTCTTTTTCATTAACTTTTTCAGTGGTATTCTTCTGCCGGCTTCAGATGAATATAAATATAACTTGTCTCCTAACTGGTGAGTTAATCTGTCGGTATAAGCCATATCCTTTTCAGAACGACCTGCATAATGTAGTTCAAAGGTTATATTTGAGTGTTTCTTCTGCTGATTTAGCAAAGCTAAAGCTATTGATTTAATTGGCGTAATACCTATACCACCAGCAATTAATACAACATGCTGGCTATTCTGAGGTTGATTCTTCTGTAAACTATTTAAAGTGAAAAAATTTTGAGGCGTTTTACAGTTCAAAATTAATCCTAGTTGATATTGCTGATGTACCGCTAATGATCCACCATTGCCATTTTGTTCTCGCTTCACCGAAATTTCATAACAATCAGTTCTATTAGGGTTACTACTAATTGAATAACGACGCCACGCTTGTTCACCATTTACTAGAGAAATAGGCATTTGAATATGTGAGCCAGCAGTAATTTCAGGTAAAGGTTCTCCTTTTGGGCTTCGTAACTCATACGCGCGAATATCAGGGGTTAATTGTCGAATACCAGCAATAACCAAAGGAAGTTCACCATTACCTAATGCAATCTCATTTACTTGCTTAGGCGACTTATTTTTCTGATGATTACTTTGCTCTGTTAGCTGTTTGATTTTTTCTTCCAATGGCTCAATCAAAGCTGACAACTCAGTTTCGCTATACCTTGGCGTAATATGTTGCGGACAGTTCCAATCAAAAGCCACTATTTTAATGATAAAGGCACGTTCAACGCGCGCCCGATAATGATCGTCTTCTAATGATGCCAGCTTTTCCCAGTCATCCTCCTCAACCTGTGATATGTAACCAATAATTTTTAAGCGGCGACGATTCGCATAATCCATTAAAATTAGTGATACCTTTTCGTTTGTTCTAAAATTACCGGCACTGATGTATTGACGATTTCCTTTATAGTCTGCAAACCCCAATGTTTTCTCATCAATCACTTTAAGAAAGCCTTTAGGACCACCACGATGCTGAACATAAGGCCAGTCAGTTTCGCTAACACTCGCCATATAAAAGCTATCGCGATTTCCAATAAATTCACTTTCTTCTTGTGATATTAAAAAGTTGTAGTCTTCTCCGGTATCCATACCCGCATAACCTGCACGGCTATTCTGCTCTTTTTGCACTTGCCTTACAGACTCTGTGAAAGCAATCTTTGCGTATTGGTGGGCCATCAGCATTTCCTCAATGTTGGGGATATAAAGTAGAAAATAAAATTTAAGGTAATAGGACGTTTATCCTCTTACCTTTGCTATAAAGTCACTAGGATCTTTGTTCCTAATTTTAAGACGCTTTTTGTAATTCAACTTTTGGGAAGTCGATTTCAACGCGGCTTGCTTTACCTAGAATATTGGTCAATAGATTCATACCCACATGCGTAATTATTTCAACAATTTCTGCGTCTGAATAACCTGCATTACGAATTTCTAGAAGCTCAGCAGTGGTTACATCACCATTATTTTCAGCTAACGAACGAGAGAATTTTACTGCAACAGCGGCTTTAGCATCTTGGCTGCCACCAGCACGATTCGCTAATATTTCATCACTTGACAACCCTGCGTTTTTACCAATGGCAGTATGTGCTGAAACACAATATTGACAAGCATTTTGCTCTGCTAAACCCAGTGCAATACGTTCTTTGGTTTTACCGTCTAAGTCACCTTCATTAGCAATGCTGTGTAATCCTAAAAAGGCTTGTAACGCTGCTGGTGAGTTAGCAAATACTTTTAAAAAGTTAGGTACTATACCTAATTGCTGTTCAATCGCTTTAAATAACGCCAATTGTTGCTCGTTTGCCTTCTCTGTTGTTACTACGTTAATTCTGCTCATGATTCTTTCCTATCTTAAATTTAGTTAATAATTTAAACCTTATGTTTAAAACTCTTTACTTAAAGGTTTGTTTAATCCCTTTCTCAAGGATGAAGCTAGTGTGCAACAAAAGACTTTCATTAAGAATAACCAGAATATACAATTGATTATTTCAATTATTGGAATAATCAATGTTAGATCAAATACAATTAATGTCAGTATTTGTTGCTGTTGCAGAAGAACAGGGGTTTGCCGCCGCTAGTCGACGTTTAAATATGTCGCCACCAACGGTAACTCGTGCAATTGCTACACTAGAAGATCGCTTATCGGTAAAGTTATTTAACCGCACTACAAGATATGTAAGGATGACTGATGCCGGCATGCGCTACGTAGACGATGTTAAACGCATTCTAGATGATATCAAATTAGCTAATGAAGCTGCTCGTGGAGTAAACGCAGCGCCACAAGGAAGAATAAGCGTAACGGCTCCAGTACTTTTTGGTCAGCAATATGTATTGCCGTCAGTCTTAGAGTATTTAAGCGCGCACCCAAAAACCAACGTTAACACCGTATTCTTAGACCGTATCGTGAATTTATTAGAAGAAGGGTATGATGTTGGTGTTCGTATTGGCGAATTATCTGATTCGTCAATGCGAGCCAAAAAAGTGGGTTCTGTACGCCTAGCACTTGTTGCATCGCCTGAATATTTAGAAAAAAGTGGTATTCCTCAACATTTTTCTGAATTAGAGAAGCATTCACTGATTGAAGTACAGGCAGGTAGCCTTAACCCCGATTGGAAGTTTGTTGAGAACGGTAAACTTATTAATCAGCATATAAAATCTAGACTGAGTGTTACCACTAACCAAGCAGCCATTAATGCAGCTGCGGCTGGCTTTGGTATTACACGCGTTATTTCGTATCAGGTAGCAGATGAATTGGAAAGGAACAAACTAAAATTTGTGTTGGAGCCTTTTGAACAGTCATCTTTGCCTGTAAATATAGTGCATCGCGAAGACAGGTTATCCTCAGCGAAGGTGAGAAGTTTTATTGACATGTTAGCGAATAATCTAATAAACCATACGGCACTGAATTAAAATTTAACTACAATGCAACATTTAAAGATAATATCAGCTTACGTACAAATAGCTGAAATATAGTTATGAGCACTGTTAACGTCAGCTGTGCTGCCAATGCGTTCAAAACTCATCAAAGAAAACGAATTGAACGTGGCATTCGTGATTTAGTTCTATCTCGGTTTTGGGCACAAACCGCGATAGGTTTAATACTTCGGTTTATTATAAAACGTTCTATTTACACTATTCAAAGCCATATGCTAACAGCTCAAAGAGCACTAAATGAGTATTAAGTTTGCTGATTTTGCCTCGACAATTGGGGTATTAGTTTATAAATGTCAACAACAACCAACTAATGGGTTTTGTTCATGAAAATTGCTACCATATTCACACAGTAACTATTACTCAAGTACGATAATGAAAAAATCAATAAGCTTATTAATAGCATTTTCAATATCCAGTTCAACCTTAGCAGCCAACCAAGAGATACAGTCAGTTATTCTACTTATCCATAAGTAAGGTTTCGATATCTTGGTTACGAAGTAAGAAACCTAAAGACCACCTAGGCGCTGAATCTGCTACAATGCAGTGCCATATAGGATTTCTCGGGTCGATTCTAAACAAGTTTACTCTCCCCGGCTCGTCCCAAATAGTATGAACTTTTCCACTGGTAGGGCACATTGCTCGAAAAAATGAAGTCTGGTGAGCATCTACTGTGACGAAGTAAGCACGCCATCCTTGCTGATCAAATCTGTTCGTGTGCCAACTTCGATAACCATTCATTGGATAATAGAACGCCCCCTGTGGAGAGGGGCATTCCCCAAGAATTGCTCCAAGACGAATTTGCATTAAACTGGAAACATGAGCCACATCCTGATAAATATTGTAGCAAGTAGAAGAGCTCTCTGATGGCCCTCGGTTAGGATCGCCCTTATGGAAAAAATCGCTGCGCTCTAACTCTCTGTCAACTATTTCATCTGGCGGTTGGTTTAGCTTCTTTCGTTTTGATACGCAAATGGATGGTAGTAAGTTATTTTGTAATAGGGGTCTCACACGACATCCATTTAAAAGAGTTCGGGCGAACTCAAGTTGAGGTAACTCACAGATAGAAGTAGATATAAAGCCATCGAATATTTTTCTCATCAGCAGTTCCTGTATTCAACTATGGCAGCTGTAAAGCCTTGGCTTAATCTTGCTGACCAATAGGTATCGTGGATAGATGCGGTTAGGCGAATTAGTTCAAGCAGGAAAGCAGTTTTACGCTGAAGAAAAAGGAGCCTGCAGATGTCTCTGCCTAGCCATTTGTAAATATCCCCTGACCTCGATAGACGTGGGCCACTTAAAATTGTCTCAAGGAGCAAGCTTATCTGTTTTGAATTCATTCCGTATAGAGAGCCTCGGCTATCACAAAGCAGGCGGACAACTTCAAATATTTCATAATGTGCTTGATGAACATCGAACCCTTGGTCTGAGAAACGAAGTGCATGTGCTATGTCATGCAAACATGATACGTATGGATCTATTTCTTTATATCCATGTAAGTTATTACGAATTGTGGAGAGCATTAACGGGTGTCGACCCTCTTTAAGGTGAAGACTCAACGAATCAAGGGATATAATACCTCGAGTTGGGATAAGCGAAATATGGTTGAAAACCCTTCTCATTGATAGCATTTTAAAAAGACTACTTGGATCTATAAGTATCAGTTGAAGAAAACCAGACTCACGTCTTACTAGAACATCCTTTGCTCCCATGGCTGGCTCGAACTCTTGCAAAAGAAGCTCTGTTAGAAGACAAACCGATGGGTCTGGATCAAGAGTGATAGCTCGCTCGTCCAAAGTGAGGCGAATGGCTTCTGGATGACCCTTATGTGAAAAACTTTTCAGAGCTTCAGGCTGGTTTGAGACTTTTATTTGTTCGAATGATACCTGCTTTGAAGGTAGACAGTTAACGAAGTTACTCGCTAATGCTCTAACGACTCTTGCTAACTGCTGAGTGTCGTCCGTGAAAAGTAAAGGGCAGCCAATTAATTCTTTCAATATCGATATTACTCTATTATAGAAGAATAACTGTAGGAATTATTCATCCAAGTCCAGTGACGGGCAAATATTTTTGCAACTGTTGCTGCACTCCTTACTATAGTTGGAGCATGAAGATCTGGATGTTGAAATTCTTTAATAGCACTTTTTCGATGAGAGCAATCCTCTATTGCGTGGAGCCTAAAGGTCCTGGTTGCAGCTTCCGGCACACCAAAATGCTGGGCCATTTTGCCAGCCCATTTGAAACTAGCAGGCCAACACTCCAAAAAGGAGATATGCCCATAGAGCTCTGAAGCAGGATGCGCAGACGATTTCAAGTTCTTTTCTAAACTAACAAATATTTCTAGGTGCGGACTGAACCCCAATTTTGGTGAGAGACCTACAGCAGCTAGGTCTTCAAGTAACATTTGATCATGCCCTTTTTCCTCCGAGGCCCGAATAAGTAGGTTGTTTCTAATTTCGCCAGGAGCAAGGCTCATTGCCACAGCTGATATTGTAGGAACAGTTTCTCGAACATAAAACCAAGTCTGATTGAGGATTTCTACGTAAGCTTGTGGTTGATTGCAATCCTCATAAAATTTCATGTAAGGATCGCGAGCAAGTGCTACGAATGGGGCAATGGAGTCCAATATGCGGTTTCCGTCCATCAACCTGTTCGCCCGCTAATCCAACGAAGCTGCGCAGCAACTTCAGGCTTAGCCATTATTTTTTGAAGTCTTCTAACTCGCTCACCATTTCGTACTAGTTTTGCACAAACCTGACAAATATCATTTGATGAGCCGCTGTGGGGGGCTTCTAGTAAGTTATCGAACAAATTGTATTTTAAACCTTGTTGCCAAATCCATCCTGGTCCTAATAACCTTAATGCTAGAAGAATCGGATCGTTCTCTAATTTGTGTTTAACTTCAGATAGTGTAGTGTCATCCACGTGACCTAGGAGTAGGCCGTGTTCATTGGCTAGTTCTGTTTGACTTATCAGATTGGTTTCTGTTGCGTTACAACACGCAATAATAGAACCATCACTGGTAATTGTTGGTGCACCAATTTTCGGACAATATCCCACGGCTGGTTCCTTAGATATGTTGTGGTTACCATTTAGGACCGATCGGCCTACTGGAGCAACCATACATTCGTAGACTGAGGGTGAGAACTCCAGCTGCTCAATTGCCTCATAGACGATTTGGCGAAAAGGATCATCTGGATTGCGCAGAGTGAGCGCGATATTTACATCAGTACCAGCTTCTGCTGCAATTTTTGCACCTCTGAGGGCCTGTTCCAAGGGTACATATTTTAAGTGCCATTCATCTATGCTAATGGACATAAGGTCGATTTTTGGTAACTTATTTAGAACCTTTCTAGCACCAGAACTGGAGCGAGCCCAATGCGCAGAGGTAATCACATAAGTAGCCAACCCTAAATCTCTAGAGATAGTGATAGCACAATCGAGGAGGTCACATTCCGCGAATGGCTCACCTCCTGTGATGAATACCATCTTAGAATCAGGCGTATCTGCAAAGCCGCGGATGGCTCGATCGATACTTTGGCGTGAAAGTGCAATTTTCGCACGAGGGCTTGAGTTGACGTTGCAATGACCGCACTCTAACGGACATCTAAGAGTAATTTGCAAAACCAAAGTTTCAAAAAAATTGTAGTGGTGTTTTAGATATTCTTGGAAATTCATTTAGAATCTCTATAAATAAACCAATATTCCATAACTAACAGCCTCATCCGTATTGTTACTGCACTCAACATCCTTTTCAGAAAATTTATTTGAGAACTTTAGTAGATACCACCGGCATCACCGGTAAATCCTGCAGCCCTTTCTTTAAGTCTACTATCAAGAGTTTGCAAGGTCTCAAGTTCATGATCAGCAATACAATCAAGAGCTGCGTGCTCATGCTCGTCAAGCTGAGCACCTGCTGCGCGGAGAAACTTCTCTTTTGCGAGCCCCATCCATGAAGTATTTATTGCAAAAGTCACTATTTCATCATTATGAACATTATTTTTGAGGCTCTTTAATGAATCCAGTTCTTTTACCGTTAATGCTTGTATTCTTTCTTTTATTTCCGGAACAAGTACATTGCCGTCTAGAATAAACTTTTCCATAGCTAACTCTATCCAAGAGGAATGAATAGCAATGTCTATAACGTGTTGAACACCATTTTGATCTTTATCAATTTTTATATCCTCAGTCATTCTATCTCTCCTTGGTAAATTAACTATAGTAGTATATATAAAAATGTATTCGGCTTAGGGTAGGAAACTGAACGCATCACAGGTCACCCATAATAAATGTAGATGAACTTAACCCATATTACAATATATTCTTTAATATGGTTAATTTCTTAATCTAATGAGCCAATGTTTACTGGAAAATCACATTGAGATGACCGCTAAATGACATCACAGAAACCACTAATTAACTTTTCACATGACTATACAATTAGCTTCGTTTGACCAAAGATAGTCAATTAATATTTATAGATAAAGTTATAGTCTATAAAACATGGACAATATAATTATCATCAATATATTGACGACTAACTTTATCTCGATTTGGGGGCGAAATCGAGGTATGAACCTGTTATTTGTATAAACATCACAAATCATTAAGTTAAATTAAATCAGCTGTTTAAGTTTGTGCTGCGAGCTGACTTATGTGCCGGGTTTTATTTCAGTAGAAAGGCATAAATTATCAACGAGTTAATGAAGTCACTAAAATTTTTATTTTAAATAAAAATGAGTGCATGTCTACACATTATAGTATTGACTATTATGTAGACAATTGAAGTTATATTGGGGGCGAAAGCGAGATAGATTTACCCGTGGTGTATTATTAAAAAAAATTGAAATTGTAAGTTGCTCAATTACTTAGCGTGATATAATAACATCTTCACCAAAAGATTAGTCAAATTAGCAACTTACACGATAGTTATACCAAAATTCTTAGCCTACTGCACGACATTGAAC
>CAXBEX010000018.1:0-109314 GCA_963974965.1 uncultured Colwellia sp. | reverse complement strand
CGGGTTATGAGCCCGACGAGCTACCAGGCTGCTCCATCCCGCGTCCGAATGACCTACAAAAAGTAGGAAGCCAGTAAAGATTTTTACTTCTTTTACTAGAGAAGTTCAATATAAATAAATTTCTTATTTATCAATGAATTGGTTGCGGGAGCCAGATTTGAACTGACGACCTTCGGGTTATGAGCCCGACGAGCTACCAGGCTGCTCCATCCCGCGTCCGAATGACCTCAATGAGGTAAGCCACAATAGTTTTACTTCATAGTGCAAGAAGCTTTCAAAGATTTTCTCCCTGAATTCGAGGCGTATAGTAAGGATAGCTCTAGGATAAAGCAAGTGCTTTTTTTAAATAATTATCTATTCGCTTAATTGTTCTTCGTTATGCCCTAATTATAAGCTATTTCGACACATAAACTTAACTTTTGTTTATGTGTGAGTGTACTTTCGCTATAATCGCGCCAACGTTTATTCTGGAACCACACAATGACAGAGCCCATGCAACAATTTTTAGCCTTAACCTCTTCTGGTATTGAAGTATTACTCGCCGACGAAATAAAAAACCTTGGCGGTGAAAACGTAATACAAAAACCTGAAGGTGTATATTTTACTGCTTCTATGGAGCTTGGCTATAAAGTTTCTTTATGGACACGCTTGGCCACACGCGTAATGTTAAAACTTGGTGAAGGCGAAGCTAAAAATAAAGATGAATTATTTAAAGCAGCAAGTTCTGTTAATTGGCTAGCACACTTTACTAGCAATACCACCTTTGCTATTGACTTTGTTGGTTACAGTGAAGAAATTCGAAACAGTCAATTTGGCGGTTTAACCATTAAAGATGCCATTGTAGATCAATTCAGAGAACAAGGTTTTGAACGCCCTGATGTTGATAAAAAATCACCACAAATAAGTTTTCAAGCACGGCTGTTAAAAGATCATATTTACCTCTATTTAGATTTTTCAGGTCGTGGTTTATTTCAACGCGGTTACCGAGAACATTCAGGTGCTGCGCCATTAAAAGAGAACTTAGCCGCGGCATTGATTATTCGCTCGAACTGGTTAGCCGATACAAGCAAACCCTTGGTTGATCCTATGTGTGGTTCAGGCACTATATTAATTGAAGCGGTAGCTATGGCAACCAAACAAGCACCTGCCATTGAACGAGCTACTTGGGGTTTTAGTGCTTGGTTAAAGCATGATGAAGATTTATGGCAACGTCAGTTAAATCAAGCAATCGAAAGTTCTGCTACTTCATTAGAGCAAGCAAGTACCAGCAGTTTAAAAGTATTTGGTATTGATATAGACCCGCGTGTTATTAACACCGCTCAGCAAAACTCGCGAAATGCAAAATTACAGCGTTTCATTGAGTTTAAGTGTCAAAACACCAATGACATGAATAATGTCTATGGCTCTAGCAACTCAAGTAATTCTGGCCAAGTTGGTACTATATTATTCAATCCTCCTTATGGCGAACGCATCGGTGAGTTGCCTGAACTCGTAGAAAATTTCGTACTATTTGGACAAAAACTTAAAGCGCAGTTTATTAATTGGCGCGTAGCTATTTTAACCGCCAATATTGAACTGCTTGCTATGCTTAAATTATCAAGCTTCAAACGATATAAATTTAAGAACGGTCCGTTAGATTGTCAATTAGCACTTTATAATGTTGATGAAAAACAACTGGAAAAAGATGCCGTTAATCCACAATCATCTTTTGCCGAACAAGACAGTGATTTTGCTAACCGTTTAAAGAAAAATCGCAAGGGGCTAAAAGGCTGGCTAAAATCAAATCAAATTGAATGTTATCGCCTTTATGACGCAGATATTCCTGAATATAATGTGGCCATTGATGTCTATGGTGATTACTTAGTTATTCAAGAGTATGCCGCGCCAAAAACGATTGATAGCGAGAAAGCAACCAAACGCTTGCAAGAAGTTATTTATTGGGCGCCAAAAGTGCTAGAAGTGTCAACCGACAAAGTTGTATTAAAAACCCGAGCCAAGCAAAAAGGAAGTAACCAATACCAAAAAGTTGATAAGTCTAAGCAGTCAATCACGATGAACGAACATGGCGCATTGCTTAAAATTAACTTGTGGGATTACCTTGATACTGGGTTGTTTTTAGATCATAGAAAAACACGACAAATTGTTGCCAAAAAAGCTAAAGAAAAAACTTTATTAAACTTATTCGCTTATACTGGCTCAGTGTCATTACAAGCAGCCTTGCATGGTGCTAGATCAATTACTACGGTAGATATGTCAAATACTTATCTTAATTGGGCACAAGACAATTTTGCTTTAAATAAACTTAGTAGCCATAAGTATCAGTTTATACAAGCAGACTGTTTAGATTGGTTAAAAAAAAATACAGATAAATATGATTTGATTTTTATTGACCCACCAACTTTTTCAAACTCGAAACGTATGGAAGATAGCTTCGATGTTCAACGAGACCATATTGCTTTACTTGCCGATGCGGTAAAGTCACTTAACCGAGGTGGAGAAATATTTTTCACCAATAATAAGCGTAATTTCAAAATGGATTTTGAAGCATTAGAAGCGCTAGGGTTACAAGCAAAAAACATGTCTGATCTTACCAGAGACCAAGACTTTGCTCGTAATAAACATATTCATAATAGTTGGTCCATCACTAGAAAAGGATAAGACCAGAAAAGCATAAGAGCAGGAAATTAAAATGACAATGTATAATTTATATGGCAGCGAAGGTTGTCATTTATGTGAGCAGGCTTTAGCCCTTTGCATGTTGGTAATACCTGAAGATCAACTTAACCAAGTTGATATTGTCGACCAAGAAACAGTTGCTCATGAAAGTAAAACCTTAGTTGAGCTATATGGCGTACATATTCCTGTTATTGAAAAATTAAATAGAGAAAAGCTTACTAAAGATAACCCAAAAGCCAATCAAAAACTATTTTGGCCATTTACGGTAGAGCAACTTATCCAGTTAACGCAATCATAATTAACACTACGATAGTTAACACATTAACAGTTAAATGATTCATATTTAACGACAAAGAGTTAAAAAACTGATGGAATTATTAAGAATAGCCAATGGCGAACTCGCTTTTGGTGAAGAGAAAATTTTAGATAAAGCTGATTTAAGCATTCAAACAGGCGAACGTATTTGTTTAGTTGGTCGCAATGGCGCTGGCAAATCAACCTTAATGAAAGTATTGATGGGTTTACAAAACCTAGATGATGGTCAAATATTAAAATCTAGCACAATGCAAATGGCGATGTTAGAGCAAGATCCTCCAGAGTCTTCCGATTTAAGCGTTTTTGACTTTGTCGCTCAAGGCGTTAGCGAAAATGCTGATTTACTCAGCCGCTATCATGGTTTAATTCATTTAATTGGCGAAGACCCAAGCGAAAAAAATCTTAATAAACTAGCTAAAGTACAAGATGAACTTGAACAAGCGGGTGCATGGCAAGACGAACAGCGTATTGAACAGGCAATGAGTACACTATCATTGGATCCCGATGCAAAAATTTGTGACTTATCCGGTGGTTGGCTACGCAAATTAGCCCTTGCAAAAGCACTGGTAACTAACCCAGATATTTTATTGCTTGATGAACCAACGAACCATTTAGACATTGAAAGTGTGTTATGGCTTGAAAAGTTTTTAAAAGATTTTGCTGGCACCATAATTTTTATTAGCCATGACAGAGCTTTTATTCGCGGTTTATCTACCCGTATTTTAGATCTTGATCGTGGTCAACTAAAAAGTTACCCCGGTGATTACGACTTATATATCGAACAAAAGCAGCATGATTTGCAAGTAGAAGAACAGCAAAATGCTTTATTTGATAAACGGTTAGCCGAAGAAGAAGTATGGATTCGCCAAGGTATTAAAGCACGACGTACCCGTAATGAAGGCCGAGTTCGTTCATTAGAAAAATTACGTTTAGAGCGCACAGCACGTCGGGAAGTTCGTAACCAAAGTACCATGAACATTACCCAAGGTGATCGTTCAGGAAAATTAGTCTTTGAAGCGGAAGATGTTACCGTAGCCTTTGATGATAAAGTGGTGATCAATAAGCTAAATTTACTGATTACGCGCAACGATAGGCTCGCATTTATTGGTGCTAACGGCACAGGCAAGTCTACCTTAATAAAACTTATCATGGAAAAGTTAGCGGCAACTAGCGGCAAAATGCGCTCAGGTGTTAATTTAGACATAGCCTACTTTGATCAACATCGTGAAGCGCTTGATTTAAACAAAACCGTGCAAGAGATTGTGGGAGAAGGTAAGCAAGAAGTGATGGTTAATGGTAGATCTCGCCATGTGCTTGGTTATCTTCAAGATTTTCTGTTTAGTCCTAAACGTGCGCGTACTCCTGTTCGTGCATTATCAGGTGGAGAAAAGAACCGTTTATTATTAGCAAGGTTATTTTTACGCCCTAGCAATTTACTTATTCTTGATGAACCAACCAATGACTTAGACATTGAAACCTTAGAGTTATTAGAAGAAGTAGTTGCAAATTATGCAGGAACCGTTATTTTAGTCAGCCATGATCGTGATTTTGTTAATAACTGTGTCAACACTTGTCTTTATTTTGACGGCACAGGACATATAAATCAAATAGTGGGTGGCTACGATGATGTTGATAGTTATTTAGCTTTAAAAGAAGAGCAACGTCAGCGCCACTTAGCAGCGGTAAGCCAAAAAGAAACACAGCAAAAGACGGTAACCGCTACAAATAAAGCAACAGCAAAAATAGCTAAGAAAAAACTTTCTTTTAAAGAAACTAAAGAGTTAGAAACACTACCAAAGATAATAGATAACTTGGAAACTGAGATTGCTGAGTTGCAAGAACAAGTCAATCAACATGATTTCTTTAACCAAGATGAGCAACACACGAAAAAAATATTGAACCAGCTTAGCGAAAATGAGTCAAAACTCGACGTTGCCTATTCAAGATGGCAACAATTAGACGAGCTTTAACAACAGTAGTCTGGAATTTATTACAACAACAAATAAAAGAGTTAAGTAGTATAATGAGTAGAATAGCAAATAATATCATTGCCTTAAGCATTAGTAGCGCCTTAAGTATAAATTTTGTAAGTAGCGTTAATGCTGCTACATACAAAATAGTGGATAAAATCGAAGCTAGCAAGTTAAAGTACACTTATGCTCAACACCAAAACATTAATGGTGACATGGCAATATCAGGCGCTAGTCTTTATAATTTTCCGGTTCAGTTTAATTACCTTGATGCTGATGACTTTAACGCAATTGAAGTATTCGCCGCCCTTAACTATCTAAGCATTCATGCTTTAGATGACATTGAAGATTCAGGCGCCTTAAGAGCAGGAAATCCAACGGCAAACGATTTAGCTTGGGTAGTTAGATGGCTACAAGACACAAGAACAGGTAAAGGACGTGACATCAAATATCAAAAAGTCGGTGACACCATTGCCATGACAAACCTTAGCGGTGTTACACAAGACTATAACCTGTGGGATGAAACATTCGAGGGTACTGATACGCTGACACGCTCAACTATTGATATAGTTAGTGGTATAACCAATGGCGGAATTTCATACGGTACTGCAACAGCCCCTTATCTACCGAGTGAACTTTTTACCGACTCAACAGGTATCGAGTATACTTTTTGGCTGCGAGAATATGGCATTAGAGGCTTTTTTTCTTATGACCAAGGCGCACAAGTCCATCAAATAGTTCCCTTTGAAACACAATATGGTGGTGGAACCTCAGCAGTAATGGATGTAAATGAAGCAGGTGTTGCTGTAGGCTTTAGTAGTTATAAAATCACTCAAAGTTATCTCGACTTTATTGAAAACGAAACAGGAGGTTGTGCAGACCCTGCCATTGTTCCTAGTACAATGACGCTAGCAGCGTGTATTGCAAATTTACAAATAGGATCTTCTACTGCCCCATACCATTCTATGGCACTTAAAGCGACACTAAATCAAAATGGCACACCTGTAGTTGAGCAATTAGGTTTATTAGTAACGCCACACCCTGATGATATACGTTCCTATTCAAGCTATGCCTTAGCAGTTAATAGTAGCGGTGTTGCTGTAGGTTATGCTGATGGTTTTTTTGATGAAACAGTAACAGAGCCTTTAGTTGACGAAATAATGGCCTACCAATATGCCGTTGTGTATAAAAATGGCGAGGTAATAGATCTTACCGGGGATCATACGAATAAAGCTAGTTCAAGAGCATATGATATTAATGATGCTGGTATTGCTGTTGGTCACATCACTAAAGCAATCGGTGGTAAACCAATACAGAAATTTTTCTATGTTGATACTAGCGTACCTAAAGAAGAAATTAGCATGATAACCCCTGACGATTTCTTTTCAGGCTCAGACAGCACGGTTCGCGCCATTAACAATAATGGTTTAATGGTTGGTGAAGGAGAAATAGAAACACAAAATGAAAGTACTCAAAACCCTCGTAGAACTGCCGCATTTGTTTATAATATGAATGATGATATTTTCACCAACCTCAATAACACTATTCCCTGCGCTTTACGTCTAACCTATAATGTTTTGGAAGCTCGCGGCATTAACGATGCAGGGATCATTTCAGCAACTGCTACTGTAAAAGTAGATCGACGTGATGCCAAAGGAGAAATCATGTTAGATGATAGTGGTGCACCTTTAAGAGAAGATGTAATACGAGCGATTAGTTTAGAGCCAATACCTGATGATGGTGAGGTTTGTACAGCGGAAGAAGAAAATAAAGTTATTCGTAAAGGTGCTAGTACTAGCATTTACGGAGTACTATCGATAATGGCATTACTTGGCTTACGTCGTAAGTTTTTTAGTTAACTTTTCTTATAGGTATTACTATTACTGGTAGACATTACTGCTGAGTATTAGTGATAGGTATAAACACTAGAAACTAGAAAGCACCTTAACGGTGCTTTCTAGTTTAAGGCTGTTACTAAAGATAAAACTAAATATCACTATCAATCAAACGCTTAATCAATTTTTGCAAAAAACATGATTATAAACATTGTTTTTTTACTATTTGTTAACTAACTTTTAGTATGAAAGTGATATTACTTGACCACTTCCAATTAACACCTCAAATTGATACCTTAAGTTAATACCTTAAATAAAAGAGGAGCGTGCATTAATGATGAATAGGCAAAAACGAGACCGCCAAGACAGGGCACATACACGCGGTTACCAAGCAGGTATATCCGGACGTTCTAAAGAACACTGCCCTTACCAAAGTACAACTATCAAATCTCAATGGTTAGGTGGTTGGCGTGAAGCCGTAGAAGATAAACAGCAAGGCTTGTATAAATAAACAACTAAATGATTTATTCGTAAAACAAGTTTTGAAATATGTTTAATTTCAACCAAAAAGCCCAGCATTTGCTGGGCTTACTTATTATTTGAATCTAAATTGCTAATGATTAAACCTCTTCTTTTTTAGCTAAAGGATTAACTCTACCCCCTGTAGTTTTGTCTGCTCGCCCTTCAAGCTTTGCTTTTTCAGCACGGCGCTTCCTGACTTCTTTAGGATCAGCGATTAAAGGTCGATAAATTTCAACTCTATCAAAATTTTCTAAAACCGTTGATAATTTAACAACCTTATTCCAAATACCCACCTTGTTTTCGCTCAAGTCAATTTCAGGGAAAAGCGTAAGAATACCAGATTCTATAATAGCTTGTTCAACGGTTCCTCCCTGACCTACAGGCAAAGACAACAATTTTTGCTTATGAGCAAGACCATAAACCACTTCAATTTGAATGGTTTTATTTTGGGTTTGCGTTGCTTGCATTTAAATTTTCACTCCATAAACTTCTTTAGCTCGCTGCGTAAATGCTTGTACCATATTATTCGTTAAATGATTAAATACTCGGCCAAAAGCAAGATCAAACACTTTATTGGAAAACTCATATTCAAGCTCTAAACTAACCTTACAAGCATCTTCTGACAACGGTGTTAAAAGCCAACGCCCATGCAGTTTATTAAAAGGGCCATCAACTAGTTCTAATTGTACTTGCTGATTAGAAATATGTGTGTTTTTAGTTGTGAACCACTTTTTTAACCCTGCTTTAGACACCAGTAATGCAGCCGTCACTGAATTGTCATCTTCAGCAATAATTTTACTATTACTACAATCGGGTAAAAATTGAGGGTAAGCAAGAACATCATTTATTAATTGAAACATTTGATCAACACTGTACATAACCAGTGCGCTACGACTTATGGATGGCATTCTTATTTTTAACCCCTACTTTAACATTCCGATATCATACCAAAACCCACAAACAATCGCATTATTACTTGAATATAGGCGGTGATTTTTCTATAAAATATAAATTTATTATATCAAAGCGTTTGTTTGTGAGTATAATCACCACCGTTAATAATGGAATTAAAAATGGCAAAGAAACAATCAAAAAGTAAATCTAGCAGTAATACTATCGCTTTGAATAAAAAAGCGAGGCATAACTACACCTTAACTGACAAGTTTGAAGGTGGAATGAGCTTACAGGGCTGGGAAATAAAAAGTATTCGTACAGGAAAAGTTAATATTTCCGAGTGCTTCGTGCACATAAAAGACCGTGAAGCTTATTTGGTTGGTGCAGAAATACAACCCCTAATTTCCGCTTCTACTCATGTTGTTTGTGATCCAAAACGACCTAGAAAACTGCTACTCAACCGCAGAGAATTAGATAAATTAATTGGCGCTGTTGAACGTGATGGCTACTCACTTATTGCGACAGCAATGTACTGGAGAAAATGTTGGGTGAAGTTAGAGTTTTATCTTGGTAAAGGTAAAAAAGATCATGATAAACGTGCCGACATAAAAGACAGGGAATGGCAGGTAGAACAAGGCCGTGTGATGAAAAACAAAGACCTTAACTAATCATCATTTATTTAGCTTGGTTTTATTCACTAAAGCAATGTATAATTAAGGTATTGAAGCATTTCGTTGCATTCAATAGATAAACGTAAAAAGTGTAAAAGTAAAAACTTTGGGGCTGATTCAGGATTCGACAAGATTCACGAAACCCAAGGTGCATGCCGAGGGGCGGTTGGCCTCGTAAAAAGCCGCAAAACTATAATTGCAAACGACGAAACGTTCGCACTAGCCGCTTAGGCTAGCCATCACCTTGAAATCTCACCTATTGGTTAGAGGATTGATGGTCACCCCAAATAGGTTAGCGAGGGAAGCACGCTTGAGGCTGAACCGTGAAATAGTATCAAGCTCACCATGACGAAGCCTGTCGATTGGCGTCCAATTGGTTAAATAAATAATCGACTAAGCATGTAGTACCGAGGATGTAGGTTTTTTGGACGCGGGTTCAATTCCCGCCAGCTCCACCAAAACACTAAAACAAGACGTCACAATGGCGTCTTTTTTTATACCTAAAATTCAGTACAGCCTTTGATAGCCAATTTTAATAAGCTCGCTCTTTAACAATTTGGATCTATTAGGCTGCTTTGTTCATTTGAATAGAGCACGCTTATATAGTATATTTATAGGTAGAATATATTAAATTTCAACCAATATTTAGGTGGATTTATGGCGTTAACTAGCCTCGTTGAAAAAATTGATTTTGTAAGACAAACACGCTCCGCTAATTACCGTGAAAGCATGAGGTTAGAAGGCGTTGATGTTAAAAGTACGAATAGCAAGGCTATGACCAAAGAAAGCGTAATTGCTAAATATAAGGCTTTAGCGTCTTAAATGACATCACTCAAGTATGGCACTGGTAACGACCCATACTGTTACAAAAATTCTGATGTTTTAATTAATAAGTTGAACATCAAAGATTCTATTATTCTTGAACAAGCAGAAAATGAAATTAGTAATATTTCCTCCGCATTAATTGACTTTGCTCCACCTCCTTATGATTTCCCCTATTTACAAAATATTCACCAAAACCTGTTTGGTGATTTATACGATTGGGCTGGACAACCTAGAACAATAGGTATGAACAAAGGCGATACCATGTTTTGTCGCCCTGAATATATCCAACGTGAAACAGATAAACTTTTCAAAGCATTAACTAAAGATAATTACTATCAAGATACTTCAATTGCAGGCTTAGTTTTAAAAATTGCTGAGTTGTATGGCGACCTAAATATAATTCACCCATTCAGAGAGGGTAATGGCCGTTCACAACGGATATTATTTGAACATATTATTGTTAATTGTGGTTATAAAATTTCATGGGCAAATGTAAATAAAGACGAATGGATACAAGCCAATATCAACAGTGTTCATTGTGATTATTCATTACTAGAAGCTATTTTTGCACGTTGTATAAGTGAATAGCACCGCTACCTAAGCGATTTTCCTTTTTTTGTTATATGATCAAAACTGAATAAATGTTCATATCGAGCTTCTTGGCATTGTCCAATTAAACGCTGATGAAACTCTTTGCCGCTTTGAATCACATCAACTTTCCCCTGACAAATAGGGCAAACACCTTCATAAACGACTATTCTAATCTCACGAATAGTACTGTCATCTTTTCGTTTTTCACCCGTGCTAATTAGCTCTATTTGTGCTGAGAACGTATTCCATCGTAATAGCCATTGAGGAGCTTGCACAATACTACGATCTAATATTTTAAAATAAGGGTAGAAAAAATAGATTATAAAAATAAAAGCGGCAAATATTAAAATTGATGCACTAAGCCATGATTTAGGCAACACGCCTGTACTTGAGAATAACAATACTAAAAAGGCTATATAAGTCACTGCTATTAAAGAGGGAATTAACCAACGGTTTTTACCATCAAACTTAAAGTTTACAAATCGTTTCACTAGCTTTGGCGTATCTTTGAGTTGACTAACGCGATAATCAATACTTGATGTGCCTTTACATATTTCAGGTGATACTTTTTCGATATTATTTAATTGAGGAAAATATTCATTTCTCTTTTTCCCACTTGATTCATCAGAAATAAAACTTAGCCATGCTTTTGCTTTTTTATACTTAATAAATTCAGCGTATTCATCAATATTTTCCTCCATAAATGCGGCTAACTTTTTTAAGTGTCTTGCTAAAAATTGCCTTGCTTTTGTACTATCCGTTTCACTAGTTTTACATAGCTTATGCAAATAAATTGCATCATAAGAAATATTATCTATTGGGATTTCAGCATCAAGTTGACTGTTAAAATCTATGAAAATTGATTCTATCAAATAGAAATAATCAAAAGTATTAACTCTTTTCTTTTTAAGAAATTCAATTGTTACCTCACCTGACTGCTGAAATTAAAAAACATCTAACTGCATGAAAATAAATAATTTTACGAAATAGTTTACTTGTAAGTAACTAGTAACACTCTAGCTGAACACAAATATTACCGCGATTATCTAGCCCAAAGCAAATTACATCAGACCAAGTGAGGTGATTATGAATTGGGTAACAATAAAGAAATTTTCAGAGTTATGTGGTTATAGCGAAGATGCTATACGAGCCAAAATAAAAAAAGGTCAATGGCTAATAAATAGCCACTTTAAAAAAGCGCCTGACGGCAGAATTTTAATTGGTATTAAAGAGGTTGAAAAATGGATAGTAAGCTAACAGGCATTACAGCTAATAACAGTAGTATTCAAATAGCTTTTACTTATAACGGCATTCTCTGTCGTGAAACGATAAAAGTTAAACCAACTAAATCATCACTTAAACAAGCTCAACGAAATAGGGAGGCGGTACTTGATAAAGCGGTAGTGCATATTGGTATTTATTGGTAATGATTTGACTCAGCAGTGTTGCAGTAGCAATGCCTTTAGGAATAGGACTCGGTGGTACAGGCGCGATTTGAATTTTTGTTGCCGTTCCTTCTTTTTCACAAGTTCGACAACTGTATTTTAAGCGTACATGCTCAATGACTTTGACTTGTGCTGGGATAAATTCAAGATTTTCACTGCGCTCATCGCCCATTTGATGTAATTCATTGCCGCAACACGTACAATTTTTATCGGCAATATCATGAATGACAGCGTAATGGTGGAAGCAATTTGGCGACAGTGCTAAAAAGGCTGAATCCAGTACTAAGAGGATTTGTAAATTACTTTAAGATAGCGAATATAAGCTCAATTTTACAGCAACTTTCTGCTTGGATCAGGCGAAGATTAAGAGCGGTACAACTGAGGCTGTGGAAAAAGCCATTAAGGTTATATCGACGATTAAAGCAGTTAGGGAAACAGCCACCGTTTAAGTTCATCAAGATGAACTCGTGGCGGAAATCCCTCAGTCCTTGTTTTTTTGTTGTATTAAACCAATTGAATTAATGATGATGTTATTTCTGTTTTTATGAAAAATTATGTGTTTATTAGCGAAAGCGGGCAGTGTTAACCGTTTATTTGCTAGCCTTTTTGCGCTACAATGCGCGACTATTTTTTAATTATCCTAATGCGTTATATCGTTGAAAAAGATATTTGTGAAAACTTATCTTTGAAGGATTATATTTGAAGGCTTATGTTTGAAGTTAACCCAATAATAAATAAATTAAAAGAAATTCGTGCACGGGCAGACTTACTTCGGGGGTACCTTTGACTACGACGTTAAAGCTGAACGTTTAGTGGAAGTTTCACGAGAATTAGAAATACCTGATGTTTGGACTGAGCCTGAACGGGCGCAAGCATTAGGCAAAGAGCGTAGTGCACTTGAAGATGTGGTTAATACCATTGTTGAGTTAGAAATGGGTTGTGATGATATTGAAGGTTTAGTTGAGTTAGCTGTTGAAGAAGAAGATCAAGAAACCTTTGACGATGCTAAAAACGAGGCTGACGCTTTAGATGCGGTATTAGAAAAACTTGAATTTCGCCGTATGTTTAGTGGTGAACAAGATGCCAATAACTGTTACTTAGATATTCAATCAGGTTCAGGCGGCACAGAAGCACAAGACTGGGCTGAAATGTTAATGCGCATGTATTTACGTTGGGGCGAAGCGCACGGCTATAAAACAGAAGCTATTGAAGTAACCGATGGAGATGTTGCAGGCATTAAAGGCTGTACCATAAAATATACTGGTGAATATGCTTATGGCTGGTTACGCACAGAAACGGGTGTTCATCGTTTAGTGAGAAAATCGCCATTTGACTCAAGTGGTCGTCGTCATACTTCGTTTGCTTCAGCATTTATTTATCCTGAAATTGATGACAATATCGAAATTGATATTAATCCTGCAGACTTACGTGTAGACACCTTTCGCGCTTCTGGTGCCGGTGGTCAACACGTTAATAAAACAGACTCGGCTATTCGCATAACCCATATTCCAACAGGTGCGGTAGTACAATGTCAAAGTGATCGTTCACAACATAAAAACCGTGCAGCGGCAATGAAATTGTTAAAAGCAAAACTGTTTGAGCTAGAAATGCAAAAACAAAACGAAGACAAGCAAGAGCTTGAGGACGGAAAATCTGATATCGGTTGGGGCAGTCAAATTCGCTCTTACGTGTTAGATGACAGTCGTATAAAAGATTTAAGAACCGGCGTTGAAAACAGAAACACTCAAGCAGTATTAGACGGCGATTTAGATAAATTTCTAGAAGCTAGTTTGAAATCTGGTTTGTAGTACAAATTAAAAGTTAATAATTTAAGATTAATATACGTAATGAGAAACATAATGACTGACAATGCAAAAAACAGCCAAGCTCCAGCCCAAGATGAAAACAAACTTATTGCTGAGCGTCGCACAAAGTTAGAAAAAATTCGCTCTAATTGTCCTGCGAATGGTTTTCCAAATGATTTTAATCGTGAACATTTAGCGGCTGACATTCAAGCTGAACACGGTGAAAAAACCAAAGAAGAGCTTGAAGCATTACAAGTGACTTATGCTATTGCGGGTCGTGTTATGGCTAAGCGTGGACCATTTTTGGTTTTACAAGATGTGTCAGGTCGCATTCAAGCCTATGCTGAAAAAACTGTTCAAAAAGAAATTAGAGAAAAATCAGGTAGCTTAGATATTGGTGATATTGTTGGTGTTAGAGGTATTTTGCATAAATCAGGTAAAGGCGATCTTTACGTCAACATGGACCACTATCAGTTATTAACTAAGTCATTACGTCCCTTGCCCGAAAAATTCCATGGTTTGTCTGATCAAGAAATGAAGTATCGTCAGCGTTATGTTGATTTAATCATCAATGAAGATACCCGTAATACTTTTAAAATGCGTTCTAAAATTGTAGATGGTATTCGCAGTTTCTTAGTTGCTCGTGACTTCATGGAAGTTGAAACACCCATGTTGCAAGTGATACCTGGTGGCGCAACGGCTAAGCCATTTCAAACGTATCATAATGCCCTAGATATCGACATGTATTTAAGAATTGCGCCAGAGCTTTACTTAAAACGCCTTGTTGTTGGTGGTTTCGAACGCGTATTCGAAATTAACAGAAATTTCCGCAACGAAGGTTTATCAACACGCCATAATCCAGAATTCACCATGATTGAATTCTACCAAGCGTATGCAAATTACAATGACTTAATGAACTTAACCGAAGAGATGCTACGTACTATCGCTCAAGACGTACTTGGCACAACTATGGTTCGTAATACCGTTAAAAATGTTGATGGTGAAGTAGTAGAAGAAAAGTTCTATGACTTTGGCAAATCATTCCAACGCTTATCTATGGTTGACGCTATTGTTAAATTTGCACAAGAAAGACACCAAATTAATGAAGCCGCGTTACGTGACCCTGAAAATAATTTTGATGCGATTAAAGCAATGGCCAAAGCTGTAGGTGTTAAAGAAGGTGATGCGGCTAAAGTTTGGGGGCCGGGTAAGTACATTTGTGAAATTTTTGAAGAAGTAGCTGAGCATTTATTAGATCAGCCTACTTTTATCACTGAATATCCTTGGGAAGTTTCACCACTGGCTCGTCGTAATGATGCGAATCCATTTATTACAGACCGATTCGAGTTCTTTGTTGGTGGACGCGAATTAGCTAATGGTTTCTCTGAGTTAAATGATGCAGAAGATCAAGCCGCACGCTTTAAGAAGCAAGTAGAAGAAAAAGATGCCGGCGATGATGAAGCAATGCATTTTGATGATGACTATATTCGCGCACTAGAATACGGTTTACCACCTACAGCGGGTGAAGGTATTGGTATTGATCGTTTAGTGATGTTGTTTAGTGATTCTCCTACCATTAAAGATGTTATTTTATTTCCGCATATGCGCCCAGAAGTAGAGTAATAATAACTGCTTATTTATAAGTGATGGTATTGATGTTTATTAAGGATCTTAAGCAATATCAATACCAGCACTTTGAATATTACTCTTTACTCATTCTTGATTTCTCTCGGGTAACTTGATTAATACGTTTATCTACCTTTTCATTATTATCATTGTCTTTGTTTTGGTAGATTTTCACTTGATTGCGACCATTATGTTTGGCGAAGTATAGCGCTTGATCGGCACGGTTAATCATTTTATCGTATTCGGTTACTTCACTATTATCAGTCAGACCTATACTTATTGTGATGTTGAGGGTATGTGTAATATCTGAAAAATCATAGTTTTTAATCGTGACTCTGAGTAGTTCACAAAAATCATAAGCCTTTTCTTCATCACTATTAATTAATAAGGTGAACTCTTCGCCTCCCCAACGTGCTAGTTTTACTTGAGATGAGTTGTTTTGAATAAGTTGATGTAAAATATTGGCAATCTTTTTAATGACTTGATCGCCAATAAGGTGTGAATATTCATCGTTGACTTTTTTGAAATGATCAATGTCTAATATGGCTATTGTTAGTGGATTATTATCCAATTTAGCTTCTTTAAAGTCATTATTACACCATGCATCAAAAGCGCGTCGGTTAAATAAACCCGTTAGCTGGTCATGGTTAGCTTGATAAGAAAACAACTCTGCTTGTTCTTTTAATTCAATAGTTTGCTGAGCAACTAGGTTTTTCAATTTTATTTGGCTGTGCTTGATAGTTATCATTCTGTAGTTATAAAGCGTAAATAAAGCAAAACAAAAACTAATTAAAATAAACAATTTAAAGAAGGTTGTTTGCCAGTAAAAAGGCATGATAGTAAAGCTAATTGAGGCTATGTTTTCTTGCCATTGACTATTAGGATACTTAGCTCGCATTTGAAAAGTATAATTCCCTGGCTCTAAATTAGTAAATTCAGTGAACGTTTGATTGTTTTTATTTTGCCATTGTTGATCAAAGCCAATTAACTGGGTTTGATATTCGATGTGTTTAGCTATTAAATAACTTAAACCTGCATAGTGAATTGTAATGCGAGATGCGCCTTCAGGTAACTCTACTGTGGGCAAAAGGGGATAAGATTTACCATCAACATTTAGCTGTTCTATAACTACGGGAAGTACTGTTTCTGCCATGCGTTGTAATCTTTCATGATTAATATGGCTAACGCCTTTTGCTGTTGCAATCCAAACGCTGCCGTCATGATGAAGTGTAGCTGCAGGTGTTGAACCGCCATTAGCTTGTGAACTTAACAGCCCCACGCCTTCAGCAAATAATTTATATTCTACTAACTCACGCTTTCCTTGAAGAACACTATTGATTTGTTCTCTAGTAATGCTTATTACCCCACGGTTGCTGGTTAACCAAAAGGTATTGTTATTATCCACAACGATTTGAAATATTTTGTCTACAGGCAGGCCATTTTCTTTGGTGACAGCACTCATTTCATTAGTGGTTAGATCAATATGAATTAACCCTCTGTCAGATGCCATCCAAAGCGAGTTCTGCTCAACATGAAAACCAAAGGCATATTTAGCATCAAATTTGTCATTAAGACGGTAGTTTTGTAGAGACCCTTTATAATAAGAAGCGATACCATCTCCGGTGCCAATCCATACTCTCCCACTGTTATCTTCGGCGAGTGCCATAATGAAGTTGGCAGGTAAACCACTTTGCTTATTAAATTCTTCCATTGTGTTATCAGGTGATATTTTTAACACACCAGCAGCTGTACCAAGCCAAATATTCTTAATTGAGTCAACTAAAATACTTCTAATTTCATTACTTGGTAAGCCGTTCTCTGTGGTCATCAACTTGTGCAATTTATTGTTAGTGACAATATAAAGTCCTTGGGTGTATGTGCCAACTAAAACTTGCTTGTCTGGCGTTTCAGCTAAACTTAAAACGGAGAGTTGCTCATTACTATGGACTACCTTAATGGTGCTAATTAATCCTTTTTGAATCTTATTTAGGCCTTTACTGTTGCCAACCCATAGACTGCCATCTGAATGAGATAAAACACTTCGAATAAAGTTACCTGATAATCCTTGTTTCGTGGTTAAGGTAATAAAGGGCGCTTCTCTCAAACGAAATAAGCCATTACTTGTACCAACCCAGATACTTTGCTCATTATCTTGGTATAGCGAAGAAACTCTATTGTTGGGTAGGCCATTACTTTCATCTAATTGTTCTAATTTGTTTTTACTAAGCTTGAAAATTCCATGATTATTGGTGCCTAGCCAAATGTTAAGATCTGAATCTTGCAATAAACTGATGATTTTTTCATTGGCGAGTTGTTTGTGCAATGGTTGAAAAAAACCATTCACCAGCTTATAAGCCCCTTGTTGAGTACCGACTATTAGTTGCTTTTCTTTCGTTAATATAATCGTATGCGCAGGGCTATTTGGTAAACCATAACGTTCATCAACATGGCGAACCAAAGTTTTATTTTTTACTGAAAATAGACCCTTGCTAGTGGCAACCCAAATAATACCCTCGTGATCTTGTACTATTTTAAAAGCTTCAATATCATCAATGATAATGGTATCTTTTTGAGTGTCTTTATTTCTGTATATCAATCCTTTACCTTCTAATGCTAACCATAGATTTTTATCGCTATCATAAATGGCGTGATTGATCATAGTGGAAGCAGAGGGGTTTGGTGACCACTGCTGGTTGCTACGTTCTGATAGACCACCACGAGCACCTGCTACCAATAGCTTGCCTTCTTGAGTTGATGTTAAGCTTTTAATTGCTGAGTCAGGTAGCCCAATTTTTGAACCTCGGGTAAATACTTTAAATTCTCTGCCATTAAAGCGCGCTAAGCCTTCCCAAGTGCCAATCCAAAGATATCCGTCACTGGTTTGTGATATGGCATTAATTCCGTTGTGGGGCAAACCATCGTGCGTGGTCCATGTTTGAGTATAATAATCAGATAAAGGTAGCGATGTTTTAACAGGTGAATAGACAACAGGTGATAAGTTGACAGAATACGCTGAAAAACAAGATAGAAAAAAAGAAAGTGATAAAACCTTAAGGGTGAGAAATAAATACTTCAAGACTGAGGATTCCTAACAGCAACTTGTTTAATGAATATTCTACCAATGTTTTATAAATTTTGGTGGTTTTTTATTTATTAATATCATAACAAGCGTTATTGGTTACTGGCTTGTTAACTGCTTTTATAGTGACGCTGTAATGTTTTTGTAACGCCATGCTTACGTTAATAAAAAAATATATTCTTTTTAAAACTATTTTTTTTGTCAAGTTTTAAGTAGATTATGCAACGATGCAGGTGAATATAGTCATACCGCCTATGGTATTAGGCGAGAAAAAATCAATTAATCTAATTATAAGAAAAACAAATGAGAATAATAAATGAGAATTACTAACGGGTATTACCTATGAGTGCATCAAGAGGCGGTTTTAGTTCGCGCATTGGGTTTATTATGGCTGCGGCAGGTTCGGCAGTTGGTTTAGGTAATATTTGGGGGTTTCCAACGCAAACGGCGAGTAATGGTGGTGCAGCATTTGTATTAGTGTATTTGATTTTAGCATTTTTTTTAGCTTATCCAGCCTTTATGGCTGAGTTATTAATTGGGCGCTATGGTCAAGCTAATGCGGTCACTTCAATGCAAAAAATGTCACGTACTTTATGGCAGAAACGCTTTGCTTTTATTGTTGGTTTTGGCGGTATTATTTGTGCAACGCTTATACTAAGCTTTTATGGGATCCTTGCGGGTTGGATGATGTCATATGCGCTTGAACCGTTAGCACGCCTAGTTAACTTAACAGAAGCGGCAAATTGGTTTATCAGCCAGTCGTTAGCACGTAATTTACTATTCACTGCTTTGTTTATGCTGTTAACTATTACTATTATCCGTCGTGGTGTTGAGCAAGGAATAGAAAAGTGGTCGAAGCGTTTAATGCCGATGCTAATAGGCTTACTGATCTTATTAATTATTTATGTCTTTACGCTTGAAGGCTCTCATGAAGGTTTTATTGCTTATTTGAACCCTGATATCTCTCGAGTATTAGAGCCTGATCTACTTATTAGCGCACTTGGTCAAGCGTTCTTTTCTTTGTCGCTTGGTACCAGTGTTATGGTGATCTATGGCTCTTATATTTCGAAAAAAGAAAATTTAGTGACATTAGGAGCACAAGTAACCTTAATTGATGTTTCTATTGCCTTTCTTGCTGGCTTGTTAATTATCCCTGCAATGTATGTTGCTCAGGCGCAAGGCGTGGCAATTTTTGCAGAAGATGGTAGTTTGATTTCAGGATCTAATTTAGTATTCACTGTTTTACCATCACTATTTTCAGGTATGGGAACCGTTGGTATATTTGTTGGTTTTGGTTTTTTTGTTTTAATGACTATTGCGGCCTTAACTTCAAGTATTTCAATGCTTGAAGGGCCTGTATCTTTTGTGGTTGAACGTCATAATATTCAACGAGAAAAAGCGACTACCTACATAGGTGTCGGTATTTTTGTGCTGAGTGCCATTATTGTCGCCAATATTAGCTTCATGTTAGATTTTGTTGCCATTTTGGCCACTCAATATGGGCAACCTATTATTGCCATGTTGTGTTGTGTTTTTGTTGGTTGGATTTGGCATCGTAATGAAATATTAACAGAGTTAAAACAAGGTGTTGAAGATGTTGAATATAGTTTGTTTTGGAAAATTTGGCCTTGGTATACAAAGTTTGTTTGTCCAAGTGCTATTGCCATTGTATTCTTTCATTCCCTGTAAAGAGTGGCTCTCGTTGTAATCGGGAACTTTCCACTGTGATGCTTTAAACCTTGGGCCAATTTAACAACCAAGGTTGCTTTATCTCAGTTAGCTTTTCAGTAAAACTTTCAGATTGAAAAAGCTCTCCCTCGTTAGGCGGTAAAACAAACTCATATGATTTACCTAAAAACTCGAACCGTAAAGCGTAAGCATGTAGATATCCTCTGTCTGCAATTGAGTTTAGCTTAGTCCTTGAGTTTGGTTCGTATAATGAGTCGCCCATAATTGGTGCGCCAATGCTGCTAAGCGCTACACGCAGTTGATGCGTTTTCCCCGAATGAGGTTTTAGTAAATATAAGCGTCGGTTATTACCAAGGCTATAAGAAAAAAACTGCGTAATGGCGGGGTTATCCATGGTGCGCATCAGTTTGAACATACCTCGGCGGCTTTTTGCCATATCACCCTTTATCAATCCTTGCTTTTTTATTGGTTTTTTATCGCTGATTGCAAGGTAATATTTTTCAATTTTGTGGGCTTCAAATAATTTACCAAAAATTTTTGCGCTTTCACTATTTTTGGCAAAAATAAGCAAACCTGAAGTCATTTTATCTAATCTATGAATAGGATAAAGTTCCACAATATTAAATTGTTGACGTAAATAGTGTTGTACTTGCGAGAATAGTCCCGCGCCATGTTCACCTTCATCATGAAAATTCACCTCTGCACTTTTTGAGATAACAACAAAATCATCAGTTTGTGTAATAATTTTAAACATTTAATAAGTCTACTTTCTAATATTATTTGTTATGATAATTGAATCAATCTATTTTTACTCCCAATACAGGATGTTATTTTGAAAAACACCTTTCAATCTATACCAAAGCTTAGTGCCATCGCTTTAGTTAGCGCTTTATTATTTGCTTGTACTAATCAAGGAAGTCTCCAAGAGAACTCTCAACAAAACTCGTCAAAAACAAGTGAAAAAGTAAGTTTACCAACTGGTGTTAGCCTCGTTGAAAATGTTGTCGAAAAAGAAGGTCGCTTAGCTATTCCTTTTAAAAAATATAGCCTAGACAATGGCCTAACGGTTATTTTACATCAAGATAATTCAGACCCTTTAGTGCATGTTGATGTCACTTACCATGTTGGATCGGCGCGTGAGCAATTAGGGAAATCAGGCTTCGCTCACTTTTTTGAGCACATGATGTTTCAAGGCTCAAAAAATGTTGCCGATGAACAGCACTTTAAAATTGTTACGCAAAGCGGTGGTAATTTAAACGGCACAACGAATACCGACAGAACAAATTATTATGAAACGGTACCCAAAAACCAATTAGAAAAAATGCTCTGGCTTGAATCAGACAGAATGGGTTTTTTATTGGAAACCATTACCGAAGAAAAGTTTGAGATCCAACGTTCAACGGTAAAAAATGAGCGCGGACAAAATGTTGATAACCGTCCTTATGGTCGATTAAATGAAACGGTAAATCAAATGATGTACCCAAGAGAGCATCCTTATTCATGGCCGGTTATTGGCTATATGTCAGATCTTGACAGAGGAGCCGTAACCGATTTAAAGGAGTTTTTTAGTCGTTGGTACGGACCCAATAATGCGGTGTTAACGATTGGTGGTGATATTGACGAAACACAAACACTCGCTTGGGTTAATCAATATTTTGGTAGTTTGAAAGCCGGCCCCCAAGTTAGTAATATTCCTAAAAAATTAACTAGCTTAACCGCTAATCGCTATTACTCTTTCAGTGATAACGTTACCCTACCCTTGCTTTATATTAGTTTTCCTACTGTCTACGGTATGCATGAAGACGAAGCGGCATTAGATGTATTTTCAAATATAATAGGTAACGGCCCAACCTCATTACTTTATAAAAATTTGGTTAAATCTGGCATTGCCGTACAGGCTGGCGCAAGTCACCCTTGTAAAGAGCTGTCTTGCCAAATGAGTTTCTTTGCTCTGCCAAACCCACAACAAGGGATGGCGTTAGCGAAAATTGAGCAGGTAATCAATGATACATTGCTTGAATTTGAACAACGTGGTGTAAATGACGATGATTTACTGAAAACGAAAGTAGGGATAGAAACGGGCACTATTTATGGCTTACAAAGTGTTTTAGGTAAAGTGTCAACCTTAGCGCATTATCAAACTGTTTTAGGCAATGCCGATTACACCCAGCAGCAAGTAGCACGTTATAATAAGGTGACTAAAGCAGATGTTATGCGCGTTTATCAAAAATATATCAAGGATAAGGGCGCCGCTATATTGTCTATTTATCCTACGGGTCAAAAACAATTTATTGCCAAAGCAGATAACTTTGTTTTACCTAACACCAATAATCCCCCTGAGCTTGCACAACTTGATGCGCCTATTATGAAGAACGTAAGCACTTTTGATCGCAGTGTTATGCCTACATCAGGCGCTAATCCGCAAGTTGAAGTGCCTACGTTGTGGCGTGATAGTTTTAAAAATGGTCTGCAAATTATTGCAACAAAAAATACCGAAACGCCCACAGTCAGTTTGCTCTTAAGTATAGAGGGCGGCCCTTTACTTGATCCTATAGCAAAAGCAGGGCTCGCTTCCCTTACCGCTAGTTTGATGAATGAAGGCACGACTAACTACATTAAAGAAGAATTATCAAATGAATTAGCAAAATTGGGCAGTGATATTTCTATTAGTGCAGCAGGAAGAAATACTACCGTCCAAGTTAACTCTTTAGTGAAAAATCTTGATGCAACCTTAATGTTAATGCTAGATATGATGCTAAATCCTGCGTTTGAAGAAAATGATTTTAATCGCGTTAAAAATCAGTTAATTCAAGGATTAGAGCAGGGCAGTAAAGATGCTCGTACGTTAGCTAGTAGAGCGCAAAAGCAAGTGACTTATGGTGAGAATAATCGTGTTGGTTTAGCAAATGAAGGCACAATAAAAACAGTGTCAGCAATTACCCTAGAAGATATTAAAGGTTTCTATAAACAATACTTTTCACCTAAACAGGCTAGTTTAGTGATTGTTGGCGACATTAGTAAAAGTGACATACTACCTAAGCTTAGTTATTTAAAGTCGTGGCAAGGTGGGGATTATACTATTCCAGTGTATAAGAGCTTTCCGCAAGTCACGCCAGCTAAAATTTACTTTGTTGATTTACCCGATGCTAGCCAATCAGTGATTAATTACAGTCGCCGCGCGATGACTTATGATGCCACAGGAGAACATTTTAAAGCAACGCTAATGAATTACCCTTTAGGGAGTGCTTTTAATAGTCGCATAAATTTAAATTTACGCGAAGACAAAGGCTACACCTATGGTGCTTCAAGTTATTTTTCTGCGGGGAAAACCTTAGGGCGTTTTGTTGCAGGTGCAAGCGTTAAAAAAGAGCACACCTTCGATGCCATGATTGAAATAGAGCAAGAGTTAGATAATTATCAGAAAAATGGCTTAACGCCTGATGAAGTTAATTTTATGCGCCAAGCTATTTCACAAAATGAAGCATTAAGCTATGAAACGCCAGGCAAGAAAAGTGGCTTTTTAAGGCAGTTATTGCAATTTAACTTGCCGGAAAACTATAGCGAACAGCAAAATAAAATCATTAACACTATTACACTTAAACAATTAAGTGATATTGCCGCAAAAGAATTAAGTCAACCGATGCAATGGATTGTAGTTGGTGACGGTCAAGTGATTAGAGCACAGCTAGAAAAAATGAATTTAGAAATTGTAGACCTGCAGTTAGCTAAGTAAATAGCTTAAAGTTAACCTGAAAATATATATTAACTTGAAAATGAATAAAAACGCCTTATTTATAGTGTATTAAATAAGGTGATTTTACTTACCATCGTTAGGAATTATTTTGACATTATCATTAAACGATTATATTAACGTTTTCAATCAAAACGAAAACTTTAAAACACTTGCCGACATTGGGCGTGGTATTGAACGTGAAGCATTAAGAGTATTACCCAAAGGAAAGCTATCTGACCATGGTCATTATAGTCAGTTAGGCTCTGCCCTAACACATAGTGAAATAACAACAGATTACTCAGAAACATTATTAGAATTTATTACGCCAGTGAGTCATTCGCCTGAGGACGCTATTGCACAGCTACAGGATATTCAAAAGTATACCTTTGCGAATATTGATGGCGAGTTATTATGGCCAATGAGCATGCCTTGCTTTGTTGATGATGCAGACAAAGTTGTGTTGGCGCAATATGGTGATTCGAATATTGGCAAAATGAAAACTGTTTATCGTCAAGGTTTAAAAAATCGCTATGGTTCTATGATGCAAGTTATTGCTGGTATTCATTTTAATTTTTCATTTTCACAGGACTTTTGGAAAATTCTCCAGAGCTTGCAAAAGCAGAGCAATACTCAGCCGTTTAATGATTTTATTTCTGAACAATACTTTTCTATTTTAAGAAACTATAAACGTTATTGTTGGTTAATTCCGTATTTGTATGGCGCATCACCTGCTGTTTGTAGTTCTTTTTTACAAGGAAAAACACCACAGTTACCTTTTAAAAAGTCACCTAGTGGCGCTTTGTACTTACAATATGCCACGTCTTTGCGCATGAGTGATCTGGGTTATACGAGTAGCGAACAGTCAAGTTTAAAAATTTGTTATAACAATCTACATGATTATGTTGATGGGGTACAAAATGCTATTGGCTTAAAATCTGAAGAATTTTCAAAGATAGGCGTAAAAGTTGATGGTGAGTACCAGCAGCTTAATAGTAATGTTTTACAAATTGAAAACGAGTTATATGCACCCATTCGCCCTAAGCAAGTTATCAGGCCTGGCGAAAAACCTTCACAAGCATTACGTGACCGAGGTGTTGAATATATTGAAGTAAGAGCCCTTGATGTAAACCCTTTTGTAGATACGGGTATTAGTCTTGAGCAAATCCACTTTTTAGATATTTTTATCACTTATTGTGCTTTTATTGAAAACAAAAAGTTTGATTGTGATTCTCAACAATATTTTGAAAAAAATATGGATGATGTTGTGATACGTGGGCGTGATCCCCAATTATTACTATCAGATGCTAATTGCCAAGGCGAAGTGAACTTAAAGTCTATTGCAACTTGGGGAAATGAATTGTTTGATGATATGGCGCAGGTTGCTCTACTTTTAGATAAGGCTTATCAAACAACTCAGTATTGTGAATCTATAACCAGAGAACGAGCGAAAATCAACGATGCTAGCTTAACACCCTCGGCAGAAGTTTTATCTATCATTATAGAGCAAGGGCAAAGTCTTTCTGAATACTCATTAGCGCTGGCTTCTAAGTACCGCGAAGAAACTTTAGCTCGTGATTATCAATATTATTCACAGCAATATTTTATTGATGGCGCAGAAAAATCTCATCAAGAACAACGAAATATTGAAGCAAATGATACGTTAAACTTCGATGATTTTTTAGCAAATTATTTTAAATAACTTTTACAATTGAAACGCAAAAAAAATGCATCTATAAGAATAGATGCATAAAACATGAAACACTAAGGGAAATAAGCCTCTCATGTATTAAGAGTATGATTTCACTATTAAGTTCAACTTATTTCATAAAAAGTAAAAGTAATCAAAAAAACACGAAAATAAGATTCCTTGATCAGCAAGCAAAAAAAATGCATCTATAAGAATAGATGCATAAAACATGAAACTTATCTAAAAAGGGCGGGAATAACATTTGTTGTTATTCATCGCTTCCTTGATCAACAAGCAAAAAAAATGCATCTATAAGAATAGATGCATAAAACATGAAACACTAAGGGAATAACATTACTGTTAAGTAAGAGTGTCCTTCTCCTATTAAGTTCAATTTACTTTATAAAAAAAGTAAAAATAATTTAAAAACACTAAAAAACATTGTTACTAATGCCAAAGCGTTAAAAATCTGGCACTATTGCTATCATTATTCATACGCTTAAGTGTTATTTAAATTTTTATGTATATAGCTAAACCCCTTTGTATAACATTGATAAGTGTTTTTCTGCTATTAAGCTGTGCAACGCCTCCGCCGAAAAATCCTGAAAACATTTGTGAAATTTTTCGTGAGCACCGAGATTGGTATTTTGCGGCCAAAGATGTTCGAGAACGTTGGGGAGTGCCAATTCATATACCCATGACTATGATGTATCAAGAAAGCTCTTTTAAACATGATGCTCTGCCTCCTCGAGATTATTTATTCGGTTTCATTCCTTGGGGTCGCGTTAGTAGTGCTTATGGTTACTCACAAGCTAAAACAATGACCTGGGATGATTATGTTCGAGAAACAGGTAACTCTGGCGCTGATCGCGATGATTTTGACGATGCCATTGATTTTATGGGCTGGTTTGTTTCTAAAACACAAAAAATTAACGGGGTTTCAAAGTGGGATGCTTATAATCAGTATTTAAACTATCACGAAGGTTGGGGTGGCTTTAAGCGCAAAAGCTATAAAAAGAAAGCATGGTTAGTGAAAGTTGCTAAGAAAGTGGATAATCGATCTCGTCGTTATTCATCTCAATTGAAAAGTTGTGAAGCGGATTTAAATCACGGTTGGTTATGGCGATTGTTCTTTGGTTAAATAGTTAAATGGCATTCTTGTTTCGCTATTGTAGACTATCGTTGAGAACAGCCTTTGAGCAAGGTAAATTCAACTTGTTTGAATAGTCAAAAACCTTGCCACTTTATTATTTTTTTAACAAAAAACGGCTAAGCCATGTTGTGTCTGGCTTATAAGTTTAACGTCGTTTTTTTATAAAAAAAAGATGATTTTTTATTAAAAAATTGTTGTAAAAATTAAAAGCTGTTACAAATGGGCTTAGGCATTGTTATCCACAGAAATTGTGGAAAGCTATTTTGAATATTCGCTTGTGGATAACATTGTGATTAACTTTTTTCCAAGTGAAGAGGACTGTTTTTCATTCTTCTTTATCTTCACTGATAAAGAACTCAGGCATAACGCGTACAGTTTCTATTCTATTCTCTGAAGCTGCTACAATTTCTACCGGGTAGCCAGCTATACGAACACTGAGATTGTTTTGCGGAATATCTTCTAAATGCTCAATAATCAAACCATTAAGTGTTTTAGGACCATCGGTTGGTAATTTCCATGACATTTCTTTATTTACGTCGCGAATGCTTGCGCTACCGTCTACTAGGTAACTGCCATCAGGCTGTAAAGTAACTACATCACTTGGGGTTGGGGTTTGTGTTGTGGTGAAGTCGCCAACGATCTCTTCTAGAATATCTTCTAAAGTGACTAAACCTTGAATATCACCATACTCATCAACAACTAAACCTAAGCGCTCCCTGGCGTGTTGAAATTTGAGTAGTTGGATATTAAGTGGCGTACCTTCAGGAATATAATAAAGCTCACGTACAGCGCGTAATAATGTTGCTTTGGTAAACTGCTTTTTAGATAGCAGTTTTAAAGCATCACGCGCGTGAATATAACCAACAACGTCGTCTATATTATCACGATATAATAACACGCGGGTGTGATTTGCTTGGGTAAGTTGCTTTAGAATTTTTTTCCAGTCGTCATTAACATCTATACCTACCAATTCGCTACGTGGGATCATGATGTCATCTACAGTCACTTTTTCTAAATCGAGAATGCTCATTAACATACTATGATCTTGTGCGTGCAATAACGCGCTAGATTCGTTGACCACAGAACGCAATTCTTCACTACTTAAGCTGTGTTGCTCTCGTTGCTCTGAACTAATACCTAATAGCATTAAAATACCATTAGTAATCCAGTTCACCGCTATAACAAAAGGTAGCAGTATTTTCAGTAACAAAGATAAGATAATAGAGCTGGGAAAAGCAATTCTTTCAGGATATAACGCAGCAAGTGTTTTTGGGGTTACTTCTGCAAAAATCAACACGACTAAGGTAAGTATAATGGTTGCTATGAGTACGGCTATATCATCAGATATGCCCAGTTCACTCGATAACCTTAATGCTATAATAGTAGCAATAGCTGATGCCGCAATATTGACTAAATTATTGCCTATGAGAATCAAACCAATAAGCCTGTCGGGACGTTTTAGTAATTTGCTAACGCGTTTAGCGCCTTTGTGTTTTTCTTTTTCAAGATGTCTTAGTCGATAACGATTTAGAGACATCATGCCTGTTTCTGAGCCCGAAAAGTAAGCTGAGATAAGTATCAGTATGCCAAGAATAATAAATAGCATCTGAATTGATATGTTATCCAAAAAGGAAGTACCTTATGTAATAAGAAAATTTAATAAGAAAGTTTTATAATAAAATTAAGATAGCAGAAACTCTTTAACGAATCGACTACCAAAATATGACAAGGTTAATAACGTGCTAGCAGTAACTGTAAGCACTAATACTCGGTGGCCGCGCCAGCCTTTCAGGTAGTGGCCGAGTAAGATCACAATATAGATAAGTAATGCGATTAACGACAAAACTGTTTTGTGTATGTTTTCTTTGGCAAAAAAACCTTCTAAAAACGCTAGGCCAATAAGTTGGCTTGCAAACAAGCATAATGTTCCGGCAGCTAAAATGGTAAAAAGTTGTTTTTCAACCTGCATTAAAGGAGGTAAATGTACTACTGCTGTTAGATTTTTGTTTTTTAACTTTAAGTTAATATAAGTTACTTGAAAAGCATATAAAGTGGCGATAATCAAAATACAATAAGCAATTAAAGCGAGGCTTATATGACTTATGAGGATAATTTTTTCAGCAACTAAAGGAATTGATTCAGAAGTAGGGATGAAAATCCTCGCTAATTGCCAAATACCCGCAAAGCCATAGATTACCGGCAGTAATAAATTCACTTTTACTCGCAATGCTACAACGGAAATCGTAATCGTGATAATTAAGCTAACTAAAGAAATTACATTGGGAAGGCTGAAATTAATGCTGTCTTGATTGAAAAACAACTGTGCGTCGTTAAATAAATGAATAGCTATAGCGGTTGTTGCTAATATTAACACGCGTTCAAGATTAGGGCCGTTAGGGTGAAATAAGCGCGATACAATTACCATAGTGGCGAGCATGTACGCGACAAATGCCATGCTTGATCCAATAACCAAAAAATCCACTAACTTAAACTCCTAAACGGTAAACAAAATTTTATTAATTCTATCAGATAACGCGTTAACTACCATGACAAATATAGCATTGCTTGATCTAGATTATAGCACTATTTTTTTAAGGGCTTGCTTGTGTACTGAGTTCGATAAAATTATTAACAAGGGATGTTAGGTGTTCCATTACTACGACCATAAAATATTATAACCATGAAAATCATGATGAAATCAACAAAGTTAATTATATCATGATTTTAGTAATGGAGACGTTTTCAATGATGAATGTTAGCTATATATTCCTCAATCTTATCTCTTTTAAGTACAATTAAACGATCAAATAACGCTGATCTCGACAATGTTTTTATCACAGGTATAATAGCAGCATTAATTTTCACAAATTTTCGCTACTTTTCGTTATGTAAAGAGCGCTATTAGAGTTATTTATGTTTGAAAATCTTTCCGAACGATTAGGTAAAACCCTTAAAAACATTAGCGGCCGTGGTCGCTTAACTGAAGACAACATTAAAGAAACATTGCGCGAAGTGCGTATGGCATTGCTTGAAGCTGATGTTGCTTTACCCGTCATTAGAGAATTTGTAGGCAAAGTTAAAGAAAAAGCGGTAGGCGTGGATGTTTCTAAAAGCTTAACGCCCGGGCAAGTATTCGTAAAAATTGTTCAAAAAGAACTTGAACTTGCTATGGGGGGAGTTAATGAAAGTCTTAACTTAAAAGCAACGCCTCCTGCTATCGTTTTAATGGCAGGTTTGCAAGGTGCAGGTAAAACAACCTCGGTTGCCAAGCTAGCGAAATTTTTAACTGAGCGCGAAAAGAAAAAAGTACTAGTGGTCAGTGCTGATGTTTATCGCCCCGCGGCAATAAAGCAGCTTGAAACATTAGCGACTGAAATAAGTGTTGGATTCTTCCCTAGTGATATCAAGCAAAAGCCAATTGATATAGCCAAGGCAGCTATAGATCACGCTAAGAAAAATTTCTATGATGTTGTTATCGTCGATACTGCAGGCCGTTTGCATGTTGACGAAAGCATGATGGATGAAATTAAAGCATTACATGCGGCGATTAACCCTATTGAAACATTATTCACTGTTGATGCAATGACAGGGCAAGATGCGGCTAATACCGCTAAAGCTTTTAATGATGCTTTGCCATTAACGGGTGTTATTTTAACAAAAACTGATGGTGACGCTCGCGGTGGTGCTGCGTTGTCTATTCGTCATATTACTGGCAAGCCTATTAAATTTATGGGTGTTGGTGAGAAAATTGAAGCATTAGAGCCTTTTCATCCTGACAGAATCGCTTCTCGTATATTAGGTATGGGTGATGTTTTATCACTTATTGAAGAAGTTGAACAAAAGGTTGATAGGAAAAAAGCTGAACAATTAGCGAAAAAAGTTAAAAGTGGTAAAGGGTTTAGTTTAGAAGATTTTCGTGATCAACTTGTGCAAATGAAAAGCATGGGTGGCATGATGGGAATGATGGACAAATTACCGGGCATGGGAAATATGTCTGATAAAATCAAAGGTCAAATGGATGAAAAATTAACCGTTCGAATGGAAGCCATTATTAATTCTATGACGCCAGGAGAACGTGAGCGACCTGAAATTATTAAAGGCTCTCGCAAACGTCGAATTGCTACAGGCTCTGGTACTCAAATTCAAGATGTAAATAAATTGCTTAAACAATTTATGCAAATGCAAAAAATGATGAAAAAGATGTCAGGTAAGGGCGGCATGAAAAAAATGATGCGTTCTATGCAAGGGATGATGCCACCAGGCGGAATGGGCGGCGGCGGCGGAATGTTTGGTCGTTAGTAAAGAATAACATTTTATAAAAATGATGCGCTAACACAACACTAGTGCAAGGGATGATGCCACCAGGCGGAATGTTTGGTCGTTAGATTTGCTGAAAATCATACTTTGCACTACTTTCTCTAAACCAAGCGAGAGAATTCTGTAAATACTTAGTTGCTATACCCTTCATTTTACCTATCACCCAGCTCTTGAAATGAGTGATAGAGCCATTAATGGTTTGGATGTGATAAATGTTTTATACCACTCTATTTTTCCATTTATTAATCGTTTATCATCACAATTTTTATGCTCTGCAACATTCACATAAGGCCATGCGCCATCACTACAAAGTACTGAATTACTCGTGATGTGTGATTCGAAATTAGATTATATTTCTAGTGCGGTATCCGCTGCTAACACCTTGCTTACTATATGCTTATACGATCAATTGATAGTAATATAGCTACCTGCTCATCTTTCGTTCTTTTATCGGCATCACCACCGCGTTTCCTCGTTTTTCGCCCGCTGGTTAGCTTTTTAGAGCCTTTTTCAGAATACGCCATAAAGAACTCATCTACTTCAATTATTCCTGATAATGTATCTTGTGTTTTAGCGGTGTTAGCCATTAAAAAACGATACCGCCATAAAAATGCAGTTTTAAGGTTAATATGACAAATAGACGCCGCTTGACGAAGTGTTAATTTTAGCGCCATACAACGGGCATACTCTTCCCATAGATGGCATTTCCTTAACCGAGCTAAAGGTGTTTTTATCTTTATATTAAAGGTCTTAGCGCAACCTCTATTGGTGCTGGTGCCAACTTATGTGGACTCCCCTTTGTTAACAACAAAAATAATAACACAAAGAAATAAATGCGTACTTATGTACGAGCTTTAGTTAGTTAAGTAATCAGCAAACTTGTTGGTTTTGTATTATCAGTTTTGTAGTGAATTAAAATATAATACCAATCAAACTAACTAAGTGATCTTTTTAAATGGTCTAAATATCCAATAACATCGTTGCTTTCAATCCACATAAGCCAGCTATTGCTCAATCAAGCGCCTTGTTCTTGAAAATTAACCCTCATTAAAATTTGAACCATTAATTAATTTGATTGTTATAATAGGTAAATATCGCTCAATGAAGACATTGAACGATGATTCAAACAGCAGACTAAGATAGTTAGGTTGCGCAAATTGATCGGTAGTGGGATCAACTTAATTCAGAAACAGTGTTTCTCGAATTGGAAATGCTGTGTAAAAAGGTCGTATTCTACTGCTAGCTCTATTTCATTATGGGGCACAAATGTGAGATAGATTCTATGGAGCCTACTCATTACATTAATATCAATGGTGCCTGAAGTCTGAACATGACATTGGCAATTGTGTTAGATAGGTACTTCTTGATTATTCGTAATGTATAACTTAGATAAATAGAAGTTCTAAAAACTTTAGTCATAACAAAATTCTTGTTCATATATCCACATCCCATAATAAAAACACCATCACTTCATTAATGGCAGCCACGGTCAACCTTCAAAATAATTTGTCGAAAAATTATTTAATCAGTTGTGCAATGTTATTGAACGAATCATTCTATTTGCGATGGTAAAAATCAATATATATTAATTAAGTCATTGTTAAATAATTAAAATATAAATTGGATCGCTAATTGCAAATTACTAGTTATCAGTGCGAAATAATTCGTATCGATTTTATTAAAACACTAATAATTAGGAGCGTAATATGGGTCTTGTCGCGAATAAAAGTCGCCTACTTATGACCTCTGTGCTGAGTCTTTGCTTACTTACAGTGAGTGCAAACGCAGAGCAATTTAAGTTTGGAAAACTTCCTACCATTAAGATTGATAAAGCAAAAGCAGAGCTAGGTAAACGGTTATTTTTTGATACTCGACTTTCAGGGAATGCTTCAATTTCTTGTGCAAGTTGTCATCAGCCAGATAATGGTTTTTCCAGTAAAGAAGCTTTATCACCTGGTTACCCAGGTAATAAACATTTTAGAAATGCACCAACATTAATTAATACAACATTCAAAAAAAGCTGGATGCATGATGGTCGACTTGGTACCAATCTCAATGATGTTACGCGTGAGATGATTACTGAAGATTACCTCATGAATATGGATATGCGTTTAATGCAAGAGCGTATTAAGCAAGATCCAGTATACATCGAAATGTTTGAAAAAGCCGGCTACGGTGAACCGTCAAACGGAAAAGTACGAAAAGCCATACCTGAATATTTAAAAACCTTAGTCAGCTCAGATACCGATTTTGATCAAAATAAAATGAGTGCGACAGCACAGCGTGGCTTTGAGCTATTTAAAGGTAAAGCGGGTTGTGCTTCATGTCATAACGGACCATTGTTTTCGGATGAAAAACCCTATAATACTGGAGTTCCTGAGAATTTAAATATTTTTACAGATGTAGAACGTCATCAAACATTTATTGCCTTTAATATGTTTATGGGTAACGAAAACTACATGAACTTAAAACGTGATGTAGGTGCTCATGTTCGTTCACATAAAGCGGATGGCAGTGACATAGGTAAATTTATGGTGCCAACATTACGCGAATTAAAATATACCGCGCCATTTATGCATAACGGTATGTTTTCAACGCTAGATGAAGTTATAGCCTTCTATAATGCTGGTGGCGAACAAGACAAAAATAAAGATAGCCGAATCAAACCACTCAACTTAAGTAAACATGAGCAAGTCGCCTTAGTTGCTTTTCTTAAATCACTTTCTAGCGATAAACCTTTAACGTCAGATAAACACGTTTGGACTAAAAGTGATTATACCTATCAAGTGATTGATAACTGGCGCGAAGTTAAAAACTAGGAGGAAATGATAATGAATACAATAACAGTAAAAAACAGATTGTTAAGTGCCTCTATTACGACACTTTCACTACTATTAACGGCTTGTAACACCAGCTCAACTGTGGCGGCACCTGTAGGAGAGAAAGCAACCAAAGTAGAGATTGTCGCTCAAGAAATATCACCTGACCTAGCGAAATTGATGGTAGCCGCTAAAGCGGTAAGTAAGGCTCCAGAACTGGCAAACATTGAATTGAGTAGCAAAAGCTATCCTGCATTAGCACCTTTAGGTCCTGTACCAGAGCCTAAAGATAACCCAATGACACCAGAAAAAGTTGAATTAGGTAAAACCCTATTTTTTGATGGCAAGCTAGGCGGAGATACTTCAACACCTTGTTCAGCATGCCATTTACCTGAAGCTGGTTGGGATTTTCCTAGCGACATTTCTATGGGCTATCCAGGAACGGTTCATTGGCGAAACTCTCAAACCATTATTAATTCAGCCTATTATGGAAAACTATTCTGGGCAGGATCAGCTAAATCACTGGAAGCACAAGCCAAAGGAGCTGCAAAAGGCGCCGTTGCTGGCAACGGTGAGGATGACTTGATGGAAGCTCGATTAGCATTAGTACCTGAATATGTTACTCAGTTTAAGCAGGTTTTCGGAGACGACTGGCCAAAAGTTAGTAATGCTTGGAAAGCGATCGCCGCGTTTGAACGTACTTTAGTACAACGAGATACGCCTTTGGATAATTATTTGTTAGGTGATAAAAAAGCGTTAACTGCTGCGCAATTGCAAGGTAAAACGCTATTTGAAGGCAAAGCCCAGTGTATTGCTTGTCACAACGGCGCACTGGCCAGTGATGAACAGTTTTATAATATAGGTGTACCAAGTAACCAACGCTGGGAAAACGATGCTTTGGCTCAAATTACCTTTCGTTATGAAATGTACGCTAAAGGCTCTAATGAAAAACTATATCGTACTGCAAAGTCAGATCCGGGCGTGTACTTTCGTGGAAAAATGAAAGAGATGAAAGGCGCTTTTAGAACACCTTCATTACGTTATACAAAATACACCGCTCCGTACATGCATAATGGCACCTTAGCGACATTGTCAGATGTGGTTGATTTTTATGACCGCGGTGGCGTTGTACTAGGCGCAACGCCTTCAGATTATGCAGGTAATAAAAGTAAGCTAATTAAACCATTAGGGTTAAGTAAACAGGAAAAAGAGCATTTACTTGCCTTTCTTGATGCTTTTTCCGGAGAGAGAATAGGTCTCACTCGCCCAAATATTCCAGGGTATCAACCTATGTTTACTGAGCAAGAACTATTGGAGATAGAAAAATGAGCAATATTAATTCAAGTAATCTAGACCCCAGAGAAGATGCTATTGAACATGGTAAATGTATGGTAACTAGGCGCGAATTCTTGGTTTACTCAGGTGTCACTGCTGCAACAACTGTGGTTGCTGTGTCTTTGTTCCCTGGAATAGCTAATGCTTCACCCATCAATGCCAGAGTTACCAATTATCCACGCAAAAAAATTGCTAAATTAAGCCAGTTAAAAAACAATCAAGTGTTTGATTTTAGCTACCCTGATAACGGACCCAATTCACAAGCTATGCTGGTAAAAGCGGATGTGGAATGTGGTGGTGGTGTAGGCAAACAAAAAGATGTCGTGGCATTTAGTTATATGTGTACGCATCAAGGTGGGCCATTAATGGGTTCATATAAAGTCACTGGTGAACATCGTACCGTCGGGCAATGTCCGTTACATTTATCAACATTCGATATTAGACGCCATGGCATTATCGTGTCGGGGCAGGCGTACGAAAGTTTACCGCAAGTATTGCTAGAAGTTGATGGCGATGACATATATGCCGTTGGCATTATGGGATTGTTGTTCGGACGCACCAGCAACCTAATGTTAGGATAGGAGATCAACCATGACTACCAATTTTTATATTCCCGAAGATCACGCACCGTTACCGCCAAAGTCGGCAGAAATAATCACCACAGCATGTGACTATTGTATTGTTGGCTGCGGTTATAATGTTTATCGCTGGCCATTAGAAGTAGCCGACGGTGGTGATAAAGCACATCAAAATGCTTTCGGTGTAGATTTTCCCACCTCTGCATTGCAAGCTTGGGTAGCTCCTGCCCAGCATAATGTCGTGATGCACGAAGGTAAGCCACATAACATTGTTATTCTTCCTGATAAAGGAAATAAACATATCAATAAAAATGGCGACTCAAGTATGCGTGGCGGCCTGCTAGCCCAAAAGCCTTATAATCCTAAAACAGGTACGCGCGATCGCTTAACTCAGCCTTTAATGCGTATTGGCGGTCAGTTACAACCAGTACCTTGGGATTTTGCTTTAGACGTTGCTGCCGAAGTTGGTGCGTACGTAAGAAAAGCGCACGGTGATAACGCGTATGGCGTAAAAACTTTTTCATATCAATATATTGAAAATACCTATGCGGTCACTAAATATGCCTTGCGTCACATTAATACAGCCAACTTTAGTTTTCATGACACGCCATCAGATGTTACCTCAACTCCGGGCTTTAGAGATGCAGGTTTTGATAATTTTGCTCCTGCTTATGATGACTGGGCAAATGCGGATACCTTAATGGTATGTGGAACAGATCCCTATGAAACCAAAACGGTGCTATTTACTCAATTTATGATGCCCGCCATTTTAGGTGGTATGAAAACAGTTATCTTGAATCCTCGTGAAACTGCCGGTATTGCCTTTATGAAAAAGCATGGCGGGCTGCATTTAGACGTTAATCCGGGTTCAGATAATCTCGTTTTAGGCGCTATTCTTAGAGTAATTATGGAAAATGGCTGGCAAGATAAAGAATGGATTGATAAATGGGTCAACAATAAATGGGAGTCTGACTCTGGGTTTGGTCAAGGTACACGTAATACCCCGTGGCAATGGCGTACAACTTGGGGTAAATTTCAGACTAAAGGTTTCGAAGATTATAAAAAATGGGTGTTTGCGCAGAAAGAATACGAGCCTAAGTATGCAGCAAAAATTGCAGGCATAGACGTAGACAAAATATATAAAGCCGCAGAAATGATGGCTAAACCTAAAGCTGATGGTAGTCGTGTTAAAACATCTATTGCTATTGAAAAAGGGTTTTATTGGTCTAATAATACCGGTAATACCAACGCAATTAGCTCACTAGCAACCTTGGTTGGAGCGGGTGGTCGTCCAGGTCAAATGGTTGGTCGATTAGGTGGTCATCAACGTGGTGGCCTAGGTGGCGGAAAATTACCACGTAACAAATCTCCTGAAAAAGTACCTGGTCGTCGTCGCAGAGCTTTAGATACTGACCGTTGGACTTACTCAGGTCATACCCGTTTTGCGCATGTTATTGGCACTACCTGGATACAGGCTATGGCAGGTTCGCAGGGATTACAGAAAAAATTCTGGGAATTAGTCACTGCTAATCCACATCAGGTGTATACCTATGATAAGCAAGAAATAATTGATACCTTAAAAAAACGTGCTGATTCTGGCGGCATGGTTGTCATTAATCAGGATATTTATTTACGCGACCCTATTGGTGCTAAATTTGCTGATATTGTATTCCCTGCAGCTGGTTGGGGAGAAGATGATTTTATCCGTGCCAACGGCGAGCGTCGTTTACGTTTATATCAAAAGTTTAATGATGCACCGGGTAATGCAAAACCAGATTGGTGGATCATTAGTCAATTGGCTAAACGTATGGGGTTCGACGGCTTTGATTGGAAAAACTCCAACGATGTTGCCGAAGAAGCGTCTCGTTTCTCACGCGGTTCTCGTAAAGATTTTCATATGGTCAAAGTTGCCGCTCATAAAGAAGGTAAAACACTACATGAGAAATTAAGGGAATTTGGCACAGATGGCATTCAAGGCCCCGTTTTTTATAATTATGATACTAAAAAATTGGTCGGCACTAAGCGTTTACACGATACCGAATTATTGAATGACAAAGTCCGTTTAAAAGAGATGGGTCTAGAAAATGGACCTAAAGGCGCTAATGTTCTCGGTAAAAAGCTAACGCACTTTAATAGCCAAACCGGAAAGATTAATCTGCAAAAACATCCTTGGAGTCTGTTTTCTGATTTTTATGAATGGCTAACCCCTAAAGAAGATGAATTATGGTTTTCAAATGGCCGTATAAATGAAATTTGGCAGTCAGGATTTGATGATGTTGAACGACGTGCCTATACCATTCAACGTTGGCCGGAAAACTGGGTAGAAATAAACCCGGAAGATGCGAAAAAGCGTGGCATTGAATCAGGTGATCAAGTGATGATGTATTCAAATCGAGTTGCTGCGTTTAAAGACACCATATTAGGCGTTCATGGTGATGATTTTCAATTTAGCAGTCTAATGAAAAACGGTCATATTGAATTAAGCAAAGGCGCTGTTACCGCTGTTGCTATGGTGACACCTTGTGTCAAAAAAGGTGTGCTGTATGCCAATATGATGGATATGCGTCAACCGAGTAATTCACTCACAGCGCGAGTAATTGACAATATATCGGGCAACTATAATTTTAAAATGGGTGTTGCCAATATACGAAAATTAGGCGAAAGCAAATATAAGTCTGAGTTCCGTAGCTTCTCATTTGCACCACGAAACATTACCTAATGTTAAAACAATAATGTCTTATTTGGGGAGGGTATCCTCCCCTGCATTTCACACCCACAGGGGATAACAAAATGTTTAATAAAAAACTCTCTATCATTGGCGGAGCCATTGCTGCCGCCTTAATTTCAACCACATCGCTTGCTGACATTGTGTTAGATGATGCAAGTAAGGTAAAAATATTTGGCGATATGCGCATTCGTGCAGAGCGTGATGATAGTGAAAAAGCGGATGGTTCAGAGCGTGATCGTGAACGTCTCCGCTATCGTGCGCGTTTGGGAATAAAGTATGCCATGGACGATAATTGGACTGGCAAAATGCGCATAGCGACTAACTCATCAAGTCTTAATTCTCCACATGTTAACTTTAGTACGGTAAAAATTAATGATGATGGTAAAGCAATAGGTGATACCAACGACGCGGATATAGGTTTTGATCAAGCTTATATTGCCTACTCAGGTGTTGATAATTTAACCCTAATAGCGGGTAAAACACCACTTAACTTTGCTAATAGCACTGAAGTGTTTTGGGATGCCGATATAAACCCTGAAGCACTTGCTGCGGTTTATAAAACGGGAAATTTCACCTTTAATGCCGCGTATGCAACTATAGTTGAAGGAAATTGGAACGATGATATTGATGCCGTTTTTGCGCAAGGTGTTTATAAAAGTAACTTCAACCAAGGTAAGTTAACTTTAGCGCTTGGTGGTGCATCGGTAGATAGTGGTAAGGTGTTTAATGCTGAAACATATACCATGGCAATGTTAGATTGGAAAATGTCTAAGCTAAGATTTATCGCCGAATATATCGACTCTGATGCAGATATTGAAGATACCGCTTATACGTTGCAAGCGCGTTATTCTTTAGGAAATGGCTGGGGAGTTCGTGCCTATTGGTTCCATGTTGAAGCGTTTTCAACAATAGGTGATGGAACAGTTTCACAAGATGACTTTCCAAATCCGGGTAGCACTGGTGTTTCAAACTATGACGGTTATCGGTTGCAGTTAGATTATAAAGTTAATCCAAAGCTAGCCGTTGACTTGCGCTTATTTAATATGAAACGCCTAGAAGACAAAAGCACCCTACCTAGTAGTGTCAGTGATGCCATATTCAATGAAAATGAGCGCAGTCGCTTACAGTTAAATGTTAATTATAAGTTTTAGCATTAATTTATTCGTAGTGCAGGGTGTGTTGATCTTTCATCGTCACCTCTGCAGTGGAAGAGCTGAAAAAACCGCACTCTGCTTCCCATTAAACAATCACTAATGGGAACATAGCCAAAATATTTATAAAAAATAAGTGAGCAATAAGTGAGCAATAAGTGAGCAATATATGAGAAATAATATCACCTTAAAACACAAAATATTATTAATGATATCAATTGTTCTATTGTTGCTCTCTATTAGTGGTGTATACATATATCGTTCGGTGACGCCTGTTGCACAGAATTGGGATAATTATCAAATACAAGCAGCCGCTCGACAAAAATTATTATTGACGATAAAAGCCAATTTTGGTTATGGGGGTCTGATACACAACTTTAAAAATTATGTATTAAGGAACCAAGATAAGTATTTACTTAAAATCAAAAAAAATTATCAAGCACTCGATGCTAATATCGCTAGCTATAATCGTTTAAGCGGGTTAACAAACAAAGAAAAGCAAGCCTTAAATAATATTGCTACAGTGGCAAAAAATTATTTTGAAAACACCAAATTTATTAGTACATTATTTGCTCAAGGCAAAACTGCCGAAGACGTTGATTCAGTAGTGAAAATTAGTGATAAACCTGCGCTTGATGCTTTTGACGTTTTAGATAGTCACTACAAAGAAATGACATCTGAGTATGGAAAACAAATAAATAGCACTATCGATAATGCTATAATAGCAGTAATTACGGCATTATTTATTATAGCCTTAGTTTTTGTTGTTATTTTAGCTTGGTTTTATTCAGCGATTATTCCTCCCTTACAGTTACTTAACCAAACGATGCATGAAATAGCTCAGGGTGATGGAAATTTAAGTGTTCGCTTAGATGAATCCAATAAAGATGAATTAGGTCAATTATCATTGTCTTTTAATCTTTTTGTCGAAAAATTAGAATACATCGTTAATGAAGAAAAAACTATCATTGAAAACATCGAACAGAGTGCATCTCAATTGCAAAGTGTTACTGACAGCAGTAACGTAGCCATAGAAACACAATTAAGTCTTACGGATCAACTTGCCGCCGCTGTAGATGAAATGACAGCAACAGTTCAAGACGTTGCTCAAAATGCTTCCTCAACATCAGATTGTGCAGAACAAGTGGAGAGTAATGCAATTGAAAGTCAAGTTGCGGTATCAAGAACAATAGAGCAAATTCAAAATATTAATGAACACTTAGTCGGTGCATCTACAGTCATCGGTAAGGTTAATGATGCCTCAGATGAAATTGGACAAGTGCTTAATGTAATATCAGCTATTGCAGAGCAAACAAACCTATTAGCATTAAATGCTGCCATAGAGGCCGCCAGAGCGGGAGACTCCGGTCGAGGATTCGCCGTTGTTGCGGATGAAGTTAGAGGTTTGGCAAAACGTACGACTGAATCATTAGGTGATATTGAAAAAATCATCAACCAACTGCAATCAAGTGCAAAAGACGCAGTAGGTTCAATGGAGCAAGGCATAAAAGAAGTGGCCACTGGCAGTGAAATTGCAAAAGAAGCAGGAGAAAGTATCGATAATATTGTGCAAGGTTTAAATACCGTTCGCGATATGAATATACAAATTGCAACGGCAACCGAAGAGCAACATGCTGTTGCTGAAGCAATGAATAAAAATGTTCATGATATATCATTGAAGACAACATCAATCCATAGTGATTCTCAACAAATTGCTAACCAAAGTGAAGAACTCGCTAATATGAGTACTCAGCTAAAAACCTTGATGGATAATTTTAAGACATCGTAGACTTTGCTTTAATTACCTCAACTTTACAAAAAGACACCTAGCAGTGTCTTTTGTTGTTATAAATTGAACGAATCGTTCAATTAAGAGCGGAAATCAGCAACTGTAATTTTAACTCCTTATTTTTTATCTATAGATCAAAGTGTTACCGGTTTCTTTTTGTTGGTGTAATTATTGCATCATCAATTCATTATCAAAAACCTACTAGATCAATAGAAACATTTGGAGTAAGCATGATGGGCAGAGAAGCAGTGATCAGTCATTTAGTTAATTGGTTGGAAAAAGGTAACGAAGCCGATCGGTTTTATGCCATTAGAGCATTAACAAAACTTAATGCCGTACATGCTAGTGAACAGCTAATTGAACGATTAGGAGATGAAGATGACGATGTGTGTACTGAAGCCGCAATAGCCTTGGGAAAATTGGCCTGCTTAGATGCGGTATCCATTTTAATTCAAGCTATCAATGAGCATCATGTTGGCGATGTTAAAATTGCCGCTACGCAAGCTTTATCTAATATCGGCTCTGAAGAAGCCCTTGAAACGTTAATGTCACTTGCCCAAACTCGCCCGTTAAGCATGGACGAAGATTTACTTGATGGCTGGGATGATTATTGGGATATTCAACGTATTGCGGTTATCGCCCTTGGTGAGCAAAAAGTGTCGCAAGCGGTACCACTGTTAATATCACTACTCAGTTCAGATGAATGTCAGGATTTAGAACCCGAAATATTAACCGCTTTAGCCAAAACAGGCCAAGCTGGCGTTAATTATTTATGTTCCTGTTTAACTACTCATCCGGCGAGAACAGTGCGCCGCATTGTGAGTGCACTATCTCAAAGTGAACCTGAATACCATTTGAGCTGTGTTAATGGTTTGCTGGCACTACTTGAATGCCAAGACCCCCATATACGTTTGGTTGTTTGCCAAACGCTAGGGCATTTTTCTTTACCTGAAGCAAGCCAAGGGTTAATTAATCATTTTGTTGATTCAGATGCAGACGTCGCTGAAGCGGCCATTCGAGCCGTTATCAATATTGCACAAAATCAGCCTAGATTGTTAACCTCTATTTCACCTCATCTATTATTGACCTTTGCCAAAGAAGCGAGCACAAATGCTCGCAAAGCGTTATTGAAAATAGCGGATGAAATGTTTGAATTTGGCAGTGAAATGAATGCAGCTGATCATGACTTTTTAGTTGGATTATTCACCATCAATGATGATGAACTTTCATTACTCGCGGCTAAATTGCTTTGTAAAGAGCCAAACCCGGCCTGTCAGCCAGCATTAATTGAGCAGTTAAATAATACCGAATTATCCAGTCATACCCGAAGAGGCCTTATTCACTGCTATCTTTCACAACTTAAAAACAGTCAAACAGCATTAGTACCCTTACTGGCACTACTTGACGATAATGAGAATATTATTCGTACCGCGGTGCTAGATATTATCGCTAAAATGGCGCAAAAACCTTTTGTAGGTGACATTAACCCCGCGGAACATGTGTTATATTCTTTAGTGTTAAGCCAAAGTATTGAGTCTGAAGAATCTGAAACCGCCGCTAAAAATACAAAAAATGTAGCGTTAACTAACAAAGTAACCGCTGATCAAGTGATCCCCGTAGCCATTATCGATGATGATAGTTCACCAGCCAATGATACAATGAGTACCCTCGACAGCTTATTGTGTAACGTAAAACAAAATGTTACGGGTGAACAAAGCCAAAAAAATGTTCAGGAAAATAATATTACTGAAGATGATGAACAAGCACCTGAAGTTATATCTACCTTATCATCTATCGGGGCTGGTGCTATAAATGAACCGACTGATGCTGCTGCTAAAGAAAAAGATCAAGACCAACGTTTGCATCAGTTACTCAATGAACAACCTGAAGGGATGGAAGACTTTAATGGTATTGTCAGACAGAATTTAAAAAACGGTGACCAACTTGGCTATTCCAAGAAAAAAATAGCCCGTATTGCTATCATTGAAAATAGAATATTGGCGGCACAATCACTTGCGCATTATCCTTCTAAATCAACCGTAGAGCTTATTTTAGAAAGTTTACGTAACCCCGATGCTGAAATGACCATTGCTTTATTAACGGCACTTGACCGCATCGTAGCAAGTAATATCCGAATTAGTGGTTTAAGTAATATTGTCGGGATTTGTTCCACCTTGGTCTTTGGTGGTAACAATGAAATCAAACGCTTGGCGGCTAAAATACTAGGGCAATTAAAGCACCGTCAAGCCATTCCAGCTTTACATGATGCGATAAGTTGCCCAGATCAAAACGTTCGCATACAAGCGATACACTCACTGAGTGAATTACTCTCTAAAAAAGCTAAGCGCATCTCAACGGAAGACCATGTAGTGCGTGACGAAAATCATGACGAAAGTAGAGATGAAAAAACGATTCGTTTAGTGACTGAGTGTCTAACAGATAACGAATACGGTGTTCGCCAAGCAGCGGTATTATTTATGCAAAAACACCAGATCCCGGAAATAGATGCTTTAGTCGATCTTGGCTGTAGTGATGGCGGGGCATTAACTAACGTAGTAGGTAAGGCACTTAAATTTATCGATAAAAACCAAGCAACTAACGTGATATTAGCTCGCTTAACTGAGAGTAAAGAGTTTAGCCAGCGCCAGCATTTATTTCATCAATTAGAGTGTCTCTATGCAGACAATCAAATTGGTAGTCAACATCAATTGCTATCATAAAGTGTAATTGTTATGGTAAATATTCATATGTAAATGATGGCACTATGTGAGTTGCCATCTCTTTTTTTAGGTGAACAGCTTTTGAGCCTTAAGCCCTTTTCTCTTGTATTACTTAAAATATTGCTACCGTCATTATTGTTTATTTTCGTCATTTTTTATGTCGATTATAGGAGTAGTGTCGAGAGTAAATGGCAAGCACTTATCAAACAGCAGGTCAGTGCCGTTGAAGCAGGTCGTCATGCTATTGCAGAAGATATTAAACACATAGTTGGTGATATAAAAATATTATCATCAAGTTTTCAAGTGTTTGAATATATTGATTTTGATGTAAAAAATACGCTGAAAAATCAGTTTGTCTTCTTTAGTCAAAACAAAGCACGTTATGAGCAAATTCGTTATCTAGACAATAGTGGCATGGAAATTATTCGAGTTGATAGAGGTGACAACAACATTTCTGAATCAATAAATGACCAATCATTACAAGATAAATCGAAACGCTATTATTTTAATCAAGCAAGTAGTTTGGCAAAGAATAGCGTTTATATATCTTCAATCGACTGGAATATGGAAAATGGCGAAGTTGAATTGCCATTTAGACCCACACTCCGTTTTGCTATGCCGGTATTTGATAAGTTTGCACGTCGTCAAGGTGTGATTGTTATTAATTATTCAGCAAGTCATTTAATTTCTCGATTTGTTGACGCCTCATCGTTGTATCAACAACAACTGTTTCTGGTCAATAACAGTGGTCAATTACTGTATTTAAAGGAAGAAAATGTTGGCGCTAAATGGATTTTAGGTCAAGTTAAACGAATGAAAGAGCTCCACCCCAATTTATGGAAAGAAATCAAAACGAGTTTACAGGGACAAATAAAAGTAGATAACGGCTACTATACCTTTACTTCAATGAAACCTATGTCTTTGGTCAATATTAAGTCAAGAAAAGACTGGATTTTAATTTCTCAGTTATTGCCAGCTGAATTGTCAGCGATAAAAAAAGCGTTTATCGAGAGTCGAATACCGCTTTATTTTTTAGTATCAAGCCTCTGCGTTTTGTTGGCCATTATTTTCACTCGTATTAAAATATATCAGCAAGAGATATTACAAACCAGTAAATATGAACAACGCTTTCGTCAAATTCTTGAGGGATTAAATTTAGCTGCCGTCATTATTGATCCCAAGGGAAGGTTGATATACGCCAACCAAAATTTTTTAACGCAAACAGGTTATGCCTCTGAAGCCATAATTGATCAAGATTGGTTGCTTTCTATAATGGTAAAAGGGAGAACTAGAGAAAAAGAACGGTTAGCGAGGCTAATAGAAAACCCGACTAAAGTTAAGCAGATAGAATTTCTAATTCTTAACCATCAAGGTGATAGTAGAGCTTATCGCTGGTCATCTAGTTTTTTTATCGATGCTATAGAACATAAAAAATATTTAACCTTGATAGGTAGTGATATAACCAAGCAAAGGGAGTTAGAACTTGAACGCAGTAAATTATTTCAAGCGGTAGAGCAAGCGCCAGTCACCGTAATGATAACTAATGTTAAGGGAGTAATAACCTATGTTAACCCTAACTTTACTAAAGTAACGGGTTATAACAGCGTTGAAGTTTTGGGGGAAACGCCTGCTTTTTTACAATCAAGAACTATCTATCAAACCAATACCCAAGCATTATGGCAACGAATTACTCAGGGAAATACCTGGCATGGGGAATTTTGCAACAGGAAAAAAAACGGACAGGACTATTGGGAAGTTGCATCAATTTCTCCGGTGAAAAATAATATTGGAAACATTGTAGCTTATGTTGCTGTAAAACGAGACATCACCAAAGAAAGGTTGTTATCTTTAAAGCTTGCCGATGAAAATAAGGATAAAATTAAGCATGAACACGATGCTGTTGTGGGTCGTATGGCTTATATGATTGCGCATGATTTAAGGAATCCGCTTTCATCGGTTAAAATGACGATGCAAATGCTCCCGAATCAGATAGTTAATATAAGTGAAGACGTGGCTGAATTAACTGAAATCTCTTTAGAACAAATTTACTATATGGAAAACATTCTTACCAGTTTATTGGCTTACGCAAGACCGGATAAAAACAAATATGAATGGTTAGCATTAACTCATATTATTGATTTAGTCATTGCAAATGAAAAAAAAGTAAAAACCTTTCAACGAGTGAAATTTAGTTACAATAGTGAAAGTAACTTACCTTTAATACATGCAGATAAAACTAAAATGCAACAGGTTTTTCAAAACTTGATTGTTAACGCCGTTCAGGCATCAATGAGCGACAAAAATAGTACTTCGCAAGTAGACATTACTGTTAATAAAGTGATAATGCAGTCCGGAGAGAAAATATTAATAAACATTATTAATAACGGTGACTCTGTTGATCCTGCTGACGTTGAAAAGTTATTTGAACCTTTTTATACCACTAAAGCAAAGGGAACTGGGTTAGGATTAGCTATTGTAAAAAATATTATCAATTATTATCATGGGGATATTACTTTAAAGCCCCTAGACAACGGGGGCACTTGCTGTACTGTAATGCTGCCATTAACCAGATAAGAAAATATAGAAGAAATCCATGTTGAAGAAACTATTAATCATTGATGATGAAGTCGCCATATGCCGCACTTTACAAATACACTTTAGAAGCAATGATTTTGAGGTAAGTATCGCTCATGATGCAGAGTCTGGTGAGATACTAGCCGATAAAATAAAGCCACATGTTATTGTGCTCGATATACGCATGCCCGGTAAAAGTGGGCTAGATATATTACCTAGCTTAAAAGCTAGCCTGCCTGATAGTCATATCATTATGATCACAGCCTTTCATGATATGGAAAGTACCATAGAGGCGATGCAGCAGGGGGCTGATGAATATATTCAAAAGCCGATAGACTTAAATGAATTAGATGCCGCTGTTAATAAAGCAATGAAAGCATGTGATCTCAAGCGTAAAGATGTTATCAATATACAAGATGTTGAACTTAAGGGCGGCAGTAAAAAAATGGTTGGCGGCTCTCAAGCCATGCTTGAGGTTTTTAAAACCATCGGCCGAGTTGCACGAACGCCTGCTACGGTATTAATTACCGGTGAAAGTGGCACTGGAAAAGAAATGGCGGCTCGCGCGATTCATGCCTCAAGTCTCAATTCAGGTGGCGCATTTGTCGCTATCAATTGTGCCGCTATGGTAGAAAGTTTAATCGAATCGGAAATGTTTGGTCATGTTAAAGGCGCGTTTACAGGGGCGACGAGTAATCAGCCAGGAAAATTCGAAATCGCCAACGAAGGCACTATTTTTTTAGATGAAATTGGCGAGCTACCTCAGTCGTTGCAAGCTAAATTATTACGCGTATTACAAGAAAAAGAATATTGCCCAATTGGTAGTAAAGAAACTAAATTAACAACCGCTCGAGTGCTCTCTGCGACCAATAGAAATTTATTGAAAGAGGTAAAAGAAGGGCGTTTTCGTGAAGATTTATATTATCGACTGCAAGTGATCAATTTAAATATGCCTCCTTTACGTGAGCGAGCAGAAGAATTACCGCAATTGGTCAACGTATTACTCGCGCAAATCAATCATGAATTGAACCGTAAAGTAAAACAGATAACAAAAGAAGTGATGAGTGCTTTCTATACCTATTTATGGCCGGGAAATATCCGAGAGTTAGAAAACTTACTGACTAAAGCGGTGGCTATTTCTCCTGATTCTGTTTTAACAATAGACTTATTTCCACAGTTAAATAATGACAATGCCTTTGAAAACGTAGTGCCCTCAGTTATGGCAAATAATTTACCCAGAAGTACTTTATTAAATGAAACATCTAATAAAGTAAGTGCAGAACAATCTCTGCAAGATATAGAAAAATTGCATGTCATTAAAGTTTTAACGCAAACGAACTGGCATCGTGGTAAAGCTTGCGATTTTTTAGGTGTATCTAGGCCTAGATTGCAACGTTTGATTGTACAATACTGCCTGCAAGAGCCTTAAGTAAAAGAGTGCTAGGCAATAAGGGAATTAGCGTATTGCCATGTTCTACTTTGTTGTGGGTGTTAAAGAGCTGTAATAGGCAGCGAGGTTTTTCATATCACTTTTACTTAAGCTAGCAACCATCCCATACATGACGGCTGCTTGACCTCCTTTACGTTCTGTCGATTTATAACTATGTAATGCTGATTCCAAATACGTTGCATTTTGACCTGCTAGGTTTGGATATTGTGGGTTGCTAGCCATACCATTTTGGCCATGACAGGCAGCACACATCGCTGACTTTTGTTTACCTATTTTTATATCTCCCTCTGCACGACTAAATAATGCACAAGAGAGTAGTGAAACGGCTAATAGGCCACGGTTAAATAACATTTGATTTCCTTAAGATTAGATTTGAATGTTTAAGGAGGCAGATTCAATGCCAGTGTGTATTCATTTTATAATTAACATATAAATCAATTTACTACGGTTTATTTTTAGTTTTAATAGGTAATCAATAGAAAAATATATCAATGATTTGTGCAATAAAGTTTATGATCCATAACAAGGTACTTTGGAACATCTTTGAAGATTTTAGCGCAATTAGATAAGCGATTAATAAGGCATTGTTGTTACTATCAAAATACATGGGAACATAAAGCAAAAACTTACACCAAGCGGTACTACAATATTAACCATCATAACGTTCTTCTTCATCTTCTTTGTAGTAAAACGACGCTATAATAATACCCACTTCAAACAAGATTAACATAGGTAAGGCAAGCATAGATTGAGATATGATATCAGGCGGTGTTAATAACATGCCTATGACAAAAGCACCTACAACAAAATACGGGCGTTTTTGACGTAAACTATTAGGGGTAGTAACACCTGTCCAACACATTAAAATAATTGCAATTGGAATTTCAAAAGCGGCTCCGAAAGCGAAAAACAATTTTAATACAAAATCCAAATAGCGACTAATATCTGTAGCAATCATCACACCCTTCGGGGCAACTGAAGTAAAGAAAGCAAAAACCACTGGAAAAACAATGAAATAAGCAAAAGCAATTCCACTATAAAACAGCATTGTGGAACCAAAAATTAACGGTGCAATTAATTTTTTTTCATTTCGATATAAACCAGGAGCAATAAAAGACCAAATTTGAAAGAGAACATATGGCATAGCAAGAAAAATGGATAAAACTATGGTTAATTTAAAAGGTGCAAAAAATGGTGATGCAACATCGGTTGCTATCATTTGAGAGCCCGAAGGCATAGTTTGCAATAAAGGCTGTGCTAAATATTGGTATATGTCTTGAGCAAAATAAACCAAGCAGCAAAAAATTAACGCAATACCAAGTGCTGCACGAAGAAAACGAGTTCTCAGCTCAAGCAAATGGTCAAAAATGGTCACATTTTTTTCTGGTTTCAATGGTCTTGATTGTGTTGGTGATTGTTCAGATGAATTCATTTATCTTGTTCATTTTTTTGAGTCAGTTGAACATCATCTTTGTGTGAAACTAAGCTCTCATCGTTTAATGACGCCCCACTAAATTCATCATCTGATGAAGTTTCCGTGGGTACATATTGATTTTTTTTAGCCTTATCTAGTGATGTCGTAATCATTGAGTCTAATGCAGTGGTATCAAGCTTTTTGAATGGCTCATTTACCATAGCGGCAGCTTCCTGCAATGACTTTACTGACTCGGCCACTTCAGGACTTAAATTAGACATATTGCTTTGCTCAGCTTTTTTTAAGTTCGCATGCAATTCATGAATCCTCAATTCTTCAGATAGCTCAGATTTTACCGTGTCACTAAATTTACGGACACCTGTAATCCAGCTTTTTACTGTACGAATAGCTACTGGCAAGCGTTCGGGGCCAAGTACAACAAGCCCCATAACACCAATAAGCATTAACTCCCAAAAACCAATATCAAACATCAATTATGCCTGAGGTTTTTTTTTGAGTTTCTTTGTGGCTAGTTTCACTTGTGGCAGTGCTATTATCAGCGAGTGTATCTGCACTTTTTTCAGTTTTAGCCGTTGAGTCTTTCTCATCGCCTATCGCATTTTTAAAGCCTTTTACTGCTGAGCCTAAATCGCCACCTAAGTTACGTAATTTTTTAGTGCCAAATAATAAAACCACAATAACGGCAATGATTACTAATTGCCAAATACTGATACCACCCATAACAAACTCCTAAAATATATTTAAAAGAAGTATACATTGAAGTCATATCAGAGAAAGAGTCAAATTCTAAGTAATGAGTAAAAGTATGCGTTAAAACAATATTTGTAGAATGTAATAAGAATTTTGCCATAAATAAGAAAACTAACCGCAGGTTTTTACCTAACTTGAGCTGTGTTATTGCTGAAGGATATTTTCGGGCCAAGCCTGAAGGTAAGCTTGTTTTTCCTTCTCCTTCCACCAGATCTTTATGATGCAAGCCCTCTACTTTACTGATCTGTAATTTTAACGGTTCAATGAGTATGTAGGGTAATAATGTCATCCTGTCTTTCGCCCCTTTACCACGAAAAACATAAATAGAATTTCCTTCAAAATCTATATCTTTAATACGCAAACTTAAAAGCTCCGCTTTTCTTAACCCACATCCATATAATAGACTGAACATGAGATGATAAGGTTGTTTTAAGTAGCTGATAATTATTTTAGCTTCATTGCTAGATAACACCATTGGCACTCTAGTTGATGCTTTTGCTCTGACTGTATCAGACAACAAAGTAAGCTCTCTTTTAAACATATGCTTATACATAAAAATGATAGAGCAAAGCGCCAGTTTTGTGTTGAGATGTCACGTTTCGATTCACAGCTAAATAGGTGAGATAACTGCTTACCTTTTCTTCCCCCATATCCTTTGGATGACGTTTTTGGTTAAAAAGGATAAAGCGCTTAATCCACGATAAGTATGCTTTCTCAGTTAGGATACTGTAATGCTTCGTGCGACGGATACTCTCTAAAAAAAGTGAAGTTGACATAATTAATATTATCTGCCTGTGTATTTATACAGTTATAGTTTTGATTCAAAGAAAGACCAAATATTTTTCTTGAGGCGATTTACTGAGAAGTCTCAGTAAATCGCCAACCTTGCAATTATGACCACATAAATACTAGCTACTATAATGATTTTAATAGATATTTTAGTTATGGTTTTATCAGGATATTACTGAGACTTCTCAGTAATATCCTGATAAATAAATTTACTCTTTCTAATTCTTTGAAATTATGGAATATTATGCAACATTAAATAAAAATCATGGGGCGGACATTACTGAGAAGTCTCCATAATAAGCTGTTAGCACTTTTCGCTGATAACTCAGAAAGGAGTCAACTATGGTAAAGCTACCTAGTACTGTTTATCTAAAAAAAACAAATCAAGAATCTGAAATACTAACTTTTGGAAAGTCAGAGGAAGTGTTTGAAAAAGATATCATAGACGGTATTTCTAGGTTTGGTGGCACAATGAGGCAGCCAAGTTATTCGTATGCTTATCTGAAGTCCGCCAGAGTTTTATTAGACAATGCTATTGTAAACAAGCAACTCGATGAGTTTGGATTACCTGTTTTTTATTTGGTCAGGCACACGTTGGAGTTGAAAATAAAAGATTTGCTAAGTTTAGCTTACGACATACTTCAGATGAATCACGAACTTTATAATAATGAGGATACAAAAGTAAATCTTCCCTCAAATGGGCAGCTTGATAGATTAAGAAAAAATCATATTTTAAGTTCCCTATATAATGATTTACTTCATAGTTGTGAGAAGCTTGAAGTTAAAGTGCCAGAGTTACTTTTCTCTTCTGTAATTAAGGTTTTAAACCACTATGAAGTAGATCCAACTTGGTCACGATATAATAAATCAAATAAAGGTAGTCATGTTGCGGATGAGGTTACTCTGCCTATTGTTAAGCTAGTTGAAGACTTAGAGGTGATTTTTGAAGCTGTTTCATACAATAGCGATAATTTTAAAGAAACTATGGAGTCTGAATTGTATTCGGAATTTAATAGTTTGATGTCTCGCATCGAGGGTATAAAGTGCTAATAAGGCATTTAAACTGAACTAAAACAGTTGGTTAGGTTCTGCTTCGCTTCACATTATAACCAACTATTTTAGTCCGCTTAACGCGGCGTTAGGCGCTTAATCACAACAAGGAGTCATTTTTGAAAATTGGTATTTTAGGTGGTGGAATTGGAGGTTTAAGTACAGCTGTTGCATTAAAACAAGAAGGTTTTGATGTTACTATTTACGAAAGACACAGCAGACCTACAGAAATAGGAGCTGGTATTGTCTGTTGGCCTAATGCTTCTTTCGTTCTTGATAAGCTTGGAGTTTTGGATAAAGTTGCAAAGGTTTCAGGTTCACTAAATTATATGAGCCGCTTTTCTAACACAGGAGAACCTATTGGCTCACTAGATATAAATGAGCTTAATCGGTTAATGAAATATCCGAGCTATTCGGTTATTCGCAAAGATCTTATGAGTATTTTAATTCAGCGTACTATCGAATTAAACATCAATATACACTACCAGCATGATGTTATTGAATTATTAAATAACAATCTCAGTACTACAGTTCAATTCAGTAATGGTAAAAGTATTCAGCCAGATATTATTATTGGTGCTGACGGTCGTATGAAGTCATTAACTAGAAAATATGTCAATGGAAGTAACGAGCCAATCTACCAAGGCTTTATTAATTGGGTTGGTGTTTTTGAGCAAGGAACTGTTGATTTCTCTGAACTTTCAGTTTTCGACTATTGGGGAACGGGTGAACGTTTTGGCATTGTTCCCGTATCAAACACAAAAGCTTATTGGGCTGGTGGCGTTGTTTGTGAAAATATAAATGAAATAAATCCTAATAAATATAAATCAGAGCTTAATTCAATATTTAATGGTTGGCCAGATAACATTGCTAAAATCATTAATGAAACTCCTCAGTCTCGTATAAATAAAATTTATGTCCACGATCATGACCCTATAGATTTATGGCATAAAAATAATGTTGTATTATTGGGGGATGCTGCTCATTCTCCTTTACCTACATCGGGTCAAGGAGCTTGTCAGGCTTTAGAGGATGCATGGCATTTAGCTAAATGTTTAAAGGATAATATCAATGATATATCTAAGGCGTTCACCTTGTTTACAGAATTGAGAAAATCTAAAACATCAGGAATTACAATGGGTGGTCGTCAACTGGCATCCTCTATTTTTAATCAAGACGTCGAGTTTTGTAAACACAGAAATATAGCAAGCAAAAATACAAATTACCAAAATGCAGTTGTAGGTATGGCAAAAGGCTGGTCTAGCGGTTTGCCTATCAGCGCCATACAAGGCATTCAAACGGACAAATAACAGTTGGCTTTCGTTCGTGCCTCACTTATTTTAGCCAATTATCATTTGCTGCTTAATGTGGCGTATGTACTTAGCGTATTTAAAATACATCGTTATGCGTTCCAATTCTAGCAAGCTGTAAATAGGTTTCATGTATACGGTAAATTAAAACTAAATCAGACTTTATGTGACAATCTCTGAATCCATGCCAATTTCCAACTAAGGCATGATCAACATATTTAGCATTAAGAATTAAACCTTTTTGGAGTGTTGATATGACATCACCCACTTCAATAATTTCAGGTATTGGCAGTCTGGTTATTTTTTTAAAGTCTTTTTTAAATTGAGAAGAGTAATCAAGAATTAGCATTTACTACTTTACCTTCAGTTAGCTCTGAAATAAGGCTAGTTACACTTTCAGACTTTCTACCTAACCCTTGTGAAAGTTCTTGGATAGCTGTTACAGTCATAACGTTTGGTTGTTTTGCTTTTAATTCAAAAGGAATTCCACCGTAATTTATTACAGCGCGAGCAAAAAGCTTTAGAGCTTGAGAAGGGCTTAAGCCGATTTCATCACAAATGTGGGTGAAAGCTAGTTTTGTATCATGATCAATACGAGTTGTGAGCATTTCTGTTTTCATTTTTAAGTTCCTATTAACCTTGTTTTGTATTACATTGTAGATCAAACGTAATCAAAAGCACATAACAAGTTGCTAAAACGGACTTGCAACAGTTGGCTTCCGTTCGTGCCTCACTATTTTAGCCAGCTATTACAAGCCGCTTATTGTGGCGTTATAAGTTTCGAGGGTTTCGTGGCAATTAGTGAATTTGAATTATTCAAAGCAGAAAAAGCAGCAAAGAAGCTTTGTGCTAGGGGCTGTTGATCTTTCGTGATTATATTTTGAACTAAAAAGGTAATCTCGTATAATTATTTCGCCAAAAACAGAAATACGAGATTACCATGCCCCGAACAATGCTTAACGACCAGCACTGGTCAAAACTAATCGTTATAATGCTCAAAGATAGAGTATATGACAAGCCCGAGCACAGCAATACTATGGAAGGTATTTTATATCGAATGCGAACAGGGTGTCCTTGGCGCGATGTTCCAGAATCATTTGGCGATTGGAATACCATATATAGGCGCTTTAACTTATGGTCAAAGAAAGGTGTTTTAATGAGGTTTTTCAAGATATTAAGGTATAAAGCCTGATCTGGAGTGGGAGTTTATCGATGGTAGTATTGTTAAAGCACATCAGCATAGTACAGGGGCTAGAACAGAGGATGACGAAGGCATAGGCAAAAGTGTTGCAGGTAACACAACTAAAATTCATATGGCGGTAGATAGTTATTAACAGTACGGGATAGAGGGAAACATACGTATGAAGCGGTTCTCTCCTCTGTGTCTACAGAGCAACTCAACAAAGAGCTACAAGGTAAAATAGTAAAAGATAGTGTCTTGTGCAGTGATGGCTTTAGGCCTTATATAAAGTTTACACAAGGTAATGATTTAATTCACAAACGGCTGAATGTAGCCGCAGGTGTTCAGGTTATAGAAAAGGTATTTCACATTCAAAATGTTAATGCTTATCACAGCCGTTTAAAGGCTTGGATGGCGCGTTTCCATGGTGTGGCAACCAAGTATTTAGAGAATTACTTAGGTTGGTTTCGATTTTTAGATACAGATAAAAATCCTAATAAAAACAACTTATTCAAAGCTCAACAACACTTAGCGGGAACATAGCCTTTATATTTCTTTTTTTCGCCAGTTTCGAGGGCTTCAATAAATACGTTGAACTCAGGCGATTTTTTCAGAAGAATTTTTCCTTGATCAGCCAGTGTATCGACACCTGAATGAAGGAGACGAAACGTTGTAGGCGTTTCATTGAAACGTTTGCGCAGGGAGATATCCTGAATTTGATTGAATGTCAGCACTGAAAAATGCACTTTCACTTTTGGCTCATGAACGTCCCGTTTTGAATTAACTTGTAATTTCCACATCATGAATCCCTGTTTTGTAAGGGAGACTGTTTCAGTATTTAATATCCCCAGGGCAGCATCTGAGGATGCTTAGAGCAACTGGACTCATCATGGAACCTCTGACACCCAAGTTATCGGTAACACCACCATCGACTAGCCAGATATTTGGCATGCGATCAGGGTGTGAATACCGTTGCGTGCAGTCTTCATAGTTATGTAGTCTGATACTGGCAAAAGACCCGAGAACTGCAGAGGAGGCCATTACAGCATTAGACACTCGGTAGGATGAAAGATCGGAACAAAGAAAATAAAACTGTTGCTGTATGAAAGGACATGTTATGAAGTCGTAAGGTTGGTTTGACGAAGTAGGCGTTAGCTTGGTATTCCATACTCGATGAGCACAACCAGACAAAGTCACGCTAAGAGTTACCAGGATCAATATCAGGGTATTTTTACACTTGCTAGAAAGTAATGACATGGCTCGGTTCAAACAGTTATTTTACCACAGCAGGTTTGGCATCTAAGCAAAGCAATCTATCGATAGACAGAACTCCTGGCCCACGTGCCACAATAACTAGTAAGGATACCACCCACCATGATGCAGGATTAATCCAATGATCCCAAGTTGGAAATACAGCCAGTTGAATAAACATTGTCATACTAATAAGGCATAACGCCGCAAAACGAGAGAACAATCCGATAATCAACAATATGGGAAGAAAAATCTCAGCAACACCTGCTGACACGGCAAGCAATTCAATCATTTTTACCACAAACGAGCCGTCGACATAATCAAGTGTTTGCGGGTTACAAAGCTGTAAGGCTCCAGATCTAACTGGGTCAGGACAGAAAAACTCGTACATGAAAAGGTCGTATTTATCGACATTGAACTTTAAGAATCCATCCCACTTACTTAACCCAGAATCAAGAAAGACTTTGGCCACAGTAAAGCGAAGAAAAAGCAGCGCCAAAGGTTCTAAAAACCGCGACAACTGTTGCCCCATCTGTACGTAATACTGTTGTAACTTTTCTACCATACCCATCTTTATTCCTTATTCCTTATTCTTTATAATGTGTACTAAATCATTTCGATTTCTAATAATTCATTTTGTAAACAGGCAGCAAAAGCATCACTGACTTCAAAATTAGGGTTTACTGCTATCGCTGCATCAAATGCTTCACCCAGCGGTTTACCTTTACCCTGCAGAGCCTGCATAAGCGCAACTTCCACGATAGAAAGGGAACGTGCTTGTACTGAGCCTTGCAGACGCCATAACATGACGAAATCAACAGCAGAGGATTCAGTTTTTGGTGCTTCATTATTATTTGTTTTTAGCGCGATCCACTCAGAGAAAGATTCTTCACTCACGCGAAGCAGTAACACACTGGCATTTAGCTTCACACAGAGCTCGGTAAGTTCAAAACCTTGCTCCATCAGTTTTGTAACATATTCTGGCGTTAATATTTCACCTGAATCAGCACTCATTAGGCTCGTTAACCATACATAGTCTAAGTGTGCAATATCTGCCAAATTCAATGGCAGGTCGGCTGCTTCCTGTTGATTCGTATCTGGTTTAAAGGTCACTGTCTTTACAGCTGTTTTTTCTAGAGCAATGTCTGCAATGAAATCCGCAATAAAGCCAGGAAAGTCCTGTCCATATCCCACCAAAGTACCTTGTTCTGGTGGAAAGTGATCAACATAGAGTCGCGCTATTTTTCGGAAATTTTCACTACCTACTCTTTTTTGGCTCATAGGGAAGTTGGCCGCTAATGCATCAACACAGCCTTTATAAAAGCCGTTGCGATAAACAGCCAATCGCTTTATATGTTCAGAATTTTCACAAAAACGCCTCATTTCGCTTGCGTCACCACTGCGCAAATAGCTCGTAAAGGCCTCGATATATTGATTCACACTCATTAGCGAGCCACTTCTTTAGATGGCATGCTCAATGTTGTTTTAGGTGTACATTGATCTAAATAGCCTTGTGCGGTTTGGCGTTCACTGATGAGTTCTGCAAACGGTGGTATATTAGCATCACGCTCAACGAGTACAGGCCGATGACCAAATAGACCCAGCGCTTGCTCCAGCAACATCCATACCGAAGGGGCTACCGCTGCAGCATGGCTGTCAATTAATAGTGACTGACCTAATTCAGGATCAGGATCATGTCCTGCAATATGTATTTCACCGACAAGCTCGGCCGGAATCTGAGATAGATAGTCCAGTGCATCAATGCCGGTATTTTTACTACTGATGTATAAATTATTAATGTCGATGAGTAAGCCACAACCCGTGCGCTTCGCAGCCTCAACCAAAAATTGTGGTTCATCCATTTCACTGATAAAATCCAGATAGTTACTGGGATTCTCAATTAAGATAGACCGACTAATGCCAGACTGATAACAATCAATGCCATCAATTAAAGACTGAAGTGCATCTTGTGTGCGAGGTAATGGCATTAGCTCTGCAAAGTACTTACCACCTGACTTAGACCAAACAGCATGCTCCGACACCAGTGTCGGTTGAAACTCATCAATCAAAGCTTTCACCTGTTTAGTATGCGCAGACATAGCTTGATGATCAGATCCTAGTGATCCACCTACGCCATGAAAACTGAGATCGTAGTTTTCACGAATAGCTCGGAGGTAATTTAATCGAGGCCCACCGGCAACAAAATAGTTTTCTGTATGCACCTCAAACCAAAGATTATTACCTAGGGAGGATCCTTCCACTGGTAACGCCAAAATATCATCAAGATGCTCGGCCTTTAAACCAAGACCAGCACCGAGATGATCCCCAGCAATATTATATTGCAGGGGAAATAGCGATTCATTAACCCTCAAGCGAACCTTTCCCATTAGGCGTTACAATTAACTCGCAAGCACCTTTAGGTGCATATGTCCATGCATCAGCCTGAAAATCGGTTGTTGATGTACCTTCACAACTGGTACCTGCACCTGCTTTACAGTCATTTTCACCCGCTAAGGCAATACCAAAACATTTATCTTTACGCCCACGAACTTTATCGCCAGCTACCCAGTTCTGAAATTGTTCTTGTACTTTTGCTGAAGCACTTTCAGAAATTTTCAATTGACTATTAGCTCCAGCCATTACACCTGAACTTAAAACTGCCGCTGATGCGCCGATTAATAGCGCCGTAGTTAAGCTTACTTTTTTCATTTGTATTCTCCTAGTTAAAATATTCGTTAAATTACTACTTTGATGCTACACAAATTAAAAGGTTACAACTTTTTTGAAAAAACAAGTAAATTAAGGATAAACGCTATCCTTAATTTATCAATTTGATAGACCTGAAGTTTGTATCAAAAATTTCAGACAGTCTGCTATCGCTACGAGATAGAGTTACTGGCACAATGTAGCCAATGTCGCTTTCCATTAATATTGATCCCCGTTTCATCAACGTTCATACGTGTTGAAACAACGAGATGTTTTTTTGTGAACTCACGAAACTCAGAGAGTAAGCCATGGGCGACTTTATTAAAATTAAAAGTAGAGCCTTTACTAATGGGGATCTGTAATTGGTCGATAAAATATTCTTGTATTCTAGCGTAAGGTATAGCTGATATTGAGACATATATACCGCATGGGCTTTAACTGTTTTGCCGTATTGCACCGCCTTAGTAACCCCCTCAGGAAAAGGAGCCATAAAGCGTTGACCTTTTTCATTGACTAATACTTGCGCTTGATATTCGGTCACTTTCCGGCAAATATGAATATCAAAGACTTGACGTGTTTTAAAGCCATCTTCACGATACTTACTTTGAGGGAGTGCCGCTCTATTTATTGGTATCACTTTATCAATGTCTATACCGCTAAGTTTCACAAATTGCTCGTTTATTGGCCTTTATTTAATGAGCCTATTGTACCATTACTTTTTAAAACTGATTTTTATAGGGCTAGCAGATCTGTGTGAGGTGTTTGACTTTTAGGAGGCCAGAGGAGATGAATATATTATTTTAAGATCACTCGCAGTCCTATAGATAGTACTATGGCGATGATTTACAGGGTGGCTGAAATTAAATGTATTTTTGTAAAAATCGTCAAAAAAGCTGTCAATATTTTTTTCAAATTAATACGCTGAATAATTACCTTACATGTTATGTCCTATTGCTTAAGCCGCAACAATTTTATTTTCACATGGGACTTTCTGACCCTGAACCACTTCAAATGCAGTGACTTGACCCTCTGTCAATGTCACGTATTTACCGTATTACTAAATTTATGAATGTATATTGTTTCTTAACTGGGATCGTTGGAACTATTGAACCACGCCATTGGAGTAAATTTAATGAATTTAATTACCATAATAAATTTTAAACACCTTAATCACGCAATATTGTTTAAACTTTTTTTATGGCTAACAATAAAATTGATATTGTGCTGATAGCAATTGAAAGCGGCATAAATATTTAAATATATAATAAAATAATTTACATTAGGTGGGGAGAAAGCATGCAATATTCAAAACTTACTACAAAGTTACTGCCAGTTACATTGGCAGTAGTTACAGCACTGCTAACAAATAACGTATTAGCTGAGCAAATCAAAGAAGAAAGCAAAGAAAAAGAAATTGAAAAAATAATCGTCACTGGTTCATTACTAAACCGTAAAATGGTTTATGAAGGTAGAGCACCTGTTCAAGAATTAGATCGTGAAGCATTAGTTAGCTCAGGTATTACTCAAACTTCAGATGCATTAAAGAACCTCACGGTAAATAGTGGTTCCACACTTGCTCTTGAACAAAGTGAAGCACAAGGTACCTCACAGTTTAGTTTAAGAGGTTTAGGTTTAGGCTCTTCATTAACCTTAATTAATGGTCGCCGTGGTGGTGTAGCGCCCGTTACTAATGGCGCAGGAAATTTCTTTTTTGATATTAACTCGCTGCCAGTAAACATGATTGAACGTATTGATGTACTTACCGATGGCGCCTCTGCCACATACGGTTCGGAAGCCGTTGCCGGAGTCGCTAATATTATTACGCGTACAATAGATGGTTTTGAAATCAGTGGTGGTTATTCAGAAGCTAGCAATACGGCAAAAGACCTTGGTTTAGCCTTTGGTAGTGAAAGTGAACGCGGACAGTTTAGTGTATTTGCCACGCATTATAAACAAGATAGAAATTTTCGCACAGATTTCGATTGGATTGTTGATCGCATAACTGCACCAGCCGGTGATGTCTTTGCTGGACGTCACACCAGCGGTACTGGTTCTCCAGGCTCCTATACATTAGCCGAGTTGGATGTTGACAGTGGTTTATATGACAAAGTTTCAAATGGCGTACAAGTACCCGATGCTGATTGCGAAGCCGCTGGAGGTTTATTAAAAGGTGATACCTGTAGAATGTTATTTGCCGACCAACGTACTATTATTCCGGATGAAAATAGAACTCAAATATTTGCATCTGCAAATTATATTTTTGATAACGGTGTGAATTTTTTCACAGAATTTGGCTTTTCCAATAACAAAATTACCGACCGAGTTGGCGCCTTTGTATTTGATAATGGAAATTTAGCTTCTGGTGAAGGTTTTTATATTCCAGGAGATCATCCATTTAACTTTTGGGTTGAAGATCCAAATGTTGCAGATGGCTTAACGTATGTTGATCCTTCAGATCCTGGTTGGGCAAATGGTACGTTGCAAGGAGTGGATTTAGCGGCTACAGCAAGACCTTTAGGTGATGAAGTGAATGGTGAAAATGCTGCTAAGCTTGAAAGAACGTTTAGAAATACACGTATTTTGATGGGTGCTGAGTTCGATATCAGTGAGGATTGGAGCGCGGTTGCGTCTTACATGTATTCAAATAATCTTTTCACTGAAATTGAACCGCACAACTATATTGTGCCCGTTTTTACCAGCTTAGTTGAAGAGGGTTTATGGAATCCCTTTGGCACACGTTTATCTGATCCGGATTTGATTTCTCCCAAAGATGGTACAACAGCAGGAAATTCTGAAGATATTCAGTCACAGTTTGATGGCTATGGCGTACAAAGTCGCCAAACCAAAACTACTGTTGCTGAAATCATTGTTACAGGCGATTTAATGGAAATTGAAGCTGGGGTTATTCCTTTAGCTTTTGGTGCCCAGTATCGAGACCTATCTTATGACCGTACGCCAGACTCTTTGGAGGCTGCACAATTGGGTAATAGAGCAGCGCGAGAATTTAGAGTACAAGGAACTCAAGATGTTTACGCTTTGTTTGCTGAAACGCTCATCCCTGTTGGTGATATAGGAGAAATACAGCTCGCTGCTCGTTATGAAGATTATGGTAATGGTGTTGATACTTTCGATCCAAAAATATCTGGTTTTTTTGAGTTGACAGACGAAATTAGTATTCGCGGTTCATGGGGAACTTCATTTCAGGCACCTACACTTACTCAAGTAGCTGGTGAGCAAACCTTTGGAACTTTAACTGACTTTGAAGTCCGTGAAAATGGACAATCAGTTTGTCGTCAAAACTCTTCAGAAAATACTAATACGGTACAAAAACGCATTGGTTCTGATGACTTAACACCTCAGAATGCAGCAAACTATAATTTGGGATTAATATTTTCTCCTACCGAAAACCTGAACTTAAGTGTTGATTACTGGAATTACGTTTATGAAGATTTAGTTGGCTTAGATGCTAATGGGCAATCTTTAGTCAATGAGACTTGTAATAATCCTGATGGTAGTTTCAGAGAAGGACAAGCACCAATTCAATCAGATCGTGTTCAACGAAATGCTGCGGGTTGGTTAGTTTCAACTACCTCAAACTTTATTAATATCGGTGAAGTTGAAGCAGCAGGTTTCGATTTAAGTGCAACTTATAATCTTGATACAGACTCTGCAGGTATATTTGTTTTTGATGCTAAAGCGACGCTAGCAACTAAATTTGATGCTGATGTTGATGGTGACGGTAATTTCGAAGACCGTCTGGGTTATAGAAACTCAGATTTAGATGCCTTTGCACCACAACCTGAACTACGTTGGACTTTCGGAACAAACTGGAGACTAGATAATCACAGTGCCAATATTACCGTACGTTATATTGATAGTTTCAAGCAAGATGAGAACCCAACAGACCCAATAGCGGATGTCGCTTCTTGGACAACGGTTGATGCGCAATATAGTTATATATTCAATAAACTATTTGGTCAGGGAGATACCACCTTTATGGTTGGTTCAAATAACGTCTTTGATGAAGATCCACCAGCCCTAATTGGCGCCGGTGTTATCCGTCCAGGATATGAAGGCACAGTGCATGATGTTCGTGGTCGCATGGTTTATGTCAAATTTAATCATACATTTTAAATGAGGATAAATTAGTAGATATGACAGTCGTTAAGTACTTTTTAACGACTGTGTTTTATCTGATTGAGCGCATAAAAATCAGGTGAACTGAGTTATCCGTTTAGTTATCCGTTTAGTTATTCGTTTAAGTTATCGGTTTCGAACATTTTTACAAAAAGCATCCGAATTCTCTCGTTATTATTGGATGTTCCTTATATTCAAAGGTGGAAAGCCATGTCATTTCCCAGTGCTAAAATTAAACTTATTTTGTTTTTCTTGTTATCTGCATGTATTAATCAAGCTCAAGCTCAAGCTGAAACTCAAAATCAAATGAAAAAACAAATGAAAAAACAACTTCATATTATAATACCCGGTGGTGCAGGTGGTGGTTGGGATACAACGGCACGAAGTGTAGGAGAAGCATTATCTCGTACTGGTATTGTTGGTAATACCTCATATGAAAATTTATCTGGTGGTGATGGCAGTAAGGCAATAGCTCATTTAATTGAAACGGCTGACCGTCAGGCTAATACGTTAATGATCACGTCAACACCGATTATTTTAAGATCATTAAAAAATATATTTCCTCAGTCTTATAAAGATTTAACACCTATAGCAACCGTGATTGCAGATTATGGTGCTTTTGTTGTTCGTGCTGATTCTCCTTATAAAACTTGGAATGATGTTATTAAGGATGCCAAAAAGCACCCTAGAAAGGTCAATGTTGCTGGTGGCTCTGCTAAAGGAAGTATGGATCATGTTGTTGCTGCCCTTGCGTATAAAAAGTCAGGATTAGACCCAAAGTCTTTAAAATATATACCCTACAACGCTGGGGCTAAAGCCTTAGTCGGTTTACTCTCGGGCGAAACACAGGTTTTGTCTACCGGTTTAAGTGAAGTATTGGCTCTTGCACAACAAGGAGAAGTTAGAATTTTGGCGTCAACCGCACCTAAGCGGATAGTAGCAGCACCTAACGTTGCAACATTAAAAGAACTTAATATAGATATGGAATTTACCAATTGGCGTGGTTTTTTTGCTGCGCCAAAGATGAATGACTCTCAAATAAAAGAGTTTCATCAAGTATTAGAAGCCATGTATAAAAGGCCAGAATGGCAGAAAATCAGAATGAGCCGAGGTTGGAATGATCTCTATATTAAAGGCGAAGATTTTAAAATATTTTTAGCCCAGCAAGAAAAAGAGCTTACAGCGCTGCTAAAAGAGCTCGGCTTCTACCCAGCAAAAATAACAGCGGTAAGTGAGGAAGTATGAAGCATTTTATCGATAATAAAGGGCGAGTTGGCAGTTTATTTATGCTGATATTTTCCAGTGTATATTTAAATTTAGCTTTGCAGTTAAATACCGATCCTATGGCGGGAGATGAATTTTTTACGTCAAAAACGCTACCCATAACATTGGCTGTTTTAGCGATTGTTTGTTGTATTGTAAAAATATTACTACCGGTAACCGAAAGCACTCATGATTCCATTTGTGAAGAAGTTGAAGGGTATGCATGGCGTCCTACCGTTTTACTTATTTTAGTCACTGGTTTATATACCTTAAGTTTTGATTACCTTGGTTTTATCTTAGCTACTATTGGTTTGTTACATGGTGGGTTTATAGTGCTTAAAGAGCAAAGCTGGCTTAAATCTTTATCAATAGCTTCAGCAATCACTTTATCCCTTTGGTTGATCCTTACCCAAATTTTTTCTCTGCACTTAACCGCAGGTAATCTTTATTACTCACTGATGGGGGCATAAGCCATGCTTGAAGGTATTTTACTGGGTATTAGCACCGCTTTTATGCCAGAAAACTTAATGTTTGTATTTATCGGTTGTTTTGCAGGTACGCTTATCGGCATGTTACCTGGTTTAGGTCCTGTATCTGCTATCGCCTTGATGATCCCTATTACCTATGGGTTTGACCCTGCATCAGGTCTTATTTTAATGGCAGGCGTATATTATGGCGCTGTGTTTGGTGGCTCTACATCCGCTATATTGCTTAATGCGCCCGGTGTTTCTGGTGCAGTGGCTACCGCATTTGATGGTTATCCGATGGCGCAACAAGGCAAAGCCGGTAAAGCACTTGCTATTGCCGCTTATTCTTCTTTTGTAGGGGGAACGATTGGTTCCATTTTGTTATTAGTTTTTGTACCTCTTTTAGCAAAAGTTAGCTTAAGTTTTCAATCGGCAGATTATTTTGCCTTAATGCTGTTTGGTCTTACTGCGATATCAGCATTTTCTGGAGAAGGCCAGATATTAAAAGCGGTTATTATGACATTACTCGGTTTGATGTTATCCACTATAGGTGAAGACCCTTCTGGTATTCAACGCTTCACCTTTGATATGCCTGATTTATACGATGGTTTAAGCTTTTTATTATTATCTATGGCGACATTTGCTTTAGCAGAAGCTTTGATGATTATTCTCAAGAAAAATAATAAATCAGAGGAAAGCAAAGAACTGCATGCTAATGATATCTCAATGAAAAGTATCGGTTCACTTAAGTTGACTAAAAATGAAGTTAAACAAGCAACGCCAGTGGTGCTTCGATCTTCTGTTTTAGGCTTTTTTGTAGGAGTATTACCAGGTGCAGGTGCAACCATAGCGTCTTTTCTAGCTTATGGTATGGAGCGTAATTTAGCCTCAATAAAAGAGAAACTTAAGTTTGGTAAAGGCAGTATTTCAGGATTATCAGCGCCGGAGTCTGCCAACAATGCTGCATCAACAGGCTCTTTTGTTCCATTATTAACTTTGGGTATTCCAGGCTCAGCAACAACCGCGGTTATGCTTGGAGCGTTATTATCTTATGGTGTACAACCCGGGCCAAGGTTATATATTGACTACCCTGATGTTTTTTGGGCTGTAATTGTATCAATGTATGTAGGCAATATGATATTACTGGTATTAAACTTGCCTCTGATTCCTTATATAGCGAAAATTTTAGATATACCGCAGCGTTACCTTGTACCTATAATTATATTTTTGTCATTAATTGGTGTTTATTTAGTTTCCTTTAACTCTGTTGATTTGTTCATCATGTTGGTCATTGGCATTATAGCCGTGGGTATAAGAATTATTGATTATCCATTGGCGCCTCTGCTACTGGGGTTTATTTTGGGCGATATGATGGAAGATAACTTACGCAGAGCATTACTAATATCTGATGGTTCAATTTCGTTCATGTGGGAAAGGCCTATTACCGCTACAATCATGGTGATGATAATTTTGTCTGTTTTTATTCCCATGATTCGATCTATTCGACAAAAACGAAAAGGTTAACCTTAATTTTAATGCCTTTTTATTTGCAACGACATAAACCAACATGCACTATTTAAAAATTCATGGAATTAAGAGTATGTTTACTTTGCTTAATAATTTGACCTTACAAGCTCGAATGATTGTGTATGTTGTTATATTGGTATTGGTTGAACTGGTTATTATTGGAGGTCAATCAGTATTATTAGTGTCTGATGTTCAGGAAAAGCAGATATCGGCAAGAGCACTGGCTGTTGCTAATAGTATCGCTGCTTTTCCTATTATTGCTCAGTTAATTGAAACCCACGATCCACACCATCAAATACAAAATATTGTCGAAAATATTCGCAAAAAATCTGAAGCCACATTTATTGTTGTTGGTGACAAAAATGGCTACCGTTATTCTCATCCAGACCCAAGTAAAATAGGGCTATTAATGGTAGGAGGAGATAACTCTAGAGCATTAGTTGATGGTGAAGAATATATTTCTAGAGCTATCGGAACACTGGGACCATCATTAAGAGCCAAGGTGCCAATATTTAGTCATGCAGGTGATATTGTTGGTTTAGTTTCAATTGGATTTCTAGAAACAACTATTGAAGATAAAAGCAGTAATTTATCGTCAAAAATTGTTGTATTAGTTTTGGGGTTATTGTTGATTGGTGTTATTTCAGCAATAGTGTTGGCACATAACTTCCGCAAGGCAATATTTGGTTTGGAGCCCGAAGAAATTGGTCGATTATTCAAAGAACGTAATGCAATTATAGAATCGATGAGAGAAGGGATCATTGCAACAGATCTTGATGATAGGATAACAATGTTGAATCAAGCTGCTAAAACGACGTTAAAACTGTCTTTAGAAAAAGATTATCGTAATATTAGCATTAGCAAACTGGTATCCAACGCCAACTTTTCCTCTATTATTGATTCTGGACTAAGCTTATTAGATCAAGAATACAAAATTGATGGTAATATCATTGTCGTTAATAGCATTCCAATCCTCAGTGAAAATAAAGTGACTGGCGTAGTTTCTAGTTTTAGGCGAAAAGATCAATTAGATTTCCTTGGTAAAGAGCTTTCACAACTTAAAGAATTTTCAGGATTGTTAAGAGCACAAACACACGAGTACTCGAATAAACTTCATACTATTTCAGGGCTTATCCAATTGGGTGCACACGATGAAGCAGTGCAACTTATTAGCAGTGAAACAACGGGCTATCAAGAATTGTTGCGCTTATTATTGGTGGCAGTACCCGACCCTATCATTGCCGGTTGTATTTTAGGTAAATATAATCGAGCTAAAGAACTCGGTATTAATTTTGAATTAGACAGTGAAAGTAATTTTACGCATGTTCCCGCTTTTATTAATAGACATAAAATTGTAACAGTTCTAGGTAACCTATTAGATAATGCTTTTGAGTCTGTGTTGAAGAAACCGTCAAAAGAACGAAAAGTATGCCTTTCCTTAATCGATGTAGGTCATGATTTAATTATGGAAATAGAAGATTCAGGAAAAGGTGTTGCAAAAGAATTAACCGATAAAATATTTAGCACTGGTTTTAGTACCAGCGCGAAGCAAGGTAAAGGCATAGGATTAGGTTTAGTTATGAAAGCGTTAGATTTACTGCATGGACAAATTACACTTGAAGAATCATCACTAGGCGGGGCTTTATTTACTGTTTATATCCCTAAGGAGATACCTCAATAATGAAAAATATAAAAACGATTATTGTTGAAGATGATCCACAAATTGCAGAAATACAGTCAAGATTCATCGCTCGAATAGAAGGCTTTGAAGTAAAAGGGGTTGCTAACACATTGGATGAAGCAGAAGACTTGATTGATGTTTTTAAACCCGAATTGGTTTTGCTCGACATCTATTTTGCTGAAGGTAACGGTTTAGACTTTATGTGGAAAGTTCGCCAACAAACCCGAACAATAGATTTTATTCTTATTACGGCTGCAAAAGAAGCAAATATATTACAAGAAGCTATTAGAGGTGGGGCATACGACTACATCCTCAAACCGATGAACTTTAATCGTTTTCAAAGTGCTTTAAATAACTTTAAAACCTTCAAAAATAAACTTAATGAAATTGGTGAATTAGAACAAAACGTTGTTGATGATCTTTTACATAGTGGCAATAGTGAAGATCAACCAACACAACCAACAAGAATGCCAAAAAATATAGATCAAATAACCGCTAAAAAAGTAGAAGAAGCGATTCTAAATCATAAGGCAAAAAGTATTTCGGCAGAAGAGCTTGGTCAGATGATTGGTATGAGCCGAACTACGGCAAGACGATATTTAGAGTATCTGGCTTCTATACACGTTGTTACACCAAATTTAGTTTATGGTACTGTAGGTCGCCCTGAACGTCAGTATTTTCGCAACCGAAACAAGTAATAACAATTTTATATTTACTTTCGAATGTTTGTTCATGTACTCAGTTATAACCTAGAATAAAGCCCACAGCGTGTTTCTCATTTTCATAATCAGTTTGTTGACTCGCCATTTTATAGTAAATATTAATACTTATTTGTTTATTTAGTTCGGTTGTTGTTGGTTTACTCTGTATTACCTTGTGACATATTTCATTTACCGTTTTATCTTGATTATCCATAATGGGCCAACTATAAATATTTTTGTATCTTAATGGTATGTAAATATTTGATTGACGTAAATATTGTGGGCATTTTGATATTAATATTAATTAATTTAGATTAAATCAAAAAGGTGAATAAAGTCTATTAAATTTATCGTGACTCGAGTAGTCAATTAATAGCCGTAATGCGGTAGCTAGAGCCCTTAGCGTTTTATTTTTAAAATTTACTATTTCGAAATTTAGCTAAATGTTTTGTAAGATCTTTTCTGTGTTTACAGTTGCCGTTATGGTTGTGAATTTTTCTGGTTTTGGTGCGAGCATAGGCAACATAAAGTAAAGGCAATAGGGTTTTCCATCTGGCCAGCATTTATATACAATCATTATCTATTCATATCGCATCATATCGCATCATATCGCATCATATCGCGCCATATAGTTTTTATAACGATCAATAAGATCCCGCCTGTTAGGAAAGTAGCAATCATTATTTTTTCATTGATTAATTAAAAATCATTTGGCCTTTGATGATCCAGACAGAATGAAGTCGATGGTTGTTGTGCCACATTCTTGTGTAACTAACAACATTTTTCTGTATGGCATACCTCTTGTAATCTTACGCCAGTAAATCGGAGATCTGATGATGATTGGTTGGGTAAATCAAGGGCTTGAGAAAGTTATATTTAAAGAATATCGAGGTAAATGAGAAGATTTTATACCTCATCAAAATGATACATCAAATGCTTAAAGTATATATTTATTTATCAATATTTCCGCTAGGGTAGCCTACTTAAAAACAAATCACATGATTAAGTATTTAATTTAAAAGATTATTATTTTACTTCATTAAAAAACATGTGTGTTTTACGAACAAACTGGTTGACGACATGAATCCATTATGGGATTATGCTCACAGATTGAGCAAATGCATATTTATGGGGTTATGCTACTCATCTGTTGAAATGCTGCTTGGTACTGGTGAGAATTAAAATTTTCATGTGATCATATTTTAATCTCTGAATGTTTAGTTTTCCGCCGAATACCGAGTAAAGGATTTCAACATTAGAAAACTTATTTACTAACTAAAAATATAAAATGAAGGGTTAACTATGTTAAAAAATATACCAAAAACACTCGGCAAGCTAAGTATGATCGCAGCAGCAGTTATGGCTGTTTCAGCACCAACCTACGTACAAGCTAACAAATTGCCGTCAAAAAACGTACCTGTCTCACCATCACAACCTTACGAATTATTTGATGGTCTTGCAGAAATGCGTTTTCTAGCAATGCAAAACTACCAATCAATTCAAGCGAAAAAGGGAGCGTTCCGTCCAGTAGACGAAGAACAATCCTCAAGCTTTGGTCGTATCAGAGTCAATTTACAACTTAAGTTCCACATCAACGAGTATATCAGAGCCGATGTCGACATCGCTGAAGAGCCAAATGACTTCGGTGACAACGGTGCCCGAGATTTCTCATTCCACCAAGACTTTGGGGGTATTGAGTTTAAGCTCCTTGGCCTTTATGACATGGCGCGAGAGAACGCTGACCTAACGTTGCGCTTAGGTAACATCGGTTTTGCCCCTTTCCAATTTAAAGGTTTCCAAGACGGCGCTGACAACCAAGACAATGCGCTTATTGGTAATGGCATAACAGACTATGCAACCGCAGAAAATGGTGCACAATTAAGCTACAGCGAGTCATTTGGTAACGGTGCGATTCGCGGCTATAATGTTACTGGTGCTATCACTTCATCAAGTTTTGGTGAAGCCTTCCAAGAAGATAGAGGCTTCAACTTTCGACTTCAAGGTACGCTCGAATTCGCCGGCGGCTTCAAAGCGGGTTTGAATTTTTTACAGGCCAACCAAGGCGATCAATTACGCTTTGAAAACGGCGTAGCAAGCCTTGACGGTGTGACAACCACTAACTATCGCTTTGGTGATGGTGAAAACTATAACTTCTCTGCTTCAGGTTCGGGTGAGCGTGATACACATATTGGCGCTATGCCAGGTCTTGAGCAGTTGATTATTCAGTTGAACTTAGCATATCAGCCTACGCTGAATACCAGTCTGATTTTCATGATGGGTAAGTCCACTGATGATTACACTTTCGCAGATACTGCAGGTAATCCACTTGCAGGCATTACGTACTTCGGCGTGGATGGCGTTGCGAATGCACAAGGAACAACTTTCGACTCAAATAGAGTGATTAAAGGAGAGTCGTCCGTGCAGTATTACACCCTTGAAGCACAACACTATCTAATACCTAGCAAGTTCTATCTAGCCGCTCGTTACTCAGAAGCTGAAAACACCTCAGATCTAATCGAACAGGCTGACAACACTGTCGAGCGTATTCAAGTATCAGCAGGTTACTGGTTCAATGACCGAACACTGTTGAAGTTCGAGTATGTTGATCAAGATGAAGGGGTTAACTCAGGCGGCCAAATCGGCGCAGGGTTTTCCGGCTTCACCTCAGAAATCTCGGTTAAGTTCTAAGTTATCGGCCGGCATCGTCGGCTCATTTAACCTAGTAATGTAAAACCCGGCGTTGAACCAAGGTGCATTGCAAGACGGTTTTACTTTTTCTAGACTACAATATATTACAATTACAATTACAATTAAAAATCTCATTTAACGCCGTTAGGTGAGACATTAACTTAAAATTAGGGGAAGACCCGATGATGAACAAATTAATTATGCTAGCTTGCAGCATTATGGCCATGAGTGCTGCTGTTGCAAAAGAAACTATTACTATCGCTACAGTTAACAACGGTGACATGATCACCATGAAAGAACTCAGTAGTGACTTTACCACCCAGAACCCTAATATAGAATTAAAGTGGGTAACGTTAGAAGAAAATATCCTTCGTCAACGTGTAACAACTGATGTGGCAACTCGCGGTGGTCAATACGACGTGATGACCATTGGTACCTATGAAGTGCCAATATGGGGGAAACAAGGCTGGTTAACAGAACTTGATAACCTTGGCACAAGCTATGACGAAAACGATTTATTACCTGCGATAAGAAGCGGTTTATCGATTAATAACAAACTCTATGCGGCACCATTTTACGGTGAAAGCTCTATGGTGATGTACCGCACTGATTTAATCAAAAAAGCCGGTCTTGAAATGCCTAAAAGTCCGACGTGGGATTTTATTCGTAAAGCAGCCAAAGCAATGACAGATAAAGAAGCGGGTATTTACGGTATATGCTTACGTGGTAAAGCGGGTTGGGGCGAAAACATTGCACTTATCACTGCCATGTCAAACTCATTTGGTGCTCGCTGGTTTGATGAAAATTGGCAACCACAATTTGACACTAAAGAATGGCATGACACTTTACAATACTATGTAGAGGTAATGACAGAGTCTGGTCCTCCAGGCGCATCAGCTAACGGTTTTAATGAGAACTTAGCTTTATTTCAAACAGGAAAATGCGGTATTTGGATTGATGCAACCGTTGCTGGCGCATTTGTTACCAACAAAGAAGATTCTAAAGTAGCAGATAAAGTAGGCTTCGCTTTAGCACCTCATAATGGCCTAGGAAAACGTGGTAATTGGTTATGGGCTTGGACCTTAGCAGTACCTTCTAGTAGTAAGAAGTCTGATGCGGCAATGAAGTTTATTAGTTGGGCAACATCGAAAGAATACTCCGCATTAGTCGCTGATAAAAAAGGTTGGATAAATGTACCGCCAGGAACGAGAGCCTCGCTGTATAACAATCCTAAATATATGTCTGCAGCACCTTTTGCACAAATTACTTTAGATTCAATTCAATCAGCAGATCCCATTAATCCAACGGTAAAACCTGTTCCTTATGTTGGTATGCAGTTTGTTGCTATTCCTGAGTTTCAAGGTATAGGTACCGCAGTTGGACAGCAGTTTTCTGCCGCATTGACTGGAACAATGACCGTGAAAGAAGCGTTACAAAACTCTCAACGCCTAGTAGAACGTGCAATGCGAAAAGCACGTTATCCAAAATAGTTCATTGGTTATTGGTGGGTAAGCCGCAAGTGCTTGCCCAAAGCTTTACTTTTAAGAGGTTTTGGTGATGGCGACGTCAAATTCACGTACACTCGCTCGATTAATGCTATTTCCTTCAGTAGCTTTACTGTTGGTTTGGATGATAGTGCCGCTATGTATGACATTGTACTTTTCATTTTTAGATTACAATCTGCTTACTCCTGGAAACAATGAGTTTGTTGGTTTTTTAAACTATGAATTTTTCCTTACAGATCCGGCATTTTTCGCATCTTTTTTTAATACTATATTACTGGTTGGTGGTGTTTTACTGATCACCCTAGGTGGTGGTATTGGTTTGGCTATTTTGCTTGACCAAGCTATTTGGGGGCGTAACTATGTCCGCATTATGGTATTAGCGCCATTTTTTGTTATGCCTACTGTTTCTGCTCTAGTGTGGAAAAATATGTTGATGAATCCCGTTAATGGCTTATTCGCACATTTTGCCGATTGGATTGGCGTTACGCCGATCGATTTCTTCGCTCAAATTCCATTATTGTCAATTATTATCATTGTCTCATGGCAGTGGTTACCATTTGCAGCGTTAATATTACTCACTTCAATTCAATCACTAGACCGTGAGCAACTTGAAGCTGCAGATTTAGATGGTGCAGGTCCATTCAGTAAATTCTATTACATTGTTATGCCACATTTAGGACGAGCAATTACCGCGGTAATTTTAATAGAAACAATATTCTTACTGTCTATTTTCGCCGAAATATTAGTAACGACCAGCGGTGGCCCAGGATATGAGTCAACCAATATTACTTATCTAATTTACACCCAATCATTACTACAATTCGATGTCGGTGGTGGTTCAGCAGGTGGCATTGTGGCCGTTATTATCGCCAATATAGTTGCAATATTCTTAATGCGATTAATTGGCAAGAACTTGGAGGATTAAGTGATGTCGATAAATAATAGTAATAAATCAAAACTAATTTATACCTTTTTAGCGTGGACAATCAGTAGCATAATATTTTTCCCAATATTATGGACCTTGATCACTAGCTTTAAAACAGAGGCTGAAGCGATATCTTCAAGCCCGAGTTTATTCATGTTTGACTGGACGTTAGAGAATTATGAAGAGGTTTTAGCACGCTCACCGTACTTTAACCATTTTTGGAATTCTATCGTGATTTCACTGGGTTCAAGTATTTTAGGATTGTTAATCGCTATTCCAGCAGCGTGGTCAATGGCATTTGTCCAAACTAAACGTACTAAAAATTTATTAATGTGGATGCTTTCAACCAAAATGTTGCCACCAGTAGGTGTACTTATTCCAATTTACTTAGTATTTCGTGATTTTGGTTTACTCGATACTAAACTAGGTTTGGTTATTGTGATGACCTTAATTAACTTACCTATCATGGTGTGGATGCTATACACCTATTTTAGAGAAATACCAAGTGAAGTGCTTGAAGCATCACGTATGGACGGGGCAAGTATCGGCGAAGAAATATTATATGTGCTTTTACCTATTGCCTTACCTGGTATCGCTTCAACATTATTATTAAATGTCATTTTAGCGTGGAATGAAGCCTTTTGGACCCTCATTCTAACCGCAGCCGATGCAGCACCGTTAACCGCATTTATCGCCAGCTATTCAAGCCCAGAAGGTTTATTTTATGCCAAGTTGTCGGCAGCGTCAGCAATGGCCATTGTGCCAATTCTTATACTTGGTTGGTTTAGTCAAAAACAATTAGTGCGTGGATTAAGTTTCGGCGCAGTTAAATAGGAGATTTGAAAATGGGCAGTATTAATTTAAAGCAAGTAACAAAAGACTTCGGTGATGTAAGCGTCATTAAACCGATTGATCTAGAAATTAAAGACGGTGAGTTTATCGTCTTTGTTGGTCCATCGGGTTGCGGCAAATCAACATTATTAAGAATGATTGCCGGCTTAGAAGACACCACCAGTGGCAACATAGAAATTGATGGCGCAGATGCTACGGCTACACCACCCGCTAAAAGAGGTTTAGCCATGGTGTTTCAATCTTATGCTTTGTACCCACATATGTCGGTACGTAACAATATCGCTTTTCCATTAAAGCGTGCAAAAGTTAGCAAAGCAGAAATTGAAAACAAAATAGCGAATGTCGCCAAAATATTAAACTTATCCGATTATCTGGATCGCAAGCCAGGGCAATTATCAGGTGGCCAGCGCCAACGTGTCGCTATAGGTCGAGCAATCGTACGTCAGCCTTCTGCATTTTTATTTGATGAACCCTTATCTAATTTAGATGCGTCTTTACGTGTAAATATGCGTTTAGAAATTTCTGAGCTGCATAAAACCTTAGCCACTACCATGATTTACGTGACACATGATCAGGTAGAAGCCATGACAATGGCCGATCGTATTGCGGTATTTAATGGTGGAATCATTGAGCAAGTTGGCAGCCCCCTAGAGTTGTACAACAGCCCTGTTAATAAATTTGTCGCTGGCTTTATTGGTTCGCCAAAAATGAACTTTATTGATGTTGACCCATCAGCTGCTGATCCAACTTGTTGCTTAGGGATCAGACCAGAACATATCGATATCTCAACAGAAGCAGGCACGTGGGCTGGAAAAGTGGGTGTTATTGAACACCTTGGCTCTGAAACCTTTTTGCATGTTCATGTTGAAGGCAGCGGCACCTTTACCGTTAAAGCCGGTGGAGATTGTCCTTTTGTCTACGGGGACAGAATTTATTTAAATGCCGTAGAAAACAAGATGCTACATTTTGATGCCGCAGGTGTCACGTTGCCACAACAACAACGACAACAACACGCTAGCGTTGTTTCTATTTAGGCTGTTGGAAACTAAGAGCAAATACCTATGTCAATTAAGCTAAACAATAAAACCCTTGATACGCTACCAAGTCAGGTTGTAAAACCTAATTATAGTAGCGAGTCTTTGTCACCGGGGATCATTCATATCGGTGTTGGTAATTTTCATCGTGCGCATCAAGCGATGTACATGCACAAATTATTTAACGCCGGAATTGCTCACGATTGGGCTATTCGTGGTGCAGGCATCAAGTCATACGATGCGGCAATGCGAGATAAACTAAAACAACAAGACTGGTTAACAACCGTTGTTGAATTAGATGATAAAAACCTTACCGCTCAGGTTACTGCATCTATGCTCGACTTTATTGAAAATGACGCAGCCACGTTAATTGCTGCGCTCAGTGAAAGTGAAATTCGTATCGTATCGTTAACCATCACAGAAGGTGGTTACTTTATGGATGATAAAACAGGTGCTTTTAACCTTGCTCATCCAGAAATTCAAGCCGACATTGCTAATGTTGACACACCTTCTACCGTATTCGGTTTAATTATTGCCGCGCTTAAAATTCGTCGTGCGCAAAATATTCCTCCTTTTACGGTAATGTCTTGTGACAACATTCCGCATAACGGCAAAGTGGTGCAACGAGTTGTCAATGAAATGGCTGATGCAATTGATCCTGAATTAGCCCGTTGGATCAGCGCTAATGTCACGTTTCCAAATTCAATGGTTGACTGCATTACGCCAGCAACATCAGCGCAAGAGCGTGAACGTTTAACAACATTATTTGGCATTGAAGACCTAGCACCTGTTTTTTGCGAACCATTCAGACAATGGGTATTAGAAGACAACTTTGTCAATGGTCGCCCACCATTAGAAGCAGTTGGCGTAGAGTTTGTTGAAGATGTCGCACCATTTGAATTAATGAAGTTGCGCATTCTTAATGGTGGTCACGCTGCTATTGCCTATCCTGCCGCCCTGTTAAATATTGTTTTTGTACATGACGTGATGGCAGATCCACTGATCAGCACATACCTTAAAAAGCTGGTGAGAGAAGAAATTATCCCGACACTTGCACCTGTGCCTAGTGTTAGTTTTGAAGATTATTTTTCAATAATCGAATCTAGATTCGCTAATCCGGAAATTCGCGATACTGTACCTAGGCTTTGCCAAGATGCATCAAACCGTTTACCTAAATTTATTTTACCAATAATAGCTGCCAACATAGAAAACAACAGAGACTGTAAAGGCCTCGCTCTTGTTGTCGCTTTATGGTGCCGTCTTTGCTTTGAAGGTGGTAATTTAGATAGTGATTTTACCCTTGATGATCCACAAGCAGCAAGATTAATAGTACAAGCAACGTTAGCTAAAGATGACGCGTCAGTATTTTTACAAATGAATGATATCTTTGGAAATCTTAGCAATAATGACAATTTTACTAAAAACTTTACCTTTTGGTTGGAAATGCTTTGGGATGTGGGTACTCTTGCTACCCTAGAGTGGTATTTGAAATAACAACACAAAAGGAAGAACAAAGATGACTGAATATAAGGCTTTATCCATAAATAACTCCATAAATTTGGTTATCTTTGATTGCGACGGTGTATTAGTTGATAGTGAAATATTAAGCCAACGCGTATTGCTTAGCATGCTTGAAAAAATCGGTGTAGTGGTATCAGAAGATTATTTCCTTACCAACTTCTTAGGGTTTAATTTTGAGCATGTTACGGCTAAAGTTTTGGCCGATTTTTCTGTCACCTTAACAAGCGAGTTTCGCCAGAGTTATCGAGCAGCGCTAATAGAAGTTTTTGCATCAGAGCTTGAACAGACCCACCAGCTGGAATGGGTATTATCTCAACTTAATATAAACAGTTGTGTTGCCACGAGTGGCAGCCCTGAGAAAGTAAAACACTCGCTGCATTATACCAAGCTTGAACAATATTTTGATAGCCGAGTATTTACCTCTTCTGAGGTGAAAAATGGCAAACCAGCGCCAGATTTATTTTTACATGCCGCCAAAAAAATGGGTGTAGCACCCCAAAACTGTTTAGTGATAGAAGATTCTAGTGCCGGTATCCGTGCTGCACTAGCTGCCAATATGCATGTCATCAGATATGTTGGGGCTAGTCATTTGAAAAATAAAGATATAGCTACTCAAATGCTAGATAATGTTTGCACAATAGCACATTGGAACCAGTTATTTGAGCAGGTACCTTCACTTAGTTCATCATTTAAAATCGAGAGGTAAACCGTGTTAAAGCGATCTAATGCAGAAATAAGAAAGTTAGACGATGCAGCTAAAGCAGGTTGGTTGTATTACGTTGCCGGTAATACGCAAGAAGAAATAGCCAAAAAACTCAATGTATCGCGTCAATCAGCACAACGCATGGTGGCGTTATCGGTTAGCGAAGGCTTGATTAAAGTCCGGTTAGAACATCCAATAGCTAAATGTATGGATCTTCAAGTAAAGCTCAAAAATCGCTTTGGCTTAAAGTCTTGTATTGTCGTGCCAAGTGATGATGGTGAGCCGACATCTACGTTAGGACTTGCCCAAGCGGGTGCTAAGGAAATAGAACTGCACTTAAAGTCACCAGAGCCCAAAGTGATAGCGATGGGCACAGGCCGAGTTTTACGGGCTTGTGTGGAAGAGCTGGCTTTATTGAACTGTGAGCAACATCAAATAGTTGCGCTACTGGGTAATATGGCTTCAGATGGTTCGGCCTCGTCATACGATGTTGTTATGCGTATGGCTGAACACATTAACGCGAAGCATTACCCTATGCCGTTACCTGTACTGCCTAGTACTAAAGAAGAAAAAGAGCAGTTGCACGCCCAGCATTATGTCGCTAATAATTTAAAGTTAGCCGCGCAAGCCGATGTTACTTTTGTTGGCGTTGGTAATTTAACTATTAATTCCCCGCTTCATATAGATGGTTTTGTCACCCCAAAAGAGCTAGAAGAGTTACAAACTAAAGGCGCTGTAGGAGAATTGATTAGTTGGGTTTTAGATATCCACGGTAATTTGATTGACTGCGCCGTTAACCAACGCGTTGCCAGTACGCCTTTGAAAGTAAACTCTGACAAAGCGGTATATGCCATTGCTGCTGGTGAAGAAAAGGTATTTGCAATACTAGGTGCCCTCAGATCTAAATTAATCAATGGTTTAATAACCAATGAATACACAGCTGAGCGGTTATTGAGCATAGATTAAAGTTGACTGCATTTAATAATGCTATTATTCGCACTAAGCTAGATTAACAATTACAACCAGCCAGTCGTGTTTTAACAAACTAGCAACTGGTAAAATAGAGGAATTAAAATGACATTTAAAGTAGCTGTTTTCGGTGAAGCTCTTTTTGACATGATCGAGCAAGAAAATGACGATTATCGTCCTTTTATTGGTGGCTCTCCCTATAATGTAGCAAGAAGTTTTTCTAGACAAGGACTCGACTGTAGTTACTTGTCACCTATTTCAACTGACCTATTCGGAGATAAAATCTACCAATCTGCAGTCGAAGAAGGTATAAATATTCCGGTTGATAACAGGTCGGTTCAAACCACCTCATTAGCGTTAGTTTATAAAAATGAACAGGGTAACCCAGAGTACAGATTGTATCGTAAGTCAGTTGCTGATTTAGATATTAGCGCCAAGAAACTTTTAGACATTCTACCGAAAGATTTAGAGCTATTTCATACCGGCTCTTTAGCACTAGTCCCTGAAATGATCGATGTATTAATTCCAGTTATTATAGAGCTGAAATCTAGAGGCGTAAAAATTAGTATCGATGTCAATGTGCGCAAAGGCGTAGAAATTGATCACGGTAAATATATTGACGCCATAGCACGATTTATTACCTTGGCAGACATTGTCAAGGTGAGTGATGAAGACTTGTTATTGCAAGGTTTAACCGGAGATCCTCAAACGCTCGCTCGTGCTATGCTTGAGAACATGACAAATGGTATGGTGGTGCTAACATTAGGTGAAAACGGTGCTCACTTTATTACCGAAAATGTTAATATTAGGCAAGATGTATTTAAAGCAGTACCCATGGGTGATACGGTAGGTGCTGGAGATACCTTCTTTTCAGCGATGCTGGCGCAATTACTGCGTGATAATGCGCTAACACCAGCAGCCAAGCAGGAAGACTTAGCTTATGCCTTAAAGTTTGGCTCTCTAGCTGCCTCTATCAACGTGTCGAAAATCGGTTGCCAACCACCGACTCATGAAGAAGTGCTCAGTAAATTAGGTGCGGCAGCTAGTGTTTAAAGCAACTAGCGCTACCATTGAATAAATAGCACTCATCTATTTATTCAAATAGTCATTTTGGCTAACTACTCTATTTTTTGAAACAAACATAAATTTTATTATAAAGGCTTATTAAACATGTTAACTAATTCACTGGCATGGCAAAACTTACAAATTCATTATTTAGACAGTAAAACAATACACTTAAAATCTTTATTTCGTATTGATCCTAATAGATTTGATAAATTCACGATATCAGCATCGGGGTTAACCTTAGATTACTCAAAAAATCATTTAGTACCAGAAACGAAAAAATTGCTGGTTGATTTGGCGAAACAATGCTGTGTGGATGAAAAAATAGAAGAAATGTTTTCCGGCGCCCCTATTAATACTACTGAAAACCGCCCTGTGTTACATACCGCCCTACGCAATTTTTCTAATGAGCCAGTGTATGTTGACGGTAAAAATATTATGCCTCTGGTCAAAAATACCTTAGAAAAAATAAAAATTTTTGTCAATGATGTCTCATCAGGCGTTACTAAAGGCTATAGCGGCAAGGCATTTAAAGATATTGTCGCTATTGGCATTGGCGGCTCGTTTTTAGGGCCTAAAATTATGTCTGAGGCCTTGAAGCCCTATCGTCAGAAGCATCTTAATGTACATTACGTCGCCAATGTTGATGGTTGTCATATTCATGATGTATTGTCGGGTTTAGATCCAGAAACTACTTTGGTGATCACCTCATCAAAAACATTAACCACCCAAGAAACACTCAGAAATACTGAAACGGCTAAAGAATGGTTCTTAAAACAAGCTAAATTCAGTGATATTCAACATAACTTTGCTTGTGTATCAGCCAATATTGAAGCGGCTAAAAGCTTTGGTATAAGTGAAAAGAATATTTTCCCAATGTGGGATTGGGTTGGTGGACGATACTCTATTTGGTCAGCGATAGGCTTGCCGCTTGCCATTGGTATTGGCTTTGATAACTACTTAGAATTTTTAACGGGTGCATTTGAAATGGATGAACATTTTAGACAAGCGCCATTCGAAGAAAATATGCCAGTAATTATGGCACTGCTGGGGATTTGGTATAGAAACTTCCATGGTGCACAGTCGCAAGTATTATTACCGTATTATCATTATTTACGAGGTTTACCAGCATACATACAGCAACTGGATATGGAAAGTAATGGTAAATCGGTTAATTTAGAAAATAAAGAAACCAATTACGATACCGGCCCTATTATTTGGGGCAGTGAAGGGACTAATGGACAACATTCATTTCATCAATTAATTCATCAAAGTAAAACGCCTATACCTGTTGACTTTATTCTCCCGCTTAATCCTTATGTTGATATTTCGGATCACCATGATATGTTAATTGCAAATTGTTTGGGGCAAAGCCAAGCGCTAATGGATGGCCAAACTGAAGAACAAGTTATTGCTGCGATGACAAAAGCAAAATGCAGTACCGATGAGATAAGTTACTTATCATCTCACAAAGTAATGAAAGGCAATAAGCCAAGTAACACCATATTAATGCCGAAATTAACGCCTAAGGCTTTAGGTAGCCTTATTGCGCTGTATGAGCATAAAGTGTTTGTTCAAGGCGTAATCTGGCAGATAAACTCATTTGATCAATGGGGAGTAGAATTAGGAAAAGCACTCGGGAATGATGTATTTAGTAAGCTTTCTAATATTGATGAGCCTTTAAATATGGATGGTTCGACTAAAGGGCTGATCAAAATATGTCGTGAAAGGAATACTAAATAAATTTAGTTATGCAAGGTTAAATTAGTTGATAATAGGGGAAGGATTACTATCATATTTACGGTCTTTTTATGAGAATTATTTCCTCGAATCTCGATGTTCGTCCTTCTCAGGTTACCTGTATTTTATAGCGCTGAACTCACCAGGTTTTCCATATGTTGTGGCTAAGTTAATTTAGCCATGGTTATGTTGTTTTCCAAATTTATTTTGGGGCGATTGCGCCATAGAGTATTTATTTATCATGAATTAACGCTGCGGTATCATCAAAGGTGTTATTCTTTAAAATTACATATTCAGCGTTAACCGCGTCAGTAATACTTTCCATGTGTAAAGCAGGAAGAATAGGGCTGTTTTTTTACTATTGAAGCAAAACTTGGGTTTAACATAACTTCTCCACAATATGATTAATTTGATTGATTTCGCCAAGACGTAGCGCTGTTAAGCTGTCAACCAATTGAGTTTTTATTTGAGTATTGTTTTTGAATGTTTGACCGAAAATTGATTCGATACTTAAAAAGGCTTCAACAACTTCCATTACATCATTACTGAGTAATGTAGGCATATTGGCAAAGCTACTCGCCATAGGGTCAACAATTTCTGTCCCTTTTTTTAATGCTCGGCAAATAAACTCAAACCAACAAGCCAGCGATAAAGAAAGTAATTTAGTAGAGCGCCCCAGCGCTAAGTTATCTTCAATAGTAGGCAAAATTCTCATTTGTATTTTTTGCGAACCATCAAAGGCTATTTGAGTTAATAAATGACGAATAGAAGGGTTTAAAAAACGCTGAATGATGTCATCACTATAAGCTTTCACATCTAATTCTTTTGGGGGTACAAATGAACCAATAATCTCATCAGAAGCCAGCTTAGTAATAAATTGATAAAAACCCTTGTCGCTAGTAACGTCAAATACGGTTTCAAAACCGGCAAGGGAACCAGCGTAAGCTAGTGTTGAATGCAAGCAGTTCAGTAATCTTAATTTTGCCTTTTCAAAGCCTGCTACGTCATCGGTAAATATGACACCGACATTTTCCCAATCAGGACGTTCGCCTTGCCAGTTATTATCAATAACCCATTGCGCAAACTCTTCCCTTTGTATTGGCCAGTTATCTTGTAAACCAATGGCTGTTGATACTGACTCAATGGTGTAGTTTTCAGTTTTAGGTGTAATGCTATCAACCATTGCATTTGGACAGGCGACATTTTTATCTATCCATGCTTGAAGGCTTGTATCCAATTGTCCAGTATAATCTAAAATAGCGCGGCGCAGTTTGTCACCATTGTCAGAAACGTTATCGCAACTAAGCACATTAAAGGCATTAATTCCGTTTTGTTTTCTTTGTTTAAGTGACTCTACAATAAAGCCAATGGCACTTACTGGTGTTGTTGGGTTTGCTAAATCATGTTTAATATCCTTATGAGTTAAATCTAAGGAACCGTCAGCGGCTAAACAATAGCCTTTTTCGGTGATGGTCAAGGTAACAAGCTTTGTGGTTGCTGCAGACAGTCGAGCGATAACGTCATCGTTTTGCTCGCTGGCAACTAAAATTTCTTTTATTGCTCCAATAATTTGATAACTAACTTTTTTATCTAAAATGGCTAGCGTATATAAATTATCTTGCTTGGCTAAAATATCTCGTGCAGTTGCACTGCGTAACGACACACCACAAATCCCCCAGTTTCCGCCGGATAAATTCATTGCATTTTCGGTATAAACAGCCTGATGAGCCCGATGAAAAGCACCAGGGCCAAGATGAACAATACCAATGTCTGTGTTTTCTCTATCGTATTTTAGTGTTGGAACTTTTTGACTATTAGCTATTTGAGATAAATTTAGTTGTTTTAGTGGTAAGTTCATACTGGTCTCTTGTCTGATTTACTTTTATCGTTTTTGGGGGGAAGGTCATCCCCATAAAAACTAAAAAAGTCATTAACTAGTGCGGTGACCAATTAATGACTTATAGGGTGCTTTAAATTAAACGTTTATAAGGCTGAAAACTCTTAACCTATAAACTGTTATGTTTTAAAACGTAGCGCGTACACCAAGGGTGATATAACTACCTGCTTATATGTAGCGCCATTCGCTTTTGCTTCCTAGAACCTGTAGCTAACGCCAAAGGTAATACGACGATCTGTTATACCTTGAGCACATAGTAAAGCGCCTTCATTAACACAAGATTGAGTAATGTCTGACTTGGTTAAGTTAACTGCTTCAACTCCAAGGTTTAAATTATCATTCACGTCATAACTTACGCTAGCATTAAGTTGTCCTCTGTCATGTGTAACAACAGGAAAACCTAGTGTAGAGTTAAGGCTAGCACCTGCAGCAGTGTCCTCAGTACGGAACGCTTCACGCCATGTATAACGCACTCTTGCTGAAAGGCCAAACTTCTCATAGTACACTGCAACGTTGTAAGCATTTTCCGAGAAGTCAAGAAGGCCTCGGTCGGACGTAACTGTTACAAACTGACTGTCGTCATAAATACCGTTTATCGCATTAAGGATATCTGTTCCGCGTTTTGCAGAGGTGTAAAAAGCTGAGCCGCCGCTATACTCTTGAATGGTGTAGTTAGCAACAATACCAAAGCCAGATGCCCAACCTAAGTCATTTTCGAAGCTTGAAAGGTCATACTGGAAAGCCATTTCTATACCCGTTTGGGTCGTTGTTGCTGAATCATTAAACTTCGTTTCAACATCAACACATAACCCAACAGTATTTGGGTCTCCTATAGCATTAGGCTGAACGGCAGGGTTATAGATACCGCCTCCTGGACAGGTAGGACCGGGTTCACGCCAACCATTTGCATCAATTGCAGCACTCTCTAACTGAGTAACAAATAAGTTGGTACGTTCTTTTTTGAAATAACCGATACTAACTACCGCAGCTTCGGCAAAATACCATTCAGCTGAAAGATCAAATGAGGTAACTTCTTCAGGCTCTAGGGCTGCGTTACCAATTTCTACAGACTGATTTTCGTTAGTACCAAATTTTACAGAGGTATTTAAGTCACCAAAATTAGGACGCAGAATATCTTTTCCCCAGCCTAAACGCAGAACAACATTGTCGGTTACGTCTGCAACTAAATTAAAACGAGGTAATGTATAACTATAATCACCCGTGTTTGTTGTTGGTGATACAACACCATTGATTACAGTATTACCTGTTGAGGCAATATCTGTTGATATATGACGTATACCTATGTTACCGCGTATCATTTCATACTCAAAATTTGCTTGTGCATATAAAGCATGCGTTTCTTCTTCGATACTAAATGCGGCCGTATCTGAAGGTGTAAGGTTTGATAAATCTTGTTTACCACCGTGTGCTACAATGGCAGCTTCCAATATAGCTAATGTACCGTCGGGGTCATTGAACGCAAGGTTTGGATCTACGATAAGGAAATTACGAAGCGCCAGCTCTCTACCATCGGCATCACCAAAGTGACTAGGACCTGCAACAAGAAGATCTGAAAACAAAGCGCCATTTGGACTATCGACCATTTTGCTGAAGCCGCCAATACGATCATTTATTGAAACTGAACTATGTTTCGTTTTGTTATAGCGATAACCAAAATCAACAGAAGTCACAATATTATCATCTACAAAATACGTGGAATCAATACGGAATGCGTCTTCAGAGTTTTCGGTTATACTTCTACTTACATCTACTTGATCCAACACAACATTGTTAGGATTTAGTAAATCCGCAACTGTTGGTGCGAATGGAGAATCAAAATCTATACCAAATGCCAACGAGCCACCAGTCAAATCATAAATAAATGGCACGCTGTTATCATTACTAGAACCATCAAGCGGTGTAAGAGGATTAGGGTTAATAAAGTTTAATTGAGTATTTATCTTCGGTGTAGCTGTATCAGAGCTTGCACTTGACAACTCAGCACTTATAAATAAGTTATCACCTTGCCACTCACCACCAAGTCTAAATACTTGAGTATCTGTTATACGTGCACCTGTATCACTATTGAAGCGTAAATTCGGATCGTCATCATCAACAGAGTTGATTGGTTGAATTGTGCCTCTGACAGCCGCCTGAATATTACCCAGATTTACACCATCGAGTGAACCAAAATTCACTGTTTCAAACTCAGTAGGCAGAGTATAGTTAAGTACACTACTCACACCAGATGCCTGAACTCGCGTACTATCTTGACGACGCTCTTGGTCGGTAATAATAGCATCGAAGAAAAATTTCATGTTATCGTTTGGTGCAAATTCAAACGTGGTCGCAATGTTTGTGGTTTCATACTCAAAATTCTCTAATTCCTGATTCAGGAATTGAATGCCAAGAAAATCGAAATCTTGAGCAACAGGTCTTTTAGTCGCCTGATCTTCTAGTGTTCCGCTTCTATAAACATCAGCGTTAATATTTTCAACAAGGCTGCCGTCACGGTCGACACGAGGGCGGAATGAAGTGGCTTCTTGTTTAGTGTAGCTTCCGCTAACAACAAAACCGAACTTACCAGAATCAAGTTCCCAATTATCTCCGTATGCTCCAGATATTCTAGGTTGAATACCATCAGTTGTAAGGCTACTGTCTTCACCTTGCACACGAATAGAACCTAACATTTTTGACAATTCAAGAGGACGAATAGTACGTAAATTTACAGTACCACCAATAGAACCTTCGGTAGTTTTAGCTTCTGGAGCTTTGGTGATTTCAACGCCCGCAATAATTGCAGCAGAAAGGTCCTCAAAATTCATACCACTACGTCCAGCACCAGACCCTACAGTAGACGCACCGTTAATTTCAACACGGTTAGCGTTACTACCACGAATCTGTACGCCGGTGCCGATACCTGCCGTTCTGGTAATTTGAACTCCGGTAACGTTCTCAAGAACCTCTGCTAGATTTTGGTCAGGCAGCTTACCTATATCTATTGCATTAATTACTTCGATCAGGTTGGCCGTATCACGTTTTTCTGCAAGCGCACTTCTAAGAGAGGCTCGCATACCTGTTACTTGAATTACTTCGACTTCTTGCTCTGCTTCTGCTTGAGCATCTTGTGCATGTACCGACGCTGCAAAATTCAGCGAGGTAGCTGACAACACCGCTAAGGTTATTTTAGATAATTTTTGTCTCATAGTTTTTCCCCTGTGTAGTTATTCTGAGGTTTATTTTGCAAACATCCCGAAAGCCACATCTTTAATTAATGAAAGTCCAATAAAAATTTCAAACTCTGTACAAGTAAAGCACCTAATACCCATAAAGAATTAGCATAGAGATAATTACAATAAAAACATAAAAGGTCAACCCCTTGGTTATACCAAAATGATAATTAAAGCTGTATAATGCACTTACCAATAGTTCTATTCATCCTTACCGGACTCCTTTTTTTATATAGATACACTGTAGCTTATTGAATAAAATGATTTTTTATAAAAAGTCTTAGAGTTTACTTTTAATTGTTAGAGAATGCTTTATTTCAATGAGGTATAAATAGTTTGTTTTATAGATTGTAATGGTCTAGCTGGGTAAAGGGTTGTATATAGTGTTTGGTCAACCAATATTGTAAATTGGTTGACTGTGTTGGTGTGTATTTATAGTATTACATTAGTTAATTATATAATAAGGATAAAAATGATGATAATTAATAAACACGTTAAGAGGGTTGTATATGAATAGCATTAAAACGTTTTTTAAGTCTCTACTACCTGGAATATTTTTGTTTGGCTTTACCGTTGGTACTGGCAGCGTTACCGCCATGGCAAAAGCTGGCGCAGATTATGGTATGTCGTTGCTATGGACCATATTTATCTCCTGTGCCATCACCTACTTTTTGATTAACTTATTTGGTAAGTTTACGCTAGTCACAGGTCAGACTGCGCTGCAATCTTTTAGGAAACATATTCATCCGGCCGTTGCTATATTTTTTATAGTGGCGCTTACCACGCAAATATGCGGAAGTGTTATTGGTGTAATGGGGATTTTAGCCGATGTTTGTTATGAATGGTCCAAAAATTTTATCGACGGTGGTATATCGCCGCTCTATTTCGCCCTGTTTTTCATCACCTTTGTTTATGTCATTTTTCTGATTGGAAGAACAGAAGTATTTGAAAAGGTGTTGGCCATTTTTGTCGCCATCATGTCTGTCTGCTTTTTAATTAATTTTATTATTCTTATGCCTCCAGCTATGGAAATTTTGAAAGGCATGGTGCCAAATGTGCCCGATACCGGCGCGGATAAAAATTCATTTTTGGTGATTGCGTCTATGGTGGGTACCACGGTTTTTTCTGGGCTGTTCATATTACGAACCATCCTTGTTAAAGAGGCAGGTTGGACCTTGGCTGACCTAAAGACGCAAAATAGAGATGCGCTGTTTTCAGCATTTCTGATGTTTATCGTCAGCACCTCGATAATGGCAGCAGCCGCAGGTTCTTTGTTTGTTCAGGGGATCTCACTGATAAACGTAACGCAAATGATTTACTTGCTGGAACCATTGGCTGGCGCCGCCGCCGTTGCCATTTTTACTATCGGACTGATAGCCGCTGGCGTGTCTTCGCAGTTTCCCAATGTGGCACTGCTACCATGGCTGCTAGACGACTTTCATCAGCGAAAGCCTAATCTAAAGAGACCTAGCTATCGAATTATAGCCTTAGTTATATCCTCATTAGGGCTAATCGTGCCGATTTTTAACGTTAAGCCTATTGCCGTAATGGTTAGCTCTCAGGCATTCGGCGCTTTGTTGTTGCCTGCGACTGTGGGTTGCATCTTCTATATAGGCAATAAAAAGCACTTAATGGGAGAACATAAATTTTCCAAGATGACCAATGTTATATTATCGATTATATTCGTATTTGCCTTGATCATGAGTTACATGAGCTACAATGGCATCCTCTCGACCTTACAGGATATTTGATATAACAGGCTCTTTGTTGTGACAAAAATGCCTATGCCATACTAGCCAGCTCCCGCTTCACTAGGGGATTTTAACTCCCAGGCACGTGTCTTTATTCTTATCGGTAAGTGCTTTGGAAAATATATTCAATGGAATCGTTACTATGAATAAGATAATTAAGTTTACTGCCAACCGTGTCTGGCGAACCTATCAGGGCGGCAAGCTACTCGATACGATTGAAGGGAAAGAAAATCCTCAAGATTCAAGCTTCCCCGAAGACTGGATTGGCTCCACAGTTGAGGCTCGCAATGTCGGTCGCGAACATGTGTCGGAAGGTTTGGCTATGGTAACGGACGATGAAGGGCAGTCAGTTCCCTTTCGCGATTTACTGCAGAAAGATCAACCCTATTTTTTGGGAAAAAGTGGCAACACCATGCGTTCGATGGACGACATACCGCTGGTCAAATATTTAGATAGTGCCACCCGTTTACATTTTCAGGTTCATCCAACCCGAGAGTTTGCTCAAGAGCGTCTTGGTGTGCCCCGCGGAAAAACCGAAGCTTATGTGATCCTTGAAACGCGTGAAGATGTCAGTGATCCATATATTTATGCAGGGTTTCAACGATCTCCAAGTCGCGAACAGCTGAAAAAATGGATCAAAACTCAAGATGTTGCATCAATAGAAAACTGTTTCGATCGTATTCCGGTTAAACCTGGCGATGTGTTTCTACTCCCCGGTGGACGTCCACACGCTTTAGGTGAAGGCATCCTTATGCTGGAAATCATGGAGCCTTCGGATCTGGCGGTAAGATTTGAATTTGAGCGTTGTGGGTACGAGATCCCTGAACAAGCAAGATTTATGGGCAGAGATATTGAAACAGCATTAGACGTATTTAATTTCGATCCCGTTTCCCCTGAAAAGGTTGATGCAGAATTTCGTTGTAATCCTAAAGTCCTTACTACCGATGAGTATGGTAACAGCCTTGAAGAATTGATTGGTGCAGATGATACATCGTGTTTCACCGTAAAACGAGCATCAGTCAATGGCAGCTTTAATCGTAAAGAAGACGCCTTTTTTTATGGCATTGTGACTGATGGTTCGGGTACCTTTCGTATCGGAGACGACGTTACCCAACTTAATCGCTGGGATCGTTTTTTCTGTCCCGCAGGTGTTAGCGAATTTGAGTACCAAACAGACTCTGGCATGTCTATTTTGGAATGTTATCCGGGTAATAGTTGATAACATTTTAAATTGATGAAGCAACTGAAATATGTTGAATAAATGCAAATACAGTAATAATAAATAAGTGGAGATTTTATAATGCGTGAAGCTTGGAGATGGTTTGGTCCTAATGACCCTGTAACCATTGCAGATATTAGGCAAACTGGCGCTACAGATATCGTTAGCGCCTTACACACGATACCTACCGGTGAAGTTTGGCCTACAGAGAAAATTCAGGCCCATAAAGAGTTAATTGAAAAAGAAAACACTGTTCAATCTGCTCTCATTTGGTCTGTCGTTGAAAGTATTCCTGTGCATGAAGACATTAAGTTAGGGCGTGAAAATAATCAGCGCTATGTTGATGCTTGGATCGCATCAATGGAAAACCTAGCAAAGTGTGATATTAAAACGATTTGTTATAATTTTATGCCAGTGATCGATTGGACTCGCACAGATTTAAAGTTTCAATTACCCAATGGCGGTTATGCACTAAGATTTGATCAACAAAAATTTGCTGTTTTTGATTTGTTTATTTTAAAGCGTGAAAATGCGGCAGCTGATTATTCCGATGAAGAATTAGCGCAAGCAAAATTAATTTTTTCGGCAATGTCCGAAGAAGAGCAAGCGTTGCTAACAAAAAATATTATCGCTGGTTTACCGGGTAAAATGACCGATGCTTATACCATAGATAACTTTAGAGGCATGCTGGCTAACTATAAAGACATTACCAAAGATATTCTAAGAAAAAATCTATTCTCTTTTTTATCACAAGTGTTACCTAAAGCTGAACAACTAGGTGTTAAGTTAGCGATTCACCCCGATGATCCACCAAGGGATATGTTAGGTTTACCCCGTATTATTTGTACATCAGAAGATCTAGATATTTTGTTTTCTGCACTGCCAAGTCCAGCTAATGGCATTACTTTATGTGCAGGAACTTACGGTAGTCGTCCAGATAATAATTTACCTGTAATGGCTAAACAATATGGTTCGCGCATTCATTTTGCCCACTTGCGTGGTGTTAGCCGAGATGAAAATGAACAACGCTCATTTTATGAGGCTGAGCATCTATCAAGCGATGTTGATATGGTAGGAGTGATTTCTGCCTTATTAAAGGAAGAAAAAACGCGTGGTGAAAAACAAAATAATAATGAGATATTTATTAGACCTGATCATGGTCATCAAATTTTAGACGACATCAATAAGCTGGGAAACCCTGGCTATTCTTGTATCGGTCGCTTGAAAGGTCTAGCCGAAATTAGAGGTGTTATTAAGGCACTCAGCACCTCAGTTTAAATCATTACTACACTTTAAACCGGGGTCTATACCGAATAGTGTTACCAATACATCGTAATTGGTTGACATTATTTTTATCTTTGGTTAGTATTGGTTTGTTCCTGATCGTTTAGAGTGTTAACTAAACGATTAGCTTACTTAGTCAATTGAAATGTTAATTTACTCTTTTACGAATCATAAAAATGCAACGGTCACACTTTATGATTTACATAAAAGATTATTACCAAAATTGTTATTTGGTTTAACACTAGGCAGATCTTTAGTTTTTTATATTGCTGAAGGCTTAACAAATTAAAATAGGTGCCTTTGAAGGAGATATTAATGTCACCATTTGGATGGTATTTTGCAACTAAACTGGTTCACAAAAATTTAGTGCAACTGGTTACTTATAGTAGAAATTAATCTGAGCCATAGGTGGGTAATTTCACACTCAGATAAACATACACCAATATATTTAGGAGTTAGATATGACAAAACCTATCATAGGTTTCATCGGCCTTGGCCTTATGGGCGGCAACATGGTTGAAAACCTGCAAACGCGTGGCTTTCAAGTAAACGTAATGGATCTTAATAAAGATGCTGTTGCGAAGGTTATTGCTAGAGGCAATGCTACTGAAGTGAGTTCAGGTAAAGAATTAGCTGAAAAAAGTGACATAGTAATGCTTGCCCTTACTACTTCAAAAGTTGTTGAAATGGTAGTTTACGGTGACGAAGGTATTTTAGCTGGTATTAAAGAAGGCTCTGTATTAGTTGACTTTGGCACATCTATCCCGGCTTCTACTCGTAAAATCGGCGCAGATCTTGCGAAGAAAGGCGCAGGTATGATCGATGCACCATTAGGTCGTACACCTGCTCACGCTAAAGATGGTTTACTTAACATTATGGCTGCTGGTGATTTAGAAACTTTCAACAAAGTTAAGCCCGTTCTAGAACAGCAAGGTGAAAATGTATTTCACCTTGGCGCTCTTGGTGCAGGTCACACAACTAAGTTGATCAACAACTTTATGGGTATGACAACTGTTGCAGCTATGTCACAGGCTTTCGCAGTGGCTGACAAAGCGGGTGTTGATCGCCAACAGCTTTTCGATATCATGTCGACTGGCCCATCTAATTCTCCTTTCATGGGGTTCTGTAAAAACTACGCAGTAGACGGCGTTAGTGATTTAGGCTTCTCTATCGGTAATGCTAATAAAGATTTAGGCTATTTCCTTGAAATGGTTAAAGATTTAGGTACTCGCGCACAGATTGCAGAAGGCACTTCAGCTAACCTTCAGGCTGCAGTCGATGCAGGCATGGGTAACGGTAATGTTCCAGAAATATTCGACTACTTTCTTAAATTAGAGAAGTAATTCGAGTGCAGCCTTACTATGGTGTTGATACTGGCAAGACAGCCACATTGTAGTAAGGTTTAGTCCAGTAAGTTGAATATTTGTTAGGTAAGAATAACTCGATTGATGGGATTTTAGTTAGTACTACTTTTTTTGGCCTCTCCTTGGAGAGGCCTTTTTAGTTTAGAAATAAGGTAAACAATTGCTCATTAGTTATCTACCTCATTAGTTATCTACAGAATGAGGAATTGAATAAAGACCTCTTTTTTCACTGTTTTTCCGTTTTATTTCTTCTAAAGATCTAGTTTCTATCGCATCAAATAAAGCGTTTATTAACCTATTGAAGTGGCTATGCATAGCACTTCTAGCTTGTGTAGCATCTCCTGACTTTAAAGCTTGATAGATTGTTTTATGCTCAGTAAGCGTTTTTGAACTGTCTGTACTACACACACTGTCATAGTCTTTAATTATTTCAGGGGTTGAAGAGCGTAGTTTCCAAAGATTTTCTACCGTTAATATCATGGCACTATTTCGGGTAGCATTAGCGATGATTTGATGAAACTCTTTGTCTGCTGCGGCAACAAAGTGGTTATTTTCCATATCAACTAAGGTTTGATGTAAACGCGTTAACTCATCCTCAGTAATGGTTGTTGCTGCAATTGCGGCAACTTCTCCTTCAATTAATGCGCGAGCCTGTGTTACTTCAAAAGCATTAATCTTTCTTTGTGAACCTAGTTGGTTAACCGGTTCTAGTACATAAACCCCCGATCCTGTTTTAACTTCAACCTTTGCTCGAACCTCCAAGGCTATTATAGCCTCGCGTACAGTGGGTCTACTAACACTAAACGTTTCAGCTAATTCTCTCTCTGGTGGTAAGCGACTACCAGGAGAGTACATTCCAGAATCAATTAAAGCCTCGATTTTATCTACAATGCTCCAAAACAGCCTACGGTTGCTGCTCATATTATTTCCTCTGCTCATATAAAAATGAATTGTAATTAACATTAATCATATAACTTTATCTATCCTATAGCAAAATTATTCAGCTAAAAAATGTTAGTTATATTATGTTTTGGTTTGCATCTCGGTATGTTTATGAAGCATGTATGCATACGTTTAACATTACCAATTGATCTAGTATTGGTAATATAAAGTGGTTGACAATCTGTTTCGGTATTGGTTAAATATACTTTAATGTTATTTCGGGATTATGAAAGTCCTATTTAAAGCATACAAGTGAATCGATATTGGTTGTTTTAGGGCTCTCTACTACACTGAGTTTAGAGAGACCTAATTTTTTTAAACAGGTTAAAAAGAGATATTCATGTACTCAATTAAAACACTACATTACATCAAAGTAATAACATTATCGCTATTTCCTGTGGTATTGGCTTTGTTATTATCTGGTCAAGTTACGGCAAAAGATTGGGTAGTTGACACACCTACCACCTATGAAATGGCACTTAAAAGAGTAAAAGCGGGTGACAGCATAGTTTTAGCTAATGGCACATGGAACAATTTTGAAATTCTATTTAAAGGAGAAGGGTCTAAACAAAAACCGATAACATTAAAAGCACAAACTAAAGGCAAAGTTTTCCTTACTGGGCAATCAAATTTACGACTAGCTGGAAAGTACTTAGTTGTTTCTGGACTTGTTTTCAAAAACGGCTACACACCAAGCAGTGAAGTGATTTCGTTTAGAAAAAATAAAAATGAATTGGCCTTTAATTCGCGTGTAACAGAAGTTGTTATTGATAATTTTAGTAATCCAGACCGATTTGAATCAGATTATTGGGTGGGTATTTACGGACAATACAACCGCTTTGATCACAATCACCTAGTCGGTAAACGCAATAAAGGCGTTACTGTTGCGGTAAGACTTACGACAGAAAATAGCCAAGAAAACCATCATAGAATTGATCACAATTATTTTGGCCCTCGACCTATATTCGGTTCAAATGGTGGTGAAACATTACGCATAGGCACAAGTCATCATTCATTAACAAATTCTTTTACTACCGTAGAAAATAACTACTTCGATCGATGTAACGGTGAAGTTGAAATTGTATCGGTTAAGTCAGGTAAAAATAACATTGTTAATAATACTTTTTTTGAATCACGCGGTACGTTAACGCTTCGTCATGGTAATGGTAACCTTATTGAAAATAATGTTTTTTTTGGTAATGGTGTTGATCATACCGGCGGCATTAGAGTAATAAACCGTGATCAAATAGTACGTAATAATTATTTAGAAGGTTTAACTGGATACCGCTTTGGTAGCGGTTTAACTATTATGAATGGTGTGCCAAATTCTAGTATTAATCGTTATCATCAGGTAGTTAATGCTCAAATTGAAAATAATACGCTGATTAATATTGACCATGTCCATTTAGCTGCGGGTAGCGATGCTGAACGTTCAGCTGTTCCTAAAAATAGTGTCATTAAAAATAATTTATTTTTTAATGACACTGGTAAAGCACCGTTTTCAGTATTTGACGACATTAGCGGTATTACCTTTTCAAACAATATTTCAAATAAGCTTACCGATAATAAAATTGCTTCAGGTATTACAGAAAAAAATCTAGTGTTACAGCGAGCTGATAATGGTTTGTTATATCCAATTTCTGATAATGATGGTATCGGTGTATCAAAAAATCTTCAGCCAACACAAAAAAATCAAACAGGTACAAGCTGGTATGCCAAAGCAGAACCAGACGTTGCATTTGAGTCAGGAAAAACAACCACAGTTAAAGCCGGTGGTGAACCTTTATATAAAGCGATTAAGCAAGCACACTCAGGCGATATTTTAATTTTAGACGATGGAAATTACACCATTGATAAAATTGTTAAGCTTGATAAAACAGTATCAATTAAAGCTAAAAACCATCATAAAGCAACCTTAGAGTTTGGCCGTTCAACCTTATTTGAAATTAATAACGGTGGCAGTTTAAGTATTGATGGTGTTGTGGTTAGTGGTAAAAGCAGCGCTGACTATTCAGGTAATACCTTTGTGAGAACAGCTAAATGGGGTATGTTTAAAAATTACCGTTTTGCGATGAAAAACAGTGTGATTAAAGATCTAAATGTTAATCACTCTTTCCACTTTTTAGATTCAGGTAGCCGAGCATTTGCACAATCTATTGATGTTGAAAATAACATTTTTGAAAATATTACTGGCGATATTTTTAGGTTAAACAAAGAAATCGATGATTTAGGTATTTATAACGTCGAGTACCTAAATGTAATTAATAACACCTTTAGAAACGTTGAGGGTATGTTAGTTAACTTATATCGTGGAGGCTCAGACGAAAGTACATTTGGTCCTCATATACTTTTAAAAGACAACACCATAAATAATGTAGGTAACGGTAAACGTAATAAGTCTAAATCTGCAATCATCTTACATGGAGTTCAAGTGTCTACCATCGAAAGTAATACCTTTGTTAAAAGCGGATTGATTAATATTGAACATACGGTCGGTGAGCCTAAAACATCAGTAAAAAATAATACTTTCAATAAAACACCTGCGCCTAGCGTGAAAGAGTTACATGCTAAAGGTCCACATACCGCAGTGCTATTCAATAACAAGCAACTTCAATAAGAGCCATTTTATGAATTTTTTTAATAAAACATCATGCTTTTCCTCAGTATTACCATTATCTAAAACTTGGTTAGCTGCTATCGCTGTTGTTATTTTTGCTGCAATGAGTAGTAATCAAATGGCGATGGCTAAAACCAGTCCTAATCTAGTTGTGACAACTGCTGATGTAGAAAACATGCGCAGTGCTATTCAACAAGGTGGACAATTTAAAGATATCTTTGTTGCCAATAAAGCGTCGGTTGATCAACAAATCGCTCAACCTATTACCGTACCAATGCCAAAAGATGGTGGCGGCGGTTATACCCATGAGCGGCATAAGAAAAATTATAAATTAATGTACGACGCTGGCATTATTTATCAATTAACGCAAGACGAACACTATGCTAACTATGTGCGTGACATGTTACTTGAATATGCAACGCTTTATCCTACCTTGCCTTTACACCCAAAAAGAAAAATGGGTAAACAAAACCCAGGTAAACTATTTTGGCAAAGCTTGAACGAGGCTATGTGGTTGGTGTATACCAGTCAAGCTTACGATTTGGTTTTATCTTCTTTAACTGCTGAAGAAAAAGCAACAATTGAAAAAGGGTTATTTCGCCCTATCGTCAAGTTTTTATCAGTCGACTCTCCTGAAACATTCAATAAAGTACATAACCACGGCACATGGACAACTGCTGCGGTAGGTATGACAGGTTATGTGCTTGGTGAATTAGAATGGGTAGAACAAGCACTTTATGGCTTGGATAAATCAGGCAAAGGGGGATTCTTAAGACAGTTAGATGAGCTGTTTTCTCCACAAGGTTATTACAACGAAGGTCCTTATTATCAACGTTTTGCGTTAATGCCATTTGTGACTTTTGCTAAGGCAATTCAAACCAATCAACCGATACGTAAAATATTTGAATATCGCGATGGTATTGTCTTAAAAGCCATCGATACTACAATACAGTTAAGCTATAACAAATTGTTTTTCCCGATTAATGATGCCATTAAAAGTAAGGGTATCGACACTATTGAGTTAGTTAACGGTGTCGCCATTGCTTATGGCTTAACGGGGGATGCAGGTTTACTTGATATTGCTAAACAACAAGATCAGATTTTATTAACGGGCGATGGCTTGAAAATTGCTCAAGCGCTTGATAATAAACTTGAACAACCATATCAATTCAATTCTGTTGCCTTTGGTGATGGTAATGACGGCAAGCAAGGTGCGTTAGTGATAATGCGTCAAAACGTGGGTGGTGAACAAGCGGTACTATTCAAGCCTGCTGCGCAGGGTTTAGGACATGGTCATTTTGATAAATTAACCTGGCAGTTTTACGATAAAGGTGAAGAAATTGTTTCAGACTATGGCGCTGCACGATTCTTAAATGTAGAAGCTAAATATGGCGGACGTTATTTACCTGAAAATAGCACCTGGGCAAAACAAACGATAGCGCACAATACCGTGGTTGTGGATGAAAAAACGCACTTTAATGCCAATGTTAAAATAGGCAATGCGAATCATCCTGAATTACTGTTCTTTGAGAAGAATGCTAATGTCACTATCAGTTCGGCAAGCATTGATAGTGCTTATAAAGGTGTATCCTTAACACGTACCATAGCGTTGATTAACTTACCAATTAAAGATAACTCTGAACAATACCAGTCGCTGGTGGTTGATGTTTTTGATGTTAAATCAACAGAAAAACATCAATATGATTTACCTGTGCATTATAAAGGTCACTTAATTAGCACTAATTTTGCGCTAGATACACAATTAACCAGTTTACCGGTATTAGGTAAAGAAAATGGTTATCAACATTTATGGTTGAAAGCACAAGCACAGCCTAAAGCGGGTTTATCTCAAATTACTTGGTTAAATAAAAATGGAAGGTTTTATACCAGCTCTTCAATTATGGATGGCGATTCATCATTAATTTTCACCCAGATTGGCGCGAATGATCCCTTGTTTAATCTACGTAATGAAAATGCATTTATCAACCGTAAAACAAAGTCGAAAAATCATACCTTTGTTAGCGTGTTAGAGCCGCATGGTGAATATAACCCATCAAAAGAATTTACCGTTTCTGCAGTCAGTAAAGTTGAAAAACTGTTACATCAAAAAATTAAAAACATTGATGTGGTAGCAATTAGTTTAGAAGGAAATAAACGTTATTTATTGGCATTTAACTCTGCTGAAAACATTAAAAGCAATCAATCAAACACATTTTCATTCAATGGCTCTACATATCAATTTGATGGCCGTTTTAAACTTTTCGAAATTAAAGAGTAGGGGGCAATTATGAGTCAAAGTGAACATTTCTCATTCGGTACAGAAACTGAAATTGAAGACATAGGCGGCGGTTTAAAACGTCAAATGTTAGGCTATAACGAAGAGTTGATGGCGGTTAAAATTTGGTTTGATAAAGGGGCTATTGGCTACAATCATGCGCACAGACATTCTCAAGTGACTTATGTTATTGAAGGAGAGTTTCATTTTAACATTGATGGTGTAACTAAAATATTAAAGCCAGGTGATAGTTGCATGATACCACCCCATGCAGATCATGGCGCTACCTGCCCAACGGGCGGTATTTTAATTGATACGTTTAGCCCTCCACGCGAAGACTTTGTCGAAGAAGGTGCTTTTGACCATATTAATAATAAGGAAAGCAGCGCATGAAAATAAAAAACTTACGTTGGTGGGTGATTACGTTAATCGCGCTAGCCACAGTGATAAACTATATTGACCGTTCAGCGCTTGCTGTACTATGGCCAGACATTGTAGAAGACTTATTCCCTGATGAATCGGCTTTTGAGCGGAAACAAATATATGCGAATATCTCCATGGTTTTCATTTTATCTTATGCCTTTGGTCAGGCAATATTTGGCAAAATATTTGACTGGATAGGAACACGTTTAGGTTTTGTATTGTCTATTGGTGTTTGGTCTCTTGCGACTGCCGCTCATGCATTTGCACAGGGTATGCTCAGTTTTAGTATTTTCCGTGCGATATTAGGTGTGGCAGAAGCAGGTAACTGGCCAGGTGCAGCTAAAAGTAACGCAGACTGGTTCCCAACCAAAGAACGCGCCTTGGCTCAAGGTATCTTCAATTCAGGTGCGGCAATTGGCGGTATTATTGCCATTCCTTTAGTCGCCTACATGACTGTGTATTTTAGCTGGCAAATGGTCTTTGTTGTTATCGGTTTGATTGGTTTGTTGTGGCTTATTCCTTGGATTATATTGGTAAAGGCTCCACCTAAGTCTCATCCTTGGATTACTGACGAAGAACGCGCGTATATTTTAACAGGTCAACAAAATACTGACGCTGACGAGTCTACAGCGGAAGAAGAATTTAATCCTACAACAGGTGAATTACTTTCTCGTAAAGAAAGCTGGGGCGTCATTATTGCCTCTGCGGCTATCGATCCTATTTGGTGGTTGTTTGTTTTCTGGATCCCTATTTACCTTAACGAAGTATATGGCATGGATGTTAAATCTATTGGTATCTACGGCTGGGTGCCATACGTGGGTGCCATGTTTGGTGCTTGGTTTGGTGGCCTTCTTGCGCAAAACCGTTTAAAGGCAGGCTGGAATGTAGACAAAACACGTAAGCTAACCATTACCTTGGGTTGTTTGATTATGTTACCAGCGCTATTAGCAATGGCGAACCCTGGTGGACCGACTACCGCTGTAATGATCATGGCGGTTATTTTATTCGGTTTCCAAACGGTTATCAGTAATCTTCAAACACTACCAAGCGACCTCTATGGTAAAAAATCTGTAGGTACGCTTGCAGGCTTCTCGGGTATGGCTGCTAAATTGGGTGCACTAGGCCTAACGGCTCTAGTGCCTATTCTAACCGCTGACGGTAACTACACTCCTGCCTTTGTGATTGGTGCCTCTTTAGCGGTTATTGCAATGGCCGCTGTTTGGATTCTTATTCCAAAAATTGAGCCATTAAAAGCTAAGAGATAAAAGTTCAGCGCGACGTGATTCGGTAACTTGTTATCGATAAAATTTTAATTTATTTTAATTTTTGTAAGTAAAGTTAATAAGGTTTTGTTAATGAAAAGCATTTTTTTATTCGGCGAATGTATGATTGAACTGATGGCGGTTTCACCAGAGAAGTCATCTAATACATTGTCTAATACAATGAGCCAATCGTTTGCTGGAGATGTTTTTAACACCGCTGTTTACCTAAAACGCACTTTCGCGGATGTGAAAGTGCATTTAGTGACAGCAGTAGGTAAAGACCAATTTAGCCTTGATATGATCCAATATTTTCAAAATGAAAACATTGGTTCTGATTTTGTTTTTACATCAGAAACAAAAATTCCCGGTTTATATTCTATTCAACTAGATGATCAAGGGGAGCGTAGCTTCACTTATTGGCGTGAAAACTCAGCCGCTCGTCAAGTTATGCAATACATTGATGATGACGCTATTAACCAATTATCAACAGGTGATATGTTTTTCTTTTCCGGTATTTCTTTGGCGGTTATTGAGCCAGCAGCAAGAGCAGCATTTTGGGTTTTAATTGATAAATTAAAAGCTGCAGGGGTACAAATTGTATTTGATCCTAACTATCGTCCTCGTATGTGGAGTGGCCCTAAAGAAGCTCAAGCGCAGTTTGAGTTAGCTTTACACAAATCAGACTTATCGCTTCCAGGAGTTGATGATTTTGAGCAATTATTTGGTATGACCACCGTTGAAGCAGTTAACAATTACTGCAAACCGTTTGGTGTAAATGAATTAATCATTAAAAATGGTGAGCAAGGTATCTTAGTCGTTGTTGATGGGGAAACCTCTCAGTTTTCTATAACGCCGGTAGAAAACGTAGTTGATACTACTTCTGCGGGCGATTCATTTAATGGCGTTTACCTTGGTGCTCGTATTGAAGGTTACTCTGTAAATGACTCAATTGCATTAGCATCAAAAGCAGCTGGTTTTGTTATACAACATAGAGGTGCTATTGCACCAGCAGATGAGTTTGATACGTTTATCAAAGCTCAACTGGCATCAGTTTAAAAATTTAACACTTTAAAAGGTCTAAAAGGATCACTAATGAAATTATTTTCCACACTGATGGGAAAGCAAACTCTGCTACCCATTATTCAAGCAGATAGCGTTGAACAAGGACTTAACATTGCCAAGGCAATGGCTAGTGCAGGTATTACTTTAGTTGAAGTGGTACTTAGAACTGAAGCATCAATTGAGATTATAAAAGCTATTAAGACTGAGTTACCTGAGTTAAAAGTAGGTGCTGGTACTGTTCTTGACGCCGATATTTTAAAAAAAGCACTTGATGCGGGTAGCGATTTTATTATTACGCCAACCATATCAAGTAAATTATTAAGTGAGCTAGCTAAGTGCACTATTCCAGTACTTCCTGGTGTATCAAATGCTGCAGATATACTTTTAGCTAGGGAATATGGCTATACAGAGCTAAAATTATTTCCTGCTTCATTATCTGGCGGAGCTCCATTTTTAAAAGCGATGGGTTCAGTTTTTAAAGAGATATCATTTTGCCCAACTGGCGGTATTAATGAAAGTAACCAGCAAGATTTTCTTTCATTAACTAATGTTTTTGCTGTTGGTGGAACATGGGTTGCTAGACCTGATTGGGTAGCGTTGGGAGAATGGTCAAAGATCACATCTGCCTGTAAAGCTTCTCAAGGAATGGAGTAAAATGAAGCCTTTATCAGAACTAATAAATAGCGGCTTTGTCTTTGGTGACGATGTTAGTTCACTTTTTAATTATGCTAAAGAAAATCAGTTTGCCTATCCGGCCGTTAATGTCATCGGTACTAATTCAATTAATGCTGCCCTAGAAGCAGCAAGCGCAATAAACTCTCCGATCATCATTCAATTATCTTACTCTGGAGCCGCTTTTTTTATTGGTAATGGACACAAGTTATCGACAATGGATGCAGCCATTCAAGGTGGTGTTATAGCAGCAAAATACATTAAAAGTGTTGCTAAACTTTATGGTATTCCAGTGGTAATTAATACTGATCACGCATCAAAAAAACTATTACCTTGGATCGATGGTTTGTTAGAGCAAAGTGAAAAGCATTTTGAACAGACCGGGGAGCCATTATTTAGCTCTCACATGATAGATTTATCAGAACAGACATTAGAAGAAAATATTGAAATATGTGCTCGCTATCTAAAAAAAATGACTGCAATGGGTATGACCTTAGAAATTGAGCTTGGTTGTACGGGTGGTGAAGAAGATGGGGTTGATAATACTGATCTTGATGCCTCATTACTTTATACACAACCAGAAGATGTTGCTTATGCTTACGAGCAATTAAGCCGAGTGAGTAATTCATTCACCATTGCTGCTTCATTTGGTAATGTGCATGGCGTTTATAAGCCGGGTAATGTTCAATTAACGCCTAAAATCTTGAAAAATTCACAAGCGTTTGTTTCTAAAAAATATGGCTTAGGGCATAACGCTTTGAACTTTGTTTTTCATGGCGGCTCTGGCTCAGCACCATCTGAAATTACTGAAGCTATTAGCTATGGCGTGATAAAAATGAATATTGACACCGATACGCAGTGGGCAAGCTGGCAGGGGGTTGCAAATTATTATCAAGAAAATAAAGCATACCTACAAAGCCAAATTGGTAACCCAACGGGTGGCGATAGTCCAAACAAAAAATACTACGACCCACGCGTGTGGTTACGTAAAGTAGAACAATCGATGGCCGAGCGTCTAGCACTTTCATTTAAAGAACTTAACTGCCTTGATAGGTATAAGGACAAAGCATGAAGCGTTTAATCCCCTGTTTAGAGCAAGACAATGTCGACATTGAATTGATCTTGTTGATCAAAACAATATTAACGGCTTGTAAAGAAATTTCATTCAGAGTGGGTCAGGGGGCATTGTCGAATGTGCTTGGCTCTACGCTAGATGAAAATATTCAAGGTGAAACTCAAAAGAAATTAGACATCATTAGTAATCAGTTACTTAAAGACATGTTATTAGAGAGTGGCAAAGTAAGAACCATCGCGTCTGAAGAAGAAGATTATGTTGTTGGTGCTACTGAAAATGCACCTTATATTGTTGCTTTTGACCCCCTCGATGGCTCATCCAATATTGATATTAATGGGCAAATAGGCACTATTTTTACTATTTATCGTGCTAAAGATGATGTGGCTTATGATAGTGAATTGCAATTTGCACAAAAAGGTACAGAGCAAGTTTGCGCAGGCTATGTTTTATATGGTCCATCTACCCTATTGGCGCTGACAACCGGTGGACCATCGCGCTTATACACGTTAGATAAAACGCAGGGGTGTTATTTACTGACCACCGATCACATGGATATCCCGACAGAAACACAAGAGTTTGCTGTGAATATGTCAAATTTTAATCAATGGTCATCAGAATTCATTCATTATATTAAGGATCTTCTTTTGGGCGCAGAGGGTAAGCGTGCTAAAAAATATAACATGCGTTGGAATGGCGCCATGGTTGGTGATGTGCATCGTGTGCTGTCTCGTGGTGGAATTTTCTGTTATCCGAATGATATTAAAAAACCTGAGCAACCGGCTAAATTACGTCTGTTGTATGAAGCAAACCCATTAGCAATGTTAGTTGAAAATGCCAATGGTAAAGCCTTTACCGAGCAAGAACGTATCTTAACTATTGCTCCGTCTCATATTCATCAACGTGTTGCCGTGATTATGGGGTCGACTCAAGAAGTAGATGAATGCTTAGGGTATTTAAAAACGCAATAAAAAGGTTAATATCAGATAAGCGAAGTAAAAACCGACGGTCTCGCTTCTTATTACTAAGAAGCGGTAGATTGTAGGAACCATATACGAGGTACGTATGATTCTGTGAGAGGAATGAGGCATAAACCTCACCCTACTCGATAAATTTACTATTCCTTTCAGGCTCTAATACAGAGAAACTTGGATTACTTTTATCAAAGTAAACTGTAATGACCACCAAATTCGTATAACTCTTTTCCGTTTGATTACCTTGTTAGTTGCTGTTTTTTAAAAGCGCATAACGTAAGGTAATTACTAAAATTAAATTGATAGAAGTGAGCGTTTGATTGCACCCACTGCTACTTTGCTGCCCAACGTGAATTTGAGCCATTTACGCCAAAGCTTAAAAAGCGAATAGCACCAACAAAAATTAGTTAACCTAGAGGAAATTGAGCGAGAAGCACCAAATCCATTTAGGTGAAAACTGTTTAGCCAAAAATGCTAAACCAGCATAGAACACTAAAGTTACCACAAAAAAGAATTGAAACAAACGCAAACCTTTAAGTGAAACACTACCCGTTTAAAAATAAATTTAACTCTGTAAAAGAAACTTTCTAAGATCACGTTCTTGCCGCATAACATGCAATATATACACATGATTATTTTCAATTTTATAGAAAATACGACATGGGTTAACAACAATTTCTCTATAGTTAAAATTATTTAATTCAAGAGGTATCTTTCCTGACTCTGGATGATTTTCCAACCTAGTAATTTTATCAAATACTTTTTGAGTTAAATTTTTAGCGGCAGCTAAATTACTTAAAGCTATATATTCTGCTATTTCATTTAAATCATTCAGAGCTGGTGAAGTCCATATTATTTCAGCCATTTTTTCATTTTCTCTTTTGCTTCTTGATTAGAAAATGTATTTCCATTTTTAATAGCTTGCTCACCTCTAGCAACACCTTCAAGAATTTCCATTCGTTGTTGCATAAATTCATAGTCATCTACATCAACTAAATATGCGGATGGTTGACCATGTTCCGTGATTAAAACTGGCTCTTTTGAGGAATGGAGCTCTGCCAAGATTTTTGTTGCTTGCCTTTTTAAAGTCGTAACTAGCTCTACTCTCATGATTAACTCAACTTAAAATGTAAAAATGTATCACTATAGTATCACATAAGCTCAACGTTACAACTATACGGCTAACGCCCATTTAACAGGCAAAAAATTGTTGGCTAAAATTAGTGAGGCACGAACGAAAAGCCAACTGTTATTTGTCCGTTTGAATGCCTTGTATGGGCTGATAAATTCACATTTAAAATTTAAGAGAGTTATTGTTAGTACACTTTTAATTTTTTACGTTCGTGAAGAGTTTTTAATTCTTTGTCTAAATACACTTCAACCATACTAATTTGAGATTCATACCACAATTGTTTTGGGTAACTTGAATATGAATGCCTCTTCGTGTCCTTTAAACCATCAACACGAAAATAAACCTTTGTAAATATTTTCCTATCTATATAACCTGCATCATCTAAATAATTTCTTTTTTTTCTCAAAGATTCAATATATTGCTCTGCTTTTTCAGCTGGCATTTTTAATTGGGTAGGCACAAACAGTTTATTTCTTTGAAAAGAACCAATATGAAGAGGTAATTTAACACCACTTTTTTTCTTTGAGCTAAGATTCCACATTCGATCTAGTTCACTTATAAGATCATATGTAAACTCCTCTTTATCAAAGTCATACTTACCAAATTTGACAGGTATTTTTACCCAAAAGCAACGAGTAGCACCCAAAGCGCTTTCTTTATAATTGTGTCCTTGTTTTTTTATCCATTTATTAAATGTGAATTCATTTTGTCTTTGTTTTTTATATTCTACGGGCATATAGCCTTTCAGGAGTTGCTGCGTAAACTCTTCTTCATTAATTCCTTGGTCAAATTGGTACCATAGCTTTATTAGACCTGAATATGATACACCTTCATAATCATAGCACTTTTTCTTAACTGAGACTTCTGCTGCAATAGTTGTAAATGACAACAAAGCAGTAAATAAATATATTAAACAGATAGTTGATTTCATATGATTCCTTTTATAAAAATTAATAAATAAGACTAAGTGATACGAGGTAAGAAAAGATATAGATAAATTCTTTTCATAAATATTATTGTTAATATCTAAATATTCAACCTTAATATTTACACTGGGAAAGTCTTCAAAGACAATTGACTTAGATTTGCTATTTTCAGGTCTATTTAATAAAGCCTCATTGATATAAGTACCAAACGCAGCAGTCAAATATGAAGGTATAGCAATTTCATTACAAATTTGCGTATCGACGGATATAGCGGGAAATAACTTCTCCGATTGGATTTTAATAGCGTGAAAAGAGTTTTCGAGTCTTAGAAAATTATTTTCTAGAGAAAAACCTTTTACATTATGGGGATCATACTTCTGAAGCATTGCAATGATTTCATTCGTTTGTACTTCCCATGTTACTTTCACATCTAAAGCAACACCTTTACCAAAGTTGTTAATAGCAAGTTTTTCGCTTTTCCATAGCCAGTTTTGAGATTTATCGATCTCTACTTCAGCATAACTACCTAACACCTTAATAATCGGTAAATGAGATACTAATCTTTGCTTTCTCATTTCTCTCACTGTGAACATGGTGATGATACTAGTTAATAAAGCAGCAAATGCTGTAAGTAATGTTGCGAGTTCCATCGATACCCCTTTTATCTGCATAACGCCACATTAAGCGGCAAATGATAGTTGGCTAAAATAAGTGAGGCACGAACAAAAAGCCAACTGTTATTTGTCCGTTTGAATGCCTTGTTAGTTGCTTGTAACTGTAATTGCTCAACTAACCATTTATTAAAAACATTCAATAGTTTTGCGGAAGAATCAAAAAATACCCCGCCGAAACTTTGCCACTTACCGTGAATTTGAGCCGTGAACATTTTGGTTAATTATTTACACCGAAAAAACTCAGGCGAAAACTGTTTAGCCAAAAACTGAAACAGATTTTATGGCACTAAAGTTACCACAAAAAAGAACGGAAACAAGTGCTTAATTTTCAGGTGAACACCACAAGTTGCAAATAAGTTTAACAAGAACAAGTTGCGGCAACTAACGCCCAAATAACAGGCTAAGTAATGGTTGGCTATAATTGTGTAGCGAAGCGAAACGTAGCCAACTGTTACGTGTCCTTGTTGATTTTCTTGTTAGGTTTTCTTAGCACGACATAGAAATTTCAGGCTCTACTCTATAATCAGAGCCTTTAGGATATTCTTGGTCAATCAATTTCTTTAAGTTATCAGAACAATCCTCAAGAATCACTCTCCTATATAAGGACTCATACCTATTTTTTTCTTCATTAATCAAAAAGCAAAATAAAACTACAGCTCCAAAGCGAATTGAGTTGTCGTTGGCAATAGCGTTGATTAGTTCTTCGAAACCACTTTCTTTCATAACCTGAGAATCGTGATACAGGATATTCGAAGCGTCCACAAAGAGCGCCGTATTGGCATTAGAATATACCTTTTTATTTTTCTTGTTTATAGCTGATAGAATTTTGTATAAATGACTTTTGTTTTTCTGGTTATCGACACGAGAAATTGTAGCTTCAACGTACGTATTTTGATCATTATGACAAATAATGAAATCTGGGCTTTCTTGATTTTTTATTTGTATGTTTTTTTTCACAAATGAAGCATAAACCCTTACTTCGAATCTGAAGCCTTCCCATGAAATAGAACTTCTTTGTTTGATCAGTTCTCGTTTAAATTTCTTAAAACACTCAGGACTAGATGATTTGATAATATTCAAGTCATCTGCAAACATGATTAAAGAGCCATAAGCGATCTGAAATTTATTATTTCCCGAGCCCCATAAAGACATTAGGTTGTTTAGCTTTTTGGCAAGTAGTGTACTTTTGTTTTTCTTAAAAAATAAATCTAATCCGATTGAAGAATCCAATGAATTAAATAATGTTGTGAATAGATCAACAAATTGATTAAGGCTTTCACGTGATTCTTTGCTTACATCATTATTAGATAATGCTGTAATTTCGAGCTTACCATTGTAGAACTTAAAAATATTTGCCACTCGTCATCCTTGAAAACCTAACGCCCCATTAAGAGGCTTTTAATTGTTGGTTATAATGTGAAGCGAAGCGGAACCTAACCAACTGTTAAAAGTCCTGCTTGAATGGCTTGTTATATGACTATTTATCAATAACCTGAACAGGTTTTTTAAAATTCATTATTCCTAAATAAATCCAACCGCCGATCCATGTAAAGCCAAGTGCAAATGTTACTACACCGCTTGTTAATATAGAGCGTTCTTGCTTCTTTGCTAATCGAATAGCGAATAATGCAGGCAAAACACACGTTAAAATTAAAATATAAGGAACCATTGCTACATTAATATTCATATTACTCTCCTTGTGAATGTGACTTCATAGTCATATAACGCCGCGTTAAGCGGCTAAGTAATGGTTGGCTATAATCGCGAAGCGATGGCCAACTGTTGCGTGTCCGTTTGCACGCCTTGTTATATGCAGTGATGGTAAAACCAAGCTATACAATAAATTAAACGCACTCGTAATAAAATAACCAAACCGTGAACTTTTACGCTACACGCGAAAGGTTGAACAAAATTAATAGCGTTGCCACCTTTGAAAAAGGTAAAAGAGGCAATGCTTATTAATGCTGATGCAATCTAGTTTTAGCGAAAAACTATGCACTAGAAAGCACTTTATCTAAAGCTAATTATTATTAGCATATAACGCCCAAATAATGGGCAAAAAATAGTTGGCTAAACTAGCGACGCAGGAGCAAAAAGCCAACTGTTTTTTGTCCCTGTTTATTTGCTTGTTAGCAGCAAAGTTAGTTAACACACTAAAACTACCAACAACGCAAAAAATCAATTAATGGAAGTGAGAAGCAAAAAATACGCTGCACTACTTACCCACCAAACTGTGATTAATAAACAATAGCAAAAAATGCTTACCGATCAATTAAAAACTGAAATTTACCACAACAAAGGAAGAAAAGCAGAAAACACCAATCCTTTGTTGTGAAATATTCAATTAGCCAAACACTTTAAAAAAGAACAAGTAGTGCCTGCTAACGCTTAAATAAGCGGAAAATAATGGTTGGCTATAATCGCGAAGCGATGGCCAACTGTTATTTTTCCGTTTGATTTACCTTGTTATATGTGGCTTGATTGGCACACACATAACGATTAAAAAATATAAAAGGTTAGAGCGTGGAATGAGTAGAACTAAAAACCGATCGCCACTTTGCCACTAACCATGAATTTGAGCCGTTTACATTTTTGTTAATTATTTTCACCAAAATAGATTAGGCGAAAACGGTGTTACCAAAAATATAAAATTATTTTACTACGCTAAAACTTACCACAAAAAAGAAACGAAACAAGCGCAAAGTTTTTAAATAAAACACCAAAGCCACAAAATAAAAACAATCGAACTAGTGGTGACATATAACGCCCCAATAAGGGGCTAAAAATTGTTTGCTAAAATGTTGAGGAACGAAAACAGCAAACTGTTTTTAGTCCTGCTTGATTGGCTTGTTATATTTACGTTACCACCTTACTGTACGATTCCTTTTCAATTTCAACAACCTCTACAGTTAATGATGCAGCGGTTGATGTTACTTTATTTAGTTCTGATAACACAGACTTTGATAAAGCTAAACGTTGGTCAATGCTACGACCAGATAATATTTTTAGAATTACATGAATAAAATTTTGTTTAGAACCGCCAGTTAAGTGGTGCTGAAAAGGTATGATCCTAGTTTTTATATCGTCAGCTTCAAATAAATTGCTATTTAATGTCCCTTTAAACACAGCACCCATTAATTTCACAGGCGTTACTTCATTTTCTAACTTTTGAGAATACTCAATTATGCAATGTGGCACTCAACTCTCCTTGTAAATATAACGCCTCACTAAGAGGCAAATAATAGTTGGTTAAAATAAGCGACGAAGGAGATGTATGGACTCCTCCCCCTCGCGGGAGTTTTGCGGTATAAA
>CAXBEX010000017.1:0-115395 GCA_963974965.1 uncultured Colwellia sp. | reverse complement strand
TTTAGCAGTTTTTTTTATGGCTTCAAAATATGCATCCCCGTTTAGTAATACGGGGATAAAGTATTTCTATACTCCGCTGTGTGCGTTACATATAAAGGGCTGTAGCGAGGTGTCTTTTTAAGAAAGTTTTTTTGTGTTAAATGCGCTAGGTTTATTTGACAAAATTTTAGTATTTTCCTATACTTTTTTAAACAATACTCTTCATTTGAAAGGACTCGAAATGTCTTACGGTACAGATACCCTTCTAAATATTCTTGCTATAGCAGATCATGATCCTGTCATGCGGTCAGTATTAGACAGTGATCCTGCTTCTGTATATATCGGTTTAGGTTATAAAATATTGGATACTGACAAGTCTGAGTTCAATCAGCTATTTAGAGCTGGAACTGCTTCTTTCATGAATATACAGTTCCACGCGCTTTCATTTTTAAACAGTAGAAAATTTAAGTGTATTGCTTGTCGTACCGCTACCTTTTCATTAGCTTCGACTATTGTTGCTCTTGGTGCCGTAGGGATATCAACACTTGCGGTGACATCAAGTGTGATTACTGCGCTTGCATCAATTGTTGGTATATCCGTAACGGCTGCAAAGGTCTTCTTATCTAGTCTTGCAGGGAGCATTATTTCACAAGTGTCTAAATTGACTGAAGCTATTTGCAAATTGGCTAATATTTGTCCATGAATATTATTATATTTTTTCTTGATTGAATTTATCATGTAACTTGTGTGGAAATAGTTGCGTATAAACTTGCCATAGAATATTTAAATTTCTATGTCCTGTAACTTGAGCTACTTCTTCAATTGAGTAGCCTTGTTCAAATAAACGGCTTGCACCTTCACGCCTTAAATCATGATAACGTAAATCTGTAATACCTAAATCATTACGTACTCTTTGAAAACCTGCGCTTACACTTCTTGGGTTGTAGGGGAAAATTAACTCATTATCATCTGGCTGCTTAACAGCAATATTAAATGACTCACCTAACAGCGGCGCTATCATGTGGTTACCTTCTTTTTTACGAGGATCTTTTCTATCTCGCACAATAATAGTTTTATGCTTTCGGTTTAAATCTTCCCACTTTAATTTGCAAACTTCGCCTATGCGCATACAAGTTAAAATACTGAAATCTAAAATATCTAGATAGGGAATTCTTACATTGCCATTGGCTTTTTGGTTTTGTCTTATTTCAAGGGCAATCCTCAATTTTTCTAATTCAACTTGAGTAGGGCGCCTAGTTCTTTTGTCACTTTTACCGATTAAGCCCATATCAATTAACGTTGGTAATGCTTCATCAAAAATTACGGTATTTGCTTCAATATCAAAAACAGGTTGTGCTTTTTTCATCACAGCTCGCAAATAACAAACATCATGGTAAACCGTTGATGGTTTTGCTCCTGCTGCTTGTCTAATTTTACAGTGTTTAATTAAGTCACTAGTTTTAAGTTTATTACTTTGAATATTGGCAATCTCGCAATCTCTAAGCATCTGTATAACATAGCGTTTAGTTCTGCCTGTAGTGCCCCACAGGTGCTTATCTTCAATATATAGATCTAATAAATCACTTAGCAGTACGGTTTTTTTATATCCTAACTCTTCATTTTCAATTTCTTGCACTCTTTTTTTACCAAAAGTTCTAGCAAGCTCTTTTTTGCGGAATGTTTTAGATTCTCGGTGTATAATCGCGTTGTTTTTTTTAACCACAATCGCACAGCGATAACTAAAGTCACCGTTTGCTTTTGGTCTTTTGGTAATTGTAAAGGAAGCCATCTTCTGTCCTACTCATTTATGGTGTACATATGGTGTACTATACATGGAAATTGACGGCAATTGAAAGAAACTCATGGTAATTAATACAGTACTATTTTCAAGGTTATATAATGTCAATCCCAGTAAAACCGCTAAATCCAGCTAATTCTATAGATCACCGTCTTTCCTGTGCGCCCATGCTCGATTGGACTGATCGTCATTGTCGTTATTTCTATCGTGTAATGTCAGCTCATACCGTACTTTACACTGAAATGGTTACAACAGGTGCTATTTTACATGGTAAAGGTGACTACCTTTCTCATAACGATGCAGAGCATCCGCTTGTGCTGCAACTTGGTGGCAGTGATGTTAAAGCGATGACCGAGTGTGCCAAAATTGCGGAGCAACATGGTTATGATGAAATCAATATTAATGTTGGTTGTCCGTCAGATCGCGTGCAAAATGGACGTTTTGGTGCTTGTTTGATGGCAGAGCCAGGCCTTGTTGCTGAATGTGTTAGCGAAATGCAAACATCAACAAATACTCCTGTGACGGTAAAGTCTAGAATTGGCATTGATGATTTAGACAGTTATGAATTTTTGCACGCTTTTATTGAGCAAGTAGCACAATCTGGCTGTAAGCATTTTATTATTCATGCTCGTAAAGCTTGGCTAAGTGGTTTGAGCCCTAAGCAAAATCGAGATATTCCCCCTTTAGATTACTCTAGAGTTTATCAAATCAAGCAAGACTTTCCTCAGGTAGAAATTTCCATTAATGGCGGTATTAAAACTTTAGCTGAAACTAACTATCATTTACAGCATGTTGATGGCGTGATGATAGGTCGTGAAATTTATAATAACCCTTATATGCTCGCAACAGTTGATCAACAAATTTACGGTCTCGAAAAAAGCATTATCACTCGTGAGCAAGTTATTAATTCAATGGCTGAGTATGTTGATACTTATATAAGCATCAAGCCTGAGCATGGTAACAACCGAGCTTGGCATGTACTTCGTCATATGCTAGGGCTATGTAATGGCTTGCCAGGTGCTCGCCAATTTCGTCGTTACTTGAGTGAGTCTTCCGGTAACCCTGACGCGAATGGCGACACTTTAAAGCAGGCTTTTGCTAAAGTAGTGTCGCTTAATAGTTAACCTCAACTCGGTTTAAGAAACTATAAATGTAAGGGAACTAATTGCCTGTTCCACGATCTGATCTTTCAACTAAAAAACATTAGAGCGTATAAGGAACAGGCATGAATAAATTAGTTGATATATTTTGTGATGTCGATGATTTTTGTCGAGTATTTATTCCCGAATGGGAAAAGCATCAATTAGCGGATGGCTCTAGAAAACGCCAGTGCGATAGCCGTATGACAACAAGTGAAATAATGACAATTATTATTTGTTTTCATACTTCTCATTATCGTGACTTTAAGCATTATTATCTTGGTTATATTTCTCGTTTCTATAAAGACGCTTATCCAGATTTACTCAGTTATACCCGATTTTTAGAAGTCATGCCCAAACCACTTCAATATGCGAGTCCTGCACATTGAGGAGGATTGGGTATGACTTGCTTTGGTGGGAAAAGTTAGTCTAACGTTAACCCATGTCAAATTAGCGGTACGGGTTGTTTAAGAAACTATGTTAGCTATAGAGTCTCGTGAGATAAGTGCGGGCTCAAAAGAATACTTTATGGTTAAGTTTTTATGTTGATAAACATTTTTCAATACTAATTTCGCTGCCATGTGGCCCATTTCATTGACAGGGTTATCTATCGTTGTGAGTTTGGGGTAGAGGTGGCGACAAAAAATGATGTTATCAAAGCCGATGATTGACAAATCTTGTGGTAAGGCAAAATTATGCTCTCGAGCATAAGTCATCGCTCCTGAGGCCATTTCATCATTAGCACAGACTAAAGCGGTAAAAGATAATTGTTTGCTTAAAAAATGTTTAAGACCTTCCTTTCCGCCAATTTCTTTAAAGTTGCCTTCAAAATATAATGCTTCGTTGAATGGCAAATTACTTTGAGATAAAGCGCGCTTATGTCCAGCAAGTCGGTCTTGTGAGTCTGGTTTAAATTGAGGGCCAGAAATATAAGCGATGCTAGTGTGTCCTTGTTCAATAACGGCTTTCGCTGCAAGGTAGCCACCAAGCTCGTTATCTAGATAAATACAATTTTCTTCTAACTCGGTAATTATTCGACTCATAAAGTAAATAGGCGTTTTACCCTTAGATAGTTCGATTAAGTATTTATCAGTTAAGCCTTCAACATGGATTATTAGGGCGTCGCAATTGCGAGAGATTAAAAAATCTATTCCGTCTTTTTCTTTATCTTCCTCACTGTGCCCCGTGGTGATAATTACGTGTTTACCTGCCGCTCTTAACTCCGCTTCAATACCAGCCATCATTTGGCCAAAGAATGGGCCATGTAACTCAGACACCAGAATTCCAACGCTGTTAGTGCAGTTAGATGCTAACGATTGTGCGATAGAATTAGGGCGATAGCCTAACTCACTCATGGCTTTTTCGACTTTTTGGCGAGTCTTGTCACTAACGCGGGTATTGTTATTAATAACGCGTGAAACAGTGGCTAGTGAAACACCAGCCAAACTTGATACTTCATATATTGTCGCCATGTTAATCCTACAATGCGCGCTCCGTCATTAAAATAATGGCGTTTAAAAGAAAATTTTAACACAATAAATAATCGCTAAACTAATTGAATAGATAAGTCAGTAAAATTAATGAGTGTTTTCTACTATAGATTTTAATTTACAGCTATTAAGGAGCGTTTTTCCTCTAAGTCATCACTGATTTGTTGATCTATCGATTACTTATTAACGCTTTATATGCGTGTCCACTATTTTTAATGGTTCTAACTTGAGTTTTATAATCAACATAGACAATACCAAAGCGTTTCAAATAACCTTCAGCCCATTCAAAGTTATCCATTAAACTCCAAGCAAAATAGCCTTTTACATCGACACCTTGCTCTATGGCATCATTGACAGCATTCAGGTGCTTTTGATAATACGCTATACGATCATTATCCTTTACTATACCTGCAATGAGTTTGTCATCTGTCGCTGCACCATTTTCAGTAATATAAATAGGGGGCAATGTATATTTTTCATTTAATGAAATAAGTAATTCGCTAAGCGCTTTTGGATATATTTCCCAACCAATATCTGTACGTGGCTCAGGTGGATCTATTTGAAAAAAATGTTCACTTTCATCTGCACGGTATATAGCGCGTGTATAGAAATTAACACCTAAAAAATCAGTAGGATGTGAAATTATTTTCATATCGCCGTATTGAATGTCAGGGCGATTTTCATTGGGCAATTGTGCTAATATCGCAGGATATTCACCATCATAAATTGGCTTTATATACCATTGATTAAAATAGTCATCGGCAAAATCGCTAGCAATTTTATCAGCTACATTATCCGATTCAGGGTAGCAAGGAGTAAAATTAAGTACGATGCCATTTAAGCTTTTAGGGCTATTTTTATTCAGTACTTGCATAGCTAAACCATGGGCAAGTAATAAATGATGAGCCGCTTTTCTTCCATACTCTTTACCTACTTTCCCAGGTGCATGAATACCCACTTCATAACCTAAAAACGAACTGCAAAATGGTTCGTTAAGGGTTGCATAAGCATAGGCACGATCGCCAAATACGTTGCTGATCAAATCTACATAATCTCGAAATTTGTATGCTGTTTCTCTATTTAACCAACCACCTTCATCTTCTAAATGTTGCGGTAAATCCCAGTGGTACAGTGTCACAAAAGCCTTAATGTTTTTACTTTTTAGCGCATCGAGAATGTTTACGTAAAAGTTAACACCATCAGGGTTTAACTTCCCTGACTTTGTCATTACTCTTGGCCATGAAATGGATAAACGGTAGGCATCAACCCCTAACGATTCAATTAATTCTATATCTTGTTGCCATAAGTTAATATGATCACAAGCAATTAAGCCATTAGAGCCATCAATAACTTTATTCGGAATATCACAAAAAGTGTCCCAGATGCAGGGTAATCGGCTATTTTTCCCACCTTCAATTTGGAAAGAGGCCGTGGCCACACCATAAATAAAATCTGCTGATAGCATGGCAGAACTTTTGGGCAGAGAGAGTTTAACTGTCATTTTAAATGGTACCTAAGTGATAAAGTTTATCTGCATAAACTTATTTCGATTATTAACTGTTTTATGCTTATAAAACACTTGAAAAAAAAACGATAATGGTTTCTAATAAGTCAATGAAAGCGCTTACATTTAGGTTAGTGTTTTCTTTTATCAAGATCAACCTCTTTTATTTAGTATGCTTTTAATTGGTTGATATCGAAAGTGCCATTTTAAATTATTAATAAACTCAAATAACGTTGAATATTTGAGTATTAATAGCCAATACATCTATGAGAGGAAATTATGGCATCGTTATCAAACTCAGCTATGCCTGAGCAGGCAGTTAATTTTCAACAAGATCAAAATTATCGTTTTGCTTTAATATCACTCACCTCGCTCTTTTTTATGTGGGGTTTTATCACTTGCTTGAATGACATTCTAATCCCTCATTTAAAAGCCGTATTTGAATTAACTTATAGTCAAGCAATGTTAGTTCAATTCTGTTTTTTTGGAGCGTACTTTCTCGTTTCTTTACCCGCTGGGGTTTTGGTTAAAAAATTAGGTTATCAAAAAGGTATTGTCATTGGTTTAGCGGTTGCAGCACTTGGTTGTTTATGTTTTTACCCAGCCGCTGCTTTCCATAGTTATCCTGTGTTTTTAATGGCATTATTTATTTTGGCTAGCGGTATTACCTTGCTACAAGTGTCCGCTAACCCATATGTTAGTCTGTTGGGGGCTGCTAAAACAGCTTCGTCAAGGCTTACGATGACACAAGCCTTTAATTCATTAGGCACAACAATCGCCCCTTTTTTTGGTGCTTTTTTAATTTTGAATCAGGCGGCTGAGTCGATGTCAGCACAAGAAAGCGCTGAAGCAGTGCAAATACCCTATGTACTGCTTGCCGCTATGCTGCTTGGGCTTGCGGGCTTATTCTCGTATATAAAACTTCCCGTTATGTCAGCCTCTCAAGCAGAAGTAACAATTGATGACGCAACACCGAGTGGCTCTGCATGGCAGCACCGCCATTTAATTTTAGGTGCTGTTGGTATTTTTGTTTATGTTGGCGCTGAAGTCGCTATTGGTAGTTTTTTAGTGAGTTTTCTAGCTGAGCCAAGTATTGCAGGCTTAAAAGAGTCACAAGCCGCAAAATATATTGCCTATTATTGGGGGGGAGCGATGGCTGGGCGTTTCATTGGTGCCGTGGTTATGCAAAAAATTGCGGCGGGCAAAGTGCTTTGTTTTAATGCGATTGTAGCTATATGTTTAATTTTAGTGGCAATATTTGCTTCTGGAACACTAGCGATGGTGGCCATTCTATTAGTGGGTTTGTGTAATTCAATTATGTTTCCAACTATTTTTAGTTTAGCGCTAAATGGCTTAGGAAAATATACCAGCCAAGGCTCAGGTATATTATGTTTGGCTATTGTAGGTGGCGCTATTATTCCTCTTTTTCAAGGGATTTTAGCTGATAGTATTGGTATTCAATCCGCATTTTTCTTACCTATTCTATGTTATTTATTTATTGCTTATTACGGCTTAATTGGTAGCAAACCCCAGTAGTAAAATGCCTATTACCCTATCAGCTAGTTTTGAATATACTGTACCTATCGCGTTAAATGATTATAACGCGAAAGCAAGTTTGTATAGTGAAGGTGTTTTTATTGGCAAAATCACATTATGCTTGTGTACTTTGGGTGAGTACATTAACGTAAGCAGGTAATAAATTTTTGTTAAGGCATAGACTGTGTTAGATAAGATAGCAGAGAACACTGTATTTAGACGATACAATACGGCTGTTGTCGTTGCTTTTATTATCATTGTTTTTATTGCACTTGCTGCAGCATCACTGCGTTATTACAGTGAATTATCTGAACATAAGCAACGGGGTTTACATCAGTTAACCACGCAAGCTGACCAATTAAATACCATGTTAGGTCAAAGTGAGCAAGCCATAACAGGCATTCAAGAATTTGCCCAATACATTCTCAAATATCCCGATGAATTACATGCTAAAGTACCTCCATTAAGGCAAGACGGCTCGCTGTTCTTTCTAGATAAACCCATTCGTAGCTCCTTTGAAGAAAATAAACGAATTAGCGGCAATATCACCGGATTTGGTAAGGTAGATGAATTTTCATTATTGAAAAAACAAGAAATAGCGATGGCTAATGCATTAACACCTGCTTTTGTTACTGCGCAAAAAGTGATTGAAGAAGCTAATTGGTTTTACTATGTTTCAGTTGAGCAATTTGTCAATATTTTCCCTTGGATCGGTCGTGATAGTTGGCGATTTAGCGACAGAATGTTAACCAATGCTCATGCGAAAAAAATACAGCAGTTAGGTTTAGAAAACAACAAAGTTATTTGGTCAGCTCCTTATATTGATGCTGCTGGCACGGGGTTAAATTTTTCTTTAGGCATTGGCGTATACCGAAATACTGACATGTTAGGGGCTGTCGTTATTGATATTAGCTTGGCTCGTTTACAGCAAAGTTTGCCAGCGTTAACATCAAAAGAACAAAGCTTAGTGTTGTTTAATCAAAGTAACGATATTTTGATTTTTAAACAAAAAGATAAAAAGCCCTTAAGTTATCGAACATCATGGCAGAAGTTATTACCTAACGGTTTGCATCATTTAGATCAAGACGTTTTAGCGCAATTATCCGACTCAACACAAATTGGAGATTGGCTAGTTGAAAAACAAACGTTGCCTATTAACGGTTGGACGCTATTAAAGTACCAACCCTACTCAAGCTTTATCTCACCTTTACTAAACCATTTTATTTATATGTTTACTATCTTGTTAATCGGTTTACTTGCTTTTTTAATGCTAGTGAATGCCATGACAAGACGCAGTTTTATTAAACCAACGTATGATTTTATTAGCCATATAGAGTACTGCGCTCAAGGAGATCCTGGTAAAGTAAAAGCCACTGCTGATTGGTTACATTGGTTTGTATTGGTTGAAGATATTTTCACTCAAAATCGTAGCTTACTACTGCAATTAAAAGAACAAAATGAAGTACTTGATAGCCGAGTATTAGAAAAAACCAAAGCATTGCTAGAAACCAGTACTAAGCATCAGCGTGATTATGTTTTATTACGTTCAGTGATGAATGCTATTCCTGAATTGATAATTTTTAATGATCCTCAGGGAAAGTTGATGGGCTGTAATCAGGCCTTTGAGCAGTTATGTGGTCGCTTAGAAAGTAAGATGTTAGGTTTTCAAGCAAGTCAATCTATGCCTAAACAATTAGCATATGAAATTGAACGCTTAAATGAAGAATTTCATCATGAGTATCCACAACAAGCATTAATTGAAGCAGGTGAAGAAAGCTACCAAAGTTTCTGTAATCAGTTTACTAATAAGCAAGGTGAAGTTCTTGGCACTATCACTATTTTGCAAGATGTAACAAAGCAACAAGCAACGCAATCAGCTTTAGAGAAAGCTAAAAACCAAGCAGAGTATGCTAACCAAGTAAAAATTCAGTTTTTGGCTAACATGAGTCATGAAATTAGAACACCGATCAACGCCATACAAGGGATGATGAGCTTATTAACAAGAACGCTATTAGATTCACGACAACAACACTATTTAGCGAATGCGCAAACAGCTTCCTTTTCTTTATTGCATCTTATTGATGAATTGCTTGATTTATCCAAAATTGAAGCAGGTAAAATGGTTATTGTTAAAGAGATAATTGATTTACCAGCTGTTATTGATAGAGCGCTTAAACTTAATGCGGCGAACCTATACCTGAAGCAATTAACTATGCGTGTAGAATTGGCAGCGAATGTTCCTCGTTTTCTCATGAGCGATGAAATGCGGTTAGTGCAAGTACTCTCAAACTTGTTGAATAATTCAATTAAGTTTACTGAGCAAGGTGAAGTTGCTTTATTTATTGACTCTATTGGTTTGAGTGATACCAATGCATTAATACGTTTCAGGGTTAAAGATACCGGTATTGGTATCGCTAAGGACAATCAAGCGCATTTATTTGAGGCTTTTTCTCAAGCTGATATTTCAATGACAAGAAAATATGGTGGTTCAGGTTTAGGTTTATCTATTTGTCAGCAAATAGTTAAACTACTTGGAGGAGAAATAACGTTACACAGTGATTTAGGTGCAGGGTGTGAATTTAACTTTGTTTTACCTTTTTCTTTGCCAAGTGAAGAAGTTATGCAAAGTTTAGATTTAAAAAATGCCTCATCCATTAATACCCAAACAATTCATTTATGCGCCATAAAGCAAGAATTATCAACGAACTGTATCGAAATAATAGAAAGCTTAGCTTGGCATTACCATGAATTTGATGACTTCTTGGAATTAAACCAACAGTTTAAAAGTGAAGATTTATCGAATGCTAAAGTCGTATTATTAATTAGTGAAGACGTTTTTTTACAACAAAATATTGAAGCAGTAAATACTAAAATTGAAAATCTTAATATTGTTGATTTAACCTGTCTTTGCCAACCAACGATGTGCGAGCTAAGCAGTAAAACCTGTCAGCAATTAGATGAAATGAATTCTTCTTATATTTTATTAGATACGCCTTTATTCCGTTATTCATTAGATCAAATAGCGAGAGTGTTAACTCAAACTACAGCAGAAAAAGATGTGTTAGCTTTTACTAAAATTCCTAGTTCAAGCAATAAACCTTCTGTTGTAGCAGCTAAATATTTGAATCAAAGCAAAGGCGACTTATCTAATATTAAGGTGTTACTTGTAGAAGATAACTTAGTAAATCAGTTAGTCGCCAAGGAATTGTTAATGAGCATGAAAGCAAACGTAATTATTGCTGATAATGGTCAAAAGGCGCTAGATTCTCTCGATGAGCAGTCATTTGATGTTGTGTTAATGGATATTCAAATGCCGATAATGGATGGACTAACAGCAACGCAGGAAATTAGAAAAATAGCAAAGTATCAACATCTCCCTATTATTGCGATGACTGCTCACGCCCGTGAAGAGGATAAACAGCGCAGTTTAGCCGCGGGGATGAACTTACATATTGCTAAACCAGTTACCGCTAAATTATTATTGGCGAGCATATTACAAGTGATGAAGTTAACTTGATTTAGCTGAGTTTTTTACTGAAAAGGCGCTCTAATTTATTAATCGTTTCCTGAATATTATTAACGTCCGTTGGCGCAATAAAAATAGTGTCATCACCAGCAATGGTACCCAATACGCCGTCACTTTTACTTAAACTATCAAGTAACCGAGCAATTAATTGTGCAGCGCCAGGGCTAGTTTGAATGATGATCATAATGCCATTATGTTCAATTTCTAATACTAACTGTTTTAATGGGCTTTGCGCTGTTGGTACACCAAGCTCAGCAGGCAAACAATAAACCATTTCTTGACGAGCATTACGGGTGCGAACGGCACCAAATTTACTCAACATACGTGATATTTTTGATTGACTGATATTATCAAAACCCTGCGTTTTTAAGGCATCAACAATTTCGCCTTGAGAGCTAAACTGTTCCTGTTTCAATAAATCTTTAAACGCTTCTACTAGTGCTTCTTGCTTTTGTTGGCCATTCATTGTGTGAGATCAAACCCTTTTTGCTACTTACTCAAACAGCCTCAAGTTGAATTATTTATTTTGAAGTTGTTTGATATAGCCATAATACTAAAGTTGAATTCTTTCAACTAGGTATTATACGCTATCATATATACAATAATAATTGTTTTTTTGTTGGCTATACTATATCTTTTGGCACAATAAAATTTACGTATTTACTCGAATAATATTTATTATACAGTTTAACACCCACTTTAATTTCGGAGAGAACACATGAAAGTAACAGTTTTAGGCGCAGCTGGCGGTATCGGTCAAGCATTATCTTTACTATTAAAAACTCAATTACCAGCTGGTTCTGAGTTATCACTTTACGATGTTGCCCCAGTTGTTCCAGGTGTGGCAGTAGATTTATCTCACATCCCTACTGATGTAAAAGTTGCTGGTTTTGGTCGTGATGAATTAAATGCTGCTTTATCTGGTGCTGATATTGTACTAATTCCAGCAGGTATGCCACGTAAGCCAGGTATGGATCGTGCTGATTTGTTCAATGTTAATGCAGGTATTATTAAAGTGTTAGCTGAAGGTATTGTTGCCGCTTGTCCAAAAGCCTTAGTGGGTATTATCACTAATCCAGTCAATGGCACGGTACCAATTGTTGCAGAAGTATTTAAAAAAGCGGGTACTTATGATGCAAATCGTGTATTTGGCATTACTACGTTAGACGTTATTCGCTCTGAAGCATTTGTTGCTGAACTGAAAGGCTTAGACGTTGCTAACGTTAAAGTACCCGTTATTGGTGGTCACTCTGGTACAACGATTTTACCATTACTGTCACAAGTAGAAGGCGTAAGCTTTACTGATGAAGAAGTAGCCGCATTAACGCCACGCATTCAAAATGCAGGTACTGAAGTGGTAGAAGCTAAAGCGGGTGGCGGATCAGCTACATTATCAATGGGCGCTGCAGCAGCACGTTTTTGTATGTCTTTAGTCAAAGGTTTACAAGGCGAAGATGTTGTTGATTATGCTTATGTTGCGCTTGAAAATGGCGATGCACCCTATTTTGCTCACCCTATACGCTTAGGCGTTAATGGTGTTAGTGAAATATTATCTTATGGTGAATTAAGTGCATTCGAGCAAAAAGCGAAAGAAGATATGCTTGATACGTTAAAGAAAGATATTCAAGAAGGTATTGATTTCATGGCATAAAGCCAGAATATAGTTACGAGTTATTAGTTTCGGGTTACGAAGAAAATTTATTACAGATAGTAAGATCTTCGCAACTCGCCGCTTTTTACTCGTATCTTTGTTTATTTAACCCCCTTTGAAATTAAAAATTCAGCATAGTCTTTATCAGTTCGCATAATATGGTTAGTTAGCCAGCGTTTAAGAAAACGCATTAAATCATCATTAATTGTTCCTTGCGGATTTTCCATAAATTTTTGTTTTAACTCAACGACTTGCGCTATGAGTTCATTGTGTTGCCGTTTATGCTCTTCAGAATTACTATAACCATACTCAGCAAACATATTTTCTTCATAGGTAAAATGCTTTTGGGTATAGGCAGCTAAGCCGGTAAATATTTTTCCTAACAATTCATTTGAGCTACCGGTTAGTTTGGCATCATTAAGCGCATTGATCATATTGACTAATTTTTTGTGTTGCTCATCAATGCTGTCTATACCCACACTTAATTCGGCAGTCCATTCAATCAACGGCATATTAATTCCCCAAAAAGTTTAATTATCTATTGCTTAACTTAGCTGTAGTTAAAAGAATAAACAACCTAAAGCAAGCAGCATTATAAATAATGTTGTGTTAGATCAATACTCCTTCGACAAGCTTCCTTCGACAGCTTCGCGCTCAGGACAAACGAATGAAAATATTGAGGTTATTTCCCCCAAGGATTATCAGGTGTAGAAGAGCGTTCACGCGTTTTTTTAGCCTTTTTTTGACGAAGACGTTCTGCATCTTCAAAACTTAATTCAGCAGGCTCCCCCGGTTTTTGGTGCGCGGGCACTATGCGATCTCGAGGGGGTAATTCAAACTGACTATCGTCAGCTCTAGGTAAGTTTTTATATTGATATAAATAAAAAGCTTCAACTTTATCTTTTGCCCAATCTGTTTTTTTAAGAAATTTCACACTTGATTTAATACTTGGGTTAGTGCTAAAACAATTTAAATTTAAGTAAGCATCTAAAATTTCAAAGCTGTAATGTTCAACCAGCTCAGTGAGCACTTGTTCTAAACCAATACCGTGCAATGGGTTATTTTCATAGATATTATCTGAGCTCATAATGTTTCACCTTTGTTTTTCTCATTTTTAGACTTTTTAGAATCTATATTCTAAGCTGAACGATTCGCGGCAATATGCGCTAAAGCAGTTAGTGCTTGTTTGTAATCAGACTCGGGTAAGATAGATAAAGCATTGATAGCTTTGTCTGCTTCTATCTCTGCTTTTTTCTGGGTATAAACTAAGGCGCCTGTTTGCTTCATAGCGCTAAGAATTTCTTCTAGGTGATCCATACCATTACCATGCTCTATTGCACTTCTAATGAGCTGCTTTTGTGCGTCAGAGCCATGTGTCATGGCGTAAAGTAATGGTAAAGTTGGCTTACCTTCAGACAAATCATCACCAACATTTTTACCCATCTCTTGCGCGTCAGCAGTGTAGTCCATAATATCGTCAACTAATTGAAAAGCTGTCCCTAAATATTTACCGTAATCAGCCATCGCTTTTTCAGTGACACTATCTTGTTTGGTAATAACGGCGGCAAGACGAGTAGCAGCTTCAAAAAGTTTAGCTGTTTTGCAGTAAATAACCTGCATATAACTTTCTTCCGTTGTGTCTGGATCATTACAATTCATTAATTGTAATACTTCACCTTCAGCCACTATATTGGTGGCATCAGATAAAATATCCATTATGCGCATGTCACCTAATTTGGTCATCATTTGAAAAGAACGGGTATAAAGAAAGTCGCCCACTAAAACGCTGGCGCTATTACCAAATAGCGCATTAGCTGTTTCACGACCTCGGCGCATGTTTGACTCATCAACGACATCATCATGTAACAAGGTTGCCGTATGGATAAATTCAATAATTGCGGCAATAGTGCAGTGTTCATCAGTTAATTCCTCTGAATTAGACTGGTTTAATGCCTGTGCTGTTAGTATGGTAAGCATAGGGCGCATCCGTTTGCCGCCAGCATTTACAATATAAATACCTAATTGATTTATTAAAGCGACATCTGAATGTAATTGTTCATAAATAAGGCCATTGACTTTAATCATGTCATCTTGAGAGAGTGCTTGAATTGCTTTTATATCCACTGTACTTAATTTCCACTTGAGCTAGGTGGTTTATTTAATACCAATTGGTATAACCACTGTTTTGATGGGTTTTATGTATTAAATTCTACACTATATTGGCTGACAATAAAGCGGCAAAGGCGGTTTCTAATAACTTTGTTATTAATTTATTTAGTTATTTCTGCTTGTTTTTGCTAATTTTATCAAATGAACGAAATACTTTATAAATGATTGCTTTTATACTTGCCCTGCTCTGTTTCTTCGCGTAGAATTCGCGCCCTATATTTTTAAATTTAGCGTCATTTAACTTAACGAAGAGATGGCGCAGTACGGAGTAGCTATGTACGCGGTATTCCAAAGCGGTGGTAAACAGCATCGTGTAACCGAAGGGCAAACAGTTCGTCTAGAAAAGCTAGAGCTTGAAGTAGGCGCAGCAGTAGAATTTGATAACGTTTTAATGATCGCCGATGGCGAGAATATCAATGTAGGCGCGCCTTACGTTGCTGGTGGTAAAGTAGTGGCTGAGGTTGTTAACCAAGGTCGCGCTGATAAAATTACTATCGTAAAATTCAAACGTCGTAAGCATTCACGCAAACAAGCGGGCCATCGTCAATGGTTCACTGAAGTGAAAATTACTGGTATTAACGGCTAATTAGGAGCATTTAACATGGCACATAAGAAAGCGGCAGGTAGTACACGAAATGGTCGTGATTCAGAAGCAAAACGTTTAGGTGTTAAACGTTTTGGTGGCGAATCAGTGTTAGCTGGTAACATTATTGTTCGTCAACGTGGAACTCGTTTCCACGCTGGAACTAACATGGGTATCGGTAAAGATCATACTTTATTCGCATTATCTGACGGTAAAGTTCAATTCGATGTGAAAGGTCCAAAAAATCGTAAGTTTGTTAGCATCATTGCTGGTTAATCTTAGATTCGATTGATAAAAACCTCGCATCATGCGAGGTTTTTTTTTGTTACAAAAAACATAGTAGGGCTTATTTTTTAACTAATACAAGTTTGTGGTATTGGTAAAAAGTATTCGCGCAATGTTTATAAAAAATGGTTTATACTAACGACATATAAACCACAAGACTTTAGGGTTGTGTAAAACACCATGAAATTTGTTGATGAAGTTGAGATCAGAGTTGAAGCTGGCGACGGCGGTAACGGCTGTGTCAGTTTTCGTAAAGAAAAATTTATTGAATATGGCGGCCCTAACGGTGGCGATGGTGGCGATGGTGGCGATGTTTACCTTGTTGCCCACGAAAGCCTTAATACCCTTATTGATTATCGTTTTGAACGTTTTCATCGTGCTAAGCGTGGTCAAAACGGACAAAGTCGCGATTGTACTGGTAAAAGTAGCGATGATTTAGTTTTAAAAGTCCCAGTAGGAACCCGTATTACTGATGTTGATACTGGTGAGTTGCTCGGTGATTTGACTCATGTAGATCAAAGGCTATTAGTGGCTAAAGGTGGTTGGCATGGCTTGGGTAATACTCGCTTTAAAAGTAGTACTAACCGTGCGCCTCGACAAAGAACTGATGGTACACCGGGAGAAATTCGCAGTCTTAAACTCGAATTATTGCTATTAGCTGATGTCGGCTTATTAGGTTTACCTAATGCAGGCAAATCTACACTTATTCGTAGCGTTTCAGCGGCAACACCAAAAGTAGCTGATTATCCGTTTACAACGCTAGTACCTAATTTAGGTGTAGTACGTTTAGATACACAGCGAAGTTTTGTTATTGCAGATATTCCGGGCATTATCGAAGGTGCGGCTGACGGTGCAGGTTTAGGAACACAGTTCTTAAAGCACCTTGAACGTTGTCGTATATTATTGCACATAATTGACATCATGCCTGTTGATGGCTCAGACCCATTAGAGAACGCTAAAGTAATTATCAGCGAGCTAGAGCAGCATAATGAAAAGTTAGCTGGCAAGCCTCGTTGGGTTGTTTTTAACAAGCTTGATTTGATGCTTGAAGATGAAGCAAAAGAACTAACAGACTCTATTTTAGCAGGGCTCGACTGGAAAGGTGAAGTGCATAGTATTTCTGCCTTTAATAAAATGGGTACGCAAGAGTTAACTCAAAAAGTAATGACTTTCATTGAGGAATTACCACCAGAGGAAGAAGAAGCGCCTATTGATGGTAAAAATGTTGAGTTCAAATGGGATACTTATCATGAAGAAGCTATGGCTGCTGATGACTTAGCTGATGATTTAGATGATGACGATTGGAATGAACACCCAAACACTTTTTATGCTAAAGACGAACAGAACATTAAAAAACTTGAGAGTGACTCTTCTGATGATGAAGGTGATGAAGGTGATGATTACGAGGTAGAGGTTACATATAAACCTTAACTAAACACTTTACATTGTGAGAATAAAAAGTAAGCTTAGGTTGCCTAATAACAACTTGAGCTTACTTTTTTTATGTCTGAAATATCATACGAAGTATCTTCTACCCAAATAAAACCGTTCACTTATAAGATCCCCTTAATAAGTATTAATGACGACGGTGAGCCTCAAGCTACTTTATCTAAAAACAATCCGTCTCATATTAAACGGATAACCTTCCTAAACCTTGTAGGGAGAAATAAAAAAGGCGAGATAGTTTCCTTTGAACCAATGGAAGAAGTTACTCCCTTTCTTATGGCCCATCATATTGATGATGAAAAAGAAGAGTCAGACCAGCTCTCTAAAGCCTTGGTTCACTTCTTTTCCTTTCTTATAAAGCTACAAGAAAAATGGGATAAAGAATATGACGAAGACCTATTTGATGAGTTGATTGACTTACCTCGGCCAACGTGGGATTTCATGCCTAATCGTAAAAATCAACGAATCACCTATCAATATAGGGTAGCATTAAAATACTCTGTTTTAGAGGAGCCTGAACATGCGTTGCGGTTAGCCAGATCGACAGCCTCAGCTTATATGCGTGCAGTGACAAAATTTTATTCATTTCATCTTCGTCGAGGCTATCAGTTTAACAACGAACCCTTCGCACACGAAATAATAACAGTTAACTATGAAGCTAATGGACAGAGTATGAAAGCTTATATGAGTAAAAACGTGCATACAACAGACCTTCGCCTTCGCTTTCCAAAATCAAAACGTAATAATGGCGAAGCGGGTGAGCCAGGGAGAAGAGATTTAAGCCCATTAACAAACACTCAATGGGCTGAGGTCAAAAAGATTCTGCTTCACACAAAACGGGTAATAAAGAACGTTCAAGGACAAAAAAAATTCGTACAACTAGCTGAAGAATATTGCCTTTTCTTTCTAGTATGCCGCTTCACTGGCTTGCGAAAAGAAGAAGTGGCTAGCTTACATTGTGGCCAAATAGCTAAACCGCCGCGAAATAAAACTATGCTTAGGTTAGGTGTGGGTGCGGAATACGGCTCGTTAACTAAATCAAAAGAAGGTGACAATAAATCCCGAAGGACTGTTATTCCTAGCGACATTATGCAGTTACTATATGAATATACGCGTTCTACACGCTATCAGAAACGATTAGCGAAGTTTAAAGGGTTATGTGAGACAAAACGCGAAGCAGGTGAAGATGCTTTCTTCGAGAGCGTTGATGGTGTTGATGAAAAGAAGAAATATGTTTTTATTAGTCATTCAGGAATACCATTTTTCTTAAAGCTAAATGAGTTAAATAATCGATGGAATGAAGTGCGAAATACGGTAAAAGCAATTTTAGGGCAAGAGATGCGGGGAGCTATACATAATTTACGCCCTACTTTCGCCGTGTCGATATTTAGGCTGTTGTTGCAAAAAATGACTACGGAAAAAGCGTTGGCGGCAGTTTCTGAACTATTAGGTCATGAAGATTTAGACATAACCATAAAGTATTTGAAAATTGCAGAGAACGAGCCTACTGGCGATGAAATTTATGAAGATGTACTAGATTATATGGGGGTATTCGATGAGTGGAATGAGCTGGAGGAACTAGAAGACGAATTAATTCTAGTAGGTTGTACTGATGCTTGAAAATGATAATTCTGTAGAAGAGCCCATTCTAGCTAAGTTGGGTAATAAGCGAAAAGCTGTAATGCCGACCAGAGATATGGTCGCGCCTATAGCGAGTGTTGAGCCATTAACCATCGAAGCGATGGTGTTGAAAGCCGAAGGTAGAACAAAAGCTCACTTTAAGCGACTGAAATATAAAGGATGCCCTAATCTATCAAAGCAAGGTGAGTTTGCCACTTCTACTGTGTGCATTGACATGAAACGAGATGATTTTGTTCGTGCTATGTATCGATTGTTTAAACCTGATTTTAATGTTACGAGGAAAACCCAATTTGACGAACTTTGTGTTTATATTCGTTGGCTAGATGATAAAGGTCATTTAGCGATAGAAGAAGGTTACTTTCACAACGACTTAATAAAGCTATATATGGAGGGTTGGAGGGATCGGGTTAGTCTAAACAAGGGTGCACCTGGTAGCATGAACAATGCAAAGCAGATGTTGAACTTTATCCTTAAGGCAAAAGGAAGGTATGCAGATGCCAAGAGATTACCTCCAGTTATAGGGGCTGCGAAAAGTACAAAGTCACATAAAGCTATCCATGTAGAAAGTGAATTAAAGCCGACCGTAAAGATATTGTTTAGAGGGTTTAAGGGGTTAGCTATACATCTTGAAAATAACACCACTCCTAAAATTAGCCCGATGTGGGATGATGTGCTTTTTAATGACAGTGTAAAGAAATGCGGTTGGAGTACACAGCAAAAAAGAAACAAAGCCGCATCTTTTAAAAAGTGCCTTGCAGGGGATTGGAGAAACCAGTTAACACGCATAGCTGCAATGATATGCTTTATGTTTACCGGCATGAATACCACACCTATGCTTAACATGAAACGAAGGGATGTGTATTTTAAGCAAATCCAAGGAGGGAAGTATGTTTTTGATGCAATAAAAGGCCGATCAAATTATCGAGAAATAGACAACGGGATAGGCTTTAGTAAATATGCTCGGGAGTTTATTGAGAGCTGGCTATTAGTATCATCCAAAATCACAGGCGCTGATTTAGACGCACCCTTATTTCCTTTTGTTACAAGCAAAGGTGAGGTTACTACTTTTATAGCGGTAACCAAGCACCCTCAAACGGCTGTAAATAAGTTATTAGATTATTTAGGACTCACGAAAATAACACCTTCTATTTTACGTAAAACGAAGCTAGACACTTTGATGAAGGTGACCGAGGATATTTATCTTGTATCTATCTCAGGCAACAGTAGTGTGGACACCATTAAAAAAAGCTATAGCGCAGGCTTAGAACAAGACCATCAACGAAACCTAGCAGCTTCAACAGATGCTATGTTTGATATTGCCAAGGGTAAGCCTATTGCTGAAGCTGTAAGAGAGGCTAAGCATGCTTATCATGACGTACTAAGCGAATACGATTACAAAAGACTACGAGAAAAAGAGCAAACTGATAACGAAGCTCTGACACCGCTAGGTGTGCGGTGCCAGAACAACAAAAAAGGCGCGACTGAGCGTATTGATAAAATATTAAAGAAGAGTGGCATTGAAATGCTCGAAGAAGAAAAGAGGTGTACAAGCTTCTTGGAATGTTTTGAATGTGAACATCACAAACTTGTAGCCGCTGTAGATGATATTTGGCTAATGTTTTCATTCAAAGAGACGCTTCAAGATATGCAAGCATATCCATCGATCAACTCACTGCCCGAAGATGAATATAAAAATCTCTGTCTTACTATCGATTCAATACTTGAACGATTTAAAGAGGTTGATAAAGCAAATTATTCAGAGGCACTAGAGAAAATGAAATCAGCTTGCCACCCACTTTACTCGACGGCTTATAGTTTGAATGACTTACATGAGGTGTTCTCATGAACGAGGAAGAGCAGAAGTATTTACAGAAAACTAAGGAGCACCCTGAAGGTGAAAAAATAAGTTTTACCTCAGATGGAAAAATCAAATCACGTCGCTATAGCGACACATGGGACTTGTCAGGAGTCGAGTCGAGAGCTGTAGGAAAAAAATCAATAGTATCATTTACTAAAGTTAACCCACGTTACAGGCTAGTGATTCAAGACACGTTAGCTGATTTATATTATATCAATAAAGACAAATATGCCCAAGCACCAACTTCAAGCCAGTTGAATTCATGGAAGTTAGGATTAAATTACATAGCGTGCGCTTTAGACTCAACCGAATGGAATAAAATTGATAACCGTCAAGGATTAAGGTTTTTTAAGTCACAGTTAAAAAAAATGGAGTTAGGAGAGAAAAGCATAGAAAACAACGTTAATGTAGCATTGAATAAATTGTTTGAAGGCGATTTTATTCAGTATATAGCTGAGTGTAAATCATTAATATCTTTAGCGAAAACAAAAGGTGTTTTGCAGTACACGGCTATCCCGATTGGCATGTACAGACAGTTGGTAGAAAAAACTATTTCAATTGTTGAAATCTATCACCCATACCGTAAAGAGATAACAGGGGTTGTGCGAGAGGCTGACGATATTAAGAACAAGGTAATGAGTGGTGAAAATGTCATCGAAGGATACCGAGGAGCAACAAATAATACATCTATTTTATCTATGGAGCCTACAGCTGTTTCGAGTAGAGTGAGAAGTGCACGTAAATTGCTAATTAAGCATGAGATCCCTAACTTTTCTGTTAATGATATCCCCGCTAAATTAAGGCTTATTCAAAATTCATGTGCCATGGTGGCGTTGTCTTTTTCGGGATCCCGCATCGGTGAAATGCTTAGTTTTGGCGAGGATAGTTATCGAATAATAAAAACAGACGGAGGGAAAAAAATCTCCGTTTTGCATGGTGAGACATCAAAAGGAAACGATGGCAAACCTAAACCTGATACATGGCAAACCCACCCGATAACGAAATATGCGCTGGAATTAGCCTTTGATTCAACCGAATCATTACGTGAATATTATAAAGCAAAGATTGAATCAATAGCTGAAGAAGGTATTTTAGATATTGATGAATATGAACATGCACTAAAAGAAATTAAATCAGCCTTTATCACTATCAATAAACATCTCCAAAAAACTGTCTTTGTTACGAATGATTTTTCTTCAAAATTCAATAGGTTAATGAAATCATTTGATATAAGAGCAACCGAAGAAGATGTAGAGGAATTCAACCTACTTAACCCGTCAAAAGAGGGGATGTTAAAAGTAGGAGGTTACCTGCCAAACCTTACACCACATGATTTCCGTAGAACCTTTGCAGTATTTATGAAACGCTATGGTTTTGGAAATTCTTCAACGATTAAGTTTCAATACAAACATGAAAACATCAATATGTCGGATTATTACGCAAACAATGCCGAGTTAATGCGTATGCATGATGTATTAATGGATACTGAGTTACTGGAGATGATGGAAGAAGAAGGTATCAGTCTAGGTGTTGATATTTATGACGATATCTACAATGGCTCTAAACATTTAAGTGGTGTTGGTGGTGAGCGTATTACGGAAGATAAATTCAAGAAAATGAAAGCTGGTCATGATGTCTATATGTCAATAGCTGAGATTGAAGTATTGATTCGCAACGGTAGTCTTGCTGCGGTTCAGTTGCCCACAGGGGGGTATTGCACCAATAGTGAGTGCGAGCGTATATGCGGAATGCAACTCTTTATTGCTGAAAAGAAGCCTTGTATTCACAAGGTTGATACAGATAAAACCGCAAAGATATTGGCTCGACAACGCAAGCGACTAATCGATGTGTTTCGAGGAATGAATACAGAAGATACGCTAAGATCCAGTATGTTAGTTGGCCTAAAACAAAAGATAAAAGAAATAGAAGTGACCCTTACCAAGCATGAAATTAAATTTGATGCTTTTGAAGATAAAGTGAGAGGATTAATTAATGTCAGCAATTAATAAGACCGAGGCACGGTTCCGTGAAGCGCTGCAAAGATTGCTATCAGGGAGTCCTATTCGCACCAAAGCGAGCGGCAAGTTAACATTCAATAAAATCAATAATGAAGCAGGAGCTGGTCATAGCTACATTAATAAAGCTTGTTTTAAAGATTTTAGGAAAGATATCAAACCAGAAATAGACGTGTACAACGAAAAGAAAAATAGCGCGTTAGAGGGAGGTGTTGTATTGCCAGAGGTGAATTTAACACCGGAAGAAAATCTGAAAATAGATCTTAATCGCGAAATTAATCTTAAGGTCCGATACCGGAAGGAGCGTGATGATGCGCGAAAAGCCAAGGAAGAGCTAGAAGCTATACATAATATATTACTGTTCAGAATATATGATTTACAGGAAGAGTTGAGACCACTAAAAGTGGCATCCATTAAGAGTTAATTATTGCACTATAACCAAACATCAAATGTTAATTTTGATGTGTAAAATTACCGTTTTGATTCATCATAACTAGAAGTTGATTTGTAGTGATCAACTAATTAAACGATAAAGGTGATATTTTTTCATACGCGACAATCAAAACTTGAACTAATAAAAGACATGAAGAAAGAAGTTATAAAATATAGTGTGACCGAATTATGCAACGTATTTAACGTAAGTATGAGTAGCTATTACTATAAGTCGGTACTGCCAAACTTAGTTGATATAAACTTTATCACCCTGATCAAAGCTATTTCCAATGAGTTGCATATTCTCATGCATCTCGATCACCTAATACCTGCAATGGCGGCTTTGTTGTCTGTCAGGAAAAAGATAGAACTACGTCTTCTGAACATTGAAAAAGCTCGAAAAACAATTAATGTTAATTTCTGCAATGTCGGATCAGAAGTCATAAGGGAATAATGGATGCTAACGACCGCTTTAAGTCTTGGAACCGTCGTTAGTGAAGCAAGCTCTAGCGTCAGAAATGCGCACTTCAATGCCATTAACTTAAGGTTAAATTACGTATTTACAAGAAGTTAGCGAGTTGCTAACCTAGCTATGAATTAAACACATAGAGAAATCACCAATGAGCTGTTCAGTATTTAATTCAAATAGTACAAAAGTTAACCAATAAAATTCATTCAACTGAGTTTCTAGAAAATCACCGTAAAAAACCTACAGATTTCACTCGAAATCGCACGCTTACTTTTCCTCGTTTAATGAGTTTTATGTTGAATGCTCTTAATGGTTCAATTCAAGCTGAACTCGTTCGGTTTTTCAATGTTATCGATGATAGCTATTTGTCAACAAAGTCAGTTAGCACCGCTGCTTTTTGTAAAGCTAGAATGAAACTCTCCCATCAGGCATTTATTGAGTTAAACGATGATCTAGTTCAAGTCTTCTATGAAGCTGGCACCATTGATAAATGGCAAGGCCATAGACTGTTAGCTGTTGATGGCTCAGTCACACAATTACCTATCTCTGACGAACTACTTGAGCATTTTGGTAAAGCTCGCCCACATGCTGCTATGCCTCATGTTCGTCTTTCACAACTTTATGATGTTAATAATAATATTACGCTAGATTTACAGGTAGAAAGCCACTCAACAGGAGAGCGTGAAATGGCGCTAAAGCATTTAGATAAAACCCAAACAGGCGACTTAGTCGTTTATGACAGAGGTTATCCTGATGTTTGGTTTTATAAATACCATAAGCTAAAAAATGTTGATTTCTGTATGTGTATTGTTAAAAGCTCTAATGTTGTTAAAGCCTTCTTAGGGAGTGGAAAATATAGTGATGTCGTAGATTTTCCTTGTATCGAGAAGTCTCTTCGTCGATGTAGAAAAGATAAAATATCGACCGCATCATTACGTTTAAGATTAGTTCGAGTTGACCTGCCATCAGGTGAGCCAGAGGTTTTGGTTTCATCATTAACAGATCTGCAAGCTTATCCTACTGCTCTTTTCGCTAATTTATATCACCAACGCTGGGGAGTTGAAGAAGATTACAAAGTATTAAAAAGTCGCCTCAATATTGAGAATTATTCTAGTGTTTCTGTTGAAGGTGTTTTACAAGACTTACACGCTAAGCTATTAACTAAAAACCTTGCAGCTTCTGCTATACACGATGCAAAACGAAAAATAAACAAGCCTAAAAACAATAGGCTATATGAATATAAAATCAATTTTACCTTTGCGATAAATCAGCTAAAGGATAATGTTGTCAGGTTCATTATGAGACTAGCTAAGCTTGAGTTATATGAACTGATGATAAGTAAAATATCAAAGAATTTAAGTGCTATTCGACCTGATCGTAAATTTTTTAGACAAGACCGGAGAAACAAGACAAATAAGTACCCAATGAATTATAAACGTATGTGTTAAGTCCTTAAGTTAATGACATTGATGCGCACTTTGAAGTCATCCCAATGGCGGGCGGTAATAGTTTTTGCGACTGTTAGGTTAAAATCTATGAGTCTAAAATGTCAGGTCGGGTTTGAGCTACTACATATATGATTTGCCCGATTTTTCTGGTAAATGCCTCTTCGGGTTTTCTGGCTTATTAATAGCTAGTTTTGAAGCAACAGCAATCCAGTTAGGATATTCGCTGGTTCCAAAGTGAATTAGCTTGCCTCCAAAGTTTTCTTGACCTTTTCCTTCACAGTGATCATCAATTAATATATCGCCCTTTAACAGACCTTTGTTACTACAAATTATCAATTTAGATACAAATCCTATTCCGAAATATCTTTCTATCCACACTCTTTTTTCCGTATAAGATAAGGGATTAAGTTCACTTGGGGCAGTTAATATGTATGGATCATATCGTTCATCTAATATTAAAGATTTTACAGTTTCTATAGCTCCTTCTATAGGTGGTAAATCAGCATAAAATCCATATTGGCTTTGAGGGTACTTAATACCTGGATTATTGTCTAAAGATAGCTTGTAAGAATTAGAATAATTACAAATAACATCATCCATATCGATAAAAATTAATTTCAAAGTTAGTCCTTAATCACGTTATGTGATCTGCTTGTTTGATTACTTGTCTAGTTAGAGTAGATATATTGGTCTATCAATTTAAAACTTTTGACAATATTAAGGTATATTTGAGGTTTTAGGGAATCTACATACACAATACGCTTGGTCGTAGGCATCATTATTTCCTTAGTTCTCACAGCTAAAAACAGATCTGATTAAATTTTATTAATGACTGATCGCAACCTTAAAATCGATTGAACCTAACACCTGACTTAGATTTAGACTGACACTGTGTTGCTCTATGCCATTTGTTATCCAATTTAATGAGAATAGTTTTATCTTTTGATTGATGCTTTAAAAGCTTAGTAATAACCTTATCGGTTGATGTCTTCCTCATAGTGTATTTCCTAGGTCTCATCGCTATAAATAGAGTTTATTTATCTTCTTAGCAAACAATTCATCTTCAACATAAAATAACTCAGTAGATTGTTGCGGGTTACTCATGGCGTTTGATAATAGTTGTCCTAGTCGCAACTCAGGATGTTTAGCCATAGTAGAAATAATGCTTTCTAACAATATCCTCTTGGTTTCATCGAAGGTATTCAGCGCGAAGGTTGATAAAATTTCACTCTCAGTTTCTTCTTCATCAAAAGTAAACTTTGATTCAAAATTTAACCTTCCAGGCATAAAATCATCATCAGCTAATGGCGCTTGTTCAAAAAAACTGTCCCAATCTTTCTGCTCATGGGCACGAATAATGTCTGCAAGTTGATGGAGTTCATTACCCTCAGCTGAAAGGTATTGTGAATTCCAAAGCTGTTCTACACGTTGAAGCGCAAGCGTTAACTCATTCTTATCAGCTATTTTGTTTTTCGATAAGATATTTTTCACGACTAAATTTAGTTCGCTATTATCATCAATAACCCTAAGCATCTCTCCACACATATCAGCAAAACATTGCTGGCATAAATCAGCCTCAATATTGTTCCCATCAACATGAATAGATCCATAACCACAACGCTGATTAACGGAAATGAACTCATGAAATTCATAATCATCAGCCTTTGCTTCTAAGCCACACCCATCACAAACCAAGGCCGTTATCTTCTGCGTAGTAACCGTTTTAAATGTTTTCATTATTTTCCCCTAAGATCTTTTGTTTCGATCCTTTAGGTTTTTCCAAACCTGTATTGACGAACCCGTCACTTCAGCAAGTTTAGCCATTAAGTCTTCAGAGATGTTAAGTTCATCTTCTCGAAATTGATGAAACTCATCAGCATTTAACCCTAGTTTCTCTTGGGTAATTTTATCAGATACTTGATGGCTTCGCTGCCAACGAATAAAGGTACTTGAGAAATAAACATGTTGATTAGCGGAGGTGGATTCTAAAGCGTTGCTATTAGATTTAAGTGAGTAACTGTAAACACTTCGCCCATTACCAATACGGACTGATTTTTCATTTTCTTTAAGAAACAAATCTCCTAGTGCAATCATTTCTTGGGCACAATGTTTGATTTCTATCGCATACAATTCAATCGGCGCACAATTGATATTAGCCATACCACCATTAGATAAAATATATAGCTGACTCTCATCATTATCATCAACACCAACAAGCAACCAATCAGGATGATTAGGTCGTATTAAACGTAACTTAAACTGCTCCACACTAAGCATAAATCACCTCAACTCACTCAAACCCAAAGCAATAGTCTCTTGCTTAAACCGACCAAATATATTCACCACTTTTTCATAAGAGTTCGTCAAAAAATGATCATCAGTAACGTTACTTGAACCATCAAACCCCACCCGTTCAATTGCATGGTCAACAACATTCAATTCCAGCTCTTTTTTAAACGGTGTTGGCTTGTCGTTACCAAAGGTAAGTGACTCGACAGCTTTAGTTTTAACTCCGTCCTGAGCATCAGTATCATCAACAACAGCCTTCATCTTCTCAAACTTAACCACATCAGCCTCAAAGGGCACATCTTGTTTAACCCTATATGCGTATTCCAACAGTTTAGGCTCGGCAGGCATTATCAAAATAGCGTCTTTATTCACCGAATCCGTCATCCGCAATATTCGTCCCAAAATCTGCCTAAAGTGCATTTCAGTTTTTATATTTGTTAAATGGCAACATACCTGTAAACGCGGAATATTAGTTCCTTCGCTGATCATCCCAACTGAAATTATCCATTTACTTTGCGCATACCTAAAATGTTGAATAATACTCGTAGGTTCATTTTCTCGGTAAGTAACCACCACGCTGTCTTCGTTAAAATTGGATTTCATAAGTGTTGCAATGTTTCTAGCGTGTTCAACCGATGAAGCAACAATTAACCCTGCTGCATTAGAGTTTGTAACCCTAATTGACGCGAGCTTTTTAATCGCCGATGAAATCACATATTTTATAACGCTCTCGTTCTCAATAATTTCTTTATACGGAATGATTGATTGCGACAATAAACACTTAAAACTGCTGAACGTTTTAGTTTCTTCGTCATCAACAACCGAAATATTGTTATTATCAACGGCAACTATTTGAGGAACCCGGCATACGTGGTCTTGAATGGCTTCAGCAAGGCCGTAAACATAATCGCACGAAATTTTGTTACTCGGGTATCATATGTAGGATCTTAAGATAATTTTGCTGGGAACATAAATAAAATTTCAGAAAAAGGAGGTATTCGCGCTCTGCTTATGATCTTATACATTCGCCAAAACAAATAAGTAAGCAAAACGCGAATATGATGCAATTTACAGAACTTACAGAAAAAATCAATACGATATTCAATCCTCAAGCTTTATTTACTGCTGCAAGAAAAACTCAGTTTCTAAAACGTGCTCGCCAGATCGTACCGCTCGAGTTCTTGTTGGCCTTTATTGAAACCCTTGGTGTTCAACCCAAAGCAAATATTGCTGATATTCATCGAAAATATCAAGCGATCAGTCAAATGCCAATAAATTACAAACCATTCCATAACCAAATAAAAAAAGTTCAATGTACTGAATTCTTTAAAAATATTTTCGAAAGCGCAATGCAAACATGGATCGTCAAGTCGCTTAAACTGACATCATTATCTACAGGTAAACCTTTTCCTTTTGAAAAAGTAGTTTTGCATGACGGTTGTTCTTTTGCCATTAATTCTAAACTGAAAGACGTATTTCCAGGACGGTTTACTACACACTCGCCTGCTGCGATTGAGTTGCATATCACTATGGATTTAATGACCAGCGCAATTGATTACTTCGCTTTGACTGCTGATACGATAAGCGAAAGGCTTCATTCACCTAAACCTGAGAAATTGAACAATACATTGACGCTCGAAGACGCGGGTTATTTTGATCGAAAGAGGATAATGGAAATAGACAAAAATGGTGGTTATGTTATTGGTCAATCGGCTTGTAGTATTAACCCAACCATTAAAAGCGCATATGATTATGATGGAAATGAAATACTAAAGTGGCGAGGTCAAAAACTCAAACAGCTCAAGCTTAAGGACAAAAATATCCCAATGGATTTAACGGTGCAGTGGCCTGGTTACGATATGGATTTTCGAGTGACCGCATTTTGGTATAAAAAGAAAAAACGTATAGGATATTTGGTGACTAATCTTCCCCGTGAATCTGTGCCAGCAGCTGATATCGTTGGTCTTTATCGTTTAAGATGGCAAATAGAATTACTCTTCAAAGAATTGAAATCTTATTGTAATTTAAAGAAGTTTAGTACTGAAAATGAGCATATTGTTAAGACGCTGATTTACGCCAGTTTTATAACCGTATTACTAAAACGGTTGCTTTCGTTTAGTACCGAGCAATTAAAATCGCTTTGGATCTCAACACATGAAACAGCAAGAACGGCATCAGATTGGCTTAAACAGCTCATTCAAGGGATTGCTCGTAGAGATCCAATACTTGATGTTATTAGTGAGGTAATTGAAATTATCGGTAGACTTTGTCAGCGAGCTCATCCAAAAAGAGATTTAAAGTTTGGTCTTTATCAATTCGGGGTGCTCCCGGTGGCTGATATTTATACGAATGACTAATTATCGAGCTTAAGAACCTACATATGACTCGGGTATAAATAGTTTGAAAGAACAATTAGCGCAGCGTCAGATCGCCAATGCGTTCCGGTTAGCGCCAATGTACAAGCCGCTTTGTCTTGAATGTTTCGTATTATTTGTTCGCCCCAAACGTTTGCGTTATCAATGTTTGAACCTGCACAATGATGAATCTCATCAAAAATAACAAATACGCGAAAGCGAGCGTCCCTTTGCACCTAAAAGCCCGTCAAAACACTCTTTGGTGATCGATTGTAGGCTTTCACAAAAGTCATTTGCGACGATAGTTGCATGAGAAAAGCATATAACCAAATCAATACGGTTATCGCTTAACATCTGGTTTGCTAACTCGGAGGCCATAACGGTTTTACCTGCTCCCGGAGTAGCCAAGGCTAAAAAATGTTTTTGCCCATCTAAGTACTTTTTGAGTGCCAAATTTATACATTCAGACTTCCAAACTATTAACTTCATGTGCTTTACTGTTTCGCTTGGTTAATTAAGCTTTCTATGGATAAAATTTTAGTGTTATTATCCCTCGCTTTCGCCAAGGTTTAACAGCAATTCGGCTTTATAATTATTTAAATGTTTTTTTGTGTTTAAAGTAAAGAGGTGTTCGCCAAAGATATATAGTAGCCTAAAAGTATCAAACTTTATTGTCCTATATGTGATTTTTATCAGTTCGCAAAATTTAAATTTTTAATCTTTATTGTAAAAAAATTGTGTATTTAAAACGCTGTAATTGGCCTTATTGAAGGTCATAGTTTCAAACTTTATTGTCTACCGACATCGACTACGGTTTTCCCCAATAGCTACTAGTAGCCTAGGCGCTAAACACGGGCCAGTACCTGGTAATGATTTGTAAAGTTCTGCATCAGGCAAAGCATTAAACAACTCACTAATTTCTCTATCAAAGACCTTAATAACCTTCACAGCAACAAGCAATTGATTAGCTAATGCAACTGCAAGCAGTTGGTGCGAATCGATAACTGCGTTATCGAGAGTGAGCGGTTCAGCTTCACTTATAGATTGAATACGCTTAACGCTATATGCCGCAGTACGCCCAGGGTATGAGGCAAAAAACTTTTTCAAGGTATCAGCCCTAGCTCTTTTAAGTTTTTGCAAGTTGGGCCAACGTGTAATGAAATCACAAAAGATCCCCGATCCTCGATGTGAAAACCAATCGAGTAAGTGAGGGTAATATTCTTTAAGTGTAATGATTAATCGGTTGCTAAACCGCCTTTATCATCAACTAACTTACGACGCTGTTCGACTAGATACGTCAATTTCCTAACCGATTCACTTTCCATTTTTAATGCTTTAATTTTATTGGGATATCTCAGCATTAAATCTAAAGCAAGCTCTGCGTCCGTTGGGTCGTCTTTTGCACCGCTGGGTGAAAAAGCTTTACGGTATTGAGCTAACATTGAAGTGTTAACGGGGTGAATAGTGACAAAATCAAACTTTTGAAGTGCGTAAACGATAGGCCCTTTGGATAGTTCAATAGCAACAGCTATTTGTCCTTTGTATTGCCTATGAATACTGGTTATCCATTCATTAATCGACTTAGGAGAGTGCTTAATTACTTCAAACTTTCGTGCACTTGAATTAGCCACTTGAACGCATACATCGTGTTTATCATTTGCCCAATCAATACCAATATAAACTGAAAACTTAGTCATAATTACCTCCAATTGTTATTGTCAGCATGTATGCCAAAGCTCTTCGAAAGCAATATAGATAGCGTTTAAGCGCAAGCCAAGTATTCGTTTTTAAGCTAAGGCGTACCTATGACAGCGAAAGTAAAGCGGTAACCATCTAAATGATATCGTATCAATATTCGTATGAAATAGGCACATGATCTGAACACCCTAATTATAGTTTTATTCAGACTGAAAGGACTATATCGTATCTTTGCTGACGATAGCTGCTGATTATTCTTTGGGTCAACAAATAGCTCAGACTATGTGTGAAAAAACTCTCAACTTAAATATGGTATTATCGAAAAAAAACATGTGCCAACAAATTACACGTATTACGTACAGACCCCAGTAAGTAAATATTGAAATGTTAAGTCTGCTAATTTTTTTAAGTTATTAAGCTTAAATAAAAAGCCGATTAGGTGTTAATTTAACCGGATTTTTTTATCTAATTTTACTCATTAAACGCAATATTAAAACGTTTGATTGTTATTCATTGTGCCCTTGGTTTTGCTCGCTGGCGCTTGCCAAGTAAAATCACTGTATTGTTTACCTGTACCTGAAAGCTGTAATGTATGATTACGGTTGGTTGATGAGTTTTCTGCCACACCAATGTCAGTTGATATCATACCCGCTGCTGCGCCACTTGTTGCTGTCATGGTGCCTTCGTAACTTAAAAACTGAATAACATTGCCGTTATTATCAATTAAAGCTAGAGCGTCTGAACCGCCGTTTTGTAGACCCGTAGCATTAAAAGCTAAGGTGCCATAGCCATTTTGTTGGCTACTGATAATGCCAGATAAATTGATGGTGCTATAAACTGCGCCATCATTGCCGTTATAGGCTTCAATGCGCCAGTTAGTTAAGTCAATACCCGCATTACCAGCAATTTCAATAAACTCGCCTTTGTCGCCGCCTTTGTTGTCGTAATGAAATTCGTTTATCCACGGATCATAAATAACTTGGGTAACAGTAACAGAGCTTGATGTTATAGCGCTGTCGCTACTGTTATCAGTTACTGTTAGCTGAACAGTGTAAGTACCTGTATTAGCGTAATCATGCACAGGTGTAACACCTGTTGCAGTATTACCGTCGCCAAAGTCCCAGCTGTAACTGCTGATAGTACCGTCGATGTCGTTACTATTACTGGCGTCAAAATTACATGATAAATTGGTACAGATCTCAGTAAATGCTGCTGTAGGTAATTTATTCACTGGTGTTGAACCACCAAATGTTTGGTTGGTATTAGCACTGCTTGACGTATTACTCGCTGCGGCTTGCCAAGTAAAATCACTATAGCTTTGACCTGAACCGATAAGTTGTAAAGAGTAGCCAACTGGTGTATTTGATGTTTCTGATACGCCAATATCGGTTGAAGTCATGCCTGATGCAACACCGTCAGTTGCTATTAGCGTGCCTTCATAACTTAAAAACTGTACTACTTCATTGCTGTTATTAACTAAGGCTATGCCTTCAGGCGCGCCGTTTTGTAGGGCACTTGCAGAAAAGCTTAATGTACCAAAACCTGAATATTGATCGCTAATTGTGCCTGATAAATTTACGGTTTTATATACGGTTCCGCCATTGCCGTTATAGGCAACTAATGACCAACCGGTTAGGTTAGTGCCAGTTGAGCCAGCTATTTCAACAAATTCGTTAATGTCACTACCATCATTATCATAGTGGAACTCATTGATCCAAGCCGTGCCAGCAGGTGGTGTGGTTCCCTCATTAGTTGTGGCTGAAACTTCACTACTCATTGCTGATTCATTAGCTGAACTGTCAACCGCTGATACTCGATAATAGTATGTGTTGCTTGCTGATACGCTGTTATCGGTATAAGCATTGGTATTGACTAATTCGCTGTTAATTTTTACAAAACCACTACCAGAGGTGTCACTGCGATGAATGTTATAACCAGTAAAATCTGGTTCATTATTAGCTATCCAAGCAAGTTCAACTAGGTTATCACCGCCAGTTGCACTTAAGCCTATCGGTGCTTCTGGTGCTGTAGTATCACCACTGCCACCAGAGCATATGCCTTCAAATACACAAGCAGCATATTCTGGATGATCAACAAATGGGTTACGATTGTCTTGATAACTATAAACTGTATCATTATGGCGTACTTCAAAGGCGTCAACTGGATCATCTTTATGCCACTGTATTAGAACCGATTTTAACCCCATATAAGCGACGCTAATGTTTGAGCCAGCGTTTGAGTTTTCAATCAATGTACGATCATCAGTTAAAATAAGATCAGGTTCACTAACACCAGTAACGCCATGAGTACCACCTTCGTATCGAATTGCCATATACATTAAGGCACGAGCTACATCCCCCTTTCGGCCTTGCCATGTTTGCCAGGTACCTTGGGCAAAAGAGCCTTCAGTCCAGTTTGAGTCATTTACTCCACCCCCGCGGTTATTGGTAAACTCAGTGATTTTCTCTAAACAACTTGCATCACAGTTTGCATAGGGTTTATTACTACGGCTTGAATTATAACCACTGTTGGCAATAAATAGGTGATGAGTGTCGGTATAGGCATAGTTATCGCTGCCATCACTAGGAAAGCCATAAGATTTAGGCCAACTGTGTTCTCTATTATAAAAAGTATTACCGCCACCTTCTTTGGCGTAGCTAGCATTTTTATAAATGTCGATAACGTTATTAGCATTATCAGGGTCTTGATCCGCGGCTTCTAAAATGTCCCAAGTGTCAGTTGACGATGAGGTATAAGGGAAACGTGTGTGATCGTCAATTATTTCATGTAATGAGCTCTTTAATGCAGCAGGAGAGCTAGTATTAATCGAGTTATAATAATTGACAGGAATATCAGCGTGTGCGGTTGCTGTACTAAGGATACTAGTTACACACATAATTGTGCCGGCTACTCTGGCGAGCTTGCCATTTAGGTATTGAGTCTTCATTTTAAACCTTGATATTTTATTGTTGTTATTAATTATCTAAGTGCAATGAAAAGCTAAAGATCACTACGACTAGATAAGCTGTCGGTAAATCTTCTGCATCTAAACTTCAATGTATTAACTAAATGTTACAAAAAATCCTTTTTATTGAGCAGTTTTTGCATACTTACGCCGGTTATTGTATGAAACTTGACCTGTTAGTCAATACTTTGTTTTTGTTTTTTAAACGAAGTATTTCGTAAGCCTATGTGTGTACTTGGTTATATTGATATTTTATTGGTTGCTTGCGTTACGCAATTAAATGTTGACTGTTTGGTTTGTTTTTAAGGTCGGACGCCTTAGTTTGTTTGTTTTTAATTTTTCATATGGGATAAATTAGTTATAAGCTGATTGCTTTTTAATTTGTCCTAAAGTGACATACCATTAATATGGTTTCATAAAATCACTAACGACTCTAAAGTAACTTAGTAAAAGGGTACTAACATGAAAATGTTAGTACCCTTTTTTGATCAGACATAATATCAAAATGCTAAATTACTATGTCTCGAAAGTGCGCATTGTTAACATAGAGCTAGTGAGTAACTGAGCCTTCTTCAGTTAGCCAAAAGCGGAAGTTAGCTTTTGAGTAGAAAACGGCAGATCAGGGATCCTAAAGTTGTCGTTTTTATATAAAAACTCACATCCATTCACCATTGAGATTGTGTCGAAAATTTTTGCACGGAATTAGATCTAAAATCCCCAAAGCGGACATTGAATCATGTAAGTTTCAAACGAATCTAGAGTATTAACTCTAACTCGCTTTCGCCCCCCAAGCGCCTTAGAAGTAGATTTATATATCGTCTGTAGGTAACAGTACTTATAATGTGTCCAAATTAACTAGCCTCTACACAAACTAGTAGCTTATGTATTTTTAAATATTTTACGACAATTAGGGACTTAATATTTCACATTATCAACCAAATAATTGAGCATTCTGGTGCAGGCATGCTTTCAAATTGAATTTTCAATTTATCCTATCTTGTTGCTATCGCACGAAAGTGTTTCAAACGTCCAAAAGCATTTCCAACCTTAGAATTTACAGCCTTAGTTTTATAATTATAATCTAATTGCGTAATACCATGAAGCCGATCGGTATTAGGTGATCGCTATGACAGTTAGGATTTTTAGCGCTAGTAGTTGCAGTTTAATTCATTAATTTACTTTCTGTCTTAAGTACTATTTAATCGAGGTAAGAGAATTAGATTAAAGCAATACTCGGAGAGCAAACAATGTCAAACATACAGTCTATTCATCACATTAATTTTTTAGTCAAAGAGCTTCAGCCTCAAATTGATTATTTTCAGTCCCTATTACAGTGCAAACCTATCATTGAAAATTTACCCAATAGAGATGTTAAAACAGCGCGATTTCCTTTGGGGGCAACTTGGATAGTGCTTGTACAACCGTTATCTGAAGAAGGAGAAGTCGCTCGAATTTTATCAGAACGTGGTGAGGGAGTATTTCTTTTGTCACTGAACGTAGATTCACTAAGTGAATCTATCGATCAGCTAGCCCAGTCAGGCATTAAGGCTGATGAAAAAGGAAAAAGAAATGGGCTAGACAATTGGCTAGTTCAAGATCTTCAATGCCCAGCATCACTTGGCTCTATAATACAGCTGTGTCAATCAAGTAAATAAGACTAATTCAAGCATGAATTTGTCAATTCAATTATTGTAATCCCCCTCTCTCCATCAGATTTCATATTGAAATAAATTTTTTCAATATGAAATAAATGTCTTCAGCTATACTCTACATTAGCAACCTCTATTTTAAAGCCATCTCACATACATACCTTTAAAAACGAGTGATGTGGATAAATCAAACAAACTTGGCATAGCTAATGCAATCAGGATATATAAGATGAATAAATCACAAATAAATAGGTATAAAACTGTGTACATTTCAAATGTAAACATCATGAACCATACACTTAGCTCTCCTAGAGTGCTAAGGGGAATATTGTGAGCATTTTAAATGTAAAACCACAACAAGTACGCGTTCTAATTTTTGGTCATAAAGAATTTAGCCAATTGATGACAAGTGTACTGCCAGAATTCAGTGATAAAGCAATATTTAAAATACTCGATACCATTGTGGGCAATATGTCAGATCTTAATCAATATATTGATTCATTTAATCCTGATGTCATTGTAAGTGCTGGTGCGAATGCCGCTTATTTAAAGTCTGCCCTTGATTTACCTGTAGTCTCGTTAGATTGCACGGTTAACGATATCATTCAAGCAGTAACACGAGCGGCTCAAGTAGCTCAAAATATTGTCATGATTAATTTTGCTCAGTCATCTCCTGTTATTCCTTTATTGGAGTCGGCACTTAATGTTTCAATTCAAGAAAAAATATATACCACTCCCGCTCAAGCACGTGAATTATTTCAACTCACTAGGCAGCAAGAAAATATTGCTTATGTTGGTGCTAGCTTAGTTTGTGGTTTAGCAGATCAACACGCTATTCCAGCTTTCTTACTATATAGCACAGAGTCATGTCGTGAGACTATTACTTGTGCAATTGAAGCAGCTAATGAACATATCGAAAGTAATCAAAGTTCAGCATTAACAGATTGGCTACTACAGCAATCAAAAACACCCATTTTTATGACCGATGAAAAAGGTGTCTCTATTACCTTTAATCAAGCAGCAATAAAAGATCTAGGAGTGGATCCTGAACATTGCAACGATCTCGAGAGTCTGATTCATCCTGAAGAATCATCTCGACCTACTGATGGCGAATGTTGTATTCAAGGCATCGACTGGTGGTATCATCAAGACTGCGTCATGGTTAAGAATACCCCGTTATACATTTATCAACTTTATAAAAAAAAGCCGAAACCGAAAAAAAGAGATCACTCCCTTCGCCACAAAATGGTCTATCAATCCCCTGCTATTGAAAAGGTCATGGCACAGGTGAAGTCATTCTCTTTTTCACCCAGTAATGTATTGATATATGGTGAATCAGGCACAGGTAAAGAATTAATAGCACGGGCAGTTCACCAGCATAGTCCTTATGCTGAAGGTAACTTTGTTGCTTTAAACTGTTCTGCGGTACCCACTGAACTATTTGAGGGAGAGCTTTTTGGGCATCGAGATGGCGCATTTACGGGATCAAAACGTGGTGGGCGCAAAGGATTAATTGAAGAAGCACAGCACGGCGTTTTATTTCTTGATGAAATAAGTGAGTTGGCATTAGATCAACAATCTAAATTACTCAGGTTCCTTCAAGAACGTCATTATAGACCGTTAGGAACGAATCAAGAAAAACCAGCAGATCTAAAAGTAGTTGCCGCATCAAACAAAGAACTCAAAAGCTTAGTTGAGGAAGGGAAATTTAGAGAAGACCTCTTTTTCAGATTGAATGTTTTCAATATTTATATTCCACCTTTACATCTACGACCCGAAGACATTTTAAGTATTGCTGAACAAAAACTTTCACGGTTTGTTGAAAGTTACCAGCTAAAATTTTCAGCGGCACAAATCCTCCCTCCAATGCGTAATGCCTTAATTAACTACACTTGGCCAGGTAATGTTCGTGAATTAGAAAATGTGCTTGAGCGTGTTGTAGCATCGCTAAAATCAATTAAAAGCATTGATAACATGGGTGAAATATTACGGGATATTTCTCCAGAACTGTTCCAAGAAGCAAAATTCGTTTCACAACAAGGATTAGTTCGATCAAAAGAACTAGAGCTTGTCGCTGATGCGATGAATCGATTTAACGGTGATAAGCAACGAGTTGCCACTTACCTTGGGTTAAGCCAAACAACATTATGGCGACGGCTCAAAGACATTAATTATAACTAAAACAATTGGAGAATACATAATGCCCCAACTACGTAAAAGCATGCTAACAACCAGTATATTATTAGCAATAACCAGCAGTGGTTTATCAATTTCTAGCCAAGCGGTTGCACAAGAAAGTGAAGCAAAAGCAGATTCGATAGAAATCATCAGTATCTCGCGTAAACGTCCAGAAACGCTACAAGATGTACCTATTGCGGTCACCGCCTTGTCGGCAAAAGTGATTGAAAATGCCGGCATTGAAAGGCCCGGCGATGCTATCGCATTAATTCCGAACGTTACTATGGTCGATGCATCCAACGTGGGTGACACCCAAGTTACCATTCGAGGTATTGTCTCAACTCGAGATGCAGAATCAACCTTCGCCTACGTAGTCGATGGTGTATTGATGACCAATCCAAATGGTTTCAATAAAGAGTTGTTAGATGTCGATCAAATAGAAGTTCTAAAAGGTCCGCAAGGTGCTTTATATGGTCGTAATGCCGTTGCAGGTGCCATTATTGTTACCACCAAAATGCCCTCAGATGAACTTGAAGGCAGCTTAAAGCTAGGTATAGCGAACAATAACACCCGTAAAGTGAATGGTATGATTAGTGGTCCATTGTCAGATAACGTTAGTGGTAGATTAACCGCCAGCTTTAATACTACTGATGGCTTTTATGAAAACATCTATACTGGTGCCGACGACGCAGTAGATTATCTCGAAGACACCAATGTGCGCGCTCGCATATTTTGGTATGCAAGAGATGATTTGACCCTCGATTTTAGAGCTGCCATGAGCAAGGTTGAAGGGGGGGCTATTAACTACAATGCCTCTTTTGCATTACCTTCTTTTGAAGCGGCCTTTAATCAGCCAGCATACATGGAGAATGTTAACGAACATGATTTCATTTTTGCCTTTAATGTACCAGGTGTTAATAAACAAGAAACGCAAGAGTTCTCCCTTAAAGCGGATTGGGATCTTGATGGAATATATGCAACAGCGGTGTTTGCTTATAACAATTTAGAAGAAACATTGATTTCTGATGGTACTAGTGCTTCTTTTTATGGTTATGAGCTAACACCACAGTGTCAAGCTGACCGAGCAACTTTAAACAACATGCCTACTGCATGGGGCGGCGCTGGTCGTACTGATTTATTTGGTGAATTTTTTGCTCCTTTCGGTGTGTTCCCTGGCGGCACCGACTTTGCCGGAGTTTACGGCCCATATACACCTACTTCATGTGACGGCTACCAGTTCCAAGAGCGAAGCCAATCCGATTTTAGTGGCGAAATTAGGCTAACATCAGCTGACAATGACGCAGCACTACGTTGGATTGCAGGGGTATATTTTGCTGAAATTGAACGAGATGTTGTAGTGGCTTATGGTGCTGATACAGGCCAAGGATTTTTACAACAGGCTTATGTTCCACCTACTGGTCCTAACCCAACTGATTTATTATTTGATGACACCTTTAACACTTCGGTATTATCTGCTTTTGGTTCAGTAGATTATGACTTAGATGAAAAGTGGGAACTTTCTGTTGCCCTACGTTATGACTACGAAGATCGTGATGTCAGTAATAATGTACCTAACGTAAAAGCTTCTGGCTTAAACATTAATACTTATGTTAATGGCGAAGTTGGCGCAATCAACCCTGCCTTTAATAGCAACCCTGATGGCATACCTGATCGAAATAATTCATTTAGTCATTTACAACCTAAAGTAACTTTAGCGTATGCTGCTAGTGATGATATGAATTGGTACGCGAGTTATGGTGTCGGCTTTAGAAGTGGTGGTTTTAACTCAATTGGTACTGAAGCTACTCTTGATTTTTGGTTCAATGCTCATGGCAATGGTACCCCTGGTGATGCAGTAGATGCACAATTGCTAGTTAAAGATGAATACGATAAAGAAGTCACCACCAATATCGAATTAGGCTTTAAAGCCAAACTAGCTGATGACAAAGTAAGCTTTAATGCTTCAGTGTTTAATACTACCGTTGATGACAATCAATTCTTCGAATTCTTTGCTGGGCCATTTGGATTATTACGCGCCGTTACCACTATTGAAGAGTTATCAATCAAAGGTATTGAATTAGATATCAGCGCACAAGTGACAGAAGATATCTTAGTGTTTGGTGGTTTAGGTTTACTTGATACAGAAATCAAGGAAAACCAAAACCGTCCTCTTTCTGTTGGCAACAAGGCTCCACAAACCCCTGATAAAACCTTTACTTTAGGTGCAAGTTGGGATTATAACATCGCTGAAGATGTAGTGATGAATACGCGTCTTGATTGGCAATATGTAGGGGAAACAAACTTCCATACGCTGCAAGGCGGTGAAGATACACCCACTATTTGGGACTTCTTTGGCACGCTCGGCGGTGGTGTTCCACCAGGCCCTCATTCAGTTGACTTTAGTAAGTCAACTCGAGATGCCTATAACACAGTTAATTTAAGAGTTAGCTTTGATGCTGAAGCATGGAACTTAGCACTTTGGGCGAAAAACTTAACCGACGAAAAATATTTACAGGAAATAATACCTGCTCCTGAATTCGGCGGTTCTTTCAATCACCCTTCTGCTCGTGATTCTTACGGCGTTGACTTTACTTATCGTTTTTAATTGTTGATATTAACTAGTGGGAGTCTTCGGGCTCCCCCTTATTATAGGAGTAGCTTTAAATGACTAACAAACCGTTAGCTGGTGTTCGAATCCTTGATTTGACACATATGTTGTCTGGCCCCTATTGCGGTATGATTTTAGCGGACTTAGGCGCTGAAACAATCAAAATTGAGCCAATTAAAGGAGAAGGCACACGTAAACTATTAGCCACTGATCCAGAAAACTCAATCAATGGCATGGGTGCGTATTTTATAACCCTCAATCGTAATAAACAAAGTGTCTGTATTGACTTAAAAGCACCCGATGGGCTGGAGTTATTTTATGACTTGGTCAGAAAAGCAGATGTTGTTGTTAATAATTTTGGCGCAGGGGTTCCAAACAGACTAAAAATAGATCATGAACATTTGAAGGAGATTAATCCACGTATCATTAGCTGCTCAATCACTGGCTTTGGCAGTGATGGTCCTGGCAGCAAGCGTCCTGCTTTTGATCAAGTAGCACAAGCAATGGGTGGAGGTATGTCTATTACAGGTGCAGATCAAAGTCAAAAAGTACGTGCGGGTATTCCTATCGGTGATTTAGGTGGAGGAATGTTTGCCGTTATGGGTATTCAAGCTGCTTTATTAGAGCGCGAAAAAAGTGGTTTTGGTCAAGATGTAGATGTATCCATGTTGGATTGTCAGATTTCATTATTAAATTACATGGCAACCATGCATTTTATCTCTGGAAAAAATCCTTACCCCATTGGTAATTCGCACTTTGTGCATGTGCCATATAACACCTTTAGCACAGCAGATGGAGAAATTGTCATCGCCGTGATCACTGATAATTTTTGGCAAAATCTAAAGCAGGTTATGCAATTACCCCCTTTAGATAAAGCAGAATATGACACACAGCCAGGTCGTTGGAAGGATAAAGATTTTATCAATACCGCCTTAAATGAAAAATTAGTCACTAACACGTCTGCCTATTGGTTAACGCTACTGGAAAAGGCACGTATTCCTTGTGCTCCAGTAAATAACTTATCGCAAGCCTTAAATGATGAACAAGTGTTGCATCGTAACATGGTGGTTGAATTATCTGATCCAGAAGGGCATACCACCAAAGGGCCGGGTAATCCGATAAAATTCTCTCGAAGTAACGAAGAAAGTTTTAGTCCCGCTCCTGCATTAGGGCAACACACTGAAACAATCTTACATGAACTACTTGGCAAAAGTGCTGAACAAGTTGCTCAATTAAGAAAGTCTCAGGTGGTTTACTGATGAGAAACAAACACATCATTATTAATGACGTTGGGCCAAGAGATGGATTGCAAAATCAGCCTAAAGTATTAAGCAGTGAGCAACGTCTTGCCTTAATTTCAGCATTAGTTAAGGCCAATGTGCCAGAAATTGAAATAGGTGCATTTGTTTCTCCTAAAGCCGTGCCTGCAATGGCTGGCACCAGTGAGCTATGTGCTAAATTACCAAGCAGTAACAGTGTTTTTTCAGCGTTAATTCCGAATATGAAGGGCTTTGAAATGGCTCTGGCCGCTGGTGTACCACTGATGTCATTAGTGGTTGCTACATCAAACACCATGAATTTAAAAAATATTCGCATGACCACTGATGAAAGTGTCAAAGTCAGTGAAAAGGTATTAGAGGCAGCCAAAGCACGCGGCGCAAATGTTCAAGCCTATGTAGCAACAGCATGGGCCTGTCCTTTTGAAGGAAAAATAGACCAAGACAGTGTGTTTGACGTTACCGAAAAGCTTCTTAAGGCTGGCGCATCAAGTATTGTTGTTGCTGATACTATTGGTGCCGCCAATCCATTAGCCGTTAATCAATTGATGAATGCTATGGCTGAACGATTTGATATAAAGCAATTGTCGTGTCATTTCCACGATACAAGGGCGATGGGGTTAGCAAACGTATATGCAGCAATCGAAGCAGGTGTACGTAAATTTGATGCCTCTATCGCTGGGCTGGGTGGCTGTCCATTCGCACCAGGAGCAAGTGGTAATGTTGCCACTGAAGATGTAGTGATGATGGTTGAGCAGATGGGCTATTCAACGGGTATTAATATGCCACTACTGATAAAAGCCGCTGATCTTGCTATTGAATTAACAGGCACCGCAACGGGCGGAAAAGCAAAGTCTTGGATTGAACAATATAATCTTAATTAACGATAGATAAACGACCGAAAAAGTGGAGTAAAATATGAGTTATCGATTAGGCGTAGATGTAGGCGGTACTTTCACCGACCTGCTACTCATCAATGAAATTACTGGTGAAACCCATACAGCAAAAGTACCTTCAACCCCTGAAGATTCATCAGTAGGGGTATTAAATGGTATTGCTAGAATTTGTGAACAATCTGGTATCGATGTCAGTAAAATTAATCGAGTGATGCACGGCACTACTGTTGCAACCAATGCTGTATTAACCGGTAAAGGTGCAAAAGTAGGCTTAATAACCACCAAAGGCTACAAACAAGTATTACAAGTTGCCCGCTCTTTTTGTCCGGGTGGCTTAGGTGGCTGGGTAAGCTTCATGAAAAAACCGCTTTTAGCGCCACTTGAGTTAACCATTGAAGCCGATGAAAGAATGGGTGCAAATGGAGAAATAGTTGACTCCCTAGATGAAAGCAGTTTACGTGTACGGTTGGAAAAATTAAAACAAACTGGAGAAGTTGAAGCGTTAACCATTTGCTTTATTAACTCTTATTTGAATGCTGGCCATGAACAACGTGCCAAAGAAATTGCAGGAGAAATTTTTACTGAAATTCCAATTTCAATTTCTAGCGACCTAGTACCTGAAATGCAAGAATATGAGCGCACAGAAACAACCGTAGTAAACAGCTATGTACGTCCAGAAGTAGCACGTTATGTTGATAATTTAAGTCAGTCTTTGTTCAGTAAAATGGGAGACGATTTACACCTTTCAATTTTACGCTCTGATGGCGGTTTGGCCTCAGCGAGATCTTCAGCAGAGAGTCCGGTAAACCTATTAATGTCAGGTCCTGCTGGTGGTGTTTCTGGTGCCATACATTTTTGTAAGAAAGCTGGCTTTAACGATATTTTAACCTTTGATATGGGCGGGACGTCAACGGATGTAGCGCTTATTCAAAATGCAAAAGCTCGCATTCGAAGAGAAACACGTGTTGCTGATGTTACCGTACGTGCTCCTTCTGTTGATGTGCGTACTGTAGGCGCTGGGGGAGGATCAATTGCTTTTGTTCCTGAACTCACTAAAGCTTTAAGGGTTGGACCAGAATCCGCCGGAGCTAAACCGGGCCCTGCCGCTTATATGAAAGGTGGTACAGCACCAACAGTTTGTGATGCTAACGTAGTATTAGGTTATTTACCCTCTGATGTTCAACTCGGCGGTGCAATGGCTATTAATAAAGCAGCAGCAATAACAGCAGTTAAAACAGTCGCTGATGCGATGGGTTTATCGGTTGAAGAAGCCGCTGAAGGTATCATTAAAATAGCCAATGAAGCCATGTTTGGTGCGCTAAGACTAGTTTCTGTAGAGCAAGGCTTTGATCCTAGAGATTTTGCACTTGTGGGTTTTGGTGGCGCAGGTCCACTACATGCCAATGCACTTGGTATTTTAACGCAAGCTTGGCCAACTATTATTCCTCCAGGGCCTGGTGTTTTATGTGCTTATGGTGATGCAACCACTCAAGTGCGTGACGAAGCTTCAAGAACGTTCGTGAAATTATTAAAAGACACCAATAAAGATGAAGTACTTGAGGCCCTAGACGAATTACGACAAAGAGCCAGTGCGACACTTAATGCTGACGGTATTCCTGAGTCAAACCAAGAGATAACCTTTCAAGCCGATCTAAGATACACAGGACAAGCATTCCAATTGTCAGTTGAATTTACATTGTCTGAGTTACAAGGTCAGGGCTTGGATGTACTTAAATCACAATTTGATAATGAGCATACCCAGCTATTTACTTTTGCGTTAGAAACAGGTCATGAAATTGTTATGATCCGTGCTATTGCTACTGCAAGTAGTGGTGAATTGCCTATGATGCCTCAAAGCGAATCGGCCAGTTCATTAGAAAGCTGTAAAATGGCAGACAGCGAAATTTATTTCGAAGGAAAATACTATCCAACACCGATTTATGATCGAAATAAGATGAGTCAAAACCTTGAAATAACAGGACCTGCAATTATTTGTGAAATGGACTCTACTACAGTCCTTTTACCGGGATATCAAGCTCAAGTTGATATCGTCGGTAATATTCTTATTAACCCAGTGAAGTAAGTGGAGATAACGATGAGTCATAAAATTATACAAACTAATACCTCTCCTCTACAAAGAGTTGACGTAGATTCAGTTAACGTCGACATTATTGAGAACGCTCTCAGTAATGCCCGAGAAGAGATGGATGCTGTTCTTTTTAGAACAGCAATGAGCCCAGGTATCCGTGAGCAAGGTGACTGTTTCCCAATGATCGCCAACAAAGATGGCAAAATGGTCGTTGGGCAATTTGGTTCATTCATTCATGGCTTTATGGATGCATATGAAGGTGAATTAGAAGAAGGCGATGTTATTTTAACTAATGACCCTTATATGACTAATGCCGCGGTATCTCATTTACCCGATTGGATCGTATTAGTGCCTATTTTCAGAGAAGGTAGACATATTGCTTGGTCTGCCATGTTTGGACATATGTCTGACAACGGCGGTATGGTACCCGGTTCTATTCCTGTTAAAGCGGAAAGTATTTTCCAAGAAGGGATACGCATTCCGCCAACAAAATTATATAAAAAAGGTGTACTACAATCAGATCTTTTAGACTTGATCTTACATAATGTACGCACACCACAATGGAACAGATTTGATTTAAATGCCTTAGTAGCAGCATGTAATACTGCAGCCAAAAGGTGTGTAGAAATTTCAGAGCGTTTTGGCGACGATGTTTTTTATTCCACCATGGAAATTATGCTTGAGCGTAACCATGTTGCAATGCAAGCAATTATTAACATGCTTGTTCCTGAAGAGCCTCGCACGTTCGTAGATTATGTCTGTGATGATGGCGTCGGCATGGGACCTTATAAAATCCAATGTAAAATGTGGCGTGAAGGAAATCGCGCAATATTTGACTTTGAAGGGACTGATCCTCAGGCGCAAAGTTCGATTAACTTCTATATGAGTGAAGAGATGTTCAAAATGTTTTTTGGCTCATTCACCATCAATCTCGTCGATCCACAAATAATATTTAACGATGGATTTTATGATTTAGTTGATGTGCGTATTCCAGAAGGCAGCTTACTTAAACCACGTTTCCCAGCGGCGTTATCAGGCCGTACTCATGCGTTAGGTCGTATTTTTGATGTTATGGGTGGTTTATTAGGACAAGGTGCTCCTGAAGCAATGAATGCTGCCGGCTTCTCTGATTCTCCTCATTTGTTCTACTCAGGTTATGATGATAACGGCGAATGGTTCCAATTATTCCAAATCGGTTTTGGCGGAATTCCTGGACGTCCAGTAGGTGATGGACCTGATGGTCACTCTTTATGGCCAGGTTTCACCAATGTGCCTAATGAGTTTATCGAAGCTTACTTCCCATTACGCGTTGAACAATATGCAACTATTGTCGACTCAGGTGGCGCAGGTTTACACCGTGGTGGCAATGGATTATCAGTCGGTTATAGATTTTTGAATGATGGTAGCATTGCCATTCATGATGAACGTTGGTTGACCTATCCGTGGGGCGTTAACGGTGGCACAACAGGTCAACGTTCAACTAAAATACTCGAACGAGCTGATGGTACTCGAGAAATACTACCGGCTAAATGTGACGGTGTTGAAGTGAAAAAAGGCGACATATTATACTTCAATACTTGGGGTGGCGGTGGTTGGGGTGACCCATATTTACGCGATGCTAACAACGTGTTAGATGATGTGAAACGTGGCTTAGTTTCTGTTGAAGGGGCGGTCCGTTACGGTGTTGTTATTATTAATAACGTCGTTGATGAAGCACAAACTACTACACTACGTGCATCACTGACAGAGCAACGAGGTGATATAGAGATGTTTGATTTCGGCGGTACTATCGAAGAAATCAAAGCAAGGTGTTTAGAAGAAACAGGCCTTCCTGCACCAGAAACACCTCGATTTGTTAAGTCTCGTACATAGTTTTAAATAGGATATTATGAGTATACATAGCAAACAAATTGATCGTGATTTGGCTATCGGTACTATAGGGCTGGGCATCCGCCCCGCCCTTATTATCATCGATATGTCACTTGGTTTTTCCGATCCCGCTAGCCCTCTTGGTGGCGATTTTAGTTCACAGGTAAATGAAACCAATAAATTACTTGACCTGTTTAGACTGAAAAAATTACCGGTGTATTTTACTAGCGTTGTCTATCATGACGAGGAAGTCGCTAGCGTTTTTCGTACACGATTACCTGATCTCAACATATTAAAAGCATCTAGCCATTGGGTTGAAATTGACCCTAGATTAAATAAACAGGCCAATGAGCTGGTGATAGAAAAACAATGGCCAAGTGGCTTTTTTAACACAGAGCTTAAGCAACTGTTATTGCAAAATGATGTCGATTCAATCGTTGTGGTTGGCTTAACAACCAGTGGTTGTGTAAGAGCAACTGCGGTAGATGGTCTACAACATAATTATCCGGTGTTTGTCGTTCCTGAAGCTTGCGGTGATCGTAACCTTGCAGCACAAGATGCGGCTTTACATGACATCAATGCCAAATATGGTGTGGTGATATCAATAGAGCAACTGATTGAAAAAATCAACCAGTTGTAACTTAAATTTCTCTTAATAGGTTATATTTCATGTCAAAAACACTTTATGACAAACTATGGGACAGCCACTTAATAAAGTTGGCAAATCAATCTGAGCAACAAGTATCAACCTCTAGCCAACATTTGTTGTATATAGATCGACATTTGATTCATGAGGTCACTTCTCCTCAAGCTTTCGACGGGCTTAACCAGAACAATAGAAAAGTGCACTGTCCAGAAAAAACCATCGCCACCATGGATCATAGTATATCTACCCGCTCCCTCGCGTTAGACGCCTGTGGTCCATTGAATCTATTGCAACTTACCACACTGGTTCGCCATTGCGAGGAACATGGCATTGTACTCTATCCTGTGGGCAGCAAGGAGCAAGGTATTGTGCATGTTATGGCACCAGAGATGGGACTTATTTTACCGGGCATGACCGTCGTGTGTGGTGACTCCCACACGGCAACCCATGGAGCATTTGGTACGCTCGCTTTTGGCATTGGTACCTCAGAAGTTGAGCACGTTCTTGCAACCCAAACATTGCGTCAAAGCAAAGCAAAAAGTATGCGGATAACAATTGATGGTGAACTAGGCGTTGGTGTTACCGCAAAAGATGTCATATTAGCTATTATTGGTACTATTGGACATGCAGGCGCAACCGGTTGTGTCGTGGAATATTGTGGCGGAGTAATCAAGCAAATGTCCATGGAACAACGAATGACCATTTGTAATATGAGCATTGAAGCTGGTGCTAAGGCCGGCATGATCGCCCCTGATGACGTTACCTTTAACTACCTCAAAGATCGAGGCTGTGCACCGAAAGGCAAAGACTGGGAGCAAGCAGTAGCTTATTGGCGTTTGTTAAAATCAGATGCAGATGCAAAATTCGATCAAGAGGTAAATATACATGCTACTGACATTGCACCTCAAGTAACTTGGGGGACAAATCCAGGACAAGTATGTGCCATCACTGATCCAATCCCTCATCCAGAAAGCTTAGACGGAATTGTTAAACAAGATGCTGCTAGGCAAGCACTAGAATATATGCAATTAAAGCCTGGACAACGTTTATCAGATATTGCTATTAGCCATGTATTCATTGGTTCATGTACTAACAGTCGCATTGAAGATTTACGTCAAGCAGCTAATGTTTTAGCTGGAAATAAAATAGCACAGGGTGTTGAAGCTATTGTTGTCCCTGGCTCTGCCTCAGTGAAAAAGCAAGCAGAAGCTGAAGGGTTGGATAAAATATTCATTCAAGCGGGATTTGAATGGAGGTTACCGGGTTGTTCAATGTGTTTAGGTATGAACGATGACGTACTCACAGAAGGACAACGATGTGCCTCAACCAGTAATCGTAACTTTGTAGGACGTCAAGGTCGTGGTTCATTCACCCATTTATTAAGCCCTGCTATGGCTGCCGCTGCCGCCATCAAAGGCTATTTTTTTGATGTAAGAACTTTATAGGAATCACTATCATGTCTGGAATTAACCAAATTTGTGCAACTGCAATACCGTTAACTAAAGCAAATGTCGATACGGATCAACTATTGCCAAAACAATTTTTAACCGGCGTTACACGAATGGGGTATGGAAAACATCTGTTTCATGACTGGCGTTATATCGACCCAGAAGGTAAACGAGAAAACCCTGATTTCGTCCTAAATAGAGCTGAATTTAAAGGGGCAGAAATTTTATTAGCCGGTGAAAATTTTGGCTGTGGTTCCAGTAGAGAACATGCACCTTGGGCCTTAGCAGATTTTGGTTTTAAAGTGATTATCGCACCAAGTTTTGCCGACATATTTTATTCAAACTGTATTAACAATTTGATTTTACCTATCGTGCTCAGCGAAAGTACCATCAAAAGTATTGCAGATTTAATTACCATGCTTCCTAATACCAAGGTAGACATTGATCTGCTAAAACAAACCGTTACGACAGGAAAGCATTCAGAGGCATTTGAAATTGAAAGCCATCATAAAACTAACTTAATGTCAGGCTTAGATAGTATTGCACAATCGCTTCTAATGAAGCACGATATTGAGATTTATGAAAACCGTATACCTCAATGGCAAAAATAGGCGAAATTTATTCCCCTAAGTAAGCAGTTTATATGTGCGTATTACTAAAAGGGACTTACGATAGCTTTTGTTTGCTTTTTTTCGGCACAGGAGTTGAATTGTATTTTTTATGTTTAGTAACATGCTGAATAATGCGTAAATGACTTAATACAAAATGAAATAGTTTGAAATTAATTTGTTTTAGGTCATTAATTTATTGGTGAAATACACAATAAAAATCGCAGCAAGCTAACGACTTGACCATCATTGATTATTGCCGTGAGCATAAATTATCAATCGCTACTTTTTATGCAGTTCGTAAAAATCTAGCAACTTTTTTTCTGCTAAGGCCATTCAACAGATCAAGTTGAAAGCTCAGTGTTTCACCTGCCAAGTTTGAGGAAGCGTATTTTTATGAGTTACAAACTGTCTAGTGAAAACTGGGAAGTACATATGCTTTATTTTTGGAAGCGTGGTTCAACAATTATTTGGTTTAGCTTCTATCTAGCATGTGATAGATAATACTAACCGTCACTAGTTAGTGATACAGGAAAATATTGAATATGATTCCTAAATTGTATTTACTTCATTATCAAGTGTGTTATTTCTAAGGCGGTATGTGCCCCGAAGCGCCTTAGAATATATACTCTAAGTCGCAATCGACCCGATATAGAAACATTAAATTTTAATACATAAGAAATCACGTAAATCGGTATTAATATAATGTCCGCTTTAGGTATTTTAAATCAAATTTGAGTATTTATTTTTTCAAGTTTCAAGATGAAAATTTAGAACACTTCATTATCTAATGTAGGGAAGCTTTTGTCGGATCAGTTGTCGCTAGATAAGCCGAGGCTAACGTCCGGTTTCGTATCAAAGAAGACTCTTTTGGTGCCGATTTAAGGTGTTAGAAAAGGGCTCGTTTGCGGTATAAATGATCGACGAGGTTAAATCTAGTGAACACAACATGTAGTGGTTGGTAGAGCTAAGTGGATAGCCCTTTCATATATACAATGGTTATGTTGGCGTTAAAAGGTGAGAATAAAGCTGTATGAAAAAAGAGACATAAGTAGTCTCGGGTGTTATTATCAACTCAAGAAAAACATGAGAATTAATCCTCTAGTATTCTCATGTTTTATATGGCAATAGTGCTTAAATATGAGAATTGTGTGCCACACTGTATAAACAAAGGGATTTCTCATCTTTTATCTAGTGTTTTGTGTAACGGTGGCAACTGACGATTACGATGTTGAAGTAGAGTATCGTCCGTAGACTTTGTGAACACATAAGTATCGATACAAGAGTAATGATTTACTGTCCTACAAGATAAAGATCATTACTCTTTTTTTTATGCCAATTAATACCAAACAATACCAATTATTACCTTATAATCAATACATCCTTATGCGAATTGTTACTTTCTTGTGCTATTAACTGGAAAGACTTCAAACAACCATTAGCCTTATAAATAATAAATCCATATAATAGTGAGAATTGTATCGTTATTATGTGTTTTTTTAGGTAACCATGCGGGCATTTTCAGCACTGTTATTGATTGTTTTTAGTTTATTGCAATATCGACTCTGGCTCGGTAAAAACAGTGTGTCTGATTATCTAGCTTTACAAGACGACGTTACTCGACAACAGTTAGTCAATACCAAACTTAGGCAACGCAATAAATTACTTTATGCTGATACGGATGACCTTAAATTAGGTACTGAAGCTATTGAAGAACGCGCTAGGAATGAGCTTGGTATGATCAAAGAAAATGAGACGTTCTTTCGCGTTATACCCAGTAAAAATAATGCTACGAAAAACAATACCAACAAGAGGTTATATTAGTTGTGAGTAACCCCGTATTTTTTAAAAATAAATCATCTAAAGATAAACACTCTAAAGATAAGCTCTGTAATAATAAATCATCTGAAAATAAACAGTTTATTGTTGTCGTACCTGCTGCTGGCGTTGGTAAGCGCATGTTAGCTTCATGCCCTAAGCAATATTTAACCATTGATAATCAAACCATATTAAGCCATACAATCAACCGTTTGCTTAGTCATAAAAATATAGCAAAAGTGATTTTAGCCCTAAGTGATGATGACGCTTATTTTGCTCAAACAACGTTAGCTAATAACCCTAATATTATACGGGTATCAGGCGGAAATGAACGCGTTGATTCTGTGTTAAGTGGCTTACAAGTTGTTAATAACATAGAGTGGGTATTAGTACACGATGCTGCACGTCCTTGTATCACGCATAATGATATAGATAAACTTATCGAGCATTGTCTTGCTCACAATAGTGGTGGTGTTTTGGCTGCCCCTGTTGTTGATACGATGAAACTCGCCATCAAAAACAATACAAATGAAGCTAATATTGCTAATGAAGCCAATGAAGCAATGCAAGTTAGCGAAACAATAGATCGCAGTAATTTGTGGCATGCATTTACGCCACAAATGTTTAAAGTCAAAGAGCTGAAACAAGCAATTGAACAAGCTCAAGCAAAAGGCTTAAAAATAACCGATGAATCTTCTGCAATAGAGTCTATTGGCTTACCCTGTTTACTTGTTTCAGGAAGAAGAGATAACATAAAAATAACCCGTCCAGAAGATTTAGTATTAGCGAGCTTTTATTTGAAACAACAGCTTAAATCAACATGTTAAATCAACAGGTTAAAACAGCAATTTAATATAATAATTTAAAGCAATCACAAATCGAACAGAATAAAGGATAAAACATGCGCATAGGCCATGGTTTTGATGTACATAAATTTGGCGGTGAAGGGCCATTAATGCTTGGTGGCGTTGCCATACCATTTGAACAAGGCTTTATTGCTCATTCAGATGGAGACGTTGCTATTCATGCGCTTTGTGACGCCATTCTTGGCGCGCTTTGTTTAGGGGATATTGGCAATCACTTTCCCGACACTGATGGACAGTATGAGAATATTTCTAGCAGAATATTATTGCGTCACGTGGTTTGCTTAATGATCGAACAAGGTTATGAAATAGGCAATGGTGACATCACCATTGTTGCTCAAGCGCCAAAAATAGCGCCACATTTATTAGCAATGCGCGAATGTTTGAGTAAAGATTTAAACTGCGCCGTAGATCAAATCAATGTTAAAGCAACCACAACAGAAAAACTGGGTTATGCTGGTCGAAAAGAGGGTATTGCTGTTCATTGTGTCGTCTTACTTGTGCCTATTATCAGATGATGCCAGTAATGGCTGATGTCTAATTTTTTAATCACTACAAACCACTAATTAGAGAAAATAATGTTACCAGAACTTGCCTATTTACATGGAAAACCAGAGCCTACGGGCTTACTAAGGGTTAAGCAAAGTGATTTTAAAGTATTTGAACAGTTGCCATTTTTGCCTTGTGGTGAAGGTGAACACTTATTCATTCATATTAGAAAAACAGGGGCTAACACGGTTTTTGTGGCACGTGAATTAGCCAAATATTTTAAAGTGAAAGAGCAATTAGTTTCTTATGCGGGTTTAAAAGATCGCTTTGCAGTAGCCCAGCAGTGGTTTGGTATTCATGTGCCGGGTAAGCAAGCATATGACTTAAGTGATCTCAGTATTGAAGGTGTTGAAGTACTTAGCTACAAAAGACATAACAAAAAACTACGTACAGGCGCATTAACGGGAAACCGTTTTGAATTAATTTTACGTGAAGTTACTGAGCTTAAAGCCTTATATGAACGCTGGGAAAAAATAGTCGCACAAGGAGTACCTAATTATTTTGGTGAACAGCGCTTTGGTATTGACGGTGGCAATATTGACTGTGCATTGGCTTTGTTTTCAGGTACAAAAGTAAAAGATAAGAAAAAAAGAGGCATGTATTTGTCTGCGGCGCGATCTACTATTTTCAACGATATTATCAACGAACGTATTAAACAGAATACTTTCTCCAAGATACAAGTTGGTGATGTGGTCATGTTGGCTGGTACCCAATCAGTGTTTCGTCTTGATGAAATTGATGATGTTATCAAGCAGCGTTTAATCGAGAAAGATGTCGATATTACTGCCGCAATGTGGGGTGCAGGTGAGCTAATGACCGAAGCACAACCAAAAGCCTTTGAGCAGCAAGTTGCCGATAATCACGTTAAATTTTCTGAAGGTTTACCTCGTTTTGGTTTAAAACAAGAGCGCCGTCGTATTCGATTAGTGATTGAGGATGCTGATATTGAAATATTGTCAAACGAATCATCGCCTAATGAATCATCACCTAATGACATTGGCGTTAACGATGCTTTACCTAGCGTAAAAATTAGTTTTTCATTAGCTGCAGGCTCATATGCTACCACAGTACTTCGAGAGCTAATTGATTATCAAGATTGCACTCAAAGAGTTAACGTAAAGACTAATGCTGATATAGAGTAAAACACGTAATGAAAATTTTATTAAGTAATGATGATGGTGTTCATGCATTGGGTATTAAAGTGCTTCAACAAGAGCTAATTAAACACTTTGAGGTAACGGTTGTTGCACCCGATAGAAACTGTAGTGGCGCAAGTAACTCGTTAACTTTGCTTAATCCTCTTAGAGCACAAACGCTAGACAATGGTTTTATTTCTGTCAACGGTACGCCCACAGACTCAGTTCATTTAGGTGTTAGCCAACTCGTTTCATCGACGCCTGATTTAGTGGTGGCTGGAATTAATAAAGGCCCTAACTTAGGTGATGATACTTTATATTCAGGCACCGTTGCGGCAGCGACTGAAGGCCGCCACATGGGAATACCTGCCATTGCCATATCATTGCTTGGTAAGCATGAACAATATTATCAAACAGCGGCAACTATCACGGCACAAATTATTAAGCGTATTCAAAAACACCCTCTAGCAGTAGATCAAATACTTAATATTAATGTCCCCGATGTGCCCATTAGCGAAATAAAAGGTATCAAGGTTACTCGCCTTGGGCATAGGCACAAAGCCGAAATGATGAAAAAAATGAAAGATCCATGGCAAAGAGACATTTATTGGTATGGTACATTAGGAAAAGAGCTTGATGGTGGTGAGGGAACTGATTTTCATGCAGTGGCTAATAATTATGTTTCAGTAACCCCGTTAACCGTTGATATGACAGCACATAAGAGCATAAATAGTATAAGAGAATGGATGGGTGAAGTAACGTTATGATGAGTCACACAAAAAATGGCCGAACAGGCGGAAAGTCGAAACGTAGTGGTGAGTTACTTGCGCAAAAACTGCAAGCTGAAGGTATCTCAAATCCACAAGTGTTACAGGCAATAGCTAATTCTCCTCGTCATATTTTTATCCCTGAAATACTGGCTCATAAGGCATACGACAATACCGCTTTACCCATTGGCCAAGGACAAACCATTTCTCAACCTTATATAGTCGCTAAGATGTCAGAACTTTTACTTAAAGACTATAAGCCAAAAAGCATTTTAGAAATCGGTACAGGATCAGGTTACCAAACCTCAATTCTAGCGCAATTAACAGACAAAGTTTTTTCGGTTGAGCGCATCAAATCACTGCAATTTCAAGCTAAACGCTGCTTAAGATCTATCGATTTGCATAATATTTCATTGAAACACGGTGATGGCTGGCAAGGTTGGGCAAGCAAAGCTCCCTTTGATGCCATTATTGTAACGGCAGGCGCTGTAAGCGTACCGCAGGCATTGCTAGATCAGCTCGTTGATGGTGGTCGTTTAGTTATTCCGGTAGGAGATGAAACCCAAATACTTAAGACGATTACTCGACATGGTGATAGCTATAGTGAAGAACAAGTGGAAGCGGTTCGTTTTGTACCACTCGTAGCAGGAGCGTTGTTGTAATGAAGTTTTTCTCTGCTATTTATGATTGGACACTTAAGTGGGCTGAACATAAGTTTGCGCCAAGCATGTTAGCACTGTTAACGTTTGCTGAATCGGTGTTTTTCCCTATTCCTCCTGATGTTTTGCTTGCGCCTATGGTGCTAGCTAAACCAGAGAAAGCGTGGCGATTAGCAACCTTAACAACTGTCTCCTCTATTATTGGCGGTGCTGTAGGCTATTTACTCGGGTATTTGATGTTTGAACCTTGGATACAACCGCTTATAACGGAATTTGGTTATCAACACCGTTTTGATACCGCAATGACCTGGTTTAGTGAATGGGGCGTATGGGTCGTTTTTATCGCCGGTTTTTCGCCTATACCTTATAAGCTATTTACGGTGAGTGCAGGCTTTTTACAGATGGCTTTTTTACCGTTTATGCTCGCTTCTGCTATTGGACGAGGTATGCGGTTTTTTCTTGTTGCGGGTCTTATTCAATGGGGCGGTAGTGCGATGGAAAAAAACTTACGCAAATGGATTGATGTGCTAGGTTGGGGTTTTCTTGCCTTGATCATCATCGCCTATTTAACGTTTAAATAAATATGTTACTCGCTTTATCATGATAGATAATAAACATAAAAATAGTGCTTCTCATCTTTCAGGAACACTGTTTAAATCATTTTGTTATATCTTTCTTGTTCTTAACCTATTAGCTTGCTCTTCTCGAGAAAATCCTGCACCTGTTGTGACCGTTTATGGTAGCGCGCCTTTAAATAAACGTGTGCAAAATACTATCAATGCAAATGAGTACAAAGTACAAGCGGGCGAAACATTATATTCCATTGCATGGCGGGCAAATTCAGATGTACGCCAAATAGCTAAATTGAATAATATTTCACCTCCTTATAATATTTACCCAAATCAAAAATTAATTTTAGTTGCTAATAATGAAGGAAAAAGTTCACAAGCGAGTAAGAATAAGCACTCCAGTAAAAAGCAGACTAAAAGCTCTAATCCGACCAGTAATCAAGTAATTAAAAAGACTGTTGCATCTTCAAAAAAGCAGGCGTATGGTAAAAATGTAAGCAAGAAGAAAACAGCACAAAATGACTTACCAAAGACGAATTTTTCTCAAAAAATCAGTCGATGGAAATGGCCAGTAAAAGGCAAAGTTATTGCACACTTTTCTTCTAAAGTTAAAGGTTCCAAAGCACAAGGTAATAAAGGAATAGATATCGCCGGGCGTCGTGGTACTAAGATTAGGGCGACAGCAAGTGGTAAAGTGGTTTACGCAGGTAGCGCGTTAAGAGGATACGGCAAGTTAGTTATTATAAAACACAATGATGATTACCTAAGTGCCTATGCTCATAATGACAAAATATTAGTAAAGGAACAGCAGCATATAAAAGCGGGGGATATCGTCGCAAAAATGGGTAATACTGACGCGCAAAGAGTTATGCTTCATTTTGAAGTTCGCTTTCGCGGTAAATCAGTTGACCCTTTGAAATATTTACCGAAAAAATAGTACAACTAATTATAATAGTGCATTCCTATGAAATTTAGAGCATAGAGAATACCGACCAATCAAATATAACTGGAGTTAGTGTGAATAAATAATAATTAATAGACGTTTGCTATTTATGGGAGAACAGCATGGTAAAACAAAAAAAACAAACCACAGTAATAAAAGATAATGAAGAAAAATCATCAAACATTGATGCTACTCAAATTTATTTAAGTGAAATAGGATTTTCACCGTTACTCAGTGCAGAAGAAGAGGTTTATTTCTCACGTCTATCGCTTAAAGGTGATGAGGCCTCACGTAAACGTATGATTGAAAGTAATTTACGTTTGGTGGTTAAAATTTCCAGACGATATAATAATCGTGGTTTACCTTTACTTGATTTAATAGAAGAAGGTAATTTAGGATTAATTCGTGCGGTTGAAAAATTTGATCCTGAGCGAGGTTTCCGCTTTTCGACTTATGCCACTTGGTGGATTCGTCAAACTATCGAACGAGCGATAATGAATCAAACTCGTACCATTCGTTTACCCATCCATGTAGTTAAAGAATTAAATATTTATTTACGCGCTTCACGTGAACTTGTTCAAAAGCTTGACCATGAACCCACGGCTGAAGATATTGCGAGCTCGTTAGACAAACCTGTTGCTGACGTTACAAAAATGCTCCGTTTGAATGAACGTATAGCGTCTGTAGATACGCCCTTTTCAGGCGATACAGATAAAGTTTTACTCGATGTTATTGCGGATGAAAAAAGTAGCGGTCCAGAAGGCGACTTGCAATCAGAAGATATGAGAAACAACATTGTTAATTGGCTTAATGAGTTAAACTCTAAGCAAAGAGAGGTATTAGCAAGACGGTTTGGTTTAATGGGCTATGAAGCTGAAACATTAGAAAATGTTGGTCGCGAAATAGGACTAACCCGTGAACGTGTTCGTCAAATTCAAGTAGAAGGGTTAAAACGCCTTCGTGATATATTAAGTCAACAAAACTTATCAATTGAAGCGTTATTTGAAGTGCAGTGTTAGCAGTAATATTAGTAATTGAACATTGTAAAATTAAAATTAAAATTAAAAAGGCTGTAAGGAGTAATCTTACAGCCTTTTTGTCTATGCGCTTTTGGAATGTATGAGTGTAATGTTAAATCAATCTACTTGGTATTAAAGTTTTGCTTTTAATTCAAACAATAAATCTAATGCCTGTTTAGGTGATAAATCATTAACATCAATATTACGTAGCGTATCAAGTGCAGGGTGATCATCTGCAACTAAAGATAATTGCTGAAAACTATCTGACTGCGCTGGCAAAATAGAGGGCGCCTGCTGGTTCTCTAGCTCTAATAAACGTTGCTTAGCACGGTTAATGACCGTTTTAGGCACACCGGCAAGTTGCGCCACTTGTAAGCCAAAGCTTTTACTCGCCGCACCTTCTTGCACAGCGTGCATAAAAACAATGTTATCGTCATGCTCCATCGCATCTAAATGCACATTGGCTAAGGTTGAAATTTCTTGTGCGAGTAAAGTTAATTCAAAGTAATGGGTGGCAAATAAGGTAAACGCTTTTGTTTTAAGTGCCAACATTTCAGCACACGCCCACGCTAATGAAAGCCCATCATAGGTACTGGTACCTCGCCCTATTTCATCAAGTAGTACTAAACTTCTGTCGGTAGCATTATGGAGAATATTGGCAGTTTCAGTCATTTCTACCATAAAGGTTGAGCGACCACTCGCTAAATCATCAGAGGCGCCAATTCGAGTAAATATTCTATCTACCAAGCCAATTTTAGCCGCATCGGCAGGGACAAAACAGCCAATATGAGCGAGTAACACTATTAACGCAGTTTGGCGCATATAAGTAGATTTACCGCCCATGTTAGGACCGGTGATTATTAGCATCTTACGCTGATCGGTTAAAACAACAGGGTTTGCGATAAAAGCATCATGCGTCATTTGTTCAACAACTGGGTGTCTGCCACCATCTATATTAATACCTGACTTTTTAACTAATTCAGGCTTCACATAGTTTAAACTTATCGCTCTTTCTGCAAAGTTTGCTAGTACATCTAGCTCGGCAATTGCTTGGCTGAGTGTTTGCAATTGAGCCAATTCAGGTAACACTTTGTCAAATAATTCTTGATAAAGACGTTTCTCTAGTGCTAAAAATTTACCTTGTGCGCTAAGTACTTTATGTTCATGCTCTTTTAGTTCTTCAGTAATAAAACGCTCGTTATTTTTTAAGGTTTGGCGACGAATATAATTGCTCGGCACATTATTTGCCGCAGTTCGGCTCATTTCAATAAAGAAACCATGGACTTTGTTGTAGCCCACTTTTAACGAGTGAATGCCGGTACGTTCTTTTTCTTTTTGTTCTAATTGAGCTAAAAATTCAGTCGCACCATCACTTAAGTCTCTAAGTACATCAAGCTCTTGATGATAGCCTGGTGCAATCACACCCCCATCTCGAATAAGCACAGGAGGGTTGTCAACAATCGCTTGCTCAAGTAAATTCTGTATTGCTGGAATTGGCGTCATCAATTGTGCCAGCGCTTGCACATAGCCTGTGTTGCATGATGATAAGGTACTTTGTAATTCAGGTAATGCTTGTAGAGTATTACGTAAGCGAGCGAAATCCCGTGGTCGAGCTGAGCCTAAAGCAATGCGTGAAACTATGCGTTCTATATCGCCTAAACCCTTTAGAATAGGCTGAACATCGAGGTGCAAATCGGTGGTTATTATTTGTTCAATAGCATTTTGTCTATTCGTTAATATCGTTAAATCACGCAATGGAAAATGCAACCAACGTTTTAGTAAACGCGATCCCATAGGTGTTGAAGACTTATCCAAAATAGAGGCTAAGGTGTTCTCAAAGCCACCTTGAAGATTTTGCGTTAATTCTAAATTTCGGCGCGTCGCTGCATCAAGTACAACACCCGAACTTGCAGACTCGCATACTATTGCTCGAATATGAGGTAATGCTGTACGTTGAGTATCTTTTACATATTGAAATAAACAACCCGCAGCGGATAACCCTAACAATTTATCACTAACACCAAAGCCTGTTAGTTCTTTAGTACCAAATTGTTTATTAAGTAAAGCAAGTGATGTTTCAACGTCAAACTCCCATTCAGGACGGCGACGTAGACCTTTATATTGCTTAACATATTCCAGTGTTGAAAGTGTTTCACTGTATAGTAGTTCGGCAGGAGAAAGACGTTGCAGCTCTGCTTGCAACTGTTCACTTGTTTGTGGCTCAGTGATCACAAAGCGGCCACTGGTCATATCAAGATAGGCTAAACCAAAACTGGGGTCGGAAGCTTTTTTGGATCTGGCATTATTTTCAGCGATGGCAACAATTAAATTATCTTGTCTGTCAGATAATAGGGCTTCATCACTAATCGTACCAGGCGTGATAATTCGAACTACCTTTCGTTCAACAGGCCCTTTACTCGTCGCTGGATCGCCAATTTGCTCACAAATAGCAACCGATTCACCTAGCTGCACTAATTTGGCTAAATAATTTTCTACCGCATGATAAGGAACACCCGCCATAGGAATAGCATTACCACCGGTTTTACCGCGTGCTGTTAGTGATATATCTAATAAATCAGACGCTTTTTTGGCATCATCAAAAAATAGCTCATAGAAATCACCCATACGATAAAAGATTAAAATATTAGGGAATTCGGCCTTAATAGTAAGGTACTGACGCATCATTGGTGTGTGTTGTGATAAATCTGTCATGTTTTTATTGAGCTTTTGTTATGTTTTTAATTGATTTTATTCACTTTTATCTAAACTGTGCTATTTGATGAAAGGTCATGAATGTTATTGAATACTCATGAAATTGCACAATTAAGTGTAGGTGTAAGTGTAGGTTTTTTTTGCTATAGTTTTTGTAGACTAAAAACCTACACTTATTACGCTAAGTGACACTTACTTGTCGCTAATAATACTTTGGATAGAAACATAGAGCTAGTTATGAATCATCAAACCAAAACTTTAACCTCCGCTGCCATTAGTAGCATGAAACCCAACGATAAAGATATTGCTGATGTTGGTGAAAATAGAGGGTTGAGGATCACTTGTGCTAACGCTGGCACTAAATCATTCTTTTATCGTTACACCAGCCCTATAACTAATAAATTAACCCAAATTCAAATAGGGCGCTTCCCTTCAACCTCTCTTGCTGAAGCTCGAGTTAAATTAAAGGAATTAAAAGACATTAGAAGAGACGAACGTTGTCCAGCTCAAGAATTAAAGCAAGCTAAGCAAGAAGAGCTAGAAAGAAAACAGCAAAAATCATTAAACATGACAGTTAAAGATGTTGTTGATCTTTATTTAAGACAGTACATCGAAGATAGAGTTGTTGATGGGAAAAAAATTTCTGGTGCAAGATTAAAAAAAGGTCAATCTGAAACTCGTAGAACTTTATATGGTGATGCTGTATTAGTGTTAGGTGAACGTAATGCCGATGAAGTGACAAGAAAAGATATTGTTAATATGATCATGGAAATAGTTGAACGAGGCTCAAATGTTCAGGCTGGCAATGTATTAAGAGAACTAACCGCAGCGTATGAATATTGTATAGGTCTTGAGAAATTTACCGATGAATTTGCAAACCCTGCATTACTGGCAAAAAATAGCTTACGCCAAGCCAAAGTGCGTTTAACTTCTAAGCGTGGTCAGAGAGTATTATCCGATAAAGAGCTAACTAAATTTTTGCATTGGTTGCCAGGCTGTGCATTTACTCAAACTCAAAAAAATATTCTAAGGTTTACCCTATGGACAGCTTGTCGCACAGGAGAAATATGTGGTGCTGAGTGGGAAGATATCGATCTTGATAAAGCTATTTGGCACCTCAAAGCAACAAAAACAGAAGTTGAACGTTACGTGCAATTGCCTCAACAGGCCGTAGATTTTTTAAAGCAGTTAAAGTTAGTAACTGGAAAATATTTATTCCCGTCAATCAAAACTGGTTTACCTATTCAACAAAAATCATTAACAGAGCAAGCGTGGCATATGAGAAGAGATGATCGCATGATCGATATTGATCATTGGGTGCCTCATGATTTACGTCGAACTGTGCGAACGGGCTTATCTCGTTTAGGTTGCCCAAGTGAAGTAGCAGAGGCTGCTTTAGGTCATGCAAGAACAGGAATAGAGGGAACTTATGATCTTCATAAATATGAAAGTGAGTGCAAAATATGGCTGCAAAGCTGGGCTGATTATATGGATGAATTATTGTAAAAATAAGGTCTGAGTTTTAACTTTAAAAGAGAGTAAATAAGTGATTGAAGCAACACAAAAAGTAATGGAATTAAAAAACAAGTTAGATTCATTAGATTACCAGCTAAGTCAAATAGATAAATATTTTTATAACTCCTTGTTGAAAAAAGGATTGTTAAGTTATGGATACAGCGATCGAAAAATGCATAGAAGGCATATTATAAATGGGTGTGCCTTTTTAGAGCTACTTATCCCTTTTTTTGACGCGATGCCAAATGGAAAAGACAGAATACAAAAGTTTGTTAATGCAAATAATGTCTTGGCTGGTAATTACCGTGATTACCCACTTATCTCTGATGAAAAGGCTATTAATGTTACTGATTATTTAGATCAATTAACCAAAGAAGGGCAGGGCGAACAAGCTATTTACAATCAAATAGGTGATTTCGAATTGTATATAGCTTCTGAAGGAAAGAACCGTATTGCATTGTACCGCCAGCTGGAAAGAGGTGTTTTAGCTAACGTATCTACATTTCCAATGCCCGAACCAGACAAGTTGCAGCTTATTCTCCTAAAGCCTTTTAATATCCCTGCTGTAAAATATATAGGTAAAAATTTTTCCTATATGAATAACCCAAGTTGGAAACAATTAGGGAACAGTGGATATATAATCCCTTTAGTTTTCAAGGAAAGCATCCCGTTACTAGAATCTTATGGAGTAAAATGGGGTCAATCAATTTGGAGATTTAAAGTAATTATTCAGGTGAAGATGGCTTATGTATATTTAATGCACAGGTTTTATAGTAAATGATTAACTCGGCTAAACATATTGATTGAGATTATTAATCACCAAATGAGATTGATCTCATATGTTCACTAATGCAAACAGCGAATAACGAATAACGATTGTAGTGGTCATCTAAGTTTTAATTCATTAATTATTACACTAACTCTTTGTCTACTTTTGTTTATATTTCTCCCTATCTCGGCAGCATTAATTTTTCCTTTAGTTGTTAATTGTTTTTGAGCTAATTTTATTATTTTCTTTCTTAATAACTCATCTTTATTTACCTCTCCTCTTTTGGGACCCCTAGGTTGCTTTTTAGTGGTAAGTTTTTGGTAAGTTTCATAGCGGTGAAATATGTTTAGAATAATGCGCCAATCATTTCTATCACCTGTTAGATTAAGCCAGTCCATCATGTCATGTAATTGGTATTTATAGTCGTGAGGATCAAGCTTTTTGATTACATCTTTAAGCCAATTTTCTAAAGAAGAGTAGTCGATTGGCCTAATCTCATGCATCTGTTTATACGTAATTGGGTAGCCTTTTTCCATTAAATTTAATATTCGTTCGTAGGTTAAATACCATTCGCCAGAAAGTGAATTAATTAAATTTTTATCCAGATTAAACTCGACAGGTTTTTCTATTAAATTTGAAAACCATCCTCCAATCATCTCAGGAAGATCATGTTTCAATTTAGCACCTGTTTCATATAGCTTTAATGATGATGAAAAGTTTTCGTTTTTTTTAATTTCTTTTATTATCAATCGTCTATCTCTAACATAATTTGATCTGTTTCTAGGGTATGTAGAATCATGAAAACTACAATATGACAAAGATGAAATTGGTTTTCTCCAACAAAGAGAGCAGAAAAATAATTTGTTTTGTTTATTTTTTTTATAATTTTTTGATATAGTATTTGAAACTAAAATCAAACAATATCGAGCTATATCAATGTATAAATCAATCTCATCTGGAGATTTTCTTTGTCTCAAAAAATACCTTAATTTACGTATCGTTTTTTCAAGCCCGCCAATATACGTTATTAACTCAGACAAATTGTTCGCTATAAGGTTTGGGTAACTTTTAATGTTAGGAATGTTGTTATGAATATCTTGAGCAGCGTCATAAAGCAGCGGCAATTCTTGTAAAACAGTATGTATACATAAACTCCCCCCTACGTTGTTTAAAGTAATGCTTTTATTATTTTTAATCGCCTCTACCTTCAATTTTTGTAATAAATGTTTTGTAGTTTTTTCTAGTGTGTTTTTTTGAATATTTATTTGATTATTTATCATTATATTGACAATAGAGTTTTTGTGCTTTGCTACGATACCGTTTTTATTTTTTACTCGCAATAATAGCTTTCGAAATGTAACGAAATAAAGAGAAATCATATGCAAAAACGTGAATCAATAATAATTCGCCCAGCAGAGCTTGCAGAATTGCTCGGGGTTAGTCAAACCACAGTATGGCGTTGGCGTAAGCAAAAAATTCTGCAAGAACCAATTAAGTTAGGCTCTCGACTCGTGGGCTGGAGAAAAGAAGATATCGATGAGTGGCTAGCTAGACAAAAATAATGATGACGATTTAAACCCTACGCACCGTTGGTGTTTCAACACTTCGTGTTGAGAGATAGAAATCGATCAATTTCCTTACGGGAGACTGAAATCAAACTTGGTGCAAAAAATTAAAAATACTTCTTTGAAGCCTATTAAATAGAAGGTTTCAATGATTCCTACAAAAGGTAAATAACAATGAAATATAAAAGCTTAACGCAGAAAGCGATTACTGCCCGATTCTCTATCACTGAATATCAAAAAATTGAAGAGTTAGCAGAACAAAATGGTAGTAATCTTGCTGAAATTATCCGCGATGCGTGGCGAAGTTACAAGAAAGAAAGTGACAATTCTCAAGATTTGGAAAAACTAAAAACTAGCTTATTAAAGCAAACATTTGAAGTTTGTTCAGCAGTAGCGGGTTTGAGTGAAGATGAGAGAGTTGAAGCAATAGCTGAACTCAAAGATCGCTTAGGAGGACTAAATCATGAAAGAACTTAAAAACACATATCAACTTTGGGAAGCAATGATATTTTTCTCTCTCGTATTAACAATACTAATTACCTTTTTTCTAATGAAATATACATGGAGTTTCGGTACTGAGTGGGGAACTTTTGAAGAGCATGCGCAAATTTGGAAGTTAATACTGATTGAAACTAAGCAACTGAACACAAGTTCGTACTACCAGTATAAAAATTTTCTTATTGAAAATACTTATGTAACGGACTTGATTCTTCATATTGGCTTACCGCTTTTATTTAGTCTCATTGGCTCATCCATAATTATCGTTAGGTGGCTTTGGGTTAAAGGAGGGAGAGATAAAGCAGTACATATAAGTGGTTCAAGGTTATACAAAGAAAAATTTGCAATCACTCATGCCAAAAAGTCGCTAAAAAAAGAAATTAATAATAGTAGCCAGATTGGTGCTGCATTGCACCCTTCTATTCTAATAGCCAAAGCACAAGAGTCAGGAAATATCTTTGTCAACGGTGCTCAAGGCTCAGGTAAAAGTACTCTTATAAAGCCAATGGTAAATGAAGTAACGAATAGCGGCGCTCGTATGTTGATTTATGATGCAAAAAGGGAATACACACCAATATTTTATAAAAAAGGGCACTTGTTATTAAGCCCAACAGATAGGCGGTCACTGTGTTGGGATATCGCAGCAGATGTTACTTCTCCTGAGATAGCCTATGAAGTTGCATCATGCTTTATCAGTTCATCAGATAAGGAGCCTATTTGGGCAAATGGTGCACGATTAATTCTTGCTGGTTGCATGGTGACATTAATTCATACCCATCCAAATTGGTCTTGGCATGAGCTTAAAACATTATTAGATAAACCAATAGGTGAATTAAAGGAACTATTTGATGAGTACTATCCTAAAGCTGGTAAATTAATTTCAGAAAACTCTAAAACAACAGATAGTTTTATTATGGAGCTTACGACTCAAACGCATTGGCTAGATTATTTAGCTCAAGTATGGTCTAAAGAGAGTAAAGCTAAGTTTAGTGTGACCAAATGGATCGAGGGGAAATACAATTTACAATCACTGATTATTCCCAATGATCCAAAATATTCATCCATATCTGCGCCTTTATGCGCTGCGATATTATCTATTGTTGTTCGGGAAGTCCTTTCTTTACCTGATGATAATGAACGTGAACTCTGGTTTGTTTTAGACGAACTGACCGATTTACCTAAAACTAAAGCATTTGAAAAATGGCTGGCTTTAGGGCGTGCAAAAGGTGCTAGAACGATTGCAGGCACACAAAATATCAGTCAAATTGAATCTATCTATGGTGATAAAAATACAGAAACATTAATGAGTCTTTTCTCGAATATTATTGCACTAAAGGTCGGTTCCTCATCGACTACCGCAAAAAAAGTAGCGGATAACTTGGGAAAGAGGATTGTAAAGCGAGCAACAATTAATTTCGATAAAGAAGGTAATAAATCTAATAGCTATCAACAGAGTGAAGAGTATATTGTTCGTCCAGAACAATTGATGCAACTTCCCTCACCAAGCAAAAAAGGAGTCACGGGATATCTATCAGTTAGCGGTTGGAATGCTGTATATGAATTAGTTTGGCCATACCCTGCGCTGGATAATATTGCTGAGGCCTATATTCCCGTTGAATTGGATAGTATATCTACTGATGCTATAAACAACTCGAATAAACGTGGTAGTCGTGGACGAATCCGATCATGCTAACTATTTCCCCAATACGTAATATTAACTATTACTCTGATTTAGCTAAAGAAGATTATTACCTAGATGGAGGAGAGCCAAATGGGGTTTGGCTCGGAAAAGGGGCAAAGTTATTGGACTTATCAGGTAATGTTGATAACGAAAAATATATAAATGTGATGCACGGCTATACGCCTGATAAAAAGTATGATCTTTGTCAAAAGTCAGGAAAAAAACATCGTCATGGTTGGGATCTAACTTTTAGTGCGCCAAAATCGGTATCTATCGCTTGGGCGCGAGCGAGTGATGAACTTAAACAAAAAATTCAAAATGCACACTTTGAAGGAGTTAAACAAGCTTTATCTTTTATTGAAGATCATGCCGCTGTTACTCGACGAAATAAGTTAGGCATGATGCGTGAAAAAGTGACAGGGCTAGTTGCAGCTAGCTTTGAACATGCAACAAGTCGTGCCCAAGATCCACAATTACATACCCATTGTTTGATTGGTAATGTTGTTCCAAGAGCTGATGGCTCATGGGGCACGCTTGAAAGTCGAGACTTTTACCTATGGCAAAAGGCTGCGGGGACACTTTATCGTGCTGAATTGGCTTCTAAACTTCGAGAAATTGGTTTTGAAATAGATAAAGACGGTGATGCTTTTAAATTGCCTAATATTCCTGAGAATATTTGCGAGCATTATTCTAAACGAGGGGCAATTATAAAGGAGGAATTAACTAAACGAGGTAATGCTAGCAGTTGTAGTAAAATTGGAGATATTGCGTCATTAGCAACTAGGGCAAAAAAAGAAGATGTAAGCCGCGCTGACTTATATCAGCAGTGGCATCAAGAGCTTGATGAACTTGGCTTCAATGAAAATAAGATATTAACTGAGCTATCACATACTAAATCAACTCCCTTAAGCTGGTTAAATGAAATTGACAAACTAAATGTTGGGTTGAATTTAGATATATTAGAAGAGTATGTGTCACAACAAAAATCAGTCTTTCGAATGCAAGATATATACAAGTCTGCTGCTGAGATAGCGCAAGTTTCTGGAGGAGGAGCAAAAGAAGCACAGCAAGTAGCAAAAGAGTTTATTGAGCAGAAATCTTGTATATCGCTAGGCTTAGATCATAAGCAAAACGCTTTATTTACCACTCAAGCCGTTATTGATAACGAACAAGCAATGATTGTAGGGGCTAAACGCATTCGTAATCAAAAAAAATTTATGATCGACCATCACGTTATTAACAATGCCATTTCTGCCAAATCATTCCCTTTGTCAGAAGAACAAAAAGAAGCCGTTTTTTCAGCATGCCAAAGCACCGCATTCGATATTGTTCAGGGCAGTGCAGGGGCTGGTAAGTCGGCCTTGATGGATTGTGTGGGTAATTCTTATAAGGGTTCGGGCTATAAGGTCATAGGCTGTGCTATTGCTAAGTCAGCAGCAAATAATTTAGCGAAAGAAGCGAATATTGAAACTTTTACCATTGCTAAACTATTAAAAGATAAATCACTGGCTGAAAACTCAATACTAATTGTTGATGAAGCAGGGCAAGTGAGCACTAAAGACTTACGTAAGCTTATTGACCTTGTTGATAAGAAACACAGTAAATTAATTTTAGTTGGTGAAGACAAGCAACTTGATGCTATCGAGCATGGCGGAGCACTAAAGTATTTATCACAACCTGAAATACTAGGTACTACCAGAGTAGAAACAATAAAGCGTCAGCGTGAAGCATGGGCAAGGGGAGTTGTTGCTAACTTCCGTGATGGTAAAGCAGAAAAGGCATTAGAAGTATTAGATGAAAAAGGGTTACTGAATTTTTCTGAAGGTGCGGAACAAACTAAAAAGTTACTAATTGAAAAATGGGGTCAATATAGAACTGAAAACCAACAGAAAAAATCGTTATTACTAGCTCAACGTTGGCAAGATGTTACTGAGTTAAATGAAAAGGTACGTGCACTACTGAAAGCGGAAGGTAAAATTGATAGTAAAGAGATTTCAATAAAATGCTCTGTTAGTGGTAAAACCTTTACAAATAAGTTTGCCATTGGTGAGCGAATTCGCCTTACAAAAAATGATTATTCAAAAAGTTTATCAAACGGTGATTTGGGTAATGTCGTTGATATGCATTCTAATATTGATGGTAGCTATAATTTTAGAGTCAAATTAGATAACGGAAATAAAGTGACGATCAATACTGATGAATATTGCAATGACGATGGTCACTTATATATGACCCAAGCTTATGCAATGACGGTTTATTCAAGCCAAGGTTTAACCATTGATGGAGATACATTTGTTTATTACACGTCAGGAATGGATAGGGCTAATACATATGTAGCTTGCTCTAGACAAAAAGATAACTGTCATTTATTTATCAATCATAAGGAAATACAAGAAGTTAAAAATGTCCCACCAATAGATTTTCTTGCAAAATCAATGTCAGTAAATAATAAAAAATCATTAGCTATTGAGTATGTCGAGCGATCTAAAGAAAAAGTTAAACAGTATGAAATAGGACAATAAGATATTTAATAATTAGCATTATCAACAGGAACCTGATGGATATGAGCTGAACAGTCATATCGATATTAATTAGAATTTGAGCAATTAGTAATACTTGATTATGGAGGATTTAAACTTGTTGAAGGTGTTGCATCCCAATGTTGGGCATTATATCATTGAAGAATGGTAGAAAAAGCACCTTTAATGTATACTTATAATTGTTAACATATTTAAATCTGAGCACTTTTTACATGGCTAGTTCAACTCAAATAAAAGCACTTATGCAGTCGCACATCGATAAAGATGACGATAGATTTTTATCTATTGCTCTTCAAGTTGCAGCCCATGAAGCAAGAAGTGGTCATGGTAAACTAGCCCAAGAACTGAAACAGCTGGTTGATAAAGCAAAATCAAAGAGCCTTAATAATCTACCTGTTTCGATAGCAAGTGGTGTTAAAGATTCTACGGGGCTGTTGACAACAAGCCATCCAAAATTACGTTTTAATGATCTTATTGTTTCTGTAAGTGTAAAAGACAGGTTAAATCGTTTAGTGAAAGAGCAAAAACACTTGTCTACACTAAAAAATCATGGTCTATCTCCAAGAAGAAAGTTACTCCTAGCAGGAAAACCGGGAACAGGTAAAACATATACCGCATCTGTACTTGCTGGGGAATTAAACTTTCCTTTATTCGAAGTTCGTCTTGATGCAGTTATAACTAAGTATTTAGGTGAATCTTCAGCTAAATTACGACAAATCTTTGATGCTATTAGAGATGTAAGAGGAGTGTACTTTTTTGATGAATTTGATGCTTTAGGCTCTCACCGAGGCTCAAATAATGACGTAGGTGAAGCAAGACGAATCCTAAATAGCTTCTTACAAATGATTGAGCAAGATGATTCTAGTAGTGTCATTGTTTGTGCGACTAATCATATTGAAGCACTTGACCATGCCCTATTTAGGCGGTTTGATGATGTAATTCGTTATGAATTACCATCAGAGAATGAAATAATTTCACTTTTTAAATCTCGACTACATTCTTATGTTGGAAAAAATTTCTCATGGAAAAAATTAGCATTGAAGTCAGATGGTCTAAGTAATGCGGAAGTTACTCAAGCTGCTAATGACGCAATCAAAGAGATGTTAATTCATGAACATCAGTCAGTCACTATTTCTATGATTCAAAAAGCAATTGAAGATAGAAAAAGTATGAGTCAACACTTTGAAATTTAATATGGAAGTTTAATGGGAAATAATAATTTTAAAGGGACAAGCAGTGACTAACCATTTTTTTAATAAACCACATTTCATTCTGAATTCAATAGCAAGACCTCAAAGATTTACTACTCCTAATCGACGCATTCCTCCAATAGTTATCCCTGCGCAAGACCGTCAAAGCCATAGTGGAAGTTTACGGGGTGACCTTGCTACTGTTTCAACTCAATTAGATGGATTGAGACAGGACGCGTCATGTATCACACTACAAATGGGGATGGGTATACAGGTCGAATTTGAAAGCTTTCCTGATATTAAAATGGCAGTAGAGAAATTAGCTAATGCTACTCATAAAATAGAACTTCATAACGTAAAAACGATTACAGAAAATAATCAAACAAAAACTATTGCAACTGTTTTTATTCCTGATGGAAAACTTCATACTTTTGAACAAAAAATTACTGATTATGTAAATCAAGATAAAATTATAAATGGAACTGTTAGAGATAATCAAAAACTAATTGATACCATATCGTCTATTCGCACAGCTGCATTTGCTGCTATATGGTCTGATGATAATACTCTATTACCTGATGATAAAGACGAATCAGTTTGGTGGGAAGTATGGGTCTCCACTCCTAAAAGAGGTAGAGAGACAACAAATCACTATGCAGAAATTATTGCTGATTTCACGTTAATAGCTAACGAGCTTGAAATTGAGGTTTCTCAACATAAGTTACGATTTCCAGAACATACTATTATTCAAGTTAAAGCGACTCAAAATCAATTAGCTAATAATACATTACTGCTAAGCCGAGTTGCTGAAATTCGTGCACCCAAAATTACAGCTGAATTTTTTGATTCTACCTCCCTCGAAGAACAAGAACAGTGGACACAAGATTTATTAGAGCGTTTATACATGTCTAATAGCGGTAGTGAACCTTACATTTGTGTGTTAGATACTGGCGTAAATGTAGAGCACCCTTTGTTGTCCCCCTTTGCAGACCTCAGTGATCAATTAACTGTTACTGATAATGAGGATTCTGCGGATAATAATGGTCATGGTACAGAGATGGCTGGGCTTGCTATGTGGGGGGATTTAACCGATATACTTGGCTCTAATAATGTAGCAACCATTAATCATAAACTTGAATCGATTAAAGTTTTAGATCGTAGTGGTGATAATGAAGACAAGCCTCTAGGATTAGTAACAGCTAATGCGATTGCTACGGCAGAATTAGCTAATAGTGATCGGAATCGTACATTTTCAATGTCACTTTCAACTAATACTGGAACGGATGGAGGCAGACCTTCATCTTGGTCAAGTACGCTAGATTCATTAGCAGTGGATTATTTAGGGGAAGGGAAAAACCCTCGCTTATTTACGATCTGCGCAGGAAACTTACCGTTTGATGCCAATATGGAATATCCCGATGCTAATCAACTACAAGATGTTCATGACCCTGCTCAATCTTGGAATTCTATTACAGTTGGTGCGTATACCAATAAAGTGACTATTTCAGAGTCCTGTGATTATCAACCATTAGCAAAAATGGGGGGCTTATCACCATATAGCACAACCTCACTTGTATGGGATAGAAGAAACGCTCCCATAAAGCCCGAAGTTGTTTTTGAGGGGGGGAATATTGGTAAAGATCAATATGGGTGTGCAGGAATGCAAGATTTACACTTACTCAGTACTTATCATAATTTCTCTCAACGGCACTTCCAAACCAGTAATGCTACCAGTGCCGCTACAGCGCTTGCAGCGCGTTTTACAGCGCAAGTAAAAGCTGAATATCCTGATTTGTGGCCTGAATCCATTCGTGCTTTAACCATCCATTCAGCGAATTGGACAGATGAAATGTATCAATTAATCGGTGCAAAACGCTCCGATAAAGCGATTAAAAAAGGTGATATGAGTAACTTAACTCGTATGGTTGGCTTTGGTGTACCAAACTTAGAAAAGGCAATTAAAAGTGCCAATAACTCCCTTTCGTTAGTTATACAGGATGAATTACAACCTTTTTATAAGAATGGTTCGGTTAAAACAAAAGATATGCATTTGCATGATTTACCATGGCCTAGAGATGCATTACAAGCAATTGCAGCAGAAAATGTTGAGCTAACGGTGACGCTTTCTTATTTTGTAGAGCCGAACCCGTCTAGCCGTAATATTTTAAATAAGTATAGCTATGCGAGCCATCAATTGCGCTTTGATGTAAAACGACCAGAAGAATCCGACATTGCATTTGAAAGGCGTGTTAATGCGGCGGCAGAAGGGGATAAACCAGATGACTCACCAAGTGACTCCAATTGGACTTTAGGGGCAGGTAACCGCCACAGAGGTTCTATTCATAAAGATATTTGGAAAGGTAGTGCCGCAGAGCTTGCAGAACGTGGACAAATAGCCATTTATCCCGCTAGTGGCTGGTGGAAAACTCGTACATCACATGAGCGCTGGAATTCAAAAGCGAGATATGCGCTAATCGTTTCGCTTTCAGTTCCCGAAGTTGATATTGATATTTATTCTGAAGTGGAAACCCAAATAGCAGCAATGATTAATGCAAGCTCAACCATTAGTATTGAAACCTAAAAACTACCTATACTAATGAACGGAAAAGTTATCGTCAAAGAAGCTTAAAATATCAACTTTAATAAAAGAGGCTAGATGAATAATCAGCCACTTTTTTTCTTCCTACCTAGTTACACCTATCTAATCTGTTTCCTATTTGTCAAGTTACAGCGAACTATCAGACTTAATAAAACAAGGTAGAGAAAGGTGGCAACAACTAAATAGACTTGAGCTCGTTACAAATAACTAAGCAACAGTGAATATATAGCCAAAATTATTCAAAGTAGAAATAAACAGATTGAGCAATTAAAAGTACAACGTTACTTAATAGTATCGTAATGTTCGATAGCCTTAACAATCCGATCTAATAACGGCTTGAGACCTTTAAAATCGATATTCTTCTTCTGTGTTTTTACAATATGTGTTGCAAAAGCTTCTTTACTTAAATCTTTTTCGGGATCTCGTTTATTTACAGTATTAAAACATTTTTTAGAATGCTGCCGAAGTCTGTCTTTATCAGTAAAAAAATACTCAATATCCGTATCGCAATTTTTAACACCTTTAGGCGTCATTACTATGTATAAATTATGAAATAAATATACAAAATCTGCGCTTCTCAGATCGTTTTTTAGTTTCAAGGTTGAGGGATATATTTTTGCTTCTTTTATATTAGAAACGTAGCCATAGAGACCTGCATCTTTTGAGCCATTATCATTATCAATAAATATAATTACGGGGTTTTGTGGCTTAGGCGCTTGGTACTTCTTGAATTGGGCGCGGTAGTTCACAATAAAATCTTTTAAGTAACTAGCCCCACCATGTAGCTCTAATAAGAATCGTGTGCGCTTAGAGTACTCGACAAAACGCACAAGTAGCTTATATTTTTTTTTCTCCATCTTAGCTAATTTTGGGTAATTAGCTATTAATTCGCTTATGGAGGATTTTAAATAAACGTTATCAGTTTTCCCTTCACATAAAATTGTCGGCTTATCATTGCCATAAAATAAACGATAAAACATAAAGCGGCTAAAAGTTTTCTCTCTGCCAGACAGTAAGCATTTAGTGTTATTACCTACGTGTTTTAATGCATATTCAGGTTTTAGGGGGGCTTTTTTTCTAATTCGATTGTAATGGTCTACTTGGTCAATAAAGCTAAGCTGCCCTTCTAGTTCATTTATATTTCCATCAACCTCAACGCCATCTTTAATTGAAGTAAATTTTCCTGTTTTAAATAGCGTATTACATTTAGCCCGAGCTGATCGCCAATACTCTTTTTTTGTATTCGGCTTTTGGTTAACTATCAGACCAGTAACATCTTGTCTCGAATCTTTATATTGGATACGTGTTTTTTTATTATTTATTGAAAAACCTGCATGTTCTATTTCCCAAGTTAATTTTTTACCCGGTATGTAACCATCATAACCATTGGCTTCTTCTTTCATTATTTGAGGTGGGAATACTGACTTTCTGGTAGAGAACGTAATATCGTCGGCATATCTTGTATAGGTACATTTATATTTTTTAGCTAATGACGCCAAACGAATGTCTAGACTATGAGTAATTAAGTTAGTTATAACAGGAGAGCAAGGGCTACCTTGAGGTAAGGTGTCTTTATAACAAGCAATTTGAGCGATTACCGTTGCAATATTAGGATCTAACTTGAAATTCATATTCTTAATAAAGAAGCCGCGTACTCGACCAAAGTTAAAACTATCGAAAAAATTTTCTAAATCAATGTTGAGCACATTTTTTTTACCCAAATGCATCATTGCATTGGTGATGATTGAGCGGTTTCTTACAAACCCATGTGATAAAGAAAGTTGTTTAGATTCAGCACTTGGAATCTTAATTTTAAGAGTTTCAGCAATATGGTCTTTCTTCTTTGGTGAAAGCATTTTTGGGGAAGCAAGCTGAGACTTTGGATATTTTTTTTTATTAATCTCATCAATACAGTCTAGAAGTAGATTAGATAAGGCAGATTGTAGACTCTTTAAATCATCAGATGGTGCGTTTATAATCCGTTTACCACCAGACTTTTTATCTATTAGGAATTGATGATATTGATTTTCTGGCTTGGTGATATAAAGACAACGAGTTAAAAACCTAGGGTCTACATTTAAAGCTCTTGCCAAGCTTGGTTTCGTTGAGATTGTTTTTAAGTACTTAAGTCTTGACATCGGTAAGTCCATTTATTAGTGGTGGTTTATGGGCACTCTTAGGCACTATATATTGCAAGTACAACTATGAAAATACTATAAGATGCAATCCGGACGGATCATTGTTTCACTGTTCGCGAAGCGCGAACGAAAAATCTGCCCATAAACCGTTAAAGACTTTAATACTTATATTCCATAAAAGCAATTGGTTAATTGGCTTTATTTTAAAGGTAGAATAGTTTTAAAATTGGATGGGATTTTGTTTTATTATTATGAGTTTGTTATACGTTATATAGTACTCGGTCAAATGAGTACCTAGTTGTGCACTTCAAGATTATTTTCTACATACAGCCCAATAAATCCAAGACGGCTTTAGAATCGTTCTATTAAATACACCTATATATTTAAAAGTGTAGGTGCAAGTGTGGTTTTTCTGTGTTTAATATTTAAGTTGTTGGTTTTGCATGCTTTTACACCTGCGCATCATAGGGGTGTGAGAAGAAAGGTCTTGCGTTGCTCTGGTCATTGAAATGCCGTAACTGATAGAATAAATAACGTTAATGAAAGCTGATTATGCCATAAATAGCTTATATATTGCTTAATTTATTTTACAATAATCAAATGTTTTAAAGTGATAAAAACCACTATTTAAATATAGATATTGGAAAAAGTAACTTTTTATTAATAAAAACAAAAAAGTTATACCTGTCTTTATATTTAAATTATATCAACAAGTTAAAAGTACCATATATATTAATTTATAATAAAAATAAAATATATTGTAAAAAAACTTGATACTGTACGACTATACAGTATACTTGCTTTATTAAAACAATATCCCAGACGTTATCAGCGGAGCAAACTATGAAAGACGATAAAGAAAAAGCATTAGCAGCAGCCTTAGGTCAAATCGAAAGACAATTTGGCAAAGGTTCAATAATGAAACTTGGCGATAACACGACTATGGACGTAGAAACAATTTCTACAGGTTCATTGGGATTAGATATAGCGCTTGGTGCTGGTGGTTTACCGATGGGCAGAGTTGTTGAAATCTATGGCCCTGAATCAAGTGGTAAAACTACACTGACTTTAGAGGTAATTGCTGAAGCTCAACGTAACGGCAAGATTTGTGCTTTTATTGATGCGGAACATGCGCTTGATCCTGTTTACGCTGAAAAATTAGGTGTGGATATTAATGAGTTACTTATTTCTCAACCAGACACCGGTGAACAAGCACTGGAAATTGTTGACATGTTAACTCGCTCTGGAGCTATCGACGTTATTGTAGTGGACTCGGTTGCTGCATTGACACCTAAAGCTGAAATTGAAGGAGACATGGGCGATTCCCATATGGGGCTTCAAGCTCGTATGTTATCTCAAGCCATGCGTAAATTAACGGGTAACTTGAAAAAATCAAATACCATGCTTATTTTTATCAACCAAATACGTATGAAAATTGGTGTTATGTTTGGATCACCAGAAACCACAACAGGTGGTAATGCACTTAAGTTTTACGCCTCTGTGCGTTTAGACATTCGCCGTATTGGCGCAGTAAAAAATGGTGATGAAATTATTGGTAATGAAACCCGCGTTAAAGTAGTTAAAAACAAAATAGCACCTCCTTTTAAACAGGCTGAATTTCAAATCCTTTATGGCCAAGGTATAAATAGTTTAGGCGAGTTAATTGAATTAGGCGTTAAAAATGACTTTGTAGAGAAAGCTGGCGCTTGGTACAGCTGTAATGGTGAACGTATAGGTCAAGGTAAAGCTAATGCGGCTAAATATTTAGAAGAGCATCCTGAAATGGCTAAAGATGTTGATACTAAGTTAAGAAATATGTTTTTGAGCAAAAATGTTGAACCTAAAAGCAGCGAATCAAAAGATAAAGAGTTAGAAACGACAGAATAATAGTGATTATGTTTTAACTGTACTTCATATGTAATCCAGCTTAACTTAACTCATCTTAACTTATATTCATAAAAAACCTCTGTATTAACAGAGGTTTTTTTATTTTAGACGTAAAATATCAATTTTTAATATAACAACTTTTACCCTATCGAATAAAATTCGTTTAGCCATCTATACGTTTAGATGTTGACTTATCAAGCGATCTAAGTAGTATTATAAGCAGTGTTTATTTCTATGCTTTTTCTTTCTATTTTCTTCGTAATAGGTGCGTTATGCCAATTAAAATTCCTGATCAATTACCTGCGTTATCTATTTTGGATAATGAAAATATTTTCGTGATGTCTGAACATCGAGCTATGTCTCAGGAAATTCGTCCGATGCAAGTGGCTATTTTGAATTTAATGCCAAATAAAATTGAAACAGAAGTTCAAATATTGCGTATGTTGTCGAACACACCGTTACAAATAAATGTTGAGTTTATTCGTATTCATGCCAATGAATCTAAAAATACCCCAACAGAGCATTTAGATACTTTTTATCATTTATTTGATGACATTAAAGACAAACAATATGACGGCCTAATTATTACAGGTGCTCCATTAGCTTTACTTGATTATTCGCAGGTTACCTTTTGGGATAAAATTTGCGAAGTATTTGATTGGGCAGAAGAAAATGTAACCTCAACTATGTTTTCTTGCTGGGCCGCTCATGCGGCGCTTTATCACCATTATGGTTTGAATCGTCATTTACGAAAGAATAAACTATCTGGGGTATATAATCATAAGGCACTTGATGAAAAAGAGCCATTAACGCGTGGTTTTGATGAACGTTTTAATGTGCCTCATTCTCGGTATGGTTACATTGATAAAGCAGATTATGAAAGTATTTCGCAAATAGAAATATTAGCCGAATCTGAAGATGCAGGCGTTTACTTAGCGGCAAGTAAGAATAAACAGCAAGTTTATCTGACTGGGCATCCAGAATATGACACCTGTACGCTACATGAAGAATACTTACGAGATAAGTTAAGCGATGATGATGCGGCTATGCCGAAAAATTATTATAAAGACGATGATGTAAATAATTCGCCAGAAGGGTCATGGCGAAGCCACGGTAGTCTATTATTTACCAATTGGCTTAATTATTATGTTTATCAAATTACCCCCTATAAGTTGGATGCTTCCAATATTAAAGCAATCCATCCTGATACCGTTATTTAAATTAAATTAAGTATCGTAAATACAACATTTTGAATTAAAGATTTACCCTTAGGAAACTAAATACATCATGAAAAAACATAGCTCTTTTGCCTTATTTGAACAACAACTGGCTGACAATATATTAATTCTTGATGGTGCAATGGGCACCATGATCCAAGCGTATAAGTTTGAAGAGCAAGATTTTCGTGGTGAACGCTTTGCCGACTGGCATAGTAGCCTAAAAGGCAATAATGATATGTTAGTGCTTACCCAGCCTGACATTATTAAGGCAATTCATCTTGAGTATCTTGAAGCAGGGGCAGACATTCTTGAAACGAATACGTTTAACGCAACCACTATTGCTATGTCTGATTACGACATGCAAGAGTACAGCGCAGAAATTAACTTAGTCGCCGCACAAATTGCGCGCGAAGCGGCAGATGAATATAATAAAAAAACGCCAGACCGACCCCGTTTTGTTGCGGGAGTATTAGGGCCAACTAACCGTACTTGCTCTATCTCTCCTGACGTTAACGATCCTGCTTATCGAAATGTTACTTTTAATGAGTTAAAAGAGGCCTATATTGAATCAACCACGGCACTCATTAACGGTGGTTCAGACATTATTTTAATCGAAACTATTTTCGATACCTTAAATGCTAAAGCCGCTATTTTCGCAGTAGAAACAGTCTTTGAACAAATGGCTATTCGATTACCAGTGATGATATCGGGTACCATTACCGATGCATCTGGTCGAACATTATCAGGACAAACCACTGAAGCTTTTTATAGTTCATTACGTCATGCCAAACCCGTTTCTTTTGGCTTAAACTGCGCGCTTGGCCCCGTTGAATTACGCCAGTATGTAGAAGAGTTAAGCCGTATTTGTGATGTTGGGGTATCGGCACACCCAAATGCGGGTTTACCTAATGCCTTTGGTGAATATGACTTCACAGTTGCTGATATGAATACGCATGTTGAAGAGTGGGCAAGTTCAGGCTTCTTAAATATAATTGGTGGCTGTTGTGGTACCACACCAGCACATATTAAAGGTATGGCTGATGCAGTCGCTAAACTTAAACCACGAAAAATTGCAGCACGTAAAATTGCGTGTCGTTTATCAGGGCTTGAAGCGTTAACCATTCAAGAAGACTCTTTATTTGTAAACGTAGGTGAGCGAACCAATGTAACGGGTTCAGCCATGTTTAAACGTTTGATCAAAGAAGATAATTACGAGCAAGCTATTGCCGTTGCTTTGCAGCAAGTTGAAAATGGCGCACAAATTATTGATATCAACATGGATGAAGGCATGTTGGAGTCGAAAAGTGCCATGGTACGTTTTTTAAACCTGATTGCAGGAGAGCCTGATATTGCCAAAGTGCCAATTATGATTGACTCTTCTAAGTGGGATATCATTGAAGCAGGCCTGCAATGTATTCAAGGTAAAGGCATTGTTAACTCGATTAGTTTAAAAGAAGGTGAAGAAAACTTTCGTAAACAAGCAGAATTAGTTCGTCGTTACGGCGCAGCAATGATTGTGATGGCGTTTGATGAAAAAGGCCAAGCTGATACGCGTAAACGAAAATATGAAATATGTCGTCGTGCCTACCATATGCTGGTTGATGACATAGGTTTTCCGCCTGAAGATATTATTTTTGATCCTAATATTTTTGCTGTCGCTACCGGTATTGAAGAGCACAACAACTATGCCGTTGATTTTATTGAAGCGGTAGATGATATAAAGAAAAATCTACCCTATGCAATGATTTCGGGCGGTGTTTCTAATGTTTCTTTCTCGTTCCGTGGTAATAACCCCGTACGTGAAGCTATTCATGCGGTATTTTTATATCACGCCATCAAAAATGGTATGGATATGGGTATCGTTAATGCTGGGCAATTAGCCATTTATTCTGATATTCCTGATAATTTACGATTAGCCGTGGAAGATGTGATTCAAAATAGTGATGATGGTGCTACCGAACGTTTACTTGATATCGCACAAGAATATCAAGGACAAGCCGGTGGGCAAGCCTCTAAAGCCGATTTAACTTGGCGAGAACTGCCTATTAATAAACGTTTGTCTTATGCATTAGTGAAAGGTATTAACGAGTTTATTGTTGAAGATACTGAAGAAGCACGCCTTGTAGCGGTACGTCCATTAGATGTGATTGAAGGGCCATTAATGGACGGCATGAATACCGTGGGTGATTTATTTGGCGCTGGTGAAATGTTTTTGCCACAAGTAGTTAAATCTGCACGAGTAATGAAACAAGCTGTTGCGCATTTAAACCCTTTTATTGAAGCTGAAAAAACTGAAGTCAGAACTAATGGAAAAGTATTGCTTGCCACAGTTAAAGGCGATGTGCACGATATAGGAAAAAATATTGTTGGCGTGGTATTGCAATGTAATAACTATGAGATTATTGATCTTGGCGTAATGGTTTCATGTGAAGATATTTTGCGGGTAGCCAAAGAAGAAAACGTTGATATTATTGGTTTATCTGGCCTTATTACACCATCACTTGATGAAATGGTGCATGTTGCGAAAGAAATGAAACGCCAAGGGGTAGAGTTGCCCCTATTGATTGGTGGTGCAACTACCTCTAAAGCACATACTGCGGTTAAGGTTGAACCACAATATGATCAGCCTGTGGTTTATGTGTCAAACGCTTCGCGTGCAGTATCGGTAGTAAGTAAGTTGTTGTCTGATGAGCATAAAGCAGGTTTTTTTGCGAGTACTAAAGAAGAGTATGAGCGCGTACGTACTCGTCATTATAAAAAAGGCCCGCGTTCAAGTTTGATCCGCCTTGAGGATGCTCGTGCTAATGCGACACAAATTAATTTTGATGATTATATTCCGAAAAAGCCCAATAAACTAGGCGTTACTGTTTTAGATAATCTCGATCTAAACGAAGTAAGAAAATACATAGATTGGACACCATTTTTCACAACATGGCAATTGTCAGGTAAATACCCGCTTATATTACGTCATGAAGTTATTGGTGAAGAAGCGACTAATCTATTTAATGATGCTAATAACATGATAGATGATGTTATTAATAATAAAAAAATTACAGCAAAAGCCGTATTTGGTTTATTTCCAGCAAATAGCGATGTTGACGATATTGAAGTTTATACTACAAAGGGCAGTGATGAAGATCGCAGTGCATTGTTAATTAAATTACACCAATTACGCCAACAAAGTAAAAAGCCAAAAGGGCAGTTTAATCGCTGTTTGTCGGATTATATTGCGCCTAAAGGCTCAGGTATTAATGATTATATTGGTGCATTTGCTGTTTCATCAGGCTTTGGTGTTGATGAGTTAGTGAAAGTGTATGACGCTGATCATGATGCTTATAATTCAATATTACTAAAAGCAGTAGCGGATAGATTAGCCGAAGCCAGTGCTGAATATCTACATGAAAAAGTGCGGAAAGAATATTGGGGTTATGCACCAGATGAAGCGTTAGATAACAATGCTTTGATCCGAGAAAGCTACCAAGGAATACGTCCTGCACCAGGTTACCCTGCTTGTCCGGAACATACAGAGAAAGGTTTATTGTGGGAATTACTTAATGTTGAAGAAAATATTGGTATGGAGTTAACGTCAAGCTACGCTATGTGGCCCGGTGCAGCAGTTAGCGGTTGGTATTTCTCTCACCCAGAATCAAAGTATTTTGCCGTAGCAAAATTAGCGAAAGATCAAGTGCTTGATTACGCTGCGCGTAAAGGCATGACCATAGAACAAGCTGAACGTTGGTTATCGGCTAATTTAGATTATGAGCCTGAATAATCCTTCGACTGCTCGTACCTCGCGCTCAGGATGAACGGAGAAGTTTGTCGGATTTCGTACTCAGGATGAACGGAGAAGTTTGTCGGATTTCGTACTCAGGATGAACGGAGAAGTTTGTCGAATTTCGAGCTCAGGGGGCCATTAATCCTGAGCTTGTCGAAGGGTAAAATGTCTATCAAAGAAACTCATAATAGTATTATTCAAATGCACTTTAACTTTTTCCCCGCGCATACTGTGTTTGCTTCCTGGGTAAGTCATTAATTCAAATTGCTTATTTTTATCTTGCAGCGCTTTAATTAATTTAGTGGTATTGGTGAAAAGTACATTATCATCAGCCATTCCATGATAAATCAATAACGGGCTATTTAAGCCTGAAATATAAGGGAAAACGCTTGATTGCTCATAACCCTCAGCATTGGCTTTAGGATGATTTAAATACCGTTCAGTGTAATGAGTATCATATAATAACCAGTCAGTTACGGGCGCTCCACTGACGCCTGCTTTGAAATAATCACTCGCTTTAAATAGTGTCATTAATGCCATATAGCCACCGTATGAATGACCATAAATGCCGATACGATCTTTATCAACAAAGGGTAAACCATGAAGGTATTTAACCCCTGTTATTTGATCGTCAACTTCAACTTGTCCTAACTTTTCATAAATAGGAAATTCAAACGCAGTACCTCGATAGTTAGAGCCTCTATTGTCGAGTTGAAATATTATATAGCCCTGTTGCAACATATATTGGGTAAAGTCAGCGCCTTCCCATATATTTCTAACACGTTGAGCATGCGGGCCGCCGTATACATTAACAATAACGGGATATTTTTTTCCGGGCACCATATTGTTAGGTTTATATAGTTTGTAATACAGTGTCGCCTTGCCATCATCTGAGGTTAACGTGCCAAATTTTGGCTGAATTAACGCATCATAGTATGGGCGGATAGGGTGTTCATCGTTAACTTTATTTTCTGCTAACCAAGTAATGTGCTCGCCATTCGCTTTATGTAGGCTGACTTGTTTAGGTGTATTTATATTAGAGAAATTATCAATATAGTTTTTATTGTCTTTACTAAAACTTATGTCATGAAAACCATTACGTTTGGTTATTCTAGCAACATGCTCAGGTGACTTACCACTTAATGGAACTCGGTATAAATGACGCTCAAGTGGGGTGTCGGCACGGCCAGTAAAATAAATAAGCCCTTCATTTTCGTCAACCTGCTCAATGGCATCAACTACCCATTTTCCTTTGGTAAGTTGATTAATTAACTTACCTTTATTACTGAAGTGGTACAAATGTTTAAAACCATCTCGTTCTGAAGCCCAAATAAATGATTTACTATCACTTAAAAAGTGAAGATCATGGTGTAAATTTATCCATTGCTCTGAATGCTCAGTTAATAGTGCTTTTTGTTTACGATTTTTAAGATTATAAACGTTTAGCGTTAACGTTTTTTGATCACGACTTTGCCATTGGTACGATAAATTTTTACTGTCGGGCAACCATTTTACGCGTGGTATATAAAAATCATCCTTGTTACCTTCTGATGAATCGGCTTCTGAAGTAATGCCTTGTGCTGCTTCTAATTCAATGAAACGAATTTTTTCCCCTTCAATATCTGTTACTGCTAATGCTATCTTAACGTTATTAGTGCCTGTAGCTGGATAACGCTGCTGAATTAATTCTATTTTTTCTGCATATATTTCATTACGAATAACGGTTTGTACGGGGGTTTCATCAACACGTAAAAAAGCGATATGCTTTTCATCAGGTGACCACCAATAACCAGTCATTCTGTCCATTTCTTCTTGAGCAACAAACTCACTCATACCATTTTTAATTAACCCAGTACCATCTTTAGTTAATTGAGTTTCTTCGCCTGTGCTGATATTTAGCACAAATACGTTTTGAGCACGAATAAAGGAAATATAATTGCCTTTTGGGGAGAATTTAATATCTGTTTCAAAAGCCTTGGTTTGGGTTAAACGTTTTGCTGTTTTCGTGGCTAAATGATAGTAGTAAACATCGCCATTAAGCGGAAATAATAATGCACTGCCATCATTTGAAAACTTGTATCCCATGATGCCGAAGCCATAAATACGTTGACGCTCACGGCGAGCTTTTTCTTCATCAGAAAGTACTTCTGTACCGCTAAATAAATCTTGAGAGTCTACTAAGAGTTTATTCCCTTTGCTTTTGAGGTTGTATTCCCACAAATCGTAACGATTTAAATTATCACTTTTCCCCTGTAAATAGGCTACTCGTGAGCCATCAGGAGAGAATTTTAACGATTTGGGCGTTTGCCCATTTAAAGAAGGGGATCTGTAAATACGCTCAATAGTTAAGGGGGTGCTTTTTACCTTGTCTGCTTGCGAGGAAGACGGCTCTGTTGCTTGTACAGTAGTAGTAAAAAGTAATACTGAACAAAGCAGGGAAGAAGCAACAAAGCAAGCACGTTTTAAATTTTTTTTCATGGTTAAACCAAATTATATTTTAAATGTTGTTAGGAAGAAGTTTGTTACTTAACGCTTATATGACCTCTAATGCATCACTTAATTTTTTTATGCCAATAACTTCCATGCCCTCAATTGGCTGTTTAGGCATGTTATTAAAGGGAACTATAGCGCGCTTAAAACCATGTTTTGCCGCTTCATTTATACGCTCTTGGCCGCTTGGCACGGGGCGAATTTCACCCGACAAACCGACTTCACCAAAAATCACTAAGTCTTGTGGTAGTGCATTATCTTTAAAGCTAGAAACCAATGCAAGGATCAAGGCTAAATCAATACTCGTTTCAGTTACTTTTATACCGCCAACCACGTTCACAAAAACATCTTGATCGTTAAGTTGTAAACCACCGTGGCGATGTAAAATTGCGAGTAACATTGATAATCTGTTTTGATCTGCACCCACAGCAACACGGCGAGGATTCCCTAACGCAGAATGATCAACCAAGGCTTGAATTTCAACTAACAAAGGACGGGTTCCTTCCCATAGCACCATTACCACACTGCCTGCGGTTTGTTCATCGCTGCGACTGAGGAAAATAGCCGAAGGGTTTTTAACTTCTTTTAAACCAGAGCCTGTCATAGCGAAAACACCTAATTCGTTCACTGCGCCAAAACGGTTTTTATTGCCTCGTAGTGTTCTATAGCGCGAGTCTGTACTACCTTCAAGCATGATAGAGCAATCAATACAATGCTCTAACACTTTTGGCCCCGCTAATGAGCCATCTTTAGTTACATGACCTACAAGTAAAATAGCGACATGATATTGTTTAGCAAAACGTGTCAAATAAGCGGCGCTTTCTCTTACTTGTGAAACACTGCCCGGCGCAGATTGTATATCGCTCATGTGCATTACTTGAATAGAGTCAATAACGATAATTTTTGGCTGCTCTTTTAGCGCGATATGGCAAATGTTTTCAACACTTGTTTCTGACAGCATTTTTAACTTATCAGTAGGTAAACCTAAGCGCTTTGCACGCATGGCAACTTGCTGTAAAGATTCTTCCCCTGTGATATATAAAGCAGGCATATTAGTTGCTAACGTACACATGGTTTGTAATAGCAGTGTACTTTTACCTGCGCCAGGTTCGCCGCCTATTAAAATAGCACTACCTGGTACAATACCGCCGCCCAGCACACGATCAAACTCAGCAAAGCCGGAAGAAAACCGCGGTAAATCGGCTAAGTCGATAGTGTCAAGGGTTTGAACTTTTGCTTCATCATTGTGTGCTGCGCCAGCAAAGCCTGCAAAATTTCCACCGCGTGCAGGCAACTTAGCTTGTCTAAATTCTGAAATAGTATTCCATGCTTTACAGTCAGTACACTGTCCTAACCAACGCGAATATTCTGAACCACAGTCAGTACAGACATAGGTGGCTTTAGTTTTTGCCATACGTTTCCTTTATTATTGATCTGTTTTAGGCATAAAAATTGCTTGTTTATATAATTATAGAGATAACAGTGTAATGTATTTACTTAATTGATTATTTATTAAATACTATTACTGAATTTAAACAGTTAAATTATAATGCTATTTGATATCGCATTTATACTTTATTCAAACAATTCTTTATTCAAACAAAAAAAGCAAACAAAATATTATTCCATGAGCACAGACTTTTCAAAATACCAAAAAATAATTGATAACTTTCGTGGCGAAGTAAATAAGCCGAGTTTTGATATTAAGTTTACGCAAAACACTAAGCAACTAGCTAAAACAGAACGATTCTTATTAAAAATGGAATTGAAACGATTAGCGAGTGTTTGTACTCGTTCTATTGATTTGCGAGGTTTAGTCGATGGAGAGTGTAAATTATTTGAATACAGTGGACAAAGTCATTTTTTAGATGATGTTGCTATTGGCGTGTTTAAAAAAAATGTTGAAATATATAAAGGTTATACTTTTGGTGTTTATGAGAAGGTAAGAAATACTGAAAATAATTTTCGCGTGATTTATGAAAAAGAAAAAAATAACATTGAACAGTATAAACCTAAGTATAAGTCAAAAGAAAATGTCATTGAGTCATCTAAAATAACGCCAGATAAAACCCAATACCCCGTCACTATTTTTCCACTCAATCAATACCATGATCGAATAGAAGAGCGGATGAATTTTGTTACTTCTTTAGACATAGCGTTAGAAAATAACCAGAAAAAATCAGTTAGTAGCATTGATATCAGTGTTAAAGGCCTAAAATTTCGTATCAATAGTAAAGATCCTTTATATATAGATAAGAAGATAACGTTAATTTTTAAAGGGTTAGAGAATGACTTTCAGTTTAGCAAGGGTGAAACATTCGTTTATCAAGTGAAAAATATTCACTGTGATGAAAATACTCAATTGGTTGGATGCCAACGTATAGAGGCTTCTGATAATGATGCATTTGAAAAGTTCTTATTAGGTTATATTCAGGGTAATAAGCGTCGTTATAAGATCAACTTAGAAAACACTATTTCAGCGTTGCAATATAGAACGTTTGAGCAGTATGTATTACCAAAAATTAATGAATTACCTATATTTTTTGAACGTTTAGGGGGTAGTATTCTTCCCCGCTATGTATTGACAACGAATAATAATCAATCAATTTTTGAGTATTGGCAAGATGAAAATAACAATGCTAATTTACATTTTTTAGTAAATGAAGATCGTCTGACTCGATTATTGAAAAGGCATAAGCAAGGCAAGTCTTTGTTGGTTTATAGTTTTGTTCATCAAAATCAAGGTAAAGGTTTTTTCTATACAATAGATGAAGAGCAATTATCCCAGGAAAATGACTTTTCATCTACATTCTTAACTTTTGCTGCGAAAAAAAATTCATTTGCGGTAACAAAATTAACTTGTTTTGCCGTTGATACCTTAAGCATACACTCTCCTTTTGCATTATCTAGCACCCTAGAATTGAAAAAACAGTTTATAAACTTACCGCCTTCAGACGAAGTCATTGAGTGCATAAAATCATTGCCTTTTGTCGTTGTTGCCAGTGATATAACGCATAAAAATTCTATTGAACAATACCAACACTTTTCAAATGATGAAATAAATATGAGTAAATTTAAAAAGTTTGGTCATAAACGTTTAAAAGATAAAATAGTGGTTGATAGATTAGGTATAACCTACAAAAATCAGCGGCAAGAGCCTAGGTTTATGTATCGCACTCCTGTCATGATGGAATGTGGTAAAATTCAATGGAAAGCCAATTCTATTGATTTTTCTACATTAGGGTTGAAGGTTGAAGTAAATAAAGCGGTAGTGCTTTTTGTGGGAGATATAGTTTATATTACACTGCCTAACTTGCAAAAAATCACCTCATCCCATGATTTGAAAAGGCTACCTTATGAAGTCGTAAAAATTAATGATAAAAAAACTATCATCAATTTTCGGGTTCATGTCAAAGAACATCAGCATGTTGGTCGGTCATTTTTTAAGTTGTTAATTAATAAAAATAAAGATAAGTTAACATCAGATGAATATACTTTTTTAGTGCCTGGTTTAGCTGAAGCATTAAGAACAAATTATGCCCAAGGCATGCAAGTTCCAACACTTATTGTTCAAACAAGTGGTAGTCGTTATAAAGTAGAGGCGTTAGTTACCAATGATAATGGTAATGAATTCTTGCAGCAATTGAAAAACTTAAGTGACAGAAAGAATTACTATAATTTCTATCCTTTACTGACAAAGTTATATAAAGATAACTTTATTGAGTCATGTCTGAAAAGATTAATTATCAATAAAGAGCCTATCGCTGAAGTTTTGTATATTTCGATTGCTAAAAACTTTGAACAAATCGATAGGGATGTCAGCATAAAATTTGATAACGAACTGAATACGCCAGAGTTGAGAAAACACTTTATTCAACAAGCATTAATTAATGGCTACTTTTTCAGCTTTCAATTAAAAATATCGCGTACTAATAAGCCCGATCTAGAATATTTAAATACTGAACTTAGCTATGTCAGCGCTTATGCTATGCATCGCAGTAAGCAAATAGAGCAAGACATTTGGAGTGTTGTTGCTTTAATTCAATATGTAGACATTACTGATGAGGTTTTATTCAGTCATGGGTTAAATAACCGCTTGCTAGGCTAACCAGTGCAATAAACAGTCTAGTCCTTGTTGGTTAATGCTGCTATCAGCTTGTGCTAAAACAATGGCTTTAGCATGAAATGCCACGCCAAAACCAGCCGCAGCCATCATTACTAAGTCGTTGGCTCCATCACCCATAGCGACAGTTTGAGAAGGTGATATCTGATATTTTTGTGCAAGTATACTTAAGGAATCAGCTTTTACTTGCGCATCAACCACATTGCCTAATACTCTGCCGGTTAGTTTACCGTCAGTGATTTCTAAAACATTAGCGAAAGCTGCATCAAGAGCTAACATTTCTTTAAGGTGATCTGCAAAATATGTGAAACCACCTGAGGCAATAGCAATACGCCAATGATGCTTTTTAAGTTCACTTATTAAGGTTTCCAAACCTGCCATCAATGGAATGTTTTTCGCGACATCAGCAAGAATTTGCTCTGGGGCATTCTCTAATGTGGCGACGCGTTGATGTAAACTTTGGGCAAAATCTAGCTCACCTTGCATAGCAAGCTCTGTTACGGCAGAAACTTGTTCACCCACGCCAGCTAATTTAGCTATTTCATCAATACATTCAATTTCAATGGTGGTTGAGTCCATATCCATTACGAGCAACCCTGGTTCATTTAGTTTTGGTGCGTTGTGAATTAAGGCCGCTTCTATTTTTTTAGCTAAAGCAAAGTCAGCAAGCGCTTGACGAGATTTGATAAAATCATTACAGCTGACATTAAAGCGATAACTCGTTTGATTGTTTCGGGTATTGATTGCGAGCAAGGCATCAATACTAAGGTGACAGTGACTTTGTAAAGTAAGTAAGTTCTCTAGCGATAAATCATCAAAAACAACTAACTCTTGCTTTGAAGGAGTAACGGTGTTGCTGTCATTTACCGTTAAGTGAGCATCATTTAAGGTAAAATTAACGGGTAAATCACGTTGAATTTTATTTTGTTCAAAGTAATTTTTAAGTGATAAGGATAATATATTAGTAGATAAAGATACATTAGTAGATAAAGACACGTTAACTCTCTATTATAAGTGCATGTGTATATATACCATGCAAGTTTATGATGAATGAATATGATGAATAAATTAGAACAGCCTTTATACCCTAAACTATCGTCAATTTATAATAAAATTCTGCAATTAGTTAGTGCTATTTTGCTTATAGTAATGTTGATGATATTTCTAGTGGCCAATACCCAAAAGAGCGAGCAAGCTATAGAGCAACACTTTGAGCAAGTCGCTGAAAAATTTTTGCAACAAGCCGTTTCAGGTGTCTCGGTGCTACTGACTGAAAATAAATCATCAATCAGTAAAAAAACTCGCAATGCTCAATTGCAGTCTTATTTGAATAATATCGCTGATGCTGATTTTATTAAGCAAGTACACCTGTATGATAAAACGGGATTATTGATGTTAAAGTCTGAATCAGGTGGTGAGGCAAGTGCATCAATCAAACTACTTTATGGCATTGATGAAAGTTTACAAACACTTGATAAAAGCAAACAATATGTACCTTTTATTAAAGAAATTCGCCATGAAAGCCTGATGGGCTATTTACGGATAACCATAGAAAAGTCTTATTTAACATCCGAATTAGCTAATAACAGTGAAGAGAGTCAAACGCTTTATCGGCTATTACTCATTGCTGCGGGCTTAATAGGTTTTTTACTGACTCGAGGGTTTAATCGCTTTAGCCGCCAAGGTTATAGAGTGGCATCAGCTAAAAAATAACTGTTCAACATTGGCTTCTATTTGCTTGGCAATAACTTCTTTCGGCTCACTTCTTATGGCAACGAGTGCCTGAAACACGGTCACTAAATTTAGTGGTGAATTGTTGATGCCCTGCATGCCAAAAGGCGGCATAGCGGGGGCGTCAGTTTCTAATAACAAACTTGATAAAGGCAAACGCTTTATCGCGTTAATCGTTTTTTTCGCTCTTGGGTAAGTGATTGTACCGCCAATACCTAATTTAAATCCTAAATCAATATAATCTTTAGCTTGTTGATAGCTTCCTGAAAAGGCGTGAATTACCCCCGCTTTTTCAAGTTTGTATTGTTTTAATAGTGGCAATATTAATGGGTGCGATTGACAATGATGCACAATAACGGGCAAATTGTTTTGCTTAGCAATATTAAGCTGCATAGCAAAAAAATTTTGCTGTAGCTTAATGTTTTCATTGAATACTTGTTCGTTAGGTGTGTTTTTTTTCGCTTTAAAAACATCAATACCACATTCGCCTATAGCGACAATTTTATTACGATTATTTTCACTGTTTATGCTAATGGCTTGCTTGAGTTGCTGCTCTTGAAAAGTTAGATCATAACTTTGGGGCGAACTAGGGCATTGATGGTCTTGAAGAATAACAAACCAAGGATGAATACCTAAGCTGCAAGAGATATCAATCGTTGTGCTTTGTTTCTCTGCTAAAGATAACACTCTTTGCCAGTGCTTAGGGTTAACGCTAGGCACAATAAGTCGGTGAATGTTTTTAGCTTGGCATTGCAGAAGCAATTCAGCAATGCTTGTATGAAATTCAGGAAAATCAAGGTGACAATGACTATCGGTAAATTGCATCTTTGCCTCCTTGTTTTAACTGATTTATGAGCGGCTAACCGATGAATTTTCTTGCGTTACGGAACATGCGTACCCAAGGCGAATCTTCACCCCAGCTATCTGGGTGCCAAGAGTTAGCAACCGTTCTAAACACACGTTCAGGATGTGGCATCATAATCGTTACACGACCATCGGTTGTGGTTAATGAGGTTATGCCATCTACAGAGCCATTTGGGTTAGCAGGGTAAGTTTCGGTAACATCACCATAGTTATTAATATAGCGCATTGATACGGTGCCAGAATTATTGGCAGCATCAATGGCTTCATCAGAGCTAAATTCAGTGCGACCTTCACCATGAGAAACCGCAATAGGCATAATTGAACCTGCCATGCCTTTAAATAACACCGAAGGGCTTTCTTGAATTTCAACTAATGAGAAGCGCGCTTCAAAACGTTCAGATTGATTTTGTACAAAACGTGGCCATGCTTCACTACCGGGAATGATCTCTTTTAAGTTAGACATCATTTGGCAGCCGTTACAAACACCCAAAGAGAAAGTATCTTCACGTTCAAAAAAGGCTTTAAACATGGCTTTGGCATCTTTGTTGAACAAAATTGATTTTGCCCAACCTTCACCAGCGCCTAATACATCGCCATAAGAGAAACCACCACAAGCGACTAAACCGTTAAAATCAGCTAAGTCTGTTCTGCCAGATAAAATATCTGACATATGCACGTCAACGGCAATAAAGCCTGCACGGTCAAATGCAGCGGCCATTTCAACGTGAGAGTTAACACCTTGTTCACGTAAAATTGCAACACGAGGGTTGGTGTTCTTAGTAGCATCGTTAGCTGCATCTTTAATAATAAGGTCAGCAACAATATCTTCATTAATATCAAAAGTTAACTTGGCTTGTAAACCGGGATCTTCGGTATCAAATTTAACATCATGCTCTTGCTGTGCGCATTCAGGATTGTCACGCATCGACTGCATTCTATATGTTGTTTGTGCCCACGTTGTACGATAATAAGTACGAGAGTTTTCAAGTATTACATCACCATCACGACTAAAACGAATCATATCTTCATTATTGATGCGGCCAACGTCAGTACAACAATCTAATATGTTATGTTGAGCGAATATCGCGTGGATTGCTTCAACATCACTTTCGCAAATTTGAATAACAGCGCCAAGCTCTTCATTAAATAATACCGCGACATCGTTGCCTGAGGCTGAAGGTAATTGCGTTAAGTCAATATCAACACCCGTGTGACCTGCAAAAGCCATTTCACATACTGTGGTAAATAAACCACCGTCAGAAATATCGTGATAAGCAATCAACTTTTCATCGCGAACCAATGTTTGCATGGCGTTGAAGAAGCCTTTTAGTGTTTCAGGGCAATCCACATCAGGCGTTTCGTTACCAAGCTTTTTGTAAACTTGTGCTAAACATGAACCACCTAAACGGTTTTTACCTTTTGATAAATCAATAGCAACAAGGCGAGTGTCACCTTTATCTATTCTTAGTTCTGGCGTAACGGTTTTTCGAATATCTTCAACAACACCAAAAGCAGTGATGATTAATGACATTGGAGAAGTTACTGACTTCTGTTGACCATCTTCATCCCACTGGGTACGCATAGACATGGAGTCTTTACCCACTGGAATAGTTAAACCAAGCGCAGGACAAAGTTCTTCACCAATGGCTTTAACCGCTTCGTATAAACCAGCATCTTCACCTGGGTGACCCGCTGGAGACATCCAGTTAGCAGAAAGCTTAATACGGTTTAACCTATCACCGTCAGAACCAGCAATATCAGTACCAGCAATATTCATCAGTGATTCCGCTACCGCTAAACGAGCAGAGGCGCCAAAGTTCAATAAAGCGACGGGAGTACGCTCACCTAACGACATTGCTTCACCATGGTATGAATCAAGTGCTGAGGCAGTAACGCCACAATCAGCTACAGGTACTTGCCAAGGGCCAACCATTTGATCACGATTAACCATACCGGTTACCGAGCGATCGCCAATGGTAATAAGGAATGTTTTCTCGGCAACGGTTGGCAGAGATAAAATACGATCCGCAGCATCAGTTAACGTGATATCTGTTAATGGTAGCTCGTCACCCGTCGCTGTTTTTGTTGTTACGTTTTTAAAGATTTTGGGTGTTTTACCTAATAAAACATCAAGAGGTAAATCAATTGGCGTGTTTAATGCCTCATCGTTAGCAAAGTGTTCATCGGTAACGGTTAAATGCTCTTCTTCTGTCGCTCGGCCAACAACAGCAAATGGCGCACGTTCACGTTCACAAAGTTGAGTGAATTGTGCGAGTTGCTCATCAGATACAGCTAGTACATAACGCTCTTGAGATTCATTGCACCAAATTTCGTGTGGAGCCATGCTACGTTCGTCATTAGGTACGTTTCTAAGTTCAAATACACCACCGCGGCCACCGTCTGAAACAAGCTCAGGGAAAGCATTTGATAAACCACCTGCACCGACATCATGAATAAATAAAATCGGGTTTTTATCACCTAACTGCCAACATTTATCAATAACTTCCTGACAACGACGTTCCATTTCTGGATTTTCACGTTGTACAGACGCAAAATCCAAATTCTCAGCTGATTGACCAGAAGCCATTGATGATGCTGCCCCGCCACCTAAACCAATGTTCATCGCCGGGCCACCAAGCGCAATTAAGTTAGCGCCAACAACAATATCACCCTTTTGTACGTGTTCATCACGAATGTTACCTAAACCACCGGCAAGCATAATAGGTTTATGGTAACCTCGTACCTCTTTACCGTTAAACGAGTTAACTTCTTCTTCATAAGTACGGAAATAACCTAGAATGGCAGGGCGGCCAAATTCGTTGTTAAATGCCGCACCACCTAATGGGCCTTCCATCATAATATCTAAGGCTGAAACAATACGACTTGGTTTGCCAAAGTCTGTTTCCCAAGGCTGTTCAAAGCCAGGGATACGCAAGTTTGATACTGAAAAACCAACCAAACCTGCTTTTGGTTTAGAGCCAATGCCTGTTGCGCCTTCATCACGAATTTCACCACCACTACCCGTAGCAGCACCTGGGTATGGAGAAATAGCGGTAGGGTGATTATGGGTTTCAACCTTCATTAATATCTGAATGTCTTCATGGTTATAGCCATAAACATTGGTTACAGGATCTGGAAAGAAGCGACCACCTTTATTACCGACCATAACCGCTGCATTATCGCTATAAGCACTTAAGACAAAATCAGAGTTGATTTCATGGGTATTGCGGATCATTTTAAATAATGATTTTGGTTGCTTAACGCCGTCAATAGTCCAGTCAGCATTAAATATTTTATGGCGACAATGTTCTGAATTTGCTTGCGCGAACATGTAAAGTTCGATGTCGTGCGGGTTACGACCTAATTTACTGAAGTTTTCAAATAAATAATTAACTTCATCTTCAGCTAATGCTAAACCTAATTTAATATTTGCCTGAACGAGTGCATTTTTTCCGCCGTTTTCAATGTCAATTGCCGTTAATTTTCTTGGTTCTGAGCTGATAAATAACTTAGCGGCATCATCGAAATTGGTAAAAACACTTTCCATCATGCGATCATGTAACAAGGCGGTAAGTTGCTTTTCTTGTTCAGTCGTTAATTTCACATCGGCATCAAGGGATATGTAGTAAGCCATACCGCGTTCTAAGCGTTCAACTTTATTTAAGCCGCAGTTATGAGCAATGTCGGTTGATTTAGACGACCAAGGTGAAATAGTACCAGGACGAGGTGTTACTAAGATAAACAGGCCTTCTGGCGCATGTTCTTCAATAGTAGGGCCATACGTTAATAATTGTTGTAAAACGTTTTCTTCGTCAGTCGATAATGCTTCATCGAGTTGGGCAAAATGAGCAAATTCAGCGTAAACATCTGTAACTGGCAATGCTAAATCTTCACATTGAGTTAATAGTTTTTGTATTCTAAATTCAGAAAGAGCTGGAGCGCCACGAAGGTTTTTAATTAATGTCGTATTAGGCATCGTCATAGGGTAATTACCAAGTTTGTATAGGGTTTTGGTTAAGCTTTTATCAATTTTTATATCAGCAAAGGTTAACCGAAAATTTCGCGCGTATTATAGTTGAAATATTGCCTTTTAGTAAGTATTGAAGCTATATGTTTTGAGTAAAAACCCGCTTTTAAAAAAAGAGCTTGGCTAACAAGGTAATACACGACACAATTGAGCTATGAAATTTATAAGTCTTAATCAAAAAAAGGTGTTTGTAATAGAGAATGTTATAAAGAGATTATTCATTGCTTTCTTCGTACTAAGCGCACTTTTTTCTTGTGGTGAGAAAAATAAGCAAGCGAGCTTTGCCCGTATTGTTGAACGTGGTTATGTCAGCGTTGGTACTTTATATGGTGCTAATAGTTTTTACGCACAAGGCAACGATATTCAAACTAACGACATGCAAAGTAACGATATACAAATAAATGGCTATGCAGGTTTTGAGTATGAATTGGCTAAGAAATATGCAGACTATCTTAACGTAGACTTAAAAATTGTACCCAGTTATTCCCTTGATGAGTTATTTATTAAATTAAACACAGGAGAGGTTGATTTACTTGCTGCGGGTTTGTCTGTTACGGATAAGCGTTTGTCACGTTTTAATTTTGCGCCAAGCTATGCCGCAGTTAGTCAAAAGCTGGTATTTAAACAAGGCAACATAAGGCCAAGAGAAATCAGCGACTTATCAGGTAGTTTAATGGTGACAGCTAGTTCAAGTCATGCAGAAAATTTGACCGCACTTAAGCAAGTTAATTCCTCGCTCAATTGGGTTGAAACAGCAGAGTTTGACCGTGAAGAATTGTTAGTTAAGTTACTTAATGATGAAATAGACTATACCATTATTGATAGTAATACCTTGGCGATTAACCGACGTTATTATCCAGAAATTAGTGTTGGCTTTACTATAAAAAAGTTAGAGCCTTTAGCGTGGATGGTAAGTAAAAATAGTGATGATGCTATTTTATCAAGCTTAGTGGAGTTTTTTGGTCAAGTTCATCACGATGGTACTTTGTTAGCGCTTGATGATAAATATTATGGACATATAGAAGAATTTAATTACGTAGAAACGCGTACCTTTATTAAAGCGGTTGAAACTAAGTTACCTAAGTATCAAGAGATGTTTGAAAAGTATAGTCAGGAGATTGATTGGCGATTGTTAGCGGCAATTAGTTATCAAGAGTCTCACTGGCAACCCCATGCTCGTTCTCATACAGGGGTTCGAGGTATGATGATGCTAACGTTGACCACAGCTAAACAAATGGGTATTAAAAGTCGTTTAGATGCTGAGCAGAGTATTCGAGGTGGCAGTAAATACTTTAAACGCATGATAGCTAAAATGCCGGATAGAATTCCAAGCCCAGATCGCGTTTGGTTTGCTTTAGCCTCTTATAATGTTGGTTTTGGTCATTTAAATGATGCACGTATTATCACGCAGCAGCAAGGCGGTGACCCTGATCGTTGGGTAGAAGTAAAAACTCGTTTACCGTTATTACAACAAAAAAAATACTATAAAAAAACTAAATATGGTTATGCTCGCGGAAGCGAACCCGTGCATTATGTGGATAATATTCGCCGTTACTACGATACGTTAACCTGGCTAGATGATAAGTCAAAAGAGTCTATTGAAGAACTTGAGAAAAACCTAGAACAAGCTACAGAGTAAGTAGCGAAATTATATTATTGAATTGAATTCAATTTAACTTAACTTTATTTTATTATGTTCATATTGATGTCATGCTATTGTCATATTTATCGACAATAATGAGTTGAAAATCAATTTTAAAATAAAGATAAAGAGAGAATAATATGAAAATAAGAAGACAAATATCAGCAAACTCACGCAAGAAACAGCTTAAAGTACAGCATCATAAAATGAATTCACGACGTCAGTTTTACTTTAATCAAACGGTTAATCAAGTTGCCAATCAAGAGTCAACCACACCATCAAAAGAACATTAATTAGTGATGTGTTTTTACTTGTTTGAGTTTTTAGCTAATTTTTTTTCACTGCGTCGACGTTTGAAAAAACCAGATAATAGCTCGCTACATTGCTGTGCCATAATGCCATTATCCACAACTATCATATGGTTAAGTTGTGACGTTCCTACCAAATTAAAAACACTACCAGCGGCACCTGTTTTTAAATCAGGGCTAGCATAAACGAGCCGTTTTATTCTGCCATGTACTAATAGGCCTGCACACATAGAGCAGGGCTCAAGCGTTACATACAAGGTACAATCGAGTAAGCGATAATTATTAAGATGTTTTCCTGCTTGGCGAATAGCGATCATTTCAGCATGGGCTGAGGGGTCATTAAGTAATATTGATTGATTAAACCCTTCGCCAATAATTATTCCTTGATAAACCACTACAGCACCCACGGGAATTTCATCAAGTTGTTCTGCTTGCTGGGCTAGTTCAAATGCCCGTTGCATGAAGTATTGATCATCATGTTCGCTATGTTCGCTATGTTCGTTAAATTCATTAAGTTCATGAAGTAAAGTCATTAGAGAAAAAGCTCCAATAAATCATTCAAATATCGATGACCTAGTGGTGTTACTTGCCAATTTCCTTGGGTAGATACGTTGTCAGTGTAGATCATCAATTTTTTATTTTGTGCTAGCTCTAGCGTGGGTAAAATCGTACTTGAAGCTAAACCTGTGCGCTGCTGATAGTCTGCTAAGGTAAAACTAGAAAATAGCCTTAATTGGTTCATCATGTATTCAAAAGGTAATTCATCACTTGTTACTGTGGTCAAGTGATCTAATGGCTCACGATTTGGGTCTAGGTACCCTTTAGGATGTTTTACTTTTACTGTTCGTTGAATTAAACCGGTTGACACACTGGTAATTTTACCATGTGCACCGCAGCCTATGCCTAAGTAATCACCAAAATGCCAGTAGTTAAGGTTGTGTTGGCATTGCTTGTTTTTGTTCTTCTCTTGTCCTGATCCAACTAAGCTAAAGGCTGATATTTCATACTGTTTATACCCTGCATCAGCGAGCAATTTAAACCCTTGATCTTGAATATCCCATAATGTTTCATCTTGCGGTAGCTTTGGCGGCTTAGAATGAAAAGCAGTATTAGGTTCAATGGTTAGTTGATACCAAGAAAGGTGGTCAGGTTTGAGGCTGATGGCTGTTCTTAAATCGTCTAACGCATTTTCAATACTTTGATTAGGTAAGCCGTGCATTAAATCTAAGTTAAAACTGTTAACGCCTGATTCTTTAGCAAGTTGAGCGGCCTGCATAGCTTGATTAACATTATGAATTCTGCCGAGTTTAACGAGTTTTTCTGACTCGAAACTTTGCACGCCAATAGATAAGCGGGTCACACCAGCTTTAGCAAAACCAATAAATTTATCTGCTTCTACCGTGCCAGGGTTGGCTTCGAGGGTAATTTCAATATTCTTATCTTCTGAAGAGCCTTGTGAAGTGTCATGTGTAAAGCGTGCTAACACTTGGTTGAGCAGGCTTTCAATAGCCAGTGCTGAGAACAAACTCGGTGTACCACCACCGATGAAAATAGAATGTAATGGTCTGTTTTGTAAATTGAAACGAGCAATGTCGGCATCTAAATCAGCAATTAACGCCTGTACATAATCATGCTCAGGAATTTTTGATTTAAGGGCATGAGAATTAAAATCGCAATAGGGACACTTCTCTACACACCAAGGTATGTGAATATACAAAGACAGCGGTGGGGTTGTTAACAAGTTAGTACTCACTATTAAATTTGCTACGGCTTCAAATGACGAGAACAGCTAATGCTTTTGGGCTAACTTTTTAACCAGTTGAGCTAATGCTTGCCCACGATGACTTAGTCTGTTTTTAATATCTCGTGGTAATTGTGCTGAGGACAATTGTAAGTCTTCTTGCCAAAAAACAGGATCATAACCAAAACCTTGTTCACCACGTTTTTCAAGGCTAATACACCCTTGCCAAACACCATGACAAATAATGGGAGTAGGATCATTTTCGTGCTTCATGTAAACCAATACACAATGAAAACGTGCGTTGCGTTGTTCATCTGGCGTATTTTCTAATGCCTTTAGCAGCTTATTAGTATTATCATCATCCGTTACTTGTTCACCAACAATATCACAAGCGTAGCGGGCAGAATAAACGCCGGGTGCACCATTTAATGCATCAACTTCTAAGCCTGAATCATCAGCAATGGCAGGTAACCCTGTTATTTTAGCGGCATGGCGCGCCTTGATGATGGCATTCTCTACAAAGGTTGTGCCTGTTTCAGCAACCTCAGGCACATTAAAATTACTTTGCGGTATGATTTCTATTTGATATTCGGCTAGTAGGCTTGCTAATTCTTGAACTTTACCTTGATTGCCAGTGGCTAAAACTATTTTAGACATTAAGTGAGTCCTGCATCTTGAGGTGGTTTGGGTATAGCTTTTAATCAACATAAAATTTTTGTGAAAACTTTAATGTTTGTTGTTCTTTGCCATCATTAATTTCTAAAGTGAAATGTAATGTTTCTTCGTCGTTGTAACTCACCTGAGCTAAGTAATAAATGGCATCACCTTCTTTTACTTCTTTAAATTCTAGGCTTTTAAATTGACCTAAGTTATTTTTTGCTTGACCATTAATGCTTATCGTTTTAGCTGGCTTACCAGTTTTGGTGTTATCAAGCACTGAAATATTAATTAGGCCGTTATAGCGACTACGCGTTATACCGTAAGCCTTAGCTATTTCTGGAGTGAAAAAAGTTGAACCGATAGCCATGTAATGAACATTCATCGAGCCAAGTTTCTTCATGTTTTCAGCGCTAGCATGAGTCATAGTAAATAAGCTTATAACGATAGCTAGCAAGAGTTTAACGATTGAATTATTCATGAGATCTCCTGATTGGTGGGTTTTAATAAGGTATATTCTATTAAAAATAGTACTATATAATAGAATAGACCATAGAAAAGATGTTTGTAGTTCAAAAGCCAAATTATTTTTTTACTTTTTTTTACTATAATGCAGCCCAATAAGGTAAAGAGTTAGAAAGCAAAATATTAATAACGTTCATCAATAAAAAAGCAACAATCATGGATAAATCTAAACCGCCCATATTGGGAATAATGCGCCTAATAGGGTTTAAGAAGGGTTCAGTTAACTGGTGAAATATTGCTAAAGTAGGGTTGTAACCTTGAACTACCCAACTCATTACCGCCATGATGATCATGATTATAAAGAGTAAAAATCCTGCTTGCTTTATTAATACTAACAAGCCGATATAAAAAGCTAATACACCTAAATTTTCACCTGCAAAAGCTGCTAAGGTAACGAACTTTAATGTGGCGACAATATAAGCGGCTAAAATTGTTGCTAAATCCAGACCAGCCAAACCAGGGATAACGCGGCGTAAAGGAACAACCAGCGGATTACTTACTTTCACAATGAATTGGCTCAGCGGATTATAAAAATCAGCTTTTACCCATTGTAACCAAAACCTTACGATTAGAATCATCAATAAGGCATCAAAGGCGAATCTTAATAAATACATTACTGCTTCCACTTTTCATCTCCAAAAATTTAGACTATGTTCGAAACTCTATTTACCCTGCGCCATTTCTTGGGCTCGGGTAATGGCAGCATTCATTGCATTAGTGACCATTTGATCAATACCATCACGTCTAAATTGCTCAAGGGCAGCAAACGTAGTTCCGCCCTTTGACGTGACATTTTCTCGAAGCGTACTGATTGCTGCCGTATTATGTTCAACCATCTGTGTTGCGCCAAGGGCTGTTTGTTGAACCAGCATTCTACTTTCTGCTGCACTAAAACCTAGCGTTTGTGCTTGCTTTTCCATTGCTTCCATAAACAAGAAAAAGTAAGCAGGAGCAGAGCCTGCAACCGCAATGATATCGTTAATTTTATCTTCGGTTGCTAGCCAAATAACTTTACCAACGGCAGACATTAATTTGTCACTTGCTGCTTTTTGCTCGCTGTTTACTTCTTTTGAGGCAAACATGCCGCTCATACCTAAACCTAATTGTGATGGTGTATTAGGCATCACCCGAACGAGAGCAGCATTACAATTCAAGGCCTGTTGAATTTGATTCACCGTTGTACCAGCAGCAACAGAAATAAAAAGTTTAGCCGAAATATCGATAGCGCTGCTTAGTTGTTGGCAGACATCACAAATAAAATGTGGTTTAACGCATAATACAATCATATCAGCAAAACTTGCCGCTTCAATATTGTCACTAGTTTGTTGCACGCCAAACTCATTGGCTAGTTGTACTCTTTTCTCTGGGGACGGGTTGGCAACGATAATGTTTTTTGCTGCTACACCTGAATTAACAAGCCCGATAATAATTGCGCGTGCCATGTTGCCTGCGCCAATAAATGCTATTTTTTTCATGAATATTATCTACCTTTTTGTCAGAATACTTTTTTACCAGAACACTTTTTATCAGAATAAGTGCTGAGTTACCGTTAACTTCTTTCGCCAAAGATGGCAGTACCAATTCTGACCATAGTTGAACCATAGGCGATAGCCATTTCTAAATCGTTCGACATGCCCATTGAAAGTGTATCTACCGTTGGATATTGGGCTTGTAACTTTTTAAACAAGTGCTGCATTTTTTCATAACTTGCTTCACCTGCATTTTTCTCTGGAATTGCCATTAAGCCGCGTAAAGTGAGTTTATCACAGTTATCAACAACTTCAGCTAAAGAAAACACCTCATCTTCCATAATCCCCGATTTTGATGATTCTTCACTAATATTGACTTGTAAACAAATGTTTAGCGAGGTATCTTGACAATAATTTTGCTGGCTTGAGTCGTTTAAGTGACCATTTAAACGGTGTGCTATTTTGGCTCTGTCAACACTGTGAACCCAACTGAAATGTTGCGCAATTTGCTTGGTTTTATTTGATTGAATAGGTCCGATAAAGTGCCAACAAATTCCGGGTAGGTTTGACAGTTTTATGATTTTTTCTATGGCTTCTTGTAAGTAGTTTTCACCAAAATCACGCTGTCCTGCTAGGTAGGCTTGCTCTATTGCAGATATAGGTTTTGTTTTACTAACCGCGAGCAAAGTGACCGTATTTTGTCTATTATTTGAAGCAGGATCACTTTCTTGCTTATGACTATGGGAATGTTCATGAGAGTTAACTTGATAAGTAACATGAGAAGATCCATGGCAAGCTTGGTTAATTTGCGATTTTATTTTTTGGATGTTTGCTTTAATTTTGTTCATCGTTTTAGCTACTAAAGTTTTAAGAGATATAGTTTTAAGAGATATAGTTTTAAGAGATATAGTTTTAACCAGTATAGTTTTAACAGGTCATACTCGTTTTTGAAATTAGTATAATACGTTAACAATTGATATTTTAACAGATAACACCACCGAGGTTTTTTATGGATATTACCGAACTACTTGCATTTAGTGTGCAACATGATGCGTCAGATTTACATTTATCAACTGGCTCACCACCGTTAATTCGCGTTGATGGTGATGTTCGTAAACTCAACATTCCTGCTTTTGATGCGAAAGATGTTAATGCATTAGTTTATGACATCATGAACGATCGTCAACGTAAAGAGTATGAAGAAAAATTAGAGGTAGACTTCTCCTTTGAAGTGCCAAATTTAGCACGTTTCAGGGTTAATGCGTTTAACCAAAATCGAGGCCCAGCCGCTGTATTTCGTACTATTCCAAGTAAAATACTGTCTCTTGATGATTTGGGTTGTCCTGATATTTTTAGAGATATTTCTAATACGCCACGTGGTTTGGTTTTGGTAACCGGCCCTACAGGCTCAGGTAAATCAACCACGTTAGCGGCAATGGTTGATTATATTAATGACTCGAAAAATGATCATATTTTAACGATTGAAGATCCAATCGAGTTTGTGCACGAAAATAAAATGTGTTTGATTAACCAGCGTGAGGTACATCGTGATACGTTGAGTTTTGAGGCGGCATTACGTTCGGCTTTACGTGAAGATCCAGATGTTATTCTTGTTGGTGAAATGCGTGACTTGGAAACTATTCGTCTAGCAATGACCGCAGCAGAAACGGGGCATTTAGTTTTTGGCACCTTGCATACCACTTCAGCACCTAAAACCATCGACCGTATTATTGATGTATTCCCCGGTGAAGAAAAATCTATGGTGCGTTCTATGTTGTCAGAATCACTTCGCGCGGTTATTTCTCAAACCTTAATTAAAAAAGTGGGCGGCGGTCGAGTGGCAGCTCATGAAATTATGATAGGCACACCTGCCATTCGTAACTTAATTCGTGAAGATAAAATTGCGCAAATGTATTCATCCATTCAAACAGGTATGTCTAACGGTATGCAAACGATGGATCAATGTTTACAAAATTTAGTCAGTCGAGGCATTATCACCAAAGGTGCGGCAATGGAAAAAGCAGTGGATAAAAATCAATTCAAGAGCTTCTAAGTTTTTTGTAAAATATTAATACAGGAATAATCAATGTCCTTTTATCAGTTATTAGAAAAAATGGTTGCCGAAGATGCTTCCGATATGTTCGTTACGGCTAAGTTACCGGTAAGTGCCAAAATTAATGGTGAGTTACAGCCTATTGCCGAGCATGCGTTAACGGCTGAAGAGGCTTTAGGTTTAGTTCATAATGCGATGAACGAAAAGCAGATTCGCCAATTTGATGAAGAAAAAGAGTGCAATTTTGCTATTTCAATTGATGGCATAGGTCGTTTTCGTGTTTCCGCTTTTTGGCAGCGTGATATGGCGGGCATGGTTGTTCGTCGCATTGTTACAGAGATTCCTGATACCGATGATCTGGGTTTACCATCCATACTTAAAGACGTAATAATGTCAAAACGTGGTTTAGTGCTTTTTGTTGGTGGTACTGGTACGGGTAAATCAACGTCAATGGCATCATTGATTGGCTATCGTAATCGTAATTCTCGCGGACATATTTTGACCATTGAGGACCCAGTAGAGTTTGTTCATGAGCACGCCAAATGCATGGTAACTCAACGAGAAGTTGGTTTAGATACAGAATCATTTGATGCGGCGCTGAAAAGCTCTTTACGACAAGCACCCGATGTTATTCTTATCGGTGAAATTCGTAGTCAAGAGGTAATGGAACATGCGTTAAGCTTTGCTGAAACAGGGCATTTATGTATTGCTACTTTACATGCTAACAATGCTAACCAAGCGATTGATCGTATTATGCATTTAGTACCGGCTGATCAACATGGTAAGTTATTGTTTGACTTGGCATTAAATCTTCGCGGTATTATTGCTCAACAGCTAGTGCCAACCAAAGATGGTAATAGCCGAGTAGCGGCCATTGAAGTTTTATTGAACTCTCCTTACATTGCTGAACTAATCAAAAAAGGTGAAATTGGCAGTATTAAAGAAGTGATGGAAAAATCAAATGAGCAAGGGATGCAAACGTTTGATCAAGCCTTATTTAACTTATATGACCGTGGTCAAATTACTTATGCAGATGCACTTCATCATGCAGACTCTCCAAATGATTTACGCTTGATGATTAAATTGCGTAGTAATGATCAAGGAGGCACAGGCGGATTAGCGGGTGTGACGCTTGATGGGTTTGACAGCTCGAATGAATAATTTCGATGAAAAACTATCGCCTTACATCAATTATTATGCTTAGATGACTCATCGGATGAGCTAAGATGTTTAACTGTTTTTTTGCTTGTTAGTAAAATAATTAATCCTATTTAGTGTAGCAATAATTGTTGCAACTATTTTATGACTTAGAAAAAATCAATCATTGAGGAAAAAAATAATGGCTAATAATTTATACAGTGCATCAGATGATCAACAAGAAATAATTTTGGTTGATGAAGCACTATTAATGCAAAAAAAAGCCTTTGTTAATGATCCCTATTTGTCGGCACAAGCACGTATTGATGACTTAGTTAAACTAAAAACTGTTATTCTTGAATACCAAGAAGCGTTGATACAAGCACTATCAAAAGATTTTGGCTGTCGAAGTGTTGATGATAGTAAGATGGGTGATTTAATGCCAACTATTATGGGTATTAACTACGCTATTAAACACATTAAAAAATGGATGAAACCTGCTAAACGTCATGTTGGTGTGCTTTTTCAACCTGCCAAAGCATTTGTTATGTATCAACCTTTGGGCGTTGTTGGCATTATTACACCATGGAATTATCCTTTGTTTTTATCGCTTGGACCGTTAACGACAGCCCTTGCTGCCGGAAATAGAGCAATGATTAAAATGTCGGAATTTACGCCTGCAACCAATGAAGTAATAAAAAAAATGCTTGGTAGCATTTTTTCCAATGATAAAGTGGCAGTGATTAATGGTGGTCCTGATGTAGCAGCACATTTTTCTAGTCAACCTTTTGACCATTTAATTTTTACTGGCTCAACTCGTGTCGGTAAAATAGTGATGGCGGCGGCAGCTAAAAACTTAACGCCAGTTACTTTAGAGTTAGGCGGAAAATCTCCTACGATTATCGATGATGAAATTGCTATCAAAGACGCAGTATCCCGTTTCATTTTAGGGAAAACACTTAATGCTGGACAAACCTGTGTAGCCCCAGATTATATACTTTGCCCAGCGAGTCGAGTTGATGAGTTGAAACAGGCAATAAGCAAACAGTTCAATAAAATGTACCCTAGTGTTGCCAATAATAGTGACTATGGCGCAATTATTAATGATGCACAGTTACAGCGATTAAGACAGTGGTTAGCTGATGCAAAAGCCAAAGGCGCTATTTTAACAATATTAGGCAGTGATAGTGAGCAAGATTGTGTCTTGGCAGGGAAAATTCCATTAACGCTAGTTAATAATGTTCATGATGATATGTTGATAATGCAGGAAGAAATATTTGGTCCGATATTACCTATTGTTAGTTATAATAGTATAGCGCAAGCGATTGCTTATGTTAATGACAGACCACGCCCGTTGGCTTTATATTTATGTAGCCATAACCCCAAGACTCAACAAGCAGTATTAGAGCTAACTCATGCTGGTGGTGTTTGTTTAAATGATGCAGCAATGCATGTTGTTCAAGATGATATGCCCTTTGGTGGTATTGGTCCTTCAGGTATGGGACATTATCATGGGCATGAAGGTTTTCTAACTTTTTCTAAAGCAAAATCAGTATTTAAAAAGGGTAAAATCAATACGGCGTCTAATGCCTTTCCTCCTTACGGTAAATTAATTCATAAGCTTATTTATAGGTTTTTCTTAAAGTAAAGTGAGTTAGCATAACCTAAGCTGCTGTGGTATTACTAATAAGGTCCTAATGCAACAATATCTTAATAGTGCCCTGCAACAGTAATCAGTTTTTTTCTGTAATAAAACTGTCACATAAGTGACATATACTCCTGAGCAATTAAGTAAACTAATCATAAATGTTGTGATTTAACTGTTTTATAGCAAAGTTTAACTTAGTTACATAAATAAGCTATGATCAGCTTTGATTCATTTGCAAAGAAAATAATAACTGGAAACACATTATGGCCAGAAATTCAATATTGGGTGTATTTGCAAAATCACCTATTAAACCATTAGAAAAACATATCAGGTTGGTTGTTAAATGTAGCAATCAACTCATTCCTTTCTTTAGTGCTTGTAGCGAAAAGAACTGGAGTGAAGCCGCTAAAGTGCGTCGTAAATTATCAAAATTAGAACAAGATGCTGATGCCTTAAAACGTCAATTACGTTTAGAGCTACCAGGTGGCTTGTTCATGCCTGTAGATAGAGCTGACTTACTTGAGCTACTTTCTAAGCAAGATAAAATAGCAAATAAAGCTAAAGATATTGCAGGTCGTATTCTAGGACGGAAACTAGAAATTCCTGAAAGTTTACAAGAGCAATTTAATGCTTACTTGGCTCGTTGTATTGAAGCAACAGAAAAAGCAGCGGAAGCGATTAATGAATTAGATGATTTATTAGAAACAGGCTTTCGTGGCCGCGAAGTTGATTTGGTTGAGAAAATGATTAATCAACTCGATGAAATAGAAAATGACACGGATGTCATGCAAATAGCTTTACGTAAAGATTTGCTTGCCTTGGAAAGTGATTTGAACCCCGTTGATGTAATGTTTTTATATCAAATTATTGATTGGGTCGGTGATTTAGCCGACCTAGCTGAACGTGTTGGTGCGCGTTTAGAAATTCTTTTAGCTAGAAAATAAGGTATTACTGATGGATATTTTACTTAATTCAGGCTCTACCTTAGTTATTATTGCTGCCGTTGTTGGCTTGTTTATGGCGTGGGGGATTGGTGCTAACGACGTGGCAAATGCTATGGGTACGTCAGTTGGCTCTAAAGCGTTAACCATTAAGCAAGCGGTTATTATCGCGATGGTATTTGAATTTGCGGGTGCTTATTTAGCGGGTGGTGAAGTTACTTCAACTATTCGTAAAGGTATTATTGATGCTAGCTTCTTTGTTGATTCGCCAGAGCTACTTGTTTTTGGCATGATTTCAGCATTGTTTGCTGCTGCCACTTGGTTACTTATTGCTTCTGCATTAGGTTGGCCAGTCTCTACCACTCACTCAATTGTTGGCGCTATAGTTGGTTTTGCGGCTATGGGCGTCAGTGTTGATGCAGTAGAATGGAGTAAAGTTGGGGGTATTGTTGGTAGTTGGATAATCACACCACTTATTTCAGGTATTATTGCTTTTATTATCTTTAACAGTGCTCAGAAACTTATATTTGATACTAAAAAACCTTTGCAGCAAGCGAAACGTTGGGTGCCACTTTATATGTTTTTAGCTGGCTTTGTATTAGCGCTAGTAACAATTAAGAAAGGTCTAAAGCACCTTGATTTGCATATCGGTAATGTTGATGGTTTTATTTATGCTGTTATTACTGCTGTTATTGTTGCGATTATCGGCAAAGTGTTTATTAATCGTCTTAAATTTGACGAGTCAGCAGCGCTTAAAACTCACTATGCCAATGTAGAAAAAGTATTTGCCATTTTGATGATAGTAACTGCTTGTGCTATGGCATTTGCTCATGGTTCAAACGATGTTGCTAATGCTATTGGTCCATTAGCTGCGGTTGTGAGCATTGTTGATAATGGCGGTCAAATTGCGGCTAAATCGACTATTGCATGGTGGATATTACCACTTGGTGGTTTTGGTATTGTGGCAGGTCTTGCCATCTTTGGTCATAAGGTTATGGCAACTATTGGCACTGGCATCACGCATTTAACACCAAGTCGTGGTTTTGCTGCTGAATTAGCCGCAGCTTGTACCGTGGTTATTGCTTCTGGTGCTGGTTTACCTATTTCAACCACACAAACCTTAGTAGGAGCGGTATTAGGTGTAGGTATGGCACGTGGTATTGCGGCAATTAACTTAGGCGTAGTACGTAATATTGTTGTTTCTTGGGTAATTACCTTACCTGTAGGCGCTGGTTTATCTATTATTTTCTTTTGGCTGATGAAGAGTATATTTGCTTAAGAAAACTTGAACGGTCTTGTAAATAGAGCATAATCCCCAATCTTTTCTAAGATTGGGTTTTTTTTGTATAATCAAGAAATAAAATTGGTTTATGAATTTAGCTGTGACAGTGCGCTTTGTAATTTGTCGCGTAATTCAACATTGCTTAATTGTTGTTTTTCGACGTCAAAATTATCATAAAAACTTGGTATTGATAAACTTGCTTTAACCTCGCCAGCAAAATAAGGTGCTGATCCTGTCGCAGCATTTAATACTGTTGCACCACCACTAGGTCCAGGTGATGTAGCCAATAATATCATCGGCTTATTTTGAAATAGTTTTTGATCAATGCGTGAAGTCCAATCAAATAAATTTTTATATGCAGCTGTGTAAGACCCATTATGCTCAGCAAATGAAATAATAATCGCATCGGCTTGCCCTAATTTGCCATAGAAGTCTTTTGCTTGTTGTGGTTGCCCGAGTAGCACTTCTTTATCTTCGCTAAATAAAGGCATTTCATAGTCATTAATATCTAAGATTTCTACTTCAACATCTTCCTTATGTTTGACTTGTGATGCTGCATAAGCGGCTAATTGTTTGTTAATTGATTTTGAACTGCTGCTAGCAGCAAAGGCTAATAATTTCATTGTATAAATTCCTTTGACAAATTGATGGTTAGTACTATACATTTATTGTTAAATGTAATTAATACACCAAAAGTGATAAGACTGTTTCCATATGACTGTAAATGATAAGCAAACTAAATTATTTGATGGTGTGGTGATTTTTACTCAGGTGGTTAATTGTGGCAGTTTTTCTGCCGCAGCAGAAATATCAGGTCATTCAAACTCCTATATAAGTAAAGAGATAAATAAATTAGAAGCTCGCCTCTCAGTTCGATTACTAAATCGTACCACAAGGTCACTTAGCTTAACGCCTGATGGAAAAGTATATTTTGAACAGTGCCAACAAATGGTATCTGATGCTCAAGATGCGTTAGCTTTGTTAAATCAAGGCAATATAAAACCCAAGGGTAAATTTAAGATAAGCTGTCCTGTAGCATTTGCAGAAGGTTACTTAAAAGATGTTTTATTTGAGTACATGCAACTGTATCCGGATGTGCAGTTAGAGATAGATCTGAATGACCGCCGCGTTGACCTTGTTCAGGGCGGCTTTGATTTAGTTATTAGAGCAACGGATCAACTCGAAGAATCCAGCCTAATTTGTAAAAAAATATATAAAAGTAAAGGATATACAGTAGCCTCGGCCGATTATTTACAACGTTTTGGCAGGCCAAGTAGACCCGAACAATTAATAGATCACCACTGCCTTTGCTATAGTAATTTAAAAAAACCAACGCGTTGGCACTATATGAGCCAAGATAAAAAAGAGGTTGTTGTTGATGTACCATGTAAAGTGCTTTGTAACAGTGCCCATATGGAGCTTGCTATGGTATTGGCTGGACACGGAATTTGTCGTTTGCCTGAGTTTGCAATGAAGCAAGAAATGAAAGCCGGTAAGCTTGAACTGCTATTTCCCAATTATCTAGCTCCTGATGTCAACGTTTATGCTGTTTACCCTAGTCGTAAACATTTATCTCCTAAAGTGAGGTGTTTTATCGATTTACTGGCAGTGAAAATACCTGATTCATAAAAGGTAACCCAACCATAATGGGAAGTATAGTCATGGGAAATGACTTTAAATACCTGTAATTTCAATGATCACTGATAATTTTTCTCGAAAAAACTTTCAATAATAAGCCTTGCTGATTCTGCGTCAATATTATCTTTTTTTAAATTCTTGTAACCACCACGGGAAAACAGTTGTTCTTTCGCATCGGCAGTGGTTAATCTCTCGTCTTGAAATTCAACTTTTAAACCAAAACGTCCAGCAATACGATTGCCAAATTTTTTAGCATCTTTTGTTAATTGTTGCTCACTGCCATCCATGTTCAAAGGTAAACCAACAACAATAAGGTCGGGTTGCCATTGTGTTAAGTAACTCGTCAGAGAATCCCAGTGCGGAATACCGTCAACAGCTTTAATAGAACCCAAAGGAGAGGCGCACCCAGTGATTTCTTGACCGACAGCAACACCAATATATTTTTTACCAAAGTCAAAACCAAGAATAGTGCGTTGGCCTACTTGTTGAGCCGTTTTTTTAGTCATCATGATTACCTAAAAAGTTTTGGATTGCGAGTTTTGGATTGTTATGCATGGCCAATATCTGAGGATAAATGCGCAATATTTATGCCGAGTTTTTGTGTCGCTTTTTGCCAACGTTGCTCAATCGGGGTATTGAATAAAATATCACTGTCAGCATCAATAGTTAACCAAGAGTTAGCATGTAATTCAGCTTCTAGTTGACCAGCGGCCCACCCAGCATAGCCTAGTGTTACCATAAATTGATCAGGCGCTTTTTCTGTACCTAACGCCATTAAAATATCTTTTGATGTGGTGATCATAATGTCTTTACTCAGTGCTAGAGAGCTTTTCCAACCAGATTGGGTTCGATGTAAAACAAAACCACGGTTTTGGGAAATAGGACCACCGGAAAGTACTAGCTGCTCTAAACTGTTATCCAACAAGATATCTTCAGTTACACTTTTAGCTCCAGAGAAAGGCGCTTGCTCAAGTTGCTGTTCACTTTTGTCATCAGCTGTTTGGGTAGCAGCATTTTTATTACTTTCTTCATGATCATTTTCTTCAATTTGCTTTAATAAGTCATGTAAGGTGATATTGACAGGCATATTGATAATTAAACCCATAGCCCCTTCATCATTATGTTCACAAATGTAAGTAACGGTTTTATTAAAATAGCCATTTGCTAATGATGGCATAGCAATTAAAAATTGGTTCTCTAAACTTTTCATCTATTTACCTTAAATGTATCGTTATTTTTTAATATTTTCTTCAATGGCATCCATTAGTTTACCACTAATGTTAATAGGGTAGGCTGCTTCTATTTCACGTATACACGTTGGGCTAGTGACGTTAATTTCGGTCACCTTATCACCAATAATGTCTAAACCGACAAAGAATAAACCACGTTTTTTAAGATCTGGTGCGATTGTTTCAGCAATCAGCTTATCACTTGGACTTAAAGGTCTGGCTACCCCTCGTCCGCCTGCTGCTAAATTGCCACGTGTTTCTCCTTGCGCAGGAATTCGGGCTAAGCAATAGGGCATTGGTTCGCCATTGACAATAAGAATACGTTTATCGCCGTCAACAATTTCTGGCATATATTCTTGTACCATAGCGTATTGTTGGCCGTGATCGGTCAAGGTTTCTATGATCACGCCAACATTAACATCGTCTTCTTTAATACGAAAGATAGAAGAGCCACCCATACCATCAAGTGGTTTGATAATAATATCTTTTAATTCTTGATGAAAAGCACGAATTTGAGCATCATTTCGTGTTACTAAAGTACGTGGCGTTAACTCAGCAAACCAAGCGGTAAATAGCTTTTCATTACAGTCACGTAGACTTTGTGGTTTATTGACAATAAGTGTGCCTTCTACTTCAGCGCGTTCAAGTATATAAGTAGCGTAAATGTATTCGGTATCAAAAGGTGGATCTTTACGCATTAAAATCGCGTCAAGTTCACTTAGCGCCATATCTTGCTGATCGGATAATTCATACCAGTGGTTAGCATCATCAAATACTTTTATTTTTTGAGTGCTGGCACGTGCTTGACCACGGTCAAGGTACAAATCTTGCATTTCCATGTAATAGATTTCATAGCCACGTTTTTGGGCTTCCAACATCATTGCCATGGAAGAATCTTTAGCAACCTTAACTTCACTGATAGGATCCATTACGATGCCCAGTTTTATGGTTTTAGATTGTGCTATTGTCATTTTTTATCCTATTTTTATATTTTTAACGATGTAGTTGAGTGAAATGGCAATTAATTCATGCTAAGTCGCCAAAACGACATTGTAATGCTGTTATTGCAGTAAGTGCCGCAGTTTCTGTTCTTAGTACTCTTGGACCCAGTAAAATATTGTGAAAATCAGCTTGATTTGCTTGGCTTATTTCTTCGTCACTTAACCCACCTTCAGGGCCTATTAGCAGCCTAACTCGCTGTTCTTTTTCAGTTGACTCTATTGGCAAGGTCATAATAGAGTGCTCAGCTTTTGGATGTAAGTTTAGTTTAAGCGCACAAGTTGCTTGTGTTAACCAGTCTTGTAAATACATCGGCTGGGCAACTTTTGGCACAATACATCGGCCACTTTGTTCACAAGCACTAATGACCACTTTTTGCCATTGTTCATGTTTTTTAGCTAAACGTTCAGCAGATAATTTTACCCCACAACGTTCTGTAAATAAGGGGGTGATTGTATTTACGCCAAGCTCTACTGATTTTTGTAAGGTGAAATCCATGCGATCGCCGCGGGATATGCCTTGCCCTAAATGAATATTTACGGGTGATTCATTTGCGACCACTTCTTGGCTGATAATTTCTACACTAGCATGCTTCTTTTTAACTTCACTTAATTTGGCTGTGTATTGATAGCCTTCATTACCATTAAAAAGGGCAACTATATCACCCTCAACTAAACGTAAAACTCTGACAATATGACCAAAGGCATCATCAGATAATTTTAACGTGTCATGTAAAATAAACTCACTATTTTGGTAAATGCGTGTTTTAGGCATGTTTTTTAATATTGGCTAAAGGTTTGTTGTAGATAGTTAAAAGATAAGGGCTGAATGGGTAAAAAACAATACTAGCTATAAACTATTTAGTTTTGAATTGAGTTTTGAATTGAGTTTTAAGTTTTGTTTTAAGCTTTGTTTTAAGCTTTGTTTTGAATTAGTTCTGAATTAAGAAACAACAAACCAGTATCTTCGAATAAGAATACTGGTTTTAGTTTGATATGGCTTTAGGCTGATCAGCGTAGAAGGTTAGATACCAGCTGATTTACGTAAATCATTAGCCTTATCCGTTTTTTCCCAACTAAATGCGGTAAAAGTATCATCGCCAACAGTCATTTCAAATGGTTCACGGCCAAAGTGACCATATGCAGCTGTTTGCTGATACATAGGGTGTAATAAATCGAGCATTTTAGTTATGCCATAAGGACGTAAATCAAAATGTTCACGTACTAGCTCAACTAAACGTTCTTCGCTAACTTTACCTGTGCCAAAGGTGTCGATAGAAATTGATGTTGGCTCGGCAACACCAATAGCATATGATATTTGAATTTCACAACGATCGGCAAGACCTGCAGCAACAATGTTTTTAGCAACATAGCGGCCAGCATAAGCTGCACTACGGTCCACTTTTGATGGATCTTTACCTGAGAAAGCACCACCACCATGACGCGCCATGCCACCATAAGTATCAACAATAATTTTTCTACCTGTTAAGCCACAATCGCCAACGGGGCCACCAATAACAAATCGGCCTGTTGGATTAATATGGTATTTAGTATCCTTGGTTAATAGCTCTACTGGAAGAACATGTTTGATAATGTTTTCCATTACCGCATCAACCAAGTCTTCTTGCTTGATTTCTGGGTTATGCTGAGTAGAAAGTACAACCGTATCAATGGCAACAGGCTTGTTATCTTCATAGATAAAAGTCACTTGTGACTTAGCGTCGGGACGTAACCAAGGTAAAATACCTGATTTACGCGCTTCGGCTTGGCGCTCAACTAGACGGTGAGAGTAATAAAGTGGTGCTGGCATTAACGTAGGGGTTTCGTTAGTTGCATAACCAAACATTAAACCCTGATCGCCAGCGCCTTGATCCTCAGGTTTAGTACGGTTTACGCCTTGAGCAATTTCAGGTGATTGTTGACCAATTAGATTCATGATGCCACAAGTTTCGCCATCAAAACCAACATCAGAAGATGTGTAGCCAATATTACTAATAACATTACGAGTAATGGTTTCTAAATCAACCCAAGCGGAGGTAGAAACTTCGCCAGAAATAATAGCAACACCAGTTTTTACCATGGTTTCACAGGCAACACGGGCATTTTTATCTTTGGCGATAATGGCATCTAAAACAGCATCAGAAATTTGATCGGCTATTTTATCTGGATGACCTTCAGAAACGGACTCAGAAGTGAAAAGGTGTGTAGACATAAATCCTCAATAGCTTGAATTTTAATGTTTAATTCGTCCCATATTAAAAAGTATTATTTAAAATAAGCAGCGATAAAATATCAAACATAGACATTAATAAAATAATAAGCAGAGTTTACTATTATAAGAATAACTATTCTAGTTTTTTTACGCCTAGACGTCTAAATGGCTTCAAAACAAAAAATGGGGTTGGTTGTATTATGTTAGCGTTAGCGTCAAAATTTAAGAGATAAGAGTAACTAATGATGTTTTATCAGGTAATGTAAGAAGTAAACTTGATTTTTAGATAAGTTCTTCCAGAGTGCCGCAGTAAACCGTAGTCCTGAACACCGTGTGTTCAGGGCGGAAATATCATTTTAACCGTAGGCTTCCCGATACGAGCCGGGCTTGCACAATAGCTAATAATCAACTCCCTAGGGTAAAACTTATCGGCTCAGGGACATAGTTACTTACAAACACCCCAGAAGAACTTTTATTATAACTGAAATTTAAAGAGTAATAAGCTTTTTTTAACTGGTTGGATTTGATTGCTTATTATTTAACACCTTCTATATTTATCTGTTGTGATTTAGTTAAAAGATAACCATATTTGATTATTTTTGTGCTTAATGTCTGAATTTTAATCGAACAAATTATTTCTATAAAATAACAGTTGACGCCAGAGTAGAAGTCTTTACAATGCGCTCCAGTTCCAAGGGGTTCAGGCAAATAGCTTAACCAACTGG
>CAXBEX010000016.1:0-120138 GCA_963974965.1 uncultured Colwellia sp. | reverse complement strand
GACAGAGACAGCCACCCTAACTTCTACATAGCTCACTAAGTCCGATACTCTTTAGTACTGGACTTAGTGTATTAGTAGCTTTGTTAGGATAGAATTGCTTGATCATAAACTTTTGATCTATATCTATTATATGAACGCTACGTGAAGTCTGATAACTTTTGCCTGCAATTATAGCCAGATTTTACAGAGAATGAATGAATGAATGAAAACTAGAAATATCGCTTACTACTTATATACATATGCATGCAGGTAAACTTGGTAGAATTTATCTAAAATTAATCAACCTTTCTTTTTTTACCACTTTCAGCTCTCATTTTGTTTTCTGACTGTACATATATAGTGTCTGTTGTTGCCATACTTGCATGGCCTAAATCTTCAGAAAGATCTTTTAAAGCGCGACCTCGTTCAATTTCCATACTCGCACCAGTATGTCGTAGCCAATGTGTTGTCGCTTCTTTGAGCTTCATTGATTTATTTTCACCTTCAAGTCGTCTCATTCTTGTAAAGGCATGATCGAATATATCTTGCACCAAACGTCTCAAGTGTCTGGATGTCATGCCACCTTGGCCTCGTATTTTTTCAACCAGAACGTTATTATCACCACTTGTTGGTAAACCAGACAAACCTCTAGATAAACGATATCGTTTTAAAAATGGCATAAAATCAGACGGCACCGTGGTATCACGAAGTTTTCGTCCTTTACCAAATATTTTCAACCACCAGTTTTCATCTTCATCCTGCCAAAAATGCCCCATTACAGGTGACCAATTATCGCGTTCTGATAGTTCAGATATTCTTAAAAATAATGTTTTTAATGAGGCAATAACAAAAAGATTTCTCTCGTATAAAGGGTCTTCATTAGCCATATCAACCGCGGTATCTAAAAGATATTGCCATTGCGATCCCGACAACCTCTTTACCTCTTTTACTTGTGTATCACTGATAAAATGTTTGCAATCTTTTTTAGCTATTTGTGCCGGGTTTCCATAACAGTATTCCTCACCCATTAAATAATTATAAAAAACGATAATGGCAGTAAACATAGACGTTAATGTTTGTTGTGATGGACGATATTTTTTTTTATCAACCTCTTTAGACAATTGACTCTTCGCTGCTTGAATTTTAAACGGTCGCCACAATTCGTTTGCCGTAAAGTAGCTATTTTTAAGCTTAAAGCGTTCCTGATTACTAGTACCAATCCATGAAACTGGTGGTTTCCAACAAAAATCAGCGTACTCTAGAATGTCTGTTTTACGCATTTCATCAATTGGTTGGCCTTTAATTAGAAATGACCACAATAAAAATTTTTCAATTTCATTTCTAAACCGATCATAGGTATGAATAGACTTATTTCGACCAGTATACTCAAGGAAACAATTGCCCCATTGCCAGTGAGTTAAGAACCATTTAGCGTGGTTTTTTATAAATTCTTCTAGTTTTGGGTAATCACAGAATTCGAATACAGATAATTCTGCATAGGTTGGATATAAAGGTACAATTGATGGTTTAGACATATTATAGTGATAATTAAAGGCCGCTTTAGTTGCATCTTAAACGGCTTTAATTATTAAGTCCAATACTAGGAAATTACAGTCTACGCCCTATTTTCGCCCCTAAAGGTGGCTAAAAAATATAGCAAATTTCGGTTACTCCCAACAATTTGAGGAATGTAAAATGAAAAATGAAGATTTGAAATACCAAAATATGGATAAAACCCTACATGCCGCAATGTCGAAGTTAACGTCAGGTTTATCGCCAAGCGCACTGATGGCAGCCTATACTGATTGGGTCGTTCATTTAGCGTCATCTCCAGGTAAACAAATTCACCTTATGGAAAAAGCCGCTCGAAAATCTGCTCGACTCGCCGGCTATCTTGGTGAGTGCACTGTATGTGAGTGCACTGCAAAGAAAGAGCAAAATACCCCTTGCATAGAGCCTTTACCATTCGATAAACGCTTTAGCGATCCTGCTTGGCAAAAGTGGCCATTTAACCTTTTATATCAGTCTTTTTTACTAAACCAGCAGTGGTGGTCAAATGCGACAACGGGCGTACACGGTGTCACTGAACAACATGAAAATGTGATGGAGTTTGCAACTCGTCAACTATTAGATGTATTTTCACCATCAAATTACTTAATTACCAACCCGCAATTAATTGCTCAAACCAAAAAAGAAGGTGGCCAAAATTTAGTGCGGGGTATGCAAAACTTTATGGATGATATGCAACGCACTATTGGCAATAAAAAGCCTGTGGGCGCTGAAGAATATGCTGTTGGTAAAAATCTTGCAGTGACGCCCGGTAAAGTTGTTTACCGCAACCGCTTAATAGAACTGATTCAATATGAACCAGTGACAGAAAAAGTTCGTCCAGAACCCATTTTAATTGTGCCTGCATGGATCATGAAATACTACATTCTTGATTTATCGGCTCAAAACTCGCTCGTAAAGTACTTAACCGAGCAAGGGTTTACCGTATTTATGGTGTCTTGGAAAAACCCAGATGAAGACGACCGCGACTTGGGCATGGCGGATTATCGCCAGCTTGGCATAATGAATGCCATCGACACCATTGGTAAAATAACCGGTGAAGCCAAAATTCATGGCATAGGATACTGCCTAGGCGGTACTTTGCTCTCTATTTCCGCGGCCGCTATGTCTAGAGACGGTGACAATAGAATCCAATCACTTTCACTGTTGGCTACTCAGGTAGATTTTTCAGAAGCAGGCGAATTAATGTTGTTCATCAATGAAAGTCAGGTTAGCTTTCTAGAAGACATGATGTGGGAGCAAGGATATTTAGACGCCAAACAAATGGCCGGCGCTTTTCAATTACTGCGGTCAAATGATTTAATTTGGTCGCGTATAGTACACGATTACTTAATGGGCGAACGTACACCTGTAAACGATTTAATGGCATGGAATTTTGATACTACCCGTATGCCCTATAAAATGCATTCACAATATTTACGCAAGTTATTTTTAGATAATGACCTATCTGACGGTCGCTACATTGTTGACGGTAAACCTATTTCGATAACAGACATACGCGCCCCGGCATTTGTTGTAGGAACGCAAAAAGACCATGTTGCACCTTGGCATTCAGTCTACAAATTTCATTTATTAAGTGATACCGACGTCACTTTCTTATTAACCAGTGGTGGGCATAATGCAGGAATAGTGAGTGAACCGGGTCATGCACATAGAAGTTATCAAATAGCGACCACTAAAAATGAAGCTAAATATACCGACCCAGACAGCTGGGAAGCTAAGCATGCACATCATGAGGGATCATGGTGGCCAGAGTTGTCAACATGGCTGCAGAGTCATTCAGGTAGTCCAATAGCACCTCCTACGATGGGTGCGTCTAAGAAAAAACTCAGCGTATTGTGTGATGCGCCCGGTACTTACGTGATGCAAGACTAATAGGAAAAATCATGGAATACATCGAAAATAAAACCTTTGATGAAATAGAGATAGGCGACACAGCTGAGCTAACGCGTGTACTTAAGGTACAAGACATTGAATTATTTGCCGTGATGTCGGGCGATGTTAACCCTGCTCATGTTGACCTAGAGTATGCACAAACGGATGTTTTTCACAAAGTAATTGCGCATGGTATGTGGGGCGGTGCGCTTATTTCAGCCGTGCTCGGTACGCAACTTCCAGGCCCAGGCACTATATATTTGAATCAGTCCTTAACGTTTCGCCGACCGGTAGGATTAGGCGATAAAGTATTGGTACGCGTTACCGTAAAAGAAAAGTTCGCCGACAACCGGCAATTATTACTCGAATGTGAGTGCATAAATCAAGATGGTGAACAGGTTATTAAAGGCGAAGCCAGAGTTATTGCGCCAAGCGAAAAAGTACGCCGACCCAGAGTGGTATTGCCCGAAGTGCATTTACATGAGCACGGCGCGCATTATCAGAAGTTACTTGAATCAACAAAAGACATTGCACCCATTAGAGTCGCGGTGGTGCACCCTTGTGATGAAGTATCATTATTGGGGGCAATAGAAGCACAGCGCAAAGGCGTGATTGAGCCTATATTAATTGGCCCAAAAGATAAAATTGCAGCGGTGGCAAAACAAGCTGGTTACAGCTTGGCTGGTATAGAGATAATTGACGCCCAGCACAGCCATGCAGCGGCGGCTATGGCCGTTGAAGCGGTACGCAAAAATAATGTCGACGCCATTATGAAAGGTAAATTGCATACCGACGAATTAATGGAAGCCGTTGTACACAAAACAAAGGGATTGTGTACTGAACGCAGAATGAGCCATATATTCGTTTTAGACGTGCCTACTTATCATAAGCCATTATTTATTACCGATGCCGCTATTAACATCACCCCTGACTTAAACACCAAACGCGACATAGTACAAAATGCGATTGAGTTATTGCACGCATTGGGCATACCAGAACCTAAAGTGGCGATATTGTCAGCCGTAGAAACCGTTAATGCAAAATTTGTGTCTACCATAGATGCCGCTGGATTATGCAAAATGGCTGAGCGCGGACAAATCACTGGCGGCATACTCGACGGCCCCTTAGCATTTGACAATGCTATTTCAAAAGCGGCCGCCGCTGCAAAAGATCTGGTGTCAGATGTAGCGGGTGATGCCGACATTTTGGTCGCCCCCGACCTTGAAGCCGGTAATATGATCGCTAAGCAGCTCATTTATTTAGCGGGTGCGGAATCGGCTAGCATTGTGCTAGGCGCTTCTGTACCTATTATTTTAACCAGTCGCGCCGACGGCACGCTATCTCGACTTGCCTCCTGCGTATTGGCACAACGTTATGTATATTATCGTAAGAAGATTATTCTATGAGCTGTATCAAGTTGGTAACTTATACTAGGTAAATTAAGTCCCCATTGATTGGGACTTAATTTATCGACTTAATCGAAAATAAAGGGGGCCTTATTGGCTTTAATTCGAATCCAGTTCAGGGAAGACCTTACTGACTTTCGCGAAAGAAGTTTCTGTTCAATTTTGTTTTTTCCTGGAAACGGGATCAAGCTCAAACCAATTACTATCGTGATTAAACCTTGACCAGGTAAAACCAACATCACAACCCCACACACCAACAAGAATACCCCAACAATGATTTTTGCAATGTTAACAACTAAGGACACGCTGCTATTCATCAACGTTAAGTGCGGGGTTTTACTAGCCTTATCGCCAGATATTTTTTTAACGATGATTTTCTTAGAGGGCCTTTTTTTACGAACCATTTTATTACGAACAAAGTATCGTGTATCCAGCTGCGTAATAAGGTAACTTATCACTATAAAATAAACGACAGAAGCAGCTGTCGTTAATAACATTGTTAATAATATAAAGTTAGCGCCAAAAGTCTCTGTTAGATAGGTTGCAATGTTGTTGTAATATTCTTTAAGCACTTTTGTTTTCCATCATTAATTTAATAGTTAATTTAACAGCTGATTTAGCCGTACATTATTTGAGTTGAATTTTATGCAAATATTTGAAGAACTGGTTAAATGGATCACCATTCACTGGGTGACCATCATAGTTATTTTCCATATTAGCTTATCTCTTGTGACATCGGTACATGTACTTTTGTTCAAAGAAAACGAACGTACATCGCTGGCCTGGATTGGCCTTGTTATACTTTCACCCGTTGTGGGCAGCCTGTTTTATTGGTTGTTTGGCATAAATCGCATCAAGCGGTTAGCGAAAAAAAAGCACCCTCAAACGCTTAAAAAAAAGCTCAAACAAGAACTTCGCCACAAAGAAAAAGCCATTAATTTCCATCATCTACCCAAAAACTGGCATTTTGCAATCATCGCGGGGCATAGAATTCACCCCGTTAATTACGTTGCAAAAAATAGCATTGAACCACTCATTAATGGCGATACGGCCTACCCTGCCATGATTCAATCTATTCATAGTGCTAAACGTTATATCATTTTATCAAGTTATATATTTGCTTACGATTCACTTGGACGCCAATTTGTTAACGCGTTAGCACAAGCACATCAACGCGGTGTCATTGTGAACGTTTTACTAGACGGTATCGGCATTGGCTATAGCTGGCACAAATCAGACAGAGTTTTAAAAAAATTAGGGGTAAAAACCGCTCGTTTTTTACCTGCAACCTCACTTACCAGTATTCGCTTTATCAACCTAAGAAACCACAGAAAAATACTCTGCATGGATGGTGAAGTGGCTTATATCGGTGGCATGAACGTAAGCCAGAATAATGTAGTTAAATCTGCAATACACCCTATTGATGATATTCATTTTAAAGTGACAGGCCCCGTAATTGATCAGATTAGTCAGGTATTTGTAGAGGATTGGTTTTTTGCTACCCGCGAGTTAATTAAATTTCCCCGCTATAGTTCAAATACTCATGAGCAAACAAGCGATAGATCCGTTGTTGCCCGCGTTATTCAAGATGGTCCAGATGAATACCATAACAGAATACGATGGACATTAATTAATGCATTAGTTTGCGCACAAACAAGCGTAAAAATAATGACACCTTATTTTATTCCAGACCAAACATTAATGACTTCTCTTCACGCAGCGGCATTGCGTGGCGTTTCTATCGAAATTATTGTGCCCCATCACAGTAATATTCTCTTTGTGGACTGGGTGATGGAAGCAAATTTTTCAAGAATAATAGAGCACGGTATAAAGATATACAAAAACAAAAGGCCTTTTGATCACAGTAAAATTGTTATCATTGATGACCTCTGGTCATTTATAGGCTCTAGTAACTGGGATGCTAGAAGTCTGGAATTTAATTTCGAAATCAACTTAGAATGCTTTGATTCGACACTCAATGCAAAACTAACAGAATTATTTGCCTTAAAAAAACAAAATACTACACCCGTTCTTAAGGATGAAATTAATGGTTTGCCCACGTATAAAAAAATTCGCAACAACTTGTTTCGTTTATTTTCGCCCTATCTGTGATGTTAATTGTGATGATGCCTGAAAATTTATACATTTTGCTATCATACGTTTTATTAAAGGGCTGTTAACAAAGGTAATATTTTCATGATTAAAAGTCGGTACCGTACAGTTGAATCTCTAAAAATTATGGGCAGTGCTTCTAAACAGGTGTTGGGGCCGAATATCGAAATATTATTGTGGAATGTTTTTAAATGCAAGAAAAAGGGATGGCTGGAAGATTTTACAACACTCATGAGTGACAAAGATTTAATTCTCTTGCAGGAAACCATTGTAAATGCCCCCTTTGACAGCCATTTTAAAAAATCGTTACAACATAAGTGGGTTATGGCACGCAGCTTCAGAAACGTAAAAACTAACATAGAAACTGGTGTTACAACAGGATCGACTGTTGCGGCAAAAAAAAATTATTTTTCAGCGTCAAAATACAGCGAGCCAATTACAAAAACAAAAAAAATGTTACTGGCAACCGTGTATCCATTACATACATATGAGCATACCCTTGAGCAATCATTGCTCGTGGTAAATTCTCACATTATCAACTTTGTTTCTTTTGCAAAATTCAGAGCACACCTAGATCAAGTTTTTCAAACGCTAAAACATCATGATGGGCCCATATTATTGGCAGGTGATTTTAATACATGGAATGGAAAAAGATTGAAATATTTTAATAAACTCGCCATGTCGTTTTCGTTAGAAGAAGTACAAATGATACGTCAGCCAAGGCTAAACCATTTATTTCAGCATCTTGACCATATCTACTATCGCGGATTAGCGATAATTGATGCGCACGTACATACTGATATTCGCTCTTCTGATCACTACCCAATCAGTTTGTCGTTACGCACAGTAAAGCCAACTACCATAAAATAACGTCGCTTCTTGAAATGAATACATGTTTCAAGTAGCGGCTAGCTTATACCAATCAATCTGTAGATGCTAAAAACAAAATAACTGCCCCGACAATACCCGCAATTAATGAGCCGAAAAGAATACCCAGTTTTGCTTGTTCAATTAATGCAGGCTGCCCCTCAAATGCCAATGCTGATATAAACAATGACATTGTAAAGCCGACACCCGCCAAAAAACCAATGCCAATGATATGAGGAAATTTCACACCCGGTGGTAACCTTACCGCCCCCACTTTTAAACCTAACCACGCAAAAAGACTAATACCAATCCCTTTTCCCAAAACCAACGCGAATATAATAGCCAAAGTGACCACTGTGTCGTTAAATTCAGGGATTATAGTAGGTAACATTACCCCCGCGTTTAAAAAAGCAAACAAGGGTAAGATAATAAGACTGACGGGTTTGTCTAGCGTATAACCCCAGCGTAATACCGGCGCTGTGGTTTGTTTAGCAATATCTTCGGCCTTAACCGCAAGTGCATGTTGTGTTTCATTCTCAAGAATGGGGGTGTTAGGCTTGTCTACTTCCTGAAAGTTTTCGATAATGTTTTGCATTTTATGGCGAAACCAAACTTTGTTGGCATAGGGACGCGTCGGTACCATCATGGCCGCTAAAAGGCCTGCGGTGGTTGCATGAACGCCTGATTGAAGAATAAACCACCAAAGAAAAACCCCACCAGTTAAATAAAAAACAGGTTTTCTTATACCAAGAAGGTTTATAAGAAACATGACTAATAGCGTGAGATTCGCCCAAACAAGTGACTGAACAACGATTTGTTCAGTATAGAAAAAGCCAATAACAGCCACCGCTCCCATATCATCAACAATAGCCAAACCTGTAAGTATAATGTAAGCCGCTCGTGGTGCTTTTGCGCCTAGAAGCGTGAGAATACCGATGGCAAATGCAGTGTCAGTGGCCATCGGTATTCCCCATCCCTGATCTGCATCTGACCCGCTGAACCAAATAATGGTTAAGTAGATAAGCGCGGGCAGCACCATTCCACCCATGGCCATTACAATAACTAATGAAGCATCTTTTAAGTCGCTAAGTGCACCAACCAAACATTCATATTTAATTTCTAAACCCAAAATAAAGAAAAACAGTACCATTAACCCGTCATTGACCCAATAATGTATAGAGTGGCTTATGTCCCAATCACCAAGGGAGATGGTTAGTTTCAGGGCGCTTAGCGCTTCATAACTGTGTTGCCACCCTAAATTAACCATAAGGATGGCTGCTATGGCTGACACAAGTAATACAATGCCTACTACAATCTGGCTATCAATAAATGACTCAAACGGTAAAGAAAATTTAAGAAAACTTCGCTCTAGCGGCGCATGTTCACGACTTGATTCTTTTATTTCGTAACTCATAAACTGTCTCCTAAACTTTACTATGTGCTTTGTTTAATCAACGGAAGTACCCAAACAACCTTATTGATTGAGATAAATTCAATCAGTGTCAATTAGTTAGTGTACGAACTATAATATACCAGAAGAACAATGTCATTGTTGCGTACTAAATACGTAATAAAGCACCAATTAGCTTGGATATTATGCAAATAAATAAGGATATAAAATGAGTAGTAATGTAGATATTAGCAATCGCCCCGATTACGACCTTGTCATTCAAGATATCGCTGATTATGTATTAACTTTTAAAGTATCTAGCGAAGAAGCTCTTGACACTGCACGTAACTGTTTAATGGACACATTAGGTTGTGGACTGCTAGCGCTGCGCTTTCCTGAGTGCACAAAGCACCTCGGATCCATTGTACAAGGCACGATTGTGCCAAATGGCGCCCGAGTGCCAGGAACATCGCTGACGCTCGACCCAGTAAAAGCTGCATGGGACATTGGTTGCATCATTCGCTGGCTCGATTACAACGACACTTGGTTGGCCGCTGAATGGGGGCATCCATCGGATAATTTAGGTGGCATTCTGGCGGTAGCGGATCATTTGTCTCAAGTTAGACTCTCTAATGGCGAGCAGCCTCTTATTATGCGAGAGGTACTTGAAGCCATGGTCATGGCGCATGAAATTCAAGGCGTGATCGCGCTAGAAAACTCGTTTAATCGCGTTGGTTTATGCCACGTATTATTAGTACGCGTTGCCTCAACGGCGGTTGTCACTAAAATGATGGGCGGCAACAGAGAGCAAATTATGGCGGCAATATCTCAGGCTTGGGTAGATGGTTCGGCACTGCGCACCTATCGTCACGCACCAAACGCGGGCTCTCGTAAATCTTGGGCGGCAGGCGATGCCACCTCACGAGCGGTTCGTTTGGCTGACATGTCAATGCGTGGTGAAATGGGCATACCAAGCGTGTTAACAGCACCGCAATGGGGGTTTTATGATGTCTCTTTCTCAAAAACCAACAAAGACCAAGCGCTCAAACCAGAGCTTAAACGCCAGTTTTCGTTTTCTCAAGACTACGGCTCTTATGTGATGGAAAATATCTTGTTTAAGATTTCCTTTCCTGCCGAGTTTCATGCGCAAACCGCTGCAGAAGCGTCGGTTATTTTACATCCTCAGGTAAAAGATCACTTAGCAGAGATTGATCAGATCGTGATCCGTACTCATGAGTCGGCCATTCGCATTATTTTCAAAACGGGTTCGCTTGCCAACGCTGCGGATCGCGACCATTGCTTGCAGTACATGATTGCTGTTCCGTTGATATTCGGGTGCTTGACCGCTGATCATTATGAAGACGATTTTCACGACACGCACCCTATCATCGATGAACTGCGCGATAAAATGAAAATTGTTGAAGATAAACGCTTTACAGCAGAGTATTTAGAAGCGGATAAACGCTCTATTGCCAATGCGATTCAGGTTTTCTTTAAAGATGGCAGCAGTACAGAAGAAGTAGTGGTAGAAGACCCCGTGGGTCATCGCCGCCGCCGTAATGAAGGAATCCCACTATTAGAGCAGAAATTCAAAGATAACTTAGCATCACGTTTTCCAAATCAGCAATGCCAAACGATCTTCACGCTTTGTAAAGATCAAACTAAGCTTGAGGCCACGCCAGTAAACCGCTTTATGGACTTATTTGTTATCGGATGACGTTAATAACAAGCCCCTGCTGTCTGGTTAATAGAAATAGTCAGCGTTCATGCGAGCTTCTTGTGTGTTAAACGCTACTTATAATCTATCCTTTAGATCTTGTGAGTATTTTGAATCTTGTGAAATTTCATAATACTTGCTAAGGTGGATTTCATATTGTGGATCAATAAGCCGTTCCAATTCGAATGGCGGACTTTCTTTTATTTTCTGAGCGCTTACATTAACCGTTATAGACCCGTCGGCCCAACTCACTGCTTCAATGGATTGGTGACTAATAAGTACTTTGCGCCCACCCGGAAGCCAATTACGCGTATCGACAACAATATAAAGAATAGACCAGTTGTCGTCATTTAAAATAAAATCGTCAATATGGCCAATTTCTTGATCGGTTGCGTGAATTCTGTACCCTTTGACTTCATCTGTTGAACGCAAATGCCGATCTTCCGTTTTAATCTGAGTGTTATCTTCAAGTACGTTGTCATCAACTAAAGGCGTTGGATTCGGATAAGTTCCCCAGAGTCCTTCGTTCATCCAATAATAACCATAACCGTAGTATTTAAATAACTCCGTTTCATACAAATGTGATATAGGTTGGTGTTCATCAAGAGAAGGACTATTTTTAATCTCTTCTCGAGTTAAATGAATAGGAAATTTATGCTGTTCCCAGTCAGGTTCGCCTAGCGATATCGGACTGATGAGCACTTTTCGTCCAAAGGGCAGCCATTTGTTGGTATCAGCTACCATATAACGTATTACCCAAAGTTTATCGTCAAAAAGAAAATCTTTACAGCGCCCTATTTCTTCATCGAGCCCTTGTAGTTGAAAACGCATAATTTCATGTAGACTTCGTAACATTGTTATCTCCTTCTATATTCATTAATAGTTTTATTTGTTCGACGTATTTTATCTTGAGATAAGCGCGAACAAAGATAAGTTATATCAATTAAATATTAAGATCTTTACACCATTGACTCGCTTTTAAAAATTCAGCTTGAACGAGTTTTTTATCTAAAGAATACTGATTCAAACTATTCACTAAACTTTCGTCTGTTTGTAACTGTTCGTGGCCAAGTATGAAGCTAGTGGTTAGATCAAGTAACTGGCCTAACAAGCCATCATGCCTTACTAAAGCTGTTTCTATGGGTTCTGCTAAAGGCATGGTTTTCATAATTTCAGCTATTGGCATAGACAACATCACTTCAATAGCACTAAGTAAACCGGTAATAAAAGCAAAATCATTAACTGATTTAAAGGCTTTATTGTTACTTAATGCGAACATCATTTTACCCGTTATCAATGCTTGTTTACATACTTCATCGGTAGTGTCTGATGTTAAATTAGATAAAGCAAGAATTGATACAAACTGTCTTAATTTATCTTCTCCTAAATAAGCTGCAGCTTGCTTTAATGAGGTTATTTCAACGCGTGTACCCGTAGCTACATTGTTCACCATTTTCAGTAAACCAACTGTTAAATTCACATCATGGCTAATTATTTCTGCTACTGTTTCATAATTTAGTGGGTAATTGAACGTTTCGCTTAGCAAGTTAAGCATTTGAGTTTTGATTGGTGCTAGTGCTTGCCCTTCAATAATTTCAGGTTCATGGTAAAAATAACCTTGAAAGTAGTCAAAACCAACTTCTGCTAGCGTTTGTTGCTGATTTCTTGTTTCAACTTTTTCAGCTGCTATTGCAATATTAAATGGCTTCATTCGAGCAACGGCAGGTATTAAACGTTTGGTGTTGATTTTTTCAATATCAACTTTAACAATATCAATATAAGGAAAAAGTAAATCCCAATGTAGTGCTAAATCATACTCTGTTAGCGCAATCATATAGCCTTTGTCATGATAAAACTTTACGATTTTCAATAGCTTTTTGGTGGGTTTTTCGTTACCTACAAGTTCAATAACAATAGAGTCTTTATCAAACATTAAGGGAAATTTATGAATTAAACAGTTTTCAGTAAAATTGATGAATGACAATTTTCCCATACTTATTTTTTGAATATCACCATGAATATGATTTTGAATAATCAGTTTTGAACTGGCTATATCGTGTTCAACTTCAGGAAACTTGTTATCGAGACTATCTCTAAACAATAACTCATAGCCGATAGTTTCTAATTTTTCATTCAGAATTGCTTGTCGGGCGATATAGGTATTTTTCATTTCGCTCTAATTTCGCTCTATTAGTGTAGTTTAATTACATCCAAGATTACCATTATTACATGAAATTACTAGTGTAAATTAACACGGTGTGGGCTTTTATTATTTAACTTATTTTTAAGGTAAGGCTTAGCAACAACGCCTAATTTTGATAAAGCGATAATATTCGGTGGTGGTTGTTTAGTAAGATACTGATAAGAAAAACCATCAATAGATAACAAAACCACAATTGGTTTAGCTGTTTTACTGTAGGCAGAGCTACAAAGAAAGAGCGTTAAAAAAACGCATCAAGCTATTCCATTTGTAATTTTAGTTATCACTTGAAAATTTTATAAATAATCAGTTATGAACAGCTAAAATAATTCTTTAATATTCGCTAAATCAGCTTTACCTTTAATAATTTCTTCTGATGTTAAACCTGATATTTCATGTGGAAAAACTAGCCATTCTGTCGATTCATGCACAGTATAATCAGGTGTAATATCGACTTGCTTATTGTTAGGTTTATGCCAAGGACACGCAACACGCACATCTTTTGGCATATTATTTCTCATTGTTAATTTAAGTTGTTCAATAAGTGCTTTAATACTTCGACCAGAATCAAAAACATCATCTACAATTAACAAACCATCATCAGCATTTGCATTTTCAATGATGTAATGTAGGCCATGAACGGTGATTTCTTTACTTTGTTGGTTAATACCGTAATAAGAAGAGGTACGTACGGCAATATGATCAGTTTCAACTTTTTTATAGTCAAAATATTCTTGAACTGCGATACCTATAGGAGCACCACCACGCCAAATACCAACAATAAATTGTGGTCTAAAACCATCTTCATATACTTTAGCCGCCAGTCTAAAAGAGTCTTCAAGTAATTCTTGTGCTGTAATAAATTTCTTTTCCATTGAAAATAACCTTAATTCATAATTTTCCATATTATAACGTGATTATTTTCATTTTTAAATTATTTGTCTAATTAGTCAGGTTTTTTGTTTCTGATCGCTATTTTTTTGTCAAAAAATCAATTTGTTCTTTCTGCCCTTAAAAAATTTAACTTCGCTATATATTGAAAATCAATAGATTTTATTTTGTTTAATGACAACGCTTTTTCCATTGCTCTTTCTGCCTCTGGCAATCTATTCATTTGATAGTAAACTTTTGCAATACCAAAATAAAGCTCATGTATATTTCTGTTCAATTTTATTGCTTTTTTATAATGTTTTAGTGCCTGTTTATAGTTGTGTTTATAATAGGCTTCATCAGCTAAAACAGCATGATAGTAAGGATTATTGATCCTTTTGTGTAAAAGCATACTTTCAATATAATCAGCTTCTTTACTGTGTTGCTGGCTGCGTAATAACATGGCTAAATTTGTCAGTGCCGTTAAGTTATCAGGGCTGATGGCAATGGCATATCGGTACGTTTTTTCAGCCTCATTCAACTTATTTGTTAAACGATAAAGCACCGCTAAATTACTCCAAGCAGAACTAAAGGTTTTATCCGCTAAAGTCGCCGCTTTAAAATATTGGTAAGCGGTATTATATTTTTCATCAACTAAATATTGCCCACCTTTATTGTTATAAAACATAGCTAAAACTGTGTTTTTTGCTATTACTCTTCTGGGGAATTTTTGCTTAATTACAAAAGGGTCAAAATCTATTTGAATATTATCATTACCGTATATAAAGAGTTTTTCTGGGTGTGCTCTGGGCTTAATTAATAAGTTTATATGTCCGGTAAGTAAATTATATTGACCATTTCTAACCCAATATTCAGGAACATCTACTTGTTGAAAATCTACCTTTAGGTTGGCTGCTTTTGCTAAGGCATAAGCCATAATAGTTAATGACATACAATTAGCTGTTTGGCTATGATAAGCCTCTCTAGCAGTAAGATTGGCATGACTTGAATAACTTAAGGCAATTTTTTCTTTAGAAAAAATATGCCTTAATAGTTTTATTGCCTTTTTTTTAACATCTGGCGTCGTGTTTAACGTGTTTTCAACCATAAAAAGCATTTCATCATCGAGCATGAAAATTTCATGCTCGGACTCTATGTTAAATGAAGTTGGCACAGTAAAGTGTTGATCTAAATAAAGAGATTCGACAGGTATTTTAGCACTAGCGCTGTAGTCATGGTTACTCTGGCAAGAAAATAACAAGGGTAAAGAAAGGAATAAACTAATAATTATATAACGCTTCATAACTTCTCCCAGCTACTTAATAAAGGGGGATAATTTAAGCGTAAGCCAAATAATAAAAAAAGGCTATTAACGGTATGTGTTATTAATATTTGTTTACAAAGTAACCAGGTGTGTGTTGAATAAATAGAAAGTTAGCGTTCGCCTTTACCAAACAGGTAAACAATGCGGCTTACTATAGTATTATCTTCAGACGTTTTAGTACTACTATAATAATGACGCCAATCAAGTTGAACAGCTAAATTATTGGTTATTTTGTAATGAAGCCCTATACCTATATTCACTTGAAAAGTTTCTAATACTTTATTTTTCTCAATGCCTGCATCATTTCTAAGCTGCCTGTGCGGCAGTGAACCACCTTCCCATACCCAATCGTATGTTGATCTTTTTCTAAGCTGCCTGTGCGGCAGTGAACAGATGAGAGCTAAAGCAAAGCAAGCACCGAAATTTCTAAGCTGCCTGTGCGGCAGTGAACATAACTTAGCTGCACCAGCTGCTTGTTCCATTTTTCTAAGCTGCCTGTGCGGCAGTGAACTTAGTAAGTGCGGCGATTGCATCAGTAGTTGCTTTCTAAGCTGCCTGTGCGGCAGTGAACTTAAAGTAGATGACGGGTATTTAGATATTAACTTTCTAAGCTGCCTGTGCGGCAGTGAACAATTTAACATTTTGCACTTCGGGCTAATATTATTTCTAAGCTGCCTGTGCGGCAGTGAACGGTACGCGATCCGTGGCCATTTCAAGTCCTAATTTCTAAGCTGCCTGTGCGGCAGTGAACACAGAAAGAATGGTATCAAGAATACAGCGAAATTTCTAAGCTGCCTGTGCGGCAGTGAACAATTTTAGCGATGTTAGCGAAAGTGGGCGAAATTTCTAAGCTGCCTGTGCGGCAGTGAACACGAAGCTGGCGGCTACATTCGCGGTATTGAATTTCTAAGCTGCCTGTGCGGCAGTGAACACGTAGAATACAAGTTTTCGTCTTGCACTTAGTTTCTAAGCTGCCTGTGCGGCAGTGAACTGTGCGATTACGCGGTCGCTTTACTGCCAAATTTTCTAAGCTGCCTGTGCGGCAGTGAACATTGGGTATGGGAGAAAATGACGGAGATATGGTTTCTAAGCTGCCTGTGCGGCAGTGAACGTTGTGGAGGGCAAGGTTATTCTATTGGTAATTTTCTAAGCTGCCTGTGCGGCAGTGAACATATGCAAAGTAGTGTCATCGTCTTTCCTGTATTTCTAAGCTGCCTGTGCGGCAGTGAACTACTAATGGAGTCTTATTTCAAAATGCTTATATTTCTAAGCTGCCTGTGCGGCAGTGAACCCCGACGACAAGCGAGCAAGACAAACGATAGCTTTCTAAGCTGCCTGTGCGGCAGTGAACTATTGATAACTGTATTAGCAGCTAACGTTACTTTTCTAAGCTGCCTGTGCGGCAGTGAACTGACGGATATGGCAAGCCACCCTAAAGTTATATTTCTAAGCTGCCTGTGCGGCAGTGAACGTTTGCTATACTGAGAGATACCAAACTAATGATTTCTAAGCTGCCTGTGCGGCAGTGAACTGACAGTATAAATATTTCAGGTATTAGCTCAATTTCTAAGCTGCCTGTGCGGCAGTGAACAAAATTTAGCTGTCTTAGCGATGATTGTTTCATTTCTAAGCTGCCTGTGCGGCAGTGAACTTAATAATATGACCACTTACAATAACGATCTATTTCTAAGCTGCCTGTGCGGCAGTGAACGCTAGTTATTACAAATTAACAACAACGCATGATTTCTAAGCTGCCTGTGCGGCAGTGAACAATAGAATATCAGCAAAAAAACAAGTTACAACAGATAGCTATCAATTTTTAGGTGTTTTTACCTAAATTTTTAGCGTGTTTGTAACTTATTAATATTTAAATGATTTTTTAAAGAGCAATTTTTTAGGTTTTTATCAATGTAACTTCTGCATTCTTTTTAATAAATGGGCTTTTACATTTTGACGACTATCAAAGATTGCCGTTACAAAAATATCATTGCCTTTTATTTCATAGATAATACGTACTTTATCTGCAATTATTTCAAGCTGTTTAGCTGCATTAATTTTATATAATTCATGTGGTTTATGCCCTCGAGTTGGCTGAAATGATAATGACTTAATCATATTTTCTATTTCGACCAATTTTTTCTCGGCAAAAGTCAGGTTAACTTTTGCGGTAAAATATTCCATAATTTGCAGCAGATCAAGGCTAGCTTGTTCTGTTAATGAAATATTATATGTCATCATTTAAACCCATTTTTGCTCTAACATCAGCAAATGCTTGCCTAGCTGATACTGTTTTTCCAGAAGCTATTTCTTGTTCACCTAATGCAACAAGTTGCAACATGGCTAAGGTATCTTGAGTTTGTTCATACTCTGCTACTGATTGCACTACCATCGCAGCTTCACCGTTTTGAGTAATAATGTAAGCTTCACCATCAGCTTTTAACTCAGCCGCGATTTTAGCTGCATTAGCTTTTAAATAACTGATCGGTTTTATATGCGTTGTTAGTGACATGGAAACCACCTTAAAATAGTCTTAATTAAGTCTAAATATAAACCATATTTAGACTTAATTAAACAAGTAATTTAAACCAATATTCTTGATGGTTTAAAATTGGCTAATTAAAACCACGGTATGGTGGCACTTTTACTTAACCCAAAAGTATCAAATTCACCTTCGATTGGTTTATCTAATAACGCACTAAACTGCAAATATCTCCGATGTAACTGGTCATTTGAAGTGCTATCTAATTCCAAATAAGGATTATCTAAGCCCTTGGTAAACATTTTGGCTTTATAGGCTTTTATATTTTCCTCAGAAATAGTACCGCGTTTAATCAAACGATTTAATTTAGCGTTAGTCATCGTGCTTTGTTTACGAGATATAACTCGATATTGAACATTTTCTGGTACTGGTAATATTTCAGTCATTTGACAATAACCAGACAAACCACCTAACCAATTCAACCCTTGTAAGTCATTCAATATCGACGAGTTACCATGTAAACGTAATATTCGCCCCAGTAATACTTTATACTCAGGAAAACTAACACCTATTGCGCTGCTTTTTAAATCAAATAGTGCTTTGTGGAGCTTTGTATATACTTTATTAAGTAAAACATTCTCACGCATTTCTGCATCTGGATTAATTTTTATATCAATGTAATAGTCCATTACACTTCCTCCCTTGTACTAATTTTACTCACATAAGCAAGTCCTTTTTTGCCTAGATAAAAACTAGAAACGCCAGCATTTTCAATCATAATATTTAGTTCTTTAGCTTTGCTTTTACTAACGTTGATCATAATATCTAAACTGCCGCTTGCTTTAGTCATCAAATGTTTGGTTTTACCTTCACCTTTCACATATTTTTCATGAATATATGGGTTTCCCCAAATTTTCTTTTTATCACCTGTTGTGAAGCGGTTCATAAAATCTTTCTTTGTAAAACCATTATTTGAAATGCCACTAATACCACCTACTTTAGTTTTAGCAGTACTCATATCATATTTTTTTGTCAATAACTCAAGCTGTAAATATAGTGCAGAGCAATACAAAGCAATAGGATAAATTAATCCTTTATTGTTAAGTCCTTTAAATTTATCAAACTTCGCATGTAATATTTCAAACGCTTTATTCGCCATATCTTTATTTTCAATAGGCTTGAGTTTATTTAACTCTTCTAGCCTATCAATAATGGTTAGTGGATCACACGGTATGTTTTTATTAATTGGTTGTTGATTTACGATATACAAGCAAAGCTCTTCAACGTTTAATGCTAGTATTCCCCAAAACTCTAAGGAGTAGTCAGATAAAAACACAGGATCATTTGATTTTATTGCTCCTGTATATGAATTTTGATCCGTACTGCCTGAAATATTACGAATATAAGTCATTTCGTTATTGAGCACTTTGGGCTTATCAATAAATACAACTAATGGTTCTAAATCTTCAAAATAGTACTCCGGTTGACTTCTTGCTTGATATAACTTTCTTTGATCACCGATCAAGCGATTTAAAAGTCCCATTACCGTATCTATCGTAACTTCACGAGGAAGAAAATTTTCAGGTTTCTTTAAACTTGTCATTGAGCCTAAAAACTTTCGCCCTGTTTTAGGCAAAGGTTGATTATTGTCACCATCTAAAAACGAGTTTCGCCATGACGATTCATATTCAATTATTATTTTCATCCTCGCCTCCGCTATTTTGCATAAAAATAATTAGCATAATTACCTTCTGGTGTTTCAGCAATATTGCTTGCATCACGTTTTATCCGCATCATTTTATTACTGTCGTTATAATCAACTGTTATGCTGTCAACATACATATATGATTTTGCTTGACGAATTGTGAGTTCTGAAATTAACGCTATGATGTATTCAATCAATGCTTGAATAGCATCATTGTTTAATAAAATGCCATTTTCACCTTCTTCAAAAATAGTACCTCGGCGTACGTAATTTTCATGAAATGTCGCTTTGGGGATTAACTCAGTATTTAACGATTGAATAAATGTTTGTATTTCTTGCGCTACTTGTTCACCCTGCCCTTGTTTTATCTCCATAGCTTCACGATCAAACTTTTTATCGAGTGAGATGAATTGTAATTGTTCAATACTAATAGAACCGTAAGATTCATATTTAGTATCACCAAAGGTGGTTTTTGAAAAAAAAGACGACTTATCTCTTTCACCCGCTTGTCCGAATTGTTCGAAATTACCATTGCCTAATTGGTCAACAAAATCTTCAATTAATAAAGGACTCGTGCGCTTATTTTGACTTGCTGGAACAACATAACCTCGCACAAGTCCAGTTATTGATGCTAAAACATTTTCTAAATTGCTTTTTTTTGCAAAATGTAAATCAAACGATTGTGATTTAAATAGATGATGGCGAATACAGTTTTGGCTAATATAAAGGGGCGTTTCTTTAAAATTTATATCGGTCGCTTCTTTCTTGTATTTATAACCAGTTTCTTCTTTAATTTTTCCTGTTAAATTAGTATACCCACGCAATTTAGGTAAAGTGTGGTTATCAACTGTTTTGCCATCGTTACCCGTTAATGTTGTTGGCCCATTCCAATTAACTACTCCATGACCTAGCGCAATAATTTTAAAATCAACGCTTTTTATACCTGTTACTTTGTTCATTTTTATTTCCCTTTTTAGTTAACATTAAATAATTAATTTACTGATTTATAATTTGGTTTTTTGAAAGTTTACCTATGGATTGTTTAGAGCAAACTGCATAATAAATAGCTTCTTCATGTGCTTCATGCTCGCCTATTTTGCTTAAGTCATTTGGTGTATAGCTTAAATAAATTGCATTTTCCGGGCTTGTTGCCGCACCTTCTATTAACATTTTTCGTTTATTCATTTGCTTTGCTGGAATACCTTTTATTAAACTATTTTCATTTATGCGGCTATCCTTTTGGGTTACATAGTCAATTAATCCAGTATTTCTTATCGTTTCTAATGATTCCGTTAATCCGTCTTGTTCATCCTGTTGAATAACATATTGTTCCAAAATAACAGGCACTTGCGGATCTGTTAATTCACAAACAGCCATATTTACAAAACGGCTATCGCCTCGAAGCGAACTTTTTTTCATTTTTAATTTTTTATTCACTGATTTTTTCTTCGGTGGTGCCATTGGATCTTGTACTTTCGCATCAATGAGTTGAGCGCTCTTTTTAAGCACAGCAATAAAGTCTTGCTCTACTGCTGCTTGCCCTTGACTTGATTTATAGAATTCACGGTATAACTGATAAATTTCAGCAATTGTTTTAGGAGTATCTTCAATGTTTCTATCTTTTAAAAATTCATACCAAGCTTTGGCTGATTGAAGACTAAATAACTGGCTGAGAAAACGCGCGCATTTGCCATTATTTATACCTGCTTGAATTGATTCAGGGGTAGCGATAACGTAGGTGTTTATTGCTGAATTTTCTCCAAAACGATCTAATCTTCCTAAACGCTGTAACCAGTTTTCGGCATGAGTAAATTCTGTGATCATGTGATCGCACGTTATATTCAATGAGGCTTGAACTACTGGACCACTTCGTAAAATATTAAAGCTTTTACTTCCCTCTTTTTTAAAAGCATCAAAAACGTTATTAAACAATGCTAACTTATCCGACTTTTTATATTTTGAGTGTAATAATATGGCATTTTCATGTTGTTGGTGCTTGATAAAACTTAACTGTGCCGTTGTGGCGGTATTACTGATAACAAAAACCGTTTTATTACTTTTTACTAACTTATCTTGTAACTGAAACAGTGGGTTATCTTCATCAGTAAGCGTTTCATCAAAGCTTTGAAATTGAATTTTAAATTTACTTTGGTTAAAGCTTTGCATGTTAACAATTTCATCAATTTCCAAAAATTTTTCAATAAAATAATAATTGGGCGTTGCTGACACCAATAAAGTATTAGCTTTTTCACCTTGCCATTTTTTTACTTGTATTAACTCTGCAAATAACAAATTAAATGCTGGCATATTGATATATTCATGAAATTCATCAAACACAATATGCGAATTCATAAATTCAACAAGATTGGTTACATTTCGATGTGTTGTTATGGCATTGATAACTTGATCAATAGTGGTTAACACTATGTCTCCAGAAAATGCTTTACCTTCTGGGGTTTCATTACTTTCACTATTTATATATTTAAATTCACCGGTATTAATTTCAATTTGTGCATTAGGTAAGTATTCAGAACTTGTTAAGTCATTAAATAAGCCTTGGCAAACTTGCACACGAGGACAAACCCATATGATTTTTTTTGCGTGTGTCTTTAACGCCCACTCCAATGCTATTTTAGTTTTACCGCAACCTGCTGGGCCATTTAGCACTTTCACATGGCTTTCATCATCTATTTCAGCCAATTTATCAGCTGCTATTGATTGAGCTTTATTACGTGCGCTATTGGGGTAAGTTTGTTCAAATTTTTGTAGACAGGTATTTATTTCTGTTAATAAACCGCGATCATGCAAAAGAGCTTGATCAAGCAAAGTAGTTAATGATTGCTCTTCTATTAACTGTTGTAAACTTTCTGCGGATAATTGTGAGACTAGCCTATCCGCACTTATTACAGCGGTGCGTACTAAATTATTTTTTGCATTACCAATCACATTGGCAACAAAATATTTAACTTCTTCATTGAATGTGGAGTATTTTTTATATTCTGGTAATTTAGGTTCTGATAACGCTTCAATTTTTTCTTTATCTAGGGTCTTTAACAATCCTTTGATATTTTGGTTTTCAGTACCATAACTTTCACTTATTTGATTAACCAATTGTAAGGTAGATAAGGCAACCTTATAAAAATCGCTAAGTTTTATGTTAGATAAACTTTTATTTAATTTTACATAAATATGTTCTAAATTTTTTAGATCTTCTTTTCTAAACCTTTTAGCATGATGCCAATAAATAGCGTGTTTAATCGTATTTTTATTAGGGTTATTGATGGTTTTATCACTTTCATCTTTCAGTAAATGATACATGAGTAATGATATTTCATTGTGGCTTGCATGTGTTTCAAAAGAAAATTTACCTTTGTCTATATGTAGACCATCTGTTTCTGGTTCTATTTGTTTATTTTTATCTATTAAGCCTTTTAACCAATGCTGAAATTCTGGGTCTAATTTGCCAATATCATGAAAACAACCCGCTACAAATGCTAACTTTTCTAAATGTTTGGTATCTTCATGGTTCGTGATTCTGCTCATTAATTGTGATGCAACATAACCTACCGCAAACAAATGTTGAGCAAGCGGTTGCTTATGTGTATTGGCATATACTTTTTCATTCATTATTTTTATTTCATCCATTTTGATATCTATTACTCTGGTACTATTAACCGGCACTACACCTTCACCATTAAACTTACTCTTATTCCCTACAACCCATAAAAACTGGCTTCGGGCGCGGGTTCTTATCCAATGACAACTTACGGCGGTGCTTTTGCTAGCGGTTTGGCGGAGCATTTTTTTTACCGTGATTAAGCCGTCTTCTGTGATCAATGTTTGCCATGCGTTATCGCCAATGCGGTTAGCGAAGGCGTCAAGTACCCGACGAGTTTTTTTAAGCGCATTTTTTTCGCATTGGCTGATAAAGGTCACCATCATGATTTTTTGCCTTCATCACCTTTAACATTATGACTTTCTTTTGTTTTTTCTATTGTTTCTGTGTAGAACAACGCAACAGCTTTCACTTGTTCAAACATAAAATCAAGTGCTTTATGATCGGTAAACGCTTGTAGTATTTGTTGGCGGAATTCTTGTTCGGTGGCCTTTTCTTTAGCGCAAACAAACGCCCAAGGTAAAACAATCGCGTCTTTTATTAGGTCGGCAACATCAAACACTAATGCACCCCGGCGCGTTTTGCCATGCATTACCGCAAAACCATGGGGAATGCCTAATACCCAAAGTGTGGTTGCCGCTAAACCATAAGCGAGATAATTGCCGTGATTTAGAAAATCGTTGGCGAGATCGGTAGAGGCGTGTTGGCGAGTAAAGCCGTCTGTTTTCGTGGTATTGGCGGCAAATTTATAGAGTGCTTTAGTGAGTTGTGCTTCAGTAAGTAGTAAATCGGATGCTTTTGTGGCAGTTGCCATACGTTCATCGTAGCGTTGCAGTGCTTGTTTTATTCCGGCATCATCCGTAGTAAAGCCTTCATTTTTAAGGTCTTTATCTTTGTTCCATATTTTAGTTAAAAATTGAATACGGGCTTGCTGAAATTGTTTAGCGGCGGCAAAACGTTTTTCATCGTTAAACCAAAATCCCATCCAACCTTGTAAGTATTCTGTTGGTCGATATTCACTTTGTGGCGTGAACCATTCTATCGGTTGTTCTACGTTATTTGCCATGTAAAGCGGCGTGCCACCGCCGCCACTAAAACCTATCAATACACCTGCTTGGCTTAACATACGCACAGCGGCTTGGGTTATTGACGTGCCGTTACCTAGCAGTAAAACGGTGGTATTGGCGATGGGTATATTAAAATATTGGTTTTCTTTGCTTGTGTTAGATAAGGCTTCGGTTAGATATAAAACGCGGCCGTCTTTTTGCATTACGCGGCAATATTCCAAGTAATACATGTTGGCACGTTTTGAATGTAATATGCTTTTAAGGTCTGAAGGTGATAAGTCTTTCATCAGCTATTCATCTGTAGCTAGGTTGTAAATAAATAGGCTACGAACAACTAGGTTAAGATAAATAGATGATTGAAAAGTGATGACCGATGAATAGGTTTTGTTTCGGTATATGCTTATTACATAACGCTAAAATTCAATACTAACCCTATATTATAATTTTGTCTAAGATTTAATTTACGCATATTTTAGGCGGTAACTATCTAAACTGATAAAAACACATAATAACGCTACCTATTGATTTTTATATAAATATTTTACGTAATCGTGCGCAACATCTTGCCATGAAAATCGAGCATTAAGGGCGTTGGTTGCAATAATATTCCATTCTTTTGCGTTATGTTGTTTTTTATTTAATGCGTTTTGAAAACAGCTCAACATGTTCTCGGCTTGTTCATAAGGGGTGTTACCATTAAAGGTGAAACCATTTACATTATTAACAATAGTATCGCTTAAACCTCCCACGCTGTGCGCCAAACAGGGTTGTCCGGCGCGCATTGATAACATTTGACTAATGCCGCAGGGTTCGAATGAACTTGGCATTAAAAATAAATCACCTGAACTGTATAAATTTTCAGATAGTGCTTCAGAATAACCTTTTAGAAATATAAAATTTGCTCTTTTAGCGGCTATTTGTGTTAAAAAATCCTCTAAGGAGTGATCACCACTGCCTAGTAAAATGAAGATTCCCTCATCACCAAGTAGAGTAAGTAGGTTTTCTAACGCGCTTTCGCCATTTGACATTGTTTGCTGAAATAAACGCACTTTTTGATCGGTAATTCGCCCAACAGAGGTTAATACAAGTGGTTGTTTTTTAGGTTTATTTGAAGATAATTGTTTTATTCGTGTGGTGGTGATTAAATGAGCGCTATCGACTAACGGTTTATTAGCCAACCACTTTATTACCTCGTTTTCACACAATTGTAATAGCTTAGTAAACGCTAATTTTTTAATTTTTTTGTTATTGCTTTTGTTATTAATATTGTATTCGCAGCCATTTAATATGCCATGTAAACGCCCTGCATTATTAGCCTCACGTAAGTCATTTTCTAATCCTTCACCGCCAAAGTAGCCGTGTTCAGCATTGCTTGGTAGTAAAATTTCTTGGGCATATTTTGGCGATACCGCATGAACTTTATCAGACAGGTTTATGCCCGCTCGCATAGGGTTAAAACAATGGGTATAACGGGGATCATTAATTTTATCATGTTCAAAAGGTAAAGTCGGAAACCACGCCTTTAGCGACGATTCATCATCGGCAATAGGCCTTATACCCTGTAACGCTAGATTATGGATTGTATAAACGGTTTTTATTGATTTAAGCTGTTGATATTCTGGGTCGAATGCCCGAAGCACTGACACCATAGCAGTGTGCCAGTCATGCAAATGTAAAACCTCTATTTTGCCAAACACATCACTAATCATTGCTTTAGCGACCGAGGCGCTAAAAAGTGCAAACTTGGTTGCATCACTGGCAAATGGTCTGTTATCAGGGTCGTCACAATAAATTTTACCTTTGCCACCTATAGCAAACAAAGGGTGTTCAATAATCCATTGAGTGACGTTATTTATATCATTATTATCAGGTACAATTTTAAATACTTCTACTGTTTGCTGCTGGCCGCCAAACATTACTTGCAGTGAAGTAACCTGTTGAGCCGAGGCAAGCTGAGAGAAAACACCATAACCTGGCATTACCACATCAACCTGATGACCTATACTGGCAAGTGCCAACGGTATATCTCGCACTACATCACCAATTCCGCCAACTTTACCGCCAGAAAAAGCATCATTTTCTGCAGCAGCCATTAATATTTTCATTTTGTACCCTTCAATAATTTATACACTAAGACTTCAAAGTAAGTTAACCGTAATATCCGTATAGCGTAGTCCAACAAGGGGCAATAAATTCCCCCTTACATTGGGTGTAGCGCTGCCTCACTCTTATGTAATGACATCAGGCTTATCTCTGCCCGTAAACTGTTTTATGCCTGCTACACTGTCTGCTATTGTTATTAAACGGGTTAACGCTTTTTGCGTGTCTTGGGCTAATAATTCAGGATTATTTTCAAAACAGTCAATGTAAACACGTAAGGTTGCCCCTTGTGTGCCAGTGCCTGAAAGCCTAAAGACAATACGGCCACCATTGTTTAAATAAATACGTACCCCTTGCGCCGTTGTTTTACTGTTATCTACTGGGTCAATGTAGCCAAAATCGTCTGCTTTTTCTATTTCAATGCCAGAAAAATTCTGCCCAGGTAAAGTAGATAATTTATCTTTTAATTGTGTGATCATCGCGTGTGCTTTTTCGCTGTCTACGGCTTCATAGTCGTGGCGAGTAAAATAATCACGACCGTACTGCGCCCAATGGTTATTAACTATTTCACTTACGGGCTGTTTTTTAACTGCTATTAAGTTAAGCCAGAACAATACCGCCCATAAACCATCTTTTTCTCTTACATGATCAGAGCCCGTACCAAAGCTTTCTTCACCGCATAAGGTGATTTTTCCTGCATCTAATAAGTTGCCAAAAAATTTCCAGCCTGTGGGGGTTTCATAACAGGTTATATTCATCGCTTTAGCAACACGATCAACCGATCTACTGGTTGGCATTGACCGAGCAACACCGGTAATGCCTGTTGAATAGGCAGGAATATAATGGGCATTGGCCGTTAATAACGCTAGGCTATCACAAGGGTTAACGTAGAAATTTTTACCCAAAATCATATTTCGATCACCATCACCGTCAGATGCAGCACCAAAATCAAGCGGTTCATCAGCCAGTAATAAGTCAACCAATTCATGCGCATGTACTAAGTTTGGATCAGGATGCCCGCCGCCAAAATCAGTTAATGGTATGCCATTAATAACGGTTCCTTTTGGCGCGCCTAATCTATTTTCGAGTATTTCTTTTGCGTAAGGGCCGTTTACAGCATGCATCGCATCGAAGCACATGCGAAAATCACCTTGCGTAAACAGGGTTTTCATTAGCTTAAAATCGAACATTGATTCCATTAAATCAGCATAATCAGTAACCGGATTTATTACGTCGATTGTTGTTTGCGCTATTTGTTTTGTGCTTATTTTGTCAAGCTCTACATTTTCTGCATCAATGGTTTTATATTGTTCAATGGTTAAAGTTTGTTCAAAGATAGCGTCGGTAAGTTTTTCTGGCGCAGGACCACCATTTTCACCATTAAATTTAATACCAAAATCTTCATCTGGACCACCGGGATTATGACTAGCAGACAAAATGATACCACCACAAGCTTGGTATTTTCTAATCACACAAGAAGCTGCTGGGGTTGATAAAATACCGCCCTTACCTACCAATATATGTGAAAAACCATTGGCGACTGCCATACGAATAATCACTTGTATTGCTTCGCGATTATAAAATCGGCCATCACCACCAAGTACCAGCGTTTTACCTGTGCATGGCGCTATAGTGTTAAATACGGCTTGTACAAAATTTTCTAAATAACCTGTTTGCTGAAATTGTGTTACTTTTTTTCTTAAACCCGATGTGCCTGGTTTTTGATCGTTAAAAAATTGCGTTTTAATTTGCTTAATGGTCATGGTGTATCCTTAAAAATTTTATAACTTACTAATATTCACTCACGTTTATTAATTCGCGTTTATTTATTTTTGCAATTCAAATATCAAGGTTGCCAGTGGCGGTATTGACAAGGTCAATTGATTAGATTGCTCTGCATAAGGCTGATTTTGTGTAGAAACTCCGCCGTTATTGCCAACATTACTACCCCCATATTTAGCACTGTCGGTATTGAGGCATTCTCGATAAAAACCCGCTTCAGGTACACCAATACAATAATTTTCATAATGCGTTGGCGTAAGGTTTACAACCACTAAAGCAGGTGCACACCCTTTTTTGCCTTTACGTAAATAAACTAAAATTGACTGTTCGCTGTTTTGAGAGTCAAGCCATTGAAAACCGCTACTGTCGCAGTCAAGTTCATATAATGCGGGAGTATTACGATAGGTATGATTCAGGTCTTTTATCAGTTGTTGAACACCTTTATGGCTATGGTTATGGCTTTGGTTATCGTGATTGTTTTCAAGTAAATGCCAATCAAGGCTTTGATCATGGTTCCACTCATTACGTTGTGCAAACTCACAACCCATGAAAAGTAATTTTTTGCCCGGATGTGTCCACATAAAACCATAATAAGCACGAAGGTTAGCGAATTTTTGCCAATCATCTCCAGGCATTTTATTAAGTAACGAGCCTTTACCATGTACCACTTCATCATGACTTAATGGTAAGACAAAGTTTTCACTAAAGCTGTAAACTAAACTAAAGGTCATTTCGCTGTGATGATGACTACGATGAATAGGATCACGCTTCATATAAGACAACGTATCGTTCATCCAGCCCATATTCCACTTAAAGCCAAATCCTAGGCCGTCACTGTCTACTGGTTTAGAAACACCCGGCCAAGCGGTTGACTCTTCAGCAATCATCATTACGCCGGGATAATTAAAATAAGCACGACTATTCACTTGCTTTAATAATTCTATTGCTTCCAAATTTTCACGACCACCATGGCAATTAGGCAACCATTCACCTTCTTCCCTGCTGTAGTCTAAATACAACATTGAAGCAACGGCATCAACCCGTAAGCCATCAATGTGGAATTGATCTAACCAATAAATGGCATTACTAATTAAATAGCTTTGTACTTCTGCGCGGCCATAATTGTAAATCAGTGTTTTCCAATCTGGATGGAAGCCTTTACGTTCATCTTGGTGTTCGTATAAACATGAACCATCAAAATTACCCGTACCGTATGCGTCTGTAGGAAAATGTCCAGGCACCCAATCAAGTAATAAACCAAGGTCTGCTTGGTGACAACAGTCAACAAAGTATTTAAAGTCTTCCGCACTGCCAAAACGTGAGGTAGGCGCAAAAAGCCCTACGGGTTGATAACCCCAAGAACCATCAAAAGGGTACTCACTAACGGGCATCAGTTGAAGATGCGTGAAGCCCATTTCTACTACATAGGGAACTAATTGCTCAGCTAATTCACGGTAAGTTAAATAATTGGGTGAATGTGTAGTATCAGATGCATTTTCACCGTTTCTTTTCCAAGATCCTAAATGAACTTCATAAATTGATACTGGGCCATCATAGTGATTTGATGAAGAAGCACGTTCTTGCATCCATTGGTTGTCATGCCATTGATAAGATTTAGCCTCGATAACTTTTGATGCCGTTTCAGGGGGATGTTGCATAGCAACAGCATATGGATCAGCCTTTAACGGTTGAAGGTGTCCGTTGGCATCGATAATTTCATATTTATACGCGGTATTTTCTGCAACGTTAGGAATAAAAATTTCCCAAACACCCGCACCAAGGTGCTTGCGCATAACATGGTGTCTTCCATCCCAAAAATTAAAGTCTCCAACGACAGAAACGCGTGTCGCATCGGGTGCCCATACAACAAAATGCGTACCTTTAACATCGGCAAAAGTTATCTGATGAGCGCCCATCCATTGGTAAACATGCTCATGAGTACCTTCACAAAAAAGATATAAGTCATCATTATTGAGCATTGATGGAAACTGGTATGGGTCATCTATCATTATCGTGTCATTTTTATAGCTAACACGTAATTGATAGTTAAACACATTACGACGTCGACCTAGTTTTCCTTCAAAAAGCCCAGACTTATGCACTAACGTTAACGTAGCAATTTTTCTATTGTTTTTGCTATCAATAACATCAACACTAACGGCTTCAGGCAACAATGCTCTGACAATTAAGCCACTTTCAGTTGGATGTTTGTGCATACCCAAAACAGAGAAAACATCTTGATGCTTAGCATTAACTAATGCAGTCACTTCGTCATTAGTCAATAAGCTTATCGTGAGGTTATTCATTTTTTAACGCCAATGCCGCCAGCATATCCCGCGTAACTAAAACAACGCCCTTCTCGGTCACTCTAAAACCATTCGCTCGATCATCGTCATGATTAAAACCAATAGTCATGCCCTCTGGAATAACACAACTTCGGTCAATAATAGCCTTTTTAATTTTACAGTTACGGTTAATAATAACGCTAGGTAATATGACGGCTTCTTCAATATCACAGTAAGAATTAATGCGGACTTTAGAAAAGAGTAAAGACCGTTTAACCGTAGAGCCAGAAACAACAACGCCACCAGATACGGTGGAGTCAATCGCGATACCTCGCCTACCGTCTTCGTCAAAAACAAATTTGGCCGGTGCGGTTTGTTCTTGGAAAGTCCAAATGGGCCAATTTTCATCGTACATGTCTAGTTGTGGCTCTGGTGTAACTAATTCCATGTTAGCTTCCCAAAAAGAGTCTAGCGTACCCACATCGCGCCAATAAGGCTGTCTTTCACTATCAGGGTCTTTAAACGGATACGCAAATACACGGTGTGATTCAATAATTTTTGGAATGATGTCATTACCAAAATCACCACTTGACCCCGCTTGTGCAGCATCTTTTTCTAATTGCTCAAATAAAAATTCAGTATTAAAAATATAGTTGCCCATTGATGCTAGTGTAATGCCTGGTTTACCCGGTACTTCAGACGGAACAGCAGGTTTTTCATCAAACCGACAAACGCGACTATCCTCATCCACGGTCATTACACCAAATGCACCGGCAGCTTCTTCAACGGGTACTTCAATACAACAAACGGTCATGTCTGCACCGTTTGCCACATGTTCTGCTAGTAAGGGACCATAATCCATTCTATAAACATGATCACCAGATAAAATCATTACATATTTTGGGAGTTCATGTCTGATAATATCAATGTTTTGAAAAACCGCATCTGCCGTGCCTAAATACCAGCCTTTACCCGTTTGCTGTGATGCTGGTAAGATCTCAATTGACTCACCTAATTCTTTTTTGAAATGTCCCCAGCCTCGATTGACATGGCGAATAAGCGAATGCGATTTATATTGCGTTGCAATACCAACTCGCCTTATGCCTGAGTTAATGCAATTTGATAAAGGAAAATCTATGATCCTAAACTTGCCACCAAAAAACGTAGCAGGTTTTGCTCTTGTGTCAGTTAATTCAAATAATCGAGAACCTCGCCCGCCAGCTAAAATCAACGCGTAAGTTTCTTTTGTTAAACTACTGATTCTTCTTTCTTCATACTTGGGCATAGTGCCTCCTTAACAAACATTCTTTAACAAGCAATAATTTAACAAGCAATAAAACACACTTATCTACTTCAAGTTATATGCTTACCTACTTCAAGTTATCAATCTAAAGTTTCCATATTTCATCTCGATACTGCCTGATCGTATGATCGCTCGAAAATACACCGCTAGCCGCCGTGTTTAAAATACTCTTTTGTGTCCACAATTTTTGATTTTTATACAATTGATCTACATTACGTTGCGCTTCAAAATAACTGTCAAAATCATAAGCCGTTAACCACATATCTTGCGGATCACGAATACTTTGAATAATTGAATCAAAAATTCTTGGTTCAAATAAATTGAAGTGGCCACTTTCTAATAATTGCATTACCGCGGATAAGGTTGGTGAATTAGCAATAATGTTGTTTGGCTGATAGTTTTCGCGAATAGCTGATATTTCATCGGCTTGAGCACCAAAAAGGAAAAAATTATCGGCGCCAACTGCTTCTCTAATTTCAATATTAGCGCCGTCTAACGTGCCAATAGTCAGTGCCCCGTTCATCATAAATTTCATATTGCCGGTACCCGAAGCTTCTTTACCTGCGGTTGAAATTTGTTCGGATAAATCAGTGGCGGGACAAATGATTTCCATCGCCGATACATTGTAGTTTGGCATAAAAGCAACGCGTAAATACTTTGATGCTTTAGGATCTAAGTTGATGGTATCAGCCACATTATTAATTAATTTAATAATTTGTTTTGCCATCGCATAACCCGGCGCAGCTTTACCACCAATAAGTACACAGCGCGGTGTTATATCAGCGGTATCGCCTTTTCGAATACGGTCATATAAACCAATAACATGTAAAATATTGAGTAACTGACGTTTATATTCATGAATTCGCTTAACTTGCACATCAAACATCATATCAACGTCAAAAGTTACCCCTGTCGCTTGCTCTACAAAATCAACAAGTGCGGTTTTATTGACTAATTTACTTTCACGCCATTTAGCTTGAAATACTTTGTTAGTAGCAAAGTCACTTAATTTTGAAATTTCAGCAAAATCGGCAACCCATTGATTCCCTATTTTACTGTTAATAAGCGTTGATAAACTTTTATTACAGTGAGACAACCAACGACGCGGTGTGACTCCATTGGTTTTATTATTAAATTTTTCTGGCCATAATTGATAAAAATCGTTAAACAAACCCGCTTTTAATAATTTGGTATGCAAGGCGGCAACACCATTAACCGAATAACTACCAACAATAGCCAAATGAGCCATTCTTACGTGCGACTCTTGTCCTTCTTCAATTAATGATAAAGCGCGTTGTTTTTCGCTATCACCCGGCCAACAAACAGCAACCTGTAGCAGAAAACGGGCGTTAATTTCATAAATAATGTCTAAAATACGTGGTAACAAATGTTCAAATAGTCTTACCGGCCATTTTTCTAGCGCTTCAGGTAATAAAGTGTGATTGGTGTATGCCATTGTTTGAGAAGTTATTTGCCATGCGTCATCCCAAGAAAGGTCATAATCATCAATAAGAATACGCATTAACTCGGCAATAGCAATGCTTGGATGGGTATCATTTAATTGAAAGCTATTCAGCTCAATGAAGCGTTCGAAGTTGTTTCCATGTACTTCCACATAGCTATTAATAGTATCTTGTAGGGATGCTGAAGATAAAAAATATTGTTGACGTAAACGAAGTTCTTTACCATTTTCACTTGCGTCATTAGGATACAGTACCATAGTGATTTGTTCAGCAAGATTCTTTCTTGCCACTGCCTCGGTATAGCTACCGGCGTTAAATTCATCAAGATCAAATTCATCCGTCGCTTCAGACTTCCATAACCTTAACGTGTTAACAATACCGTTTTGATATCCTGGAATTGGCATATCATAGGGCACAGCCAAAACATCATGGGTATTATTCCATTGTCGGTATTGTTTACCATCTTTTTGGGTGATCACGTCAACGTTACCAAAAAACTTAACTCTTACCGCTTTTTCTGGTGCGGGTATTTCCCATGGGTTACCATGTCGAAGCCAATTATCAGGATGTTCAACTTGGTTGCCGTTTTTAATTTGTTGATTAAACATGCCGTATTCATAGCGAATACCATAGCCAATAACGGGCAAAGCTAAACTAGCACAGCTGTCTAAAAAACAAGCTGCTAAACGTCCTAAACCACCATTGCCTAATCCCGCATCATGCTCTGCTTGCTCTACGTCTTCTAAATCACAACAATAATCCTGAAGGGTTTTACGAACGGTATCATCTAAATCTAAATTCAAAATAGCATTATTGAGCGCTCTGCCCATTAAAAATTCAAGAGAGATGTAACCAACACGACGTTGCACATTTCTGTCTGCGCGAGTTTTTTTCCATTTTGCCACTAAGCGATCACGAATAGTAATGGCAAGTGCATTATAAAGATATAAATGAGATTCTTGTACTTTGTCTCGTCCCAATGAGAAGTGAAAATGACGGGCTAAATCTTCAGAAAATGTGTGATCATTCATTAATACACTGCTATCTGTTTCAGTGATTTCACATAGATTGTTTTTTTTATTCACGCGTTAATAATTCCTATTCTTGATGAGTGTCACTATTATTTAAGTACCACATCATTTAATTCATTCAACAAAACAATGGTTGAAAAAGGTACCATGGTTATTATCCTATCGGCTGGTATATGGTGCTTTTCTTCTTGAATAGCACTGGCATTAGTGTCAACCATCACTTGCCAATGTGCTACATTTTCAATGTCAGGCAACTGAAATTCTATTGAATTTTTTCCCGCATGATAGAGGCATAAAAGAATGGCTGAATCAGGGGCTTTCTCATGTATCATATAACCTAAGGTTGCCGCATGATGAGCATGCCAATGTTCTTTATGCATAGGGAGGCCAGATTGATGAAACCACGTAATATCCACTTGAGATGCATTATCGTCTTTATGTATAAAACGACGATAAGCCAACATGGGGAAACGTGTTCTTAATTGACTCAGGCTGGCAACAAAGGGGGTAAGTTCCTCACTAAATTCAGTTTTATCATCCCAATTTAACCAATTTATATCATTGTCTTGGCAATAAGCATTATTATTACCCTTTTGAGTACGTCCTAATTCGTCACCCGCAAGCAACATTGGCACGCCTTGAGAAAGCATCACCGTGGTTAGCATATTTTTCATTTGCCTTAACCGTAGCGCTAATACTTTTTTATCGGTAGTTTCTCCTTCAACGCCATTGTTTTGTGAAAAGTTCTCAGAGTGGCCATCTCTATTACCTTCACCATTGGTCTCATTATGACGGTCTTGATAACTCACTAAGTCGTGCAAAGTATTACCATCATGACTACAAAGAAAATTAACACTGGCATAAGGCTGACGACCGCTATGTTCAAAAATATCACTAGAGCCATGAATTCGGCGCGCAAATTCAGGCAACATACCTTTATCACCGCGCCAATAACGTCTGATGGCATCTCGATATTGATCATTCCACTCTGACCAAGGAGCAGGAAATGCGCCTAGTTGATATCCCCCTGGGCCAATATCCCAAGGTTCGGCAATTAATTTAACACTACCCAGTAGAGGATCTTGCAAAATGGCATCTAAAAAACCATTACTTGGATTAAATCCATTCACTTCACGACCTAAAATAGTCGCCAAATCAAATCTAAAACCATCTACTCCCATAATTTGTACCCAATAACGCAAGCTGTCCATCACCATTTGTAAAACCCGAGGGTGACTAATATTAAGGGTATTACCACAACCGGTATCGTTAATATAATAACGAGGCTCTGTCGGGTTTAAACGATAATAAGATTTATTGTCTATGCCGCGAAAACTTAATGTTGGTCCTAGCCAGTTACCTTCGCAAGTATGGTTGTACACCACATCAATAATGACTTCAAAACCAGCTTGATGTAATTCATCAACCATCTGTTGAAATTCAACTATCTGATGTTGATTTAAATAATCTTTGTGAGGAACAAAAAAACCTAAAGAATTATATCCCCAATAATTAGAAAGGTTTTTATCCGCTAAGAACTGCTCTGAAATAAATTGCTGAACAGGTAATAACTCAATGGTGGTAATACCAATGGCGCGATAATGCGCTATCATCGAAGGGTGACTTACCCCCAAAAAAGAGCCTCTTAATTCTTTAGGTACTTTATTATTAACGGCTGTTAAGCCTTTTACATGTCCTTCATAAATGACAGTGTTTTGCCAAGCAATAGGTTTTCTTGGTAAACGTGGTGCTGATGGGTCTACCACTACAGATTTAAACATCACATCGGCATTGTCTCTATTGTCAAACGATAAATCTTTTTTTGGATCGCCGAATTTATAGGCGAAATGACGATCAGACCAAGAAAACTGACCTTTTAATGCTTTTGCGTAGGGATCTAACAACAATTTGTGGTGATTAAAACGATGACCAAATTCAGGCCGATAAGGTCCATAAACGCGGTAACCATAAACAAGCCCAGCTTTAGCTCCTTTGAGATAACCATGCCAAACATTATGTTCACATATAGGTAAAAAAAAGCGCATTAATTCTTGATGACCATGCTCATCAAAAACACACAATTCTACTTTTTCAGCATTAGCTGAAAACAATGAGAAATTCACACCAGAACTATCAACAGCAGTACCTATAGGGTAGGCACTTCCTGGTTCCATTTTATACCTTTCCATAAATCTCCCGTTTCAACTTATTACCAGTATACTACTAAATACTAGTAACTCGATATTTTGAATTCAACATTAAACATGTGAAAATTATGGTAAAAGTATCATCAAGATAAGTCGCTAAACAATACCTTATTAAAACATACATAAATCATTTTATTCGAGCCGAAATGAATAGTAAACAAAACTCACTATTAAATATAAGCTAAGCTTTGTTATGTTTTTTGGTTATGTTTTTTGCGTACCATTTACTATTATTTTATTTATTGTTTTGTTGCTAAATAACATACAATCAATAATTATGATGTTTATCGTTATCATTTCATCATTATTAAACCACATTTTGATGTTATTTCAATCTATTTTTTGTTTTAATTACATTAAATGTAATTTTATTTCACATTCAACAAGGATTATAAATGCGTTTAGTTGAAAGATTAGCTGAGTTGGTCGGATTTTATTCGAGTTACACGGGCACATTTGGTGAACAAGTTTTCGCTAAAGACCATGCAATACAAGCTTTATTATCGGCTATGGGGTACAAATTGGATGATAAGTCACTTATTGAATCAATCAACCATATAGAAAATGCTCAGTGGCAAAACATACTTCCTTCATCACATATCGTTAAAATAGAAGAAGCACAGCACTTTATTAAGATAAGTGTCCCTAATATTAGTGATATTTCTGATTCTCATGAAAATAGCGAAAGCACTTTACACTGGAAAATAATTACTGAATTATTCAAAGAAGTCTCAGGGTGTATTGCTATAGGTGAGTTATCCTTAATTAATGAAATCGAATTAAACAACAAGCATTACTCTCATTATCAGCTGCCCTTACCTGTACTTGAAGCAGGATATCATCAACTTTCAATTACTTATGATGGCAATACGACAAGTTGCCCACTAATTTATGCACCTAAAACGTGCTATAGCCTAAAAGCAGCCAGCAAGAAAAAAGTATGGGGTTTTACTGCTCAGCTTTATTCCTTAAAAAGTAAAACCAACTGGGGTATTGGTGACTTTAGTGATTTATACGCTTTAATAGAAATGTCAGCCAATCAAGGAGCTGCAACAATAGGCATCAACCCACTGCACCCGCTTTACCAAAATAATCCAACCCATAGAAGCCCCTATTCTCCTTCTAGTCGATGCTTTTTGAATCCGTTGTATATTGATGTTACTGCCACTTCACAATTTACAGAATGTCAAAAAGTTCAAACTCTAGTGAATAGTGCAGGTTTTCAACAGAAACTGTTGTCTGCAAAACATTCTGAACACGTTAACTACGCTGCTGTTGCCGCATTAAAGCATGAGGTGTTAACGTTATTATTTGAAGATTTTTGTAATAAAATTACAACAATATACTCAACACAAGATCAAGCCTTTAATGAGTTTAAACAAACGCACGGTGAAGATTTACTTCAATTTGCCACTTTTGATGCTTTGTATGAATATTTTCGCTCTATTGATGAACACGCTTATGGTTGGACATATTGGCCCAAAGCCTATCAACAACCAAACAGTGCTGAAATCACTCAATTTCGACAAAGTCATCAACAACGTATTGATTATTTCTGTTTTATTCAATGGCTAGCCCATTGCCAATTAAATGAGGTTAAAAAAATAGCTAAAGCTAAAAACATGGAAATTGGCTTATATTTAGATTTAGCGGTTGGCTGTGATGGTTCAGGTGTTGACGTTTGGTCTGATCAAGCCTTGTATGTTGCCGGTGCTTCGATTGGCGCTCCGCCAGATGCAATGAACGCTTTAGGCCAAAGTTGGGGATTAACACCGATGAACCCCGTTGCACTAAAAGCTAAAGGGTATCAGCCACTTATTAAAGCTTTACGCTATAATATGCAGTATGCAGGGGCACTACGCATCGACCATATTTTGGGATTGATGCGCCAATACTGGGTTGCACCAAACATGGCCGCTGATGAGGGTATGTATATATCTTTTCCATTCGATGAAATATTAAGCATTATTGCACTAGAGTCACAACGAAATAAGTGCATAGTAATTGGCGAAGACTTAGGTAATGTTCCCGATGGCTTTAGTGAAATAATGCACAATGCAGGTTTGTTATCATTTAAAGTGATGTTTTTTGAACGTTGGGAATCAGGGTTATTCAAACGTCCCGAATTATATCCTGAACAATCGGTTGTAACCATTGCTACACATGACACAGCTACCTTAACTGGCTGGTGGCAAGGACGAGATTTACAATGGCGCGAATTACTGAATCTTTATCCTGATGAAGAAGCGGGTGAACATGAGCGCAATGGTCGTTCGGGTGAAAGAGCAACGCTTATTGCTGCATTAAATGATATGCACTTTATTAATATGGAAAAGGCCCCAATACAAAACCCACCAACAATGAATACTGAATTAAGCATTGCCGTGCAAAAATTTTTAGCCGCTGCTTCGAGTCATATTCAATTGATACCACTTGAAGATGCCATTGAATGTGAAGAACAAGTTAATATTCCAGGTACCATTGACCAACACCCTAATTGGCTACAAAAATTATCAGTTTCATTAGAAGATTTGTTCCAAACTGACTCGGTTGATAAAATAGTTAAAACCATGAGACAAGCAAGGCCGAAGTAAATAAGCACATTGAATATTGTCGAGTAGTCATAACTTTTAGTAGCTTGAATTCGGTGTTATGTCAGGGTTTACTTCTCCATATACTTCTTCAGGATCAATATCATTAAAAAATAATACTTCCCTAACAGCCTGAATATGGTCGAGCACAACTTGATGGCGTTCACCATACTCATACTTGGTTACTTCGATCGCTCTTGGCATATAAGTAAAAGCAATCTTTAGTGCTTCTAATTCGGGTTTGTTCATTTTTTCACTCATATCGACCTCATTCTCTTCGCTAATATTTCGCTTAAACAATAACATATAAATGTTGCTACCCTACCGTCTTTTTATTTCACCATTTCACCGTAATCGGTCAAGCGCAGTTTGTACTTGTTCAATAGACCATTTAAAAAATAACGCTCAACTGAGAATAATTTAAGTACAAAAATCATGCGATTAAAAACAAACCATTAACTCTATTTACATCTTATTAAAATTGTCAACAACTAATTGACATAAAATATTGCTATAAATCACATTAACTCGTATTGTTAAATTGCTTAGCATGGAAGTTGAGAATCATTCTCACCTTTTTGCAAAAAATAAATCGGGCAAAAAAAGCTTTATTAAAAACATCAATATCGCTCGGTTTTTAATCAACAATAAATAATTTTTGGAGAGCAATACTTATGAAAGAGCAAAACTCTGTTCAAATAAAAGAACAATCTATGGTACTCAAAAAAATAATAATTTCGGTTTTCAGTCTACTTTTATGTAATGCTGTATATGCCGATACTAGTGATATACCAGCAGATATCGAAGCACTGACGAAAAATGTTATTTCGGCCAAAAAACCAGTGAAAAACAATGTATACATTGTCCGTCTTAAAGAGAATCCAGTGGTAGCCTACGACGGTAGCGTTAAAGGTTTAAAAGCAACTAAACCAGCCAAAAATAAAAAACTTGATCCTAATAATAAACAAGTGATGGCCTATGGTGACTATTTAACTAATAAGCATGATGCATTATTACAAAAAGTAGGTGCTTCAAAAAAACGGTACAGTTATAAATATTCCTATAATGGTTTTGCTGCTGAGTTGAATGCAGCTCAAGTGACAGCTTTACGTGGTAACCCTGATGTGATTTCTGTTTCAGAAGATGAAATGATGAAACCTGACACGATTTCAACTTCATCGTTTCTTAATCTTGACGCCACAGATGGTTCCGGATTTTGGGAATACCTAGGTGGTAAAGGAAGTGCCGGTGAAGATGTAATAGTTGGTATAATTGACTCAGGTGTTTGGCCGGAAAACCTAAGTTTTTCTGATAGAACAGGCCGTAATCCAAATGGTAAGCCAGGAAAATTGAATTATCATCAAATTCCAGGTTGGCATGGTAAGTGTAGCCCCGGTGAAGATTTTCCAGCTTCTGACTGTAATCAAAAATTAATAGGTGCACAGTGGTTTAATTCTGGTTTTGGTGGTGATGCTGGTGTAAAGGCCGCCTTTCCCTATGAGTATGCCTCAGCCAGAGATGCCGCGGGGCATGGTTCTCATACAATGAGCACTGCCGCAGGTAATAGTGATGTTGATGTGACAATTAATGGCACTAACATAGGCTCAGCAAGTGGTATGGCTCCACGAGCACGGGTTGCATCATATAAAGTTTGCTGGGGTAAAGGCAACGATGGCGGTTGTTTTGGTGCTGATAGCATCGCTGCTATAGATCAAGCTGTGGCAGATGGTGTTGATGTGTTGAACTTTTCCATCAGTGGCTCGAGCACCAGTTTCTTAGATCAAGTGGAAGTTGCGTTTTTGTATGCAGCCGATGCAGGCGTATTTGTTTCAGCCTCAGCAGGTAATAGTGGCCCTAATGCAAGTACAGTAGCACACAATAGTCCATGGTTAACCACGGTTGCTGCTGGCACTCATGATAGAGGTTGGAAAGCATCCATCGAAACAACACAAGGTACCTATTCCGGTGTTTCATTAGGTAATGGAGTTGGCTCTGCCGAAATGATTTACTCACTTAACGCCACATTATCGGGTCAAGATTCTAACGAAGCACGTCTTTGTTACCCTGGGACCTTAGATCCTGTGATGGTTGAAGGGAAAATTGTCGTCTGTGATCGCGGTAACATTGCGCGTACTGATAAAAGTGTAGCGGTTTCAATGGCAAATGGTGTTGGCATGGTGTTGGCAAATACGGTTCTAGGCTCCTCACTTAATGCAGATTTCCATTCTGTTCCTAGTATTCATGTTGATGTAGCCACAGGTGATATTTTACGTAACTATGCTATTGTATCTGGCTCAGACGGCGGTACGATTAGTTCGGGATTAGCTACAACTGCAGAAGCGTCTCTTGTTGCAGGGTTTTCTTCTCGAGGTCCTGCACTTGCAGGCTCAGGAGATTTACTGAAACCTGATATTATGGCGCCAGGTGTAGATATAATAGCTGCAGTTTCCCCTCCTGGAAATGGTGGCGAAAATTTTGGTGCATATAGTGGTACTTCCATGTCTAGCCCTCATATGGCAGGCTTGGGCGCTTTGATGAAACAGGCTCATCCTGACTGGTCTCCTGCAGCTATAAAATCAGCTTTTATGACGACAGCTACACAACAAACCAATATGGGTAATTTTATTCCTGGCAATGCCTTTGGTTTTGGTGCCGGAGCAGTACAACCCAATAAAGCACTTAATCCTGGCTTAGTGTATGACGCTGGCTGGAACGATTGGATTGGCTTTTTATGTGGTACAGGCTCATTGAATTGTAATGGACCCGATCCAAGCAATTTGAATTATCCTTCTATTGCTATTGGTGCACTAGCGGGTAGTCAAACAGTTACTCGTACAGTAACCAGTGTTACTTCAGTACAAGCAACGTACTCTCCTGAATTTGATGGTCTTGCTGGCATTGATGTGAGTTTTAATCCAGCTGTTATTGAAATTGCACCCGGTGAAAGTAAATCTTATGAAGTAACCTTTAGTAATGTAAACGCACCTATTGGTAGTTATGTTACCGGTGGTATTACTTGGGTAGATGGCGACCAACGAGTTCGAAGCGCTGTTGCTCTTAATCCAGTTAAATTGGCATCTCCTGACGAAGTAACTGGTAGTGGTGCTGATGGGGCAATGAATTTTGATATTACTTTCGGTTATACTGGTGCTTATAGCGCAGGAACTCATGGCCTTGTTGCTGCCGCAACACAACTAGGCAGCGTTGTAGATGATCCTGCAAATGATATCAATACTGCATTGGGCTCAGGCGTTGGTTATACTCTTCATGTAGTTACTGCAGATGCGGCAGCGGCTATGCTAAGAATATCACTATTTAATGATTACACTGACGGTACTGATGATCTTGATTTGTATGTCTTTGATTCTGGATTCAATTTTGTTGGTAGTTCAGGAAGCGGTTCAAGCGCAGAGCAAGTTGATGTGAATAATCCAAATGATACGACATATTACGTTGTGGTACATGGCTGGCAAACCGATGGCGCCGATGCCAACTATACACTATTTAGTTGGGATCCATCGAGTGATGCGGGTAATATGAGTATCACTGCACCATCTGCTGCTGTTTTAGGGCAAACAGCTCCTGTTAGTATAAATTGGACAGGGCTAGGTTCAGAAAAATACTTAGGCGTAATGAGTCATAGTGATGGCAGTGTATTTAAAAACACTGTTATTAACATTCAAAACGACTAATGTATGAGCTAAACAACTACTGACTTCTTATTTCAGTGATTAGTTAAAAAACACCTTATGCTTTTTGTATACGGTGTTTTTTTATATATTAATTGTTGTTATGGCATAGCATAGTAGTATTTTTGCTTAACTATTTTGCTTCAAACTTAATCACTGGCATTACGTCGTTTTTATAAATAGTAATTTTCTCTAAAGCTCATAATTGTTGGGGATTATGTTTGATTTAAATCAAGCAAACTTTTCGATTATTTCGTATGCTTATTTTAATTATTCCAAAATAGATAAAGAGTACTGTCATGACAGAAATCAATACCATATTATATGCTACTGACCTTGGAAAACATACAAGACCCGCTTTTCGTATGGCGGTGAGTCTTGCCAAACAAAATAACGCGAAAATTCACTTTCTATACGTAATCGAACCGATAAATGCTAATACAGCATCGATGGTTAACTCGTATCTGTCTGAAGGTACCATAGAAGATTTATATCAGCGTTCGGTTGATGATTTACATAAGAAAGTTAAGGAGCGCATTGATAAATTCTGCCTAGAAGAATTAAATGGTGAAGAATTCCCCGGTGGTAAACCTGTTGCAGATATTATTGAAGGTTCACCTGCCGCGACTATAATTAAGATGGCAGAAGAGAGAAATGTTGACCTTATTGTAATGGGTAGTCACGCACATAGTGTATTAAACAACCTGTTTATCGGTTCAGTAGCCGATAAAGTAGTGAACCGATCAACTACCCCTGTATTACTAGTACCACTAAAAAATGGCTAATGTAAAGTACGAACTTATGTAATATAGCCAAATTACCTCAGGACCTGATGACACCTCAAGACTTAGTTTTTAGAACATCTTGAGGTTAGTCATATATTGAAAGTGATCTGATCCAGCGAGAATAGACACCTTGTTAACCGACATTTAATTATTCATACTTTTCAGGGTTTAAAATAGCCAAGAGAACTATTCTTTCTCTTCTTGTTGTAATAACCTTCAAAACAGCAAAAAGCCACTAAAAAATTGGACTTTTATTATTTGTAAACTCTAAAATAATCTATATCTTTAGTTATGAATACAATATCATTTACATAGGAGCACTTAGTGCCAATATCTTCACTTATATCAGATACGTCAAACAAAAGCATTGCCGCGCCAATAGCTAAAAAAATTCCCCATGAAATGGAAAATCATAATCATCAACGTGTTGATAATTATTATTGGATGCGTGATGACCAGCGTAGCGATGAAAAGATATTGGCACACCTTAATGATGAAAATAATTATGCTGATGCCATGTTAGCCGAGCAAAAACCTTTACAAGAATTACTATTTGACGAGCTTAAAGCGCGGATCGTAAAAGACGATAATACCGTGCCAGCAAAAGATGGTAAATATTGGTATAACAGTGAAATAAATGGCGAACAAGAGTTTTCAAATTATTACCGAGCAACCAGTTTTTCGGGTGACAACAAAACGCTGTTATTAGATGTTAATGCCCGAGCCAAAAACCATGAATTTTATGATTTGGGTGATTTATCCATCAGTCCTAACGATCAAATAATGTCATTCTCGGAAGACACTGACAGTCGCCGTATTTACACCATTCATTTTAAAGACTTGCACCAATCTATCAACTCGCAAGACGTTTCTTTACCTGACTATTATTTAACAGATAGGCTCGTTGAAACTGAAGGACAAATTGTTTGGTCTAATGACAATCAAACCGTTTTTTATGTAAAAAAAGACCTAGAAACCTTGTTAGGTACGCAAGTTTATCGTCATAAATTAGGCACGCCACAAGCTGATGATATCCTCGTTTATGAAGAAGACGATCACAGTTTTTACATGAACTTAGATAAAAGCAGAGATGACTCTCAAATTTATATTTGTTTACATGCAACTGAATCAACACATTGTTTAGCGCTCAGTGCTGATGATCCTGATGGTGAGTTTGTTGAGCTTTTCCCTTATCAAGAACAACACGAATACCATGCTGACAAAATGGGTGAACACTTTTATATCGTCACTAATTATCAAGCTAAAAATTTCAGGTTAATGAAAGCGGCTATCAGTCAGATTGATGATATAAATAACTGGCAAGAAGTAATCCCACACAGAAAAGATGTGCTACTAGAGGGCATTGAATTATTTCATAACTTCATTGTAGTCACCGAACGAGAACATGGCCAAATTCGTTTTATTGTTCACACAACTAATGCTACTAACGCTACTAACGCTACTAACGGAGAAAATGCAGGTCATCAATATCCTCTATTGTTTGATGACCCGTGCTATTTTGCTTGCCTTGGTGATAACCCAGAGCCGAAAAGTACTACCGCTAGATTATATTACTCAAGCTTAACAACACCAGGGTCTTTATTTGAGTTTGACTTAGCGACTGGTGAGCGAACGCTGCTTAAACAGCAGAAAATATTAGGTGACTTTACCAAAGACGATTATCAATCAGAGCGCTTATTTATTACCGCACGTGATGGCGTTGAAGTGCCGGCATCCATTGTTTATCGTACTGATACTTTTAAGAAAGATGGCACTAACCCACTACTGCAATACGGTTATGGTGCTTATGGTATTACCATAGATCCTAATTTTTCTAGCCAAACCTTAAGCCTACTCGACCGAGGTTTTGTTTACGTTATCGCCCATATTCGTGGCTCAGAAATGCTAGGAAGACAATGGTACGAAACAGGTAAAAAAGAGCATAAGCAAAATACCTTTAATGATTTTATTGATGTGACTAAAGCATTAGTTGCACAAAATTATGGCGCTACAGATAAAATATTCGCCTCTGGCGGTAGCGCCGGCGGTTTATTAATGGGCGCTATTATCAATCAAGCACCTGAGCTGTATTTAGGTATTGGCGCTCATGTGCCCTTTTTAGATGTGTTAACAACAATGCTTGATGAAACCATACCGCTAACCACGAATGAATATGACGAATGGGGTAACCCAAACGAAGCACCAGCTTACAATAGTATTTTAGCTTATTCGCCCATTGATAATATCAGTGCGCAACACTACCCCAATATACTCGTAACCACTGGGTTACACGACTCACAAGTTCAATACTTTGAACCAATGAAGTGGGTAGCAAAACTGAGAGAGTTTAAAACAGATGATAACTTACTGCTATTTAAAACAGATATGGAAGCTGGGCATGGCGGCGCTTCAGGGCGTTTTAAACGTTTAAAAGAAAGTGCCTTGGAAATGAGCTTTTTTATCTCGTTGTTATCTGAGTAAATTTGAAGAATAAAGTTAAAAGAGTAAAGGTAATATCAATTGAATAATAACCAATTAAACAATATTGGCTTAGGTTGTACAAATTTCACTATCGCTGTTTATATAGGAAATAAACCTAATATGCTTGAATATCAGCAATTAAGTTTAATTTCACCCGTAACATCAGGTGAGATAAATGCCATTAATGCAGCATGCGGTAATGGTTGGCGTAAAGTTTTTAATGTTTATGCAAAATTGCTTTACGCACTTGATAAAAAACATTTCGACTATTTAGCGCTTGCACCGACCTGGCAAAAATATCGTGATAGCTTTTTACTTCAGCACAATTCTCAAACAGCTTTATTATTTTCTCCTCCACAACCATCAACAAATAAAGCATCACTGCATATTATTTGTGGAAAAACATATGCTAAGCATTTGTTAGCAACCAACCAGTTAGCGGCTAACTTTATTTGGCTTGACGACGAGTTTGCACTTGATAAAACACAAAACCTTATTGTGTGTCCCTATTTTGATTATCGACAATTATCGAATATTAAAATCGAAAAATTAGCGTGCTTACTAAGAGAACTCAAAGTCCTATAACTATTCTTCGTTCATTAACCCTGCCCGTATAAAACGAACATTAGCTCATATGTCGTTGTTGTCGTTGTAATGACTTGTTTTTACTTGTTGGCTCAGCCTGCACAGCCGCATAAAGATTGAGTCCATTAAAAAGGCTTTTTAATTTTGATGCATCGTAATCTAGTTCAATTTTTGAAATAACCAATTGATGTTTTTCAGGAAATAAAGCTTCTACTGCTTGCGAAATTAGCTCAAATAATTTTTTCAGACTAATATTATGACTTTGCCCCGTTTTGTTAAAAATCCACTCAGTAATCGCCATGAAATCATCAAAAGGTTTATCCGACAATATATGGGGTAATGAGTATTTAAAACGCCCTGAATTACCAATCATATCCCAATATCGTGCAAAGCGATTAATACGTTGCATGGTGGTAAAACTAACCCTGTCGGTACTTAATATATTAAATGGCGGCAATGGATTAAAACGCAGGTCGAATGCTTCTGTGTGCCGTATTATTGGGCTACCTTTCAAACGTTTCAAAATACCCATTTGAATTTCATGAGGCCGACAATGATAGAGTTGATTGAAGCTATCTTTAAACGTGTCAAAGGTTTCGCCTGGTAAACCAAAAATAAGATCAGCATGAATATGTGCCGAGGTATTATCCCTTAACCACAGTAAATTTTCTTTTGACTTAGCGTTATTTTGCTTACGGCTAATATTAGCTTGTACCTCTGTGTTAAAGGTTTGTATGCCAATTTCAAATTGTAAACTTCCTTCAGGAAACTGAGCTAACAACGCTTTTAATTTTCTGGGTAGGTGATCGGGTATCACTTCAAAATGAAGATAGAGATCGTCAGTCATTCGGTCTAAGAAAAACTGCATAATTTGCATGGTGGTATTAATGTTTAAATTAAAAGTTCTATCGATAAATTTAAAATTTCGCGCACCACGTTGATACAAAATGTCCATTTGCTTAAGAAATAATTCCAACTCAAATGGAACTGATGCTTTGTCTAAAGACGATAAACAAAACTCACATTTAAATGGGCAACCACGCGACGCTTCAACATACAGCAGGCGGTGCTTTAAATCTTCATCGGTATAATACTGATAAGGCAATGCGATATCTTTTAGCTCGATGGGTTTCGAGTGAACTACATTTTTCTCGGGTGGCGTATTATTTATAATATCTTTACACAGTTGATAAAAACTTAAATCAGCTGCACCCGTTAATACGTAATCGGCACACTGCACTATCGCTTGTTGTTCAGTTTCATAACTGACTTCAGGCCCACCTAAAATCACTTTAATTTCGGGTGCTATCACTTTTAATAGGTTAACAACATCGGTGGTTTCAACGATGTTCCAGATATAAACACCAAAACCGACAATATCGGGTTTCGGAGCTAAAATTTGCTCAACAATATCAATGGCGCGCGTTTGAATAATAAACTCTTTAATTTCACAACAACCCTGTAATTCTTTTAAATTAGCGTAAAGATAACGTAAAGCAAAACTGGTGTGAAAATACCTCGCGTTAAGGGTAGCTAACACAATTTTAGGCGAGGTTTTGTCTATTTCCTGATTACTTTGATGAGTAACCGATGTACTGTTTGATATTTGTTCAGATTTTGTTGGCACAGGCATTATTGATAATGAAGTATTATCTTCGGACAGATGTATTTGCGTAACGGATAGTTCAGGTTGATGTTTTTGCTCTACCATACTGGATTTAAAATACCTTTGATAATATGGCGGCAATTATACGGTGATTGGTTAAATTATTCAGTAATCTTATTTTGCAGCCCACAAAATGTGTATTTTCACAGTTTTATAAACAGCTGCTCAAGAGAGTATTCTAAAATCAGCCACGTCAATCATGTACCGATCAAGTAATTAACTTTCTAGATTAATAAGTAATTTCTCTTTAAATAAATCTTTAAAGTTGATTCGTCCATGCTCTAAACCTGCTTTACTAAATTTATATCTAAAATAACTTGATGTATGATCTTCGTGAGTTGAAATAAATATTTGGTGTTCTTTAAACTGGTGTCTTAATAAATCGATAAAACCAGCCACATTGATTTCATCCATAGTTTGAACAGGATCATCTATTAACAAAAGTTTATTTTTAGCATATTTATGATTCAAAGCCATAGTAATACCATTAATTGAAATAATGAATCGCTCAACTTAGAGCTACAGTAGCGAGCTTCATTAATTCAATTGGTATAAACGCAATGACTAAAGATGAGCTGTTAACTGTTGCCACAACAAACTGAAATCACCTTCTGGGATCAAGTCTTCTCGTAACTGCGAGTATTTGAACGCATTGGGCTTTTTCGCCAGTGAGTGGATCACATATTTATAATCGACTATTTAGCAATGTAATTGATGTTTAAGAGAGGAAATGATAAAAACAAACAGGACTAAACAACAATTGATTGTTAAGTTACGGGCAGTAAAACAGTAATAAATATTTGAATTATAGTAGCGCAGATAAGAAAAAACCGCTGAACTTACGTTTAGCGGTTTTTCTTAATGTGGCGGTGAGATAGAGATTTGAACTCTATGTCGTGGGTGATGTGCTACAAACCTTTTCTTTTATTAAGCACCAGAAAGCAAAAAACCCGCTGTAAACAGCGGGTTATCTCTAGAATGTGGCGGTGAGATAGAGATTTGAACTCTAGAAGGGCTATAAACCCTTGCTGGTTTTCAAGACCAGTGCTTTCGACCACTCAGCCATCTCACCTATAATCTCATGCAAGAAATTGCTTGCTAAAAGACGGAGCGAATATTAAATACTAACGGCTTATTTGTAAAGGATTAATTAGCAAATAAGCAATAAATAACTACTTTAGAGCTACTTATAAAATTACACAATTCAATAAAAATGGCTGTTTTAGTCTAACCTAACATATTGATATTTTAAACGTACTAGATATATCTCTTGCAGTTTACTATTTAGTTTTTTAAACATTAATAATTCAAATGTAGCGGTAAATTCAAGAAACTGTTTTGATATTTCAGGGTTTTGCTGCGCGACTATTTGAGCAAAATCAGCTGGCGTCATATCAGCGGGTTTTATGAGCCCTTTCTTCGCGAGTTTTTGCAATGTTTGCTGATATAACTTTATCCATGGTGGTGACTTTTTCCGCTTAAATAAAGTAAAATTGAAACGATAAATTAAAGTGAATAACACCATCATGGTAATAAGTGAAGAAACAACCAGTATAGCTGCTTTGAATTGTAACTCTTCACCAAACCAACGTTTTAAAAGATCATATTGTTGTTTGCTTGAATAACCTAGTACCCAACGTGTCCATTGATAATCAAGCGCATCAAGTTGTAATCTCAGTGTATTTAACCATGCTATTTTTTTAAACTGATATAATCCCAAAAAGTCATTATTAAGTGATGACTGTTGAGACAATAATGCTGTAGACCAACCACTATCAACCCGTTGCGGGTCAACTGCCGCTGTTGGGTCAACTCTTTGCCAACCTATTCCTTCTAGCCAAATTTCTGCCCACGCATGAGCATCATATTGATAAATACTTAAATGACCGCCCTGCTTTGACTTCTGTGCACTACTGGCATCATTATACTCGCCGCCTAAGTAGCCAGTAACAATACGAGCAGGAATACCAGCAGCACGCATTAAGTAAGTATAAGCGCTAGCATAATGAACGCAAAACCCCGCTTTTGTATCAAAGAAAAACTGATCTAAACTATTATTGATTAATAAAGGCGGTTTTAAGGTATAAAAATATTCTTGATTTCGAAATAAGGTTAATACTGCATTTGATCTATCAATAGGGTCAGGATATTTTTGTATCAGCGCTAATGCTAAATGTTCTAATTTTGGGTTACTTCCCTTGATAATGGTTAGGTTACGTTGCTTTTTCATTTTACTCATCAACAAATCTAACGGTGCTTGTAAATAACTTTCAACTTGATAATGACTAAGTTGACTTAACACAGTGCGACTTTGAATGGTGTAGTCATTTATTAAGCGTAGTTTAGGATCATCACTGATCGCAACACTTAACCCAAATAGCCAAGTTTGATTGCTTGGCTCAACAATTATGTTGTAAGCAATACCTTTTCCTGAGGTAAGTGGGATGAATGGTTTGTCTGACAAAGACGGCTTATTTTTATTTGAGTGTTTCTCTTTATTTTTGACACGCGACCACTTTCTGCCATCATAATTTTCTAAAGTCATTGCACGCCAATAAAGGCTAGAATAACGGGGAATGTCACTACCTTGAAAATCAACTCTGAAGGCTAAATCGTTTGATAAGGCTAAGTTGGCTATATCACCAGGGCTCACTTCATCTGAAAGCCCTGTTTGGGCTGATTGTGCATTAGGTACTTGCCAAAAGGGTGATAAACGTGGAAATACTACAAACAAAACAATAGCAAGTATTGAACTTTGTAATAATAGCATCACGACCGTTTTGGCTGATGAAAATACGCTTTGTTTAGGCGAAAAAACTTGTAACAACACCATTAAATTCAAACTTAATGCTAAAGCAACAAACAGAGAAAAAACTAAATCTTGTTTAAAAATAAATGCGGACGCTAATAAAAACAAGCCAAGTAAGAATACTTGATAAAAGTCTTTTCTTTGTTTTATTTCAAACGCTTTCAGGGTGTAGGCAAAAGTAAGTAAATGCACCATACTTATTAATACACCTAGGTTGCTAGCGGTAATAGCAATAGCCACACAACCGCTTAGGGCAAATATGGTTAATAGCAAAGGTGATATTCTAGCGTTGTCTTTAGTGTTGGTTTTTATGCTACTTTTAGTGTTGATTTTTCCACTATTAACTTTTCTACTATAAAAAAGCGCTTGCCAACATAAGCATAACGCCAAAATAGCCAACATCCACGTACTGATTTCTGCTGATAAACTTGCTATATTAATTAACTGACAACACCATAACAGCCATGTGTTTTGGTCAGTTAATTGAAACTGTTGTGAATTTTTTTGATAGTTTATTATTGCCTTAGCCGTCATAAATTAACCACCTTCACGGGGTTAATCACGGGTTCAAATTCAGCTAACGCAATTAAACAGTTTTGTTGATGTTGATAGCCAGAGCTTGGCATTATTTTCATAGCTGGCTTATTGCTTGTGATACCCGATGAATCAGCATCTAATAACAAACCAAAATCACCTTCACTTTTGCCATATTCTAAAATCAAGAAACACAAGTAGCTAAGCTTTGTTTCTATCGCTAAACTGGGCATATCACTTAGTTTCAACCAACGTAAACTCCCCTGCTCATCTTGATAATGCTTACTCAATTTACCTTGACCACGCGCTAACTGCTTCCATGCTATTCTTGCTTGTGATTCGCCAACAATATAATTTTTTAACTCGGTAAAATCATCAATTCCCGTTGATGCCTGTTGATGATTGTTTTGATTTTGCTTGGCATCATCAAGCCCAGATAAATAATTGTGATTGTTACTCAGCGTTTTCGACTCTGGAAATACCACAAGTTGATGTGAAAAATCTAACATTGCCCACGTAATAAAAAGCCCTAGGGAGTATTCGCTAAAGACTTTAACTCTACCTAAATCAACTATACCTCGCTTAATGGGTAAATAGGGTAACAACACTTGGCATTCGCCCACCTCACATTGTTCAATTCTTATTGTTTGTGATGTTGTTGATAAAGGTGTTGCTGACATTGCTTTTTGTGATGGGGCTGTTTTTGTAACAAAGCGAAAATTAAGATCAAAATGTGATTTATTTGCTTTAATGCTAATAGGGAAAAAAGCTTGCTGCTTTGCAAAGGTAAATTGTTTTGCTGTTGATGAAAAAGTTAACTGCGAAAAATTATAAAAACTATGCATCATTACCGTGATGAACAAGCTCGCTAATAAATAACTAAGTAATAAAATGGTATTGTTTTGATAATTTGTGCCTAGCAGAAACAATAAAGCGTCAAAAAACAAATAAACAAAGCCGAACCTAGTTGGCATAATAAAAATGTTACGGCTTGACAATTTATGCTCAAAATTACTAGGCACTCGCTTACTCAGCCAGCGTTCAAAACGCTTATTAATAAAGCCTTTCATCAGCTAACGATTTAACGGGTTTAATACATCAACCAATTGCAGTATTTGTTCGCTTACACTGAGTGCCGACTGCTGTTCTTGGCCATTTAACACTAATCTATGTTCACATACGCAATAAAATACCGCTTTAACATCATCAGGTAACAAATAATCTCGGTTATCAATAAACGCCCAAGCTTTGGCCGCAGCAAGTATGGCTTTACCTGCCCGAGGAGATAAAGGATTACAGGCTATTGTGCTTTCCCCTCTGCTGACATGACAAAGTGCAATGATGTACTCAATAATAACCTCAGACGCATGTACTTGTTGTACCGCTTCTTGCATAGAGAGTAAGTTTTCAACACTTGTTACCTTCTTTTCACCAGTGCTATTTCTACTTTTTAGTGTTGACGATGATGTTGACGATAATAAAATACTTTTTTCAGCCTCTACATCGGGAAATCCTAATGATATTCGCATCATAAAGCGGTCTAATTGAGATTCGGGTAAAGGATAGGTGCCCGCATGAAATAACGGGTTTTGAGTCGCAATAACAAAAAATGGCTCTGGCAATTGATACGTTGTTCCGTCAATACTCACTTGTTGCTCTTCCATTGCTTCAAGCAAAGCGCTTTGTGTTTTTGGGCTAGCACGATTGATTTCATCAGCTAAAACAACCTGATTAAAAATAGGTCCTTTGTGCAGTTCAAACGCTTGACTGTTTGTATTGAAAATGGATATACCAACAATATCAGCTGGCAATAAATCACTGGTAAATTGGGTGCGTTGATAACTTAAATTTAAGGTGTCAGCTAAGGTGTGTGCCAATGTAGTTTTACCCATACCGGGTAAATCTTCAATTAACAAATGGCCTTGGGCAAGTATACAGGTGAGCGCTAAACGACATTCATGTGGTTTACCTAATACAACAGATTCTATTTTCGCTAAAATGGCATTAATGGTTTCTTGCATCAATTTAGGCATTAACTTAGGCACTAACTCAGGCTTCAACTCGGGCTTCAACTCGGGCATAAAAAAAGTCTACTTAAATAATTAATTTCAGTAGACTTTGTAGCATGCTTTAGTATTTTTTAATAGCTTATAGCTTGGTAAGTATGACCTTATGCACCTCTTCTTGTTAACACGGCGTCACTTAGCTGCGCTAATAAAGTTTCAGTGTCATTCCAGCCAATACATGCGTCGGTAATGCTTTGCCCGTAAACTTCAGCCTTACCATTAACAAGCTTTTGATTGCCTTCAACTAAATGACTTTCAACCATTACACCAAAGATATTTTGATTACCTTGGCTTATTTGATCGCTAACATCTGTTGATACTAGCATTTGATTTTCAAATTTTTTGCTAGAATTAGCATGGCTGAAATCAATCATGATTTTAGTATTTAAACCACAATCATCTAACTGCTGAGTAACTTCTTTAACACTTTTTGCATCGTAATTTGTGCTTTTACCGCCACGTAAAATGATATGACAATCGCCATTACCAGTGGTTTCAACAATCGCTGCATGACCAAATTTTGTTACGGATAAAAAGTGATGTGAAGCAGCCGCTGAGCCAATAGCATCAATCGCTATTCTAATGGTGCCGTCAGTGCCGTTTTTAAAACCAACAGGGCATGAAAGTCCTGAAGCTAATTCACGGTGAACTTGTGATTCTGTTGTACGAGCACCAATGGCGCCCCAACACATGAAGTCAGCCATATATTGCGGCGTAATCATGTCTAAAAACTCCCCTGCTGTAGGCAAGCCTAGCTCATTAATTTCGAGCAATAATTTTCTGCCTATACGCAGACCATCATTAAGTTTAAAGCTATTATCCATGTACGGATCATTGATTAAACCCTTCCAACCAACCGTTGTGCGAGGTTTTTCAAAATAAACTCTCATCACTATTTCTAAACTATCTTTATACTTTTTACGTAACTTGACTAATCGTTGAGCATACTCAAGTGCAGCTTCAGGATCATGAATAGAACAAGGCCCTATCACTACCAGTAAGCGATCATCTTTATTATTAAATATATTGTGAATTGCAGCTCGTCCAGAAACGACCGACTTAATTGCTTGCTCTGACGCTGGAAATCGTTCCAGTAATGCGATAGGAGGTAATAAGTCTTTGATTTTATTGATGCGCACATCGTCAGTTTGATACATAATTCTTTCTCTTTGCTTTGTTCTACTAATAAAATTAGTCGATTAATTTGTCTTTATTTACGTCTAGACATCCAAATAACTGGTCCCGAAGCCAATTTAACAGTGTTAAGGTGCTAATACCAGTATATTGCGATGAATAAAGCCGCAAAAAACGCTATAATCATTGGTTATCATTTTTAATGAAGAGGAAAATACAAAATGATTGATACTACTTTGCCACTACTTGACCTTCATAGGCATTTAGACGGTAATATTCGACCTGCTACTATTTGGCAATTAGCAACAAAAAATAATATCGTTTTACCTGCCACACAATTTGATGATTTTATACCGCATGTGCAAATACAAGGTAGTGAATCTGATCTACTGGCTTTTTTAAAGAAGTTAGACTGGGGAGTCGCTGTTCTAAATTGTCTTGATGATGTAAAACGTGTGGCTTTTGAAAATGTTGAAGATGCTTTTAATGCTGGCTTAAATTATGCTGAATTGCGTTTTTCACCTTATTATATGTCGATGAATCATAATTTACCAATTAGCGACGTTGTTGCCGCGGTAATTGATGGCGTTAATGACGGTATGAAAACGTTTGATATTAATATTAACCTTATTGGTATTTTAAGTCGCACTTTTGGCGTTAAACAATGCCAACTTGAGTTAGATGCGCTACTTACTTGCAAAGACGATTTAGTTGCGATTGATTTAGCCGGAGACGAATATAACTTTCCAGGCGAACTATTCGTTGAACATTTCAAACAAGTTCGCAACGCTGGACTACAAGTAACGGTTCATGCGGGTGAAGCAGGCGGTGCAAAAAGTGTTTGGCAAGCGATTAACGAATTAGGTGCAACACGTATTGGTCATGGCGTTGCTACCATAGAAGATGAAAAATTAATGTCTTATATGGTCAATAATAACATTGCTATTGAGTCCTGTTTAACCTCGAATTTTCAAACAGGAACGGTGACAGATTTAAGTCAACATCCGTTAAAAGGGTTTCTTGATTATGGTATTAAAGCTTGTTTGAATACAGATGATCCTGCGGTGCAAGGCATCGAAATAAAACATGAATATAGCGTAGCACAGCAGGTATTAAAGCTTAACGATAAAGAAATTAGCCAATTGCAAAAGAATGCTATTGAGGTATGTTTTTTATCTGATAACGATAAAAAAGCGTTATTAAAATAGTAGAGAATTTTTTATAAACTAGTTATATAAATAAAGGAGTTTTATTTTTACAACCAAGTTGATAATATTCAACGAGCAAAACGACAAGATCAGTAAAACACCCTTGATAGCGGTTTTTTAACTACATAACTAGTTTAAAAATTTCAGGCTAAAAACTTACTGGTTTACTTATTTAAAAACTACTTACTTCTTTACTTTACAAGCTAACTTAAAAGCTAATTTTAAAAGCTAACTTAAAGAGTTAAACAAGGGACATTTCATGAGCACACCTCATATTTCTGCAAATTTAGGCGATTTCGCCGAAACCGTATTAATGCCTGGCGATCCGCTTAGGGCTAAATTTATCGCTGAAAACTTTTTAGACAATGCAAAGTGCGTAACAAGTGTACGTAATATGTTTGGTTACACTGGCACTTATAAAGGCAAACCAATCTCAGTGATGGGTTCAGGTATGGGCGTACCCTCAATTTCAATTTATGCCACTGAACTCTATAAAGATTTCGGTGTTGAAAATATTATTCGTATTGGCTCGTGTGGCGCAGTACGTGATGATATTAAAATTCGAGACGTGATTATTGGCATGGGCGCAAGTACAGACTCAAATATTAACCGCCTGCGTTTTAATCAATGTGATTTTGCTGCTATTGCTGATTTTTCACTGTTACACAAAGTAGTCAATACTGCACAGCGCCTTAATAAAGCAGTGCATGTAGGAAATATTTTTACCGCTGATTTGTTTTATACACCTCAACCTGAAATGTTTGCCATAATGGAAAAACATGGCATTTTAGCCGTTGAAATGGAAGCTGCTGGTTTATATGGCGTTGCTGCAGAGTTAGGCAAAAAAGCTTTAACGGTATTAACGGTATCTGATCATATTAAAACTGGTGAGCAAACAACGGCAGATGAGCGTGAAAGTACCTTTAAAGATATGATGGAATTAACGCTAGAAAGTATTTTATAAAAACATTTTATTTACTGTTCATGTTAAGTTCGCCGTACCTCGATTTCATCGATTACTTTGCGCTTCGCATGAACAGTTAACTTAAAAGCGCTTGCCCTACCCGTATAATCTCTTGAGAGATCTTTTTGTTTATTCCTTTCACTAATATCCAACTATGCCAATAAAGCGTTTCTATGAGTTGTTTTTCTGGACATAATTTAACGAGTTCACCCGATGTTAATTCGTTTTCTATTTGAAGCTCAGGTAATAAGCAGTAGGCAACGCCTTGCTTTGCTAATTCAACGAAAGCCTCAGATGAACGCACACTATGACAGTAATATTCACTTGCCGCCAAATCAAAATATTTCGCAATATAGCGTACATGCATGGCATCTTTATGATCATAACTAATCCCGGGAGCCATTGTTAATGATGTTTTTGTCACGCCATTTTTAAAATATTTTTGTTGAAAGCTTTTCGATGATACGAGGCAATAATTCATTTTCCCTAACTTAAAAGAACGATAACCTTTTAAGGGTTTTTCTATAACACTCACCGCACCAATGGCCTCGCCTGAGCGCAATTTATCTAAGGTGCGTTCTTCGTGTTCAACCAGTAAATTCAGTTCCACTAAATTTTCTTTTAACACCGGAGTAAGCGCTTTAATGAACCAAGTAGCAATACAATCAGCATTGACCGCAAGCGATACTCTCATCGGTTTGGTTGGTTTATCAGGCAGTAATTCGGGTAAAAGTTCATTTTCTAATTGTTGAACTTTTTTAAAGTGGCTCAGTAATTGTTCGCCAACCGTTGTTAATTCAATGGGTTGACTACGAATTAACATGGGATGACCAAAATTTTCTTCTAGTAACTTAATTCGTTGAGAAATGGCAGATTGCGAAATAAATAATTTTTTTGCCGCTAATTCAAAGCTTTGCGTTTCTATAATTGCAGCAAGTGCTGCCAATAACTTGTAATCCAACCCTATCATAAGTTTTACTAATAACAATTAAGATTTATTAATTATATTTATTTTATATAAAAATGCAAACTAGTTTTTCTTTTAACATCTGACATGTAACTAATCACTAACAGGAGAAATAAGTATGATCATCACAGCAGCAATTCAAGGTTTTACATTATCATTAAGTATGATCATTCCTATTGGTAGTCAAAACTCAATGCTGTTATCACAGGGGATAAATAAAAACCATCACTTGAAAACTGCAGGGTTATTTATGATCTATGACGCACTGTTAATTTCATTAGGTGTACTAGGTGGGGGATTAATTTTTTCAAGCAACGATATACTTTTTACCTTGCTTACCTGGGGTGGTATTGCTTTTTTATTAAGCTACGGGGCAATGTCTTTCAAGGCAGCTATTTCTAGCACGAAATCAAATGCGATTAATGTGGTAAATCAAAAATCGTTTAAAGTTGTTGCGTTAACAAGCTTAATTGTTACTTTTCTAAACCCACACGCTTATATTGATACGGTGATGGTGATAGGTAGTGTTGGTGGGCAGTATAGTGGCAACGCAAAAATAGTTTTTTTAATCGGCGCGATATCTGCTTCAATCGTTTGGTTTTCAACCTTAGCGTTAGGTGCGGCAAAACTATCCGTACACTTGAGTAAGCCAAAGGTTAAACGTGTGATCGATTTTGCTATAGGTGTTGTGATGTGGTTTATTGCTTGGTCGTTATTAATGACTTGGTTAGCAAAGTAATTCAGTAGAATTAGAAATATAGTACACAAAAAAGAAGAAGGGCTAATCTATTAAGATCAGCCCTTTTCTATATAATGATTTCTCTTTATATTAGAATTTAAAAGAAGTTCACTTTAAACTCTGCACCAAAGAAACGCTCTTCATTTACAATGGCGGTATTGTTAGTAAAATCAACCGCGCCAATAGCCTGCTGCTCATCGGTAATGTTTCTTACAAACAAAGCAATTTCATAGTCTTGATCATCGCCATCCCATGTATAACCAGTGCGTAAACCACCTTCAAATAATGCTTTGCCAGTAAATTCCACTGAGTTATATAAGAAAAAGCTTATTTCATCACGGTATGACCAATCGGTATACGCATAAAACTCACCGTCACCAATTTCGATAGCATAACGCGCAGTAAAGTTAAAGATCCACTCTGGTGCATGGGGTAAACTATTGCCATCAACAATTGCTTGACCATCACCATTTAATGAGTCGCTTACAGTACAAGATGCGCACACTGGTACTGATAAATTACCATCATTTAGCTTAGTATTGTTATAACTGGCATTGGCAGTTACCATCCAATAATCATTTAGAATAAACTGTGAGTCTAACTCAAAACCATAACCAACAGTTTCATTAGCATTAAGTAACCTAGCAGTATTACTATCGCCGCCTACAGAGGTCAGCTGTTGATTATCCATAGTAAAGTAAAATACTGAAGCATTGATACGTCCCATGTTATCAAGAATGTCTGACTTCACACCGGCTTCATAGGAAACAATAGTTTCAGAATCGGCAACCGATATACCATCACCAAAAGAAAATAATGAACGACCCTGAATGCTTGGCGCTCTAAAAGTATCAGCAACACGAGCATATAAATTAATATCATCGGTATATTTGTGAGAAATACTGACATCCCAACTTACATTGCTATCATTTGTGTTTATGGTACCTGCGGTATAATCAGGAAAGCCCAAGAACGCTAAAGGCGATTGTGTTCTTTCGTTATTGTAGTCTTTGTCATCATCAGAATAGCGTAAGCCAACTGTCATTGATGTTTTCTCTGTTAGGTTATAATCAACAGAGCCAAATACAGCCCAAGCTGTTGTTTCTTGATCTTGAATTACATAACCATTTTCCAATCCACGATCACTTGGTGCGCCAAAAGCAGCTAAAGCATCATAAGAAAAACTTTCAATAGTTAAGTCTTCATTGAAATAGAACAGACCTACTTGATAATTTAAGTCGCCATCAAAATTACTGGTAAGCCTTAATTCTTGTGTAATTTGAGCATGATCAGGAATAGCATCTGCGGTTTCAGAGCTAATATTGATAATCCCAGGACCAGTATTGAGTGGAACGGGAGGACAACCAAAACCATTACAGCCATAACCACCATCAACATCAGCACGAGAAAAAAGCTCTGCACTTTCATAACCTGTGATAGACGTAACAGTATGGTTATCTAATTCAAACGTTAACTTTAAATTAGCCCCTTCAGTTTCAACTTGTTGAGTAGCACGTGAGGCTGAATCTTGATAAACCGTATCACGGCTAAAGTTATCTACTAATGAATTACTGCCAGTTTTAATTGCATTGCCATAAAATGCCACTGGCTTACCGTCAAGATCACGCATGTGATAATTAAATAGTGCATTAAAGTCATCACCTTCATAAAGAAATTGAAGCCTAAGCGCTTGGTCGGTATAACCACCTAACACGCCATTTTGTTCAAACCCGGGTGCTTTATTATCAATATAATTATCTCTGTCTTGGCGTAAAACTGAAATACGAGCAGAAAGCTCGTCTGTTAAACCACCACCAACAGCAGCTCTAAGATCTGATGTGTTTTTACTACCGTAAGATAATGATGCAAAGCCATCAAAATCTTGTGAAGGCTTGGCCGAGTCAATTTTAACTAGACCTGCAGGGGTGTTTCTGCCAAACAAAGTACCTTGTGGCCCTGCTAGTACTTCAATTCTTTCTAAATCAAAAACAGGAAAGCCCTTTAAAATAGGGTTTTCTTGTACAACATTATCAACGACTAAAGAAACAGGTTGAGAAGCATTTAAATCGAAATCAGAGTTACCTAAACCACGCATATAAAAACGTGGAAATGTTCGACCAAATGAAGACTCAACGCTAAGACTAGGAATTTTCGCATTTAAAAAGCGGATATCCATAGCCGCCGAACTATAAGCATCAAGGTTATCGCCTTGTAATGCGGTAACTGCAATGGGTACTTCTTGAACATTTTCAACACGTTTACGTGCAGTTACTTCTATTATCTCAATGCCAACAACTTTTTCTTTTGCTGCTTCATCTGCTGCTAAAGCACTGGTAGAAACACTTGCCATACCAGCAAGTAGTGACGCTTGCACACAGAGTGATAGTGCGCTTTTTTTAAATATTTTCATTCGTTATCTCCCAAGGATTAATTATGTTTTAGTGTTTGTTTTAGTGTTTGTTTTAGTTTTATAGTGTTGTAAAAATAATCCTATGCAGGTTTGACTTTAGTCCGACAAAGGGGCAATAAATTACCCCCTACAAAAGATCACTAATTTTCCTGATTGAAATACATAAGCACGTTGTAATTTTTATCTCTTATCTATCATCCTATCTATCAAATAAATCAGACAGAAAGCTTGTGCCATAGTCCATTGCATCCACATTAAAAAGCTCAGCCAGTGTTTGCCCTAAATCTGCAAAGCTTGTTCTTTGCCCTAGTTCAACAGATTGTACCAGATGATGATAAGCTAACAAAGGCACAAATTCACGCGTATGATCATTGCCCGGCCACGTTGGGTCACATCCATGATCGGCGGTTAAAAATAAAATATCATCGTTAGCCATATGTTTATAAATTTCGGGTAAACGTTTGTCAAAACTTTCTAATGCTTGCGCATAACCTACCGCATCACGACGATGACCAAAATCTTGATCAAAATTCACTAAATTAGTAAAAATAAGGCTTTTATCGTCTGCAGTATTGATGTGTTTAATGGTAGCGTCGATTAAAGCGTCTATGCCATTTGCTTTGGTTTTGTGTGTTATTCCTTGATGAGCAAAAATATCTGAAATTTTCCCCACGCTGATTACCTGCCCACCGGCTTGAGCTATTTTATCTAAAACGGTTGTTGAAGGTGGTAATACTGAATAATCACGCCTGTTCCCAGTGCGCGTAAATGTATTTTCACCATTAGAAAGCACATCACCAATAAATGGCCTGGCAATCACTCTGCCAATAGTAAATTCGCTATTTGATAATAATTCACGAACCTGTTCACAATAATGATAAAGGTTGTCTAAACCAAAATGCTCTTCATGAGCAGCAACTTGGAAAACACTGTCAGCAGAGGTGTAGCAAATAGGTAGCCCTGTTTTAATATGCTCACTACCTAAAGCATTAATAATATCGGTACCCGATGCATGACAATCACCTAATAAACCATCAAATCCTGTTTTTTCGTTGATTGCTGAAATTAATGCTTTAGGAAAAGATGCTTTTTTGTCAGAAAAATAACTCCAGTCGAAAAGTACGGGCACACCAGCCATTTCCCAATGACCGCTGGGAGTATCTTTACCGGTACTAATTTCAGCCATATAGCCAAAAGCACCTTTTGTCGGTTTTATATAAAAATCATGTGAACTACGTGCTGATTTTACTAAATCTTGCTCATATTCTTGCCATATTTGATCACTACTTGCTTGCTTGCTTAATTCGTGTAAACCAAGTGCACCAAGGTTTGGCAAGTGAATAACTTTATTCTTATCTTTGAGATAGCGTTTAGCTATGTTGATAAAAGTATTCGCGTCAACATCACCAAAACTTGATGCGTCATCGGCATAGCCAACACCAAAACTATCAAGCACTAAAATTATTGCTCTCGCCATAGAATCCACACCTTAAAAAAAACCTGACCTTTTTGTCAACTTATGTTAATTTAATGCTTTTATTATAATAAGCCAAGCTATTTTTTAGGTTTATCAATAAAACTTTGTATATACTAAATCAAATTTTTAATAGCCTAATCTGACTTTTCTACGGACTTATATGATACCACCAAGTAAAACGACTGTAATTGCTATTGCAGGCGCTTCAGCATCAGGAAAGTCACTTTTTGCTGAAACTATTTATCAAGAATTATTACCTGAACTTGGATCTGATGGTATTTCTATTATTAAGGAAGATGCTTATTATCGTGATCAATCGAATATAAGTATGGATGAAAGAAATCAAAATAATTATGATCACCCTAAAGCCTTTGAACATGAACTGCTATGCACACAGCTAACTTCGTTGATCGCTCAACAAAATATAAATTGCCCCGTTTATTGTTATAAAACCCATACGCGTACAGCAGAAACAATCACAGTAAAACCAACCAAAATAATACTCGTTGAAGGTATATTATTACTGTCTAACCCTGAACTTCGAAATTGCTTTGATATTAAAGTTTACATGGATACACCCCTTGATATATGTTTAATTAGGCGGATAAAACGAGACACAAAAGAACGAGAGCGCAGTTTAGAATCAATCACTAATCAATATTTAACTACCGTTCGCCCAATGTATTATCAATTTATCGAGCCCTCAAAAGCTTGGGCTGATCTTGTTATTACCCGTGGCGGGAAAAACAGAATGGCAATAGAAGTATTAAAAGCTAAAATACGTCAGTTATCACTGAAAAAATAACTCATTTTAATGACGCTTAAATCAATAAAAATAATCAATAAAAATAACTTGAGGTTACCATGGATCTATCTGTATTTCGCGGCCTACTCGGCATTGGTGCTTTACTCGCCATAGCGGTGCTTTTTTCTAGAAAACGAAAGTCTATTAATATTCGTACGGTTGGCTGGGCTTTTGTACTTCAAGTTAGCTTAGGTGCATTTGTACTTTACATTCCCTTTGGTAAAGATGTGTTAACGTCAATTTCTGGTGGCGTTCAACAGGTGATTGATAGTGCTAATGTTGGTATTGCCTTTTTATTTGGTGGCTTAGGCACCGATGCAATGTATTCAAATGGTGTTGGTTTTGTGTTTGCCATTCGTGTACTCCCCGTTATTATCTTTTTTTCATCACTAATCGCCGTTTTATACTATCTTGGCGTAATGCAATGGGTGGTTAAAATTATTGGCGGTGCGTTACAAAAATTACTCAAAACCAGTAAACCTGAATCATTATCGGCAACCGCTAATATTTTTGTGGGTCAAACTGAAGCGCCATTAGTAATACGCCCTTATATTGCTAATATGACCCAATCTGAGCTATTCGCTATTATGGTCGGTGGTTTAGCATCCGTTGCTGGCTCTATTTTAGCTGGGTATGCTGGATTAGGCATTGATTTAAAATACTTGATCGCCGCTTCCTTTATGGCAGCCCCTGGCGGCTTGTTAATGGCAAAAATTATACTGCCTGAAACAGAACATGAAAAAATAGCACTAGAAAGTTTAATCACTGAAGATAGTGGTGAAAAGCCAGTTAATGTAATTGATGCAGCAGCATCAGGTGCCGCATCTGGTTTAAAGTTAGCCGTAAATGTTGGCGCAATGTTATTAGCTTTTATCGCACTTATTGCTTTGTTAAATACACTCGTTGGTGGTACAGCAAGTTTATTTGGCTTTGAAGATATAACAATAGAGTGGCTATTAGGCTATTTATTTGCGCCTCTAGCTTACATTATTGGTGTGCCTAGCACTGAAATGTTACAAGCAGGCAGTTTTATAGGCCAAAAAATTGTAGTGAATGAATTTTTTGCTTACGTTAACTTTGTAGAAATCAAAGACAGCTTAAGTGCACCTACCCAAGCCATTATCACTTTTGCCTTATGTGGTTTTGCAAACTTGTCTTCCATTGCTATTTTATTGGGTGGTATTGGCTCTATGGCACCAAATAGACGACCTGATATAGCCAAATTAGGCATGAAAGCGATGGTTGCAGCAACACTCGCTAACTTAATGAGCGCAGCGATTGCTGGCTTGTTTTTATCTCTTTAACACTAATATTTAACATTAACTCTTAACTATAAAAATTTACTTATGACTACTAATATACAGAAAGAAACAAACAAAGAAGCACAAAAAGAAATAGCAAAAAAAGCTATTCGTTTAATGGATTTAACCAGTTTAACCGATAATGAAACCTGTGCTGATATTGAAAAACTTTGTCAACAAGCAAAATCACAAGGGGGTAACACTGCCGCCATCTGTATTTTCCCTCGTTTTATCCCGCTGGCTAAAAAACTGTTAGCGCAACAAGGGACACCTGATATAAAAATAGCAACGGTTACCAACTTCCCCCATGGTAATGATGATATTGCTATTGCCTTAGCTGAAACAAAAGCGGCTATTGCTTATGGCGCAGATGAAGTTGATGTGGTTTTTCCCTACAGAGCGCTAATTAATGGCGATATTCACATTGGTTTAGAACTTGTAGAAGCCTGCAAAAAAGCATGTCCAAAAGATGTTCTACTGAAAGTTATTATTGAAAGTGGTGAGTTGAAAACACCCCAATTGATAAAGCTAGCAAGTGAAGTGTCAATACGTGCAGGCGCTGACTTTATTAAAACCTCTACAGGCAAAGTTAGGGTAAATGCTACACCCGAAGCAGCTAAGGTTATGCTTAAAGTAATTAAAGCCACTAATAATGCGACGGTGGATACTGGGTTTAAAGCTGCCGGTGGTGTTCGAGATGTTGTTGATGCGCAAGTTTATTTAAAGTTAGCTGCAGATATTTTAGGTGAAAGTTGGGCTACTTCGAAACATTTTAGGTTTGGTGCTAGTAGTTTACTTGGAAACTTACTTTCAACGCTTGAACTTGAACGTAACAATACAAACGATACAGGAACTTCTACAAGTTACTAAGTAAGCGAAAACTTGATTAATAACACAAAGACTTTATTTATGGCACAACTATATTTCTACTACTCATCAATGAATGCTGGAAAATCTACGCATTTATTGCAATCATCTTATAACTACAATGAGTGTGGTTTGCAGACGGTGCTTTACACCGCACAAATTGATGATAGGTATGAAAAAGGAAAAGTATCTTCTCGATTAGGTATTGATGCTGATGCACAGCTATTTACTAACGAAACTGATTTACTCGCTGAAATTACTGCTATTCAGAACAATACTAAAATTGCCTGTGTATTAATTGATGAAGCACAATTTTTATCTAAAATTCAGGTCAAACAATTAACTGATATTGTTGATGACTTGCATATTCCAGTATTAGCCTATGGTATTCGTACTGATTTTTTAGGACAAACCTTTACTGGCAGTGCCGCTTTGCTTGCATGGGCTGACAAACTGGTTGAGTTAAAAACTATCTGTCATTGCGGCCGCAAAGCTAACTTTGTTATTCGTTTAAATACTGACGGTAAAGCGGCAACAGGTGGTGAGCAGGTTGAAGTTGGCGGAAATGAGCGATATCAAGCGTTATGCCGTAGTCATTTTAAAGAATACGTACCCTTAAACTAATCACTCTGTAGTTAGGTAAGCGATCAATATCAGCCAATGATACTCCTAAATTAACTTCCTAATTGTCAAAATAAATCTTTATTTTTTATAGAAAATAGAGAATTTTACTATTGTGAGTATAATAGCTAAGTTACTCACCTTTGTTCATCAATTATTCAATACTATTGAGAGCAAAAACCAGACAAGTTTAATGCAAAAAGAATTTTATAAATACATGATAAATAAACAAGTTATCCTCATTGTTGATGATCAATCCATCAATTTATCAATGCTATCTCAACTTTTATCTGACAAATATCAAGTGCGTGTTGCAAACTCAGGTGAAAGAGCATTAGACGTTGTCAAAACAAAACCTCAGCCAGATTTAATACTGCTTGATATTATGATGCCTAATATGGACGGCTATGCTGTTTTATCGATATTAAAAAGTGATGTCTCAACCCAAAGAATTCCTGTTATTTTTGTCACTGCAATGGATGCGCTAATAGATGAAGAATATGGACTTTCTTTAGGTGCAGTTGATTACGTTACCAAACCAATACGGCCAGCTATTTTAATGGCCCGAGTTGACGCACACTTAAAATTAAAGCGTGCAAATGATTTTTTATATAGTAAGAATAACTTTCTCGAACAAGAAATTAGTCGGCGTATGAGAGAAAATTTAATTATTCAAAATGTCAGTATACGCGCGCTAGCTCATCTTGCAGAAATACGAGATACAGAAACCGGACAACATATTATACGTACTCAGTCATACGTGAACGTTCTTGCACAACATTTATATAAAAAGCATCGATACCCAGACACGATTAATAATAGCTATATAGATTTAGTCACGCGTTCAGCCCCTTTACACGACATTGGTAAAGTGGGTATTCCTGATCATATTTTACTTAAACCAGATAAACTCAATGCCGATGAATGGCAAATAATGAAAAAGCATGCAGAATACGGCGCAAAAGCAATAGAGTTAACAGAGCAAGATGTTGCCCAACCGATTAAATTTTTAACGTTAGCAAAAGAAATTGCCAGATGGCACCATGAAAAATGGGATGGTAGTGGTTATCCCGATGGGTTATCAGAAAATAATATTCCCGTATCTGCACGATTAATGGCTATTGCCGATGTATTTGATGCTTTAGCAACAGATAGGGTCTACAAAAAGGCAATGCCGTTAGCTGAAGTTAAGCAGATTATTATTGAAGGTAAAGCTAAACATTTTGATCCCATCATGGTTGAAGCTTTTATTGAATGTTTTGATGAGTTTTCAACCATTGCAAAACAATACACCTAAATTTCTTCAATCATCAATTGAGGGCGTTTTAATGGATCTAATATGAATAATTCTACTAAATCCCGGATAAAAAGTTCACTTTTTTCAAAGCTGTTTGAAAAGCAACATCGTGGTGTTTTAGTTAATACGTTGCTTTTATCATTTGTCGTTATTATTTTTTTCTTAACTTATATAACCTCTACATTAAAACAAATAGAATTACAAAATTTCCGAGAGTTACAAGTTGTGGCCAAACTAAAAGCCAAACAGATAAATCGTTGGTTAGCAGAGTATGAAAAACATCTAACTGTTTTAAAATCGTCACAAGCACTGGGCGACCTACTCAACAATCAAAGCAAAGACTCTCAACTGCTAATTAACAGAAAACTTAGTGAATATCAAAACAATTTAGGTTTAACAGGACTAACAATTCAAGACAGACAAGGAAATATTGTCAGTAGCCTAGGTGCTGAATATATAAGTGATGAAATACTCAGTAAAACTATTAGCCGAGCATTATCAACTAACCGTATTCAAAATACTGGTTTATACCGCACTACTATAAAAAACAAAGAACATATTAACTTTAATTTTGTGACAACATTTAGTAAGAATAATGATTTTGTCATTATTATGTCGGTAGATAAAGACGAATTTTTATTTCCTTTTTTACAAGAATGGCCAAATCAAAGCCGAAGTGCTGAAACTCTGTTATTTAAAGAAGAGCAGCAAGGAGTGTTGTTTTTAAATGAACTGAGACATGAAAAAAATACAGCAGTAAGTAAAATAATAACAAAGGAGAATTCTGATGTTTTAGCGATACAAATTATAAATAAGGAAGTAGCGACTGACACGTTTATTTCGGGCACTGATTATAGAAATGAACCCGTTATTGGTGTGTCATTATATTTACCTAAACTAGATTGGTACCTTATCGCTAAAGTAGATAAATCTGAAATTCATCAACATCATTATAAAACGATTACCTGGCAAGTACTCACCTTATTCCTCATTCTTTCATCTATTCTTGCCCTAGCTTTTATTTTTATCCAAAGAAAAGTGTTACACCAAGCTGCAATAAGGGAGCGTGATTTAGCAGAAAGCTCACTTGATGTGATTTTTAAAGTAGTACCCGATCTTTATTTTAAGTTATCAAGTGATTCTATCATCTTAGATTATCGCGCTCAAAAAACAAACGATTTTTGTGTTGTTCCTAACAGCTTTATAGGCAAAAAAATGCAAGACATTTTGCCTGAACCTACAGGCGAAATTTTCAATAGAAAGATAAAAAAATTATTTGAACTTCATTCTATGGTTACCTTTAAATATCCGTTAAACACCATGGTTACTTTTGAATATTCATTAAACGCTAATGAAAAAACAGATTGGTTTGAAGCGCGTATGTCGCTGACACCAGAACGCTCAATTATTATTATTGTTAGAAATATTACCGAGCAAAAAAAATCCCACCAAGCGTTAACCCGTGCAAACTCTGTGATTGAAAACAGCCGTATTGTTTTATTTCGCTGGAAAGCTGAACAAGGTTGGCCTGTTGAACTTGTTTCAGCCAATATTAAGCAGTTTGGTTATACACAAGATGAGCTTCTTTCAGGTAAGGTGCCTTATCGCTCAATTATCCATCCAGATGATATCGACAAAGTCATTGAAGAAATGACTTATTATTCAGCGTCAAAGGTAGACCAATTCATACAAGAATATCGAATTATCTCCCCTTCAGGCAAAGTTTTTTGGATTGACGATAGAACTCAAATAATTCGAAATGATAAAGATGAAATACTGTATTACCAAGGGGTTATTATTGATGTAACCGATCGAAAAATGCTAGAAAAACAAGTTAGCTACTATAACCGCTTGTTTGAAAGCTCATTGAATGAAATATATATTTTTAATGGTAACTCTCTAAAATTTATTGATGTAAACCACTTCGCTTTGCAAAACCTTGGTTATACCCTTGCAGAAATTAAAAAATTAACCCCCTTAGATCTTGTCCCTGTTCTTACAGAAAAATTGCTTCATGCGGAGCTTGATTCTTTACGAAATAATAGCAAACTTAAACTTATTTTGACCACGGTGCATCAACGAAAAGATGGCAGTACCTATCCTGTAGAGGCTCATGTAGAGCTAATTGATGAGGCATCAAATTCCTACATAGCACTAATTCACGACATAACAGAAAAAGAAGAATCACTTAACGCCATCAAACAAAGTGCCGAAAAACTTGTCAATATTACTAATTCAGTAAATGATGCAATTGTGATGGTAGATGAAACAGGTCAAATTGTTTTTTGGAATACCGGCGCTGAAAATATTTTTGGCAGCTCTCTTTCATATGCAAGCAGTAAAAATGTTATTGAACTATTATTTCCTCAGGGCAAAAGTAAATATTATAGCCGTTGTTTTGCCTATCTCACGCGTTCAAATGACAATGCGATATTTAACACCTCACTTGAAATGACAGCACTTAGAAATCAACAAGACGAAATTACTGTCGAGTTATCTTTGTCGTCGTTAGAATCAGGCAATCAGCGCTATATTCTTGGTGTTTTTCGAGATATTGGTAAACGTAAAAAAATGGAACAAAAGCTACTAAAATTAGCGCTGGCCGTTGAACAAAGCCCTGAAAGTATTGTCATTACAAACTTAGAGGGAGAGATTGAATACGTAAATAAATCATTTACAACAAATACAGGCTTTAGCTCAAGCGATGCGCTAGGAAAAAACCCTAGTATATTACAGTCAGGCAATACCAAACCAAAAATATATGAAGATTTGTGGAAAACATTAAATAAGGGTACAACTTGGACAGGTGAGTTTTATAATAAACGGAAAGATGGTAGTGAATTTATTGAATTTGCCATTATCAGCCCTCTACGTCAACCCGATGGTACTATCACGCATTATGTGGCAGTTAAAGAAGACATAACAGAAAGAAAATCTCAGGGGCTCGAACTAGATATATACAGAGATCATTTAGAAAATCTAGTAGCAAGCAGAACACAAGAGCTGAATCAAGCAAAAGAGGTCGCGGATAAAGCCAGTAGAGCTAAAAGTGAATTTTTAGCGAATATGAGTCATGAAATACGCACACCAATGAATGCTATTATCGGCTTAACTCATATTTTAGCGCGTAGTGAAATCAATTCAACTCAACTCAGCCAACTGACAAAAATAGATACTGCTTCAAACCATTTACTTACCATTATCAATGAGATTCTAGATTTATCTAAAATAGAATCAAAAAAACTTGTTTTAGAAAGTGTTGATTTTAGCATAGATAAAATATTTGAAAATTTAGCTGATATGCTCTCAGAACAAGTAAAAATAAAAGGGCTAAATTTGAGTTTTTCTTTAAACGATGTGCCGCCATGGTTACAAGGGGATATTACTAGAATACAGCAAGCACTGATGAACTATTTAAGTAATGCGATAAAGTTTAGCTCGCATGGCAATATAGAGGTTAATGCCAAAGTTTTAGAAACAAAAGCAAGCAAGTTCTTTATTGAGTTTTCCGTGAGCGACCAAGGTTGTGGCATAAGCCAGGAAAAACTTAATCATATATTTAAAGCTTTTCAACAAGAGGATACCTCAACAACACGAAAATTCGGTGGTAGTGGTTTAGGATTAACAATAACTAAACAGTTAGCTAAACTGATGAATGGTCATGTAGGGGTTGAAAGTAAATTGGGTGTGGGCAGTAGATTTTGGTTCACTGTTTGGTTAAAGCTTGGTGAAGAAAATTTCAGTGCTGATAACATCATAAATGAACTGCACAATGAACAAATATTGCAATATTCTTATCAAGGTGCCAATATTTTAGTAGTAGAAGATAATGAAATTAATGCTGAAGTCGCACAGTTGCTATTGGCTAGTGTCGGCTTAAAAGTAGAAATCGCTAAAAATGGTCAACAGGCGGTAGAAAAGGTAAACAATAAAGCCTTTGATTTAGTCTTAATGGATATTCAAATGCCAGTGATGGATGGTTTGCAAGCAACGGATCAAATTCGGCTAAATTATGATAAAGCTTCTTTACCTATTCTTGCTATGAGTGCAAGTGCCTTTAATGAGGATCGTCAAGCCTGTATTGATGTAGGTATGAATGATTTTGTTGCTAAACCTGTTTCACCAAAAAACTTATTTTCAAAACTGCTAAAATGGCTCCCAACTAAGCAATATAGCAATAGCACGGTGTTGTTAGATAGCAACCATTTTAAAAATAAGAAAGATGCCGATGTTTTTAAAAAGCTGCAAAGTATAACGTTAGTAAACGTTGAAACTGGGCTAAAGAACTGTGCAGGTAATTTAAAAAATTATTTAGCTTTGTTAACAAAATTTGATGAAATGCAAAAGAGTTCATTCGCACAATTCAAAAGACAACTGGCAAGTAGTTTATTTGAGGAGGCAAAGCTGAGTATTCATGCACTAAAAGGAGCCTCTGGCAACTTAGGTTTAGATAGCATTTATAAAGAAATTCAACGGCTAGAAAATAATCTAGCAATTGATCCTCAAAACAACAATGAAGAATTAATTACAAGATTGGCCTGCGAATTACAACGTTTTAGTCAAGCGTTCAATGCGCTTGAACTATCATATTTAACACAAGCTAAAACACAATTAAACACAATAAATATTGATAAAGCTTTAGAAAAGCTTAGTGCTTTATTAAGTATTGATGATGCTCAAACAAATGAATATTTTGATACCATAGCTGATGAGCTGTCCAATGCTTATGGTGCTAAAGTTGAAGAAATAAAACGTCATATCAATAATTTTGATTATTTACTTGCGCTTGAGGTTATAGCGTCTTTACCTGCTATTCCTATTCCTGATACAAATAATGATGCAGATAATGATGCAGATAATGCGGCAAGTGTTATTAATATGGCTGTTCTTAATGATATGTTTGGTGAGGATTCGGATAAAGCACATTTTTTTTTGAAAAAGTTTGTTCCACAAGCTGAGCTGTTAATCAAGGAGATAACTGACGCAGTAAAACAGCAAGATAGTGAAACCATTACCTTTAATGCTCATAAATTAAAATCATCAGCACGAGCTGTTGGAGCAGAGAAATTAGCTAATATTTTTGAGCAACTAGAGCAAGCAAGTAAAGAAGAAAATATTAAGCTTATAGAGCAATATTTTAAGTACATATCCGAAGAAATGAAAAAAGTATCAGACTATATCAAAGCGTTGTAAAGTTAACTGTGAGGCAGTTCTAAAATGGTACCATTAAATATATTACTATTGAGTGATTCACAGTATGAGATAGAAAACACTCAAAAATTACTCCGTGCTGATTTTGGAAAAATTTTAGCAACCACCTCTAAGGAAAGCGCAACGCGATTGTTTAAAGAAAACTATCCAGCGTTGTTAATATTGTCTTATGAGCATGTAGATAAAGCTATAGAGTTTTATTTGTCTTTACATAAAAGTGTTTTAAAAACATTTAAAATTCCCCATAAAATTTTATTACTTTGTAATAATAAAGACTCAGAAAAAGCATACAATCTCTGCAAGGATAATGTGATAGATGATTATATTGCGAGCCGGCCACTATTTGATCCCTTTAGGCTTCGTTTGTCAGTGCAACAAAATATAGAACATTATAAACAGGAGAAAATTTATGTAGAAAACGCTAGAAATCTAGGGAGAATAACCTCTGATATGCAAAGCTTGAATGTACTTGCGATAGAAAAACTACAACAATTTAGCGCTGAACAAATAAATTCAACACAATATTTCGACCAATATTCTAAAGAGATATCTCAAGCTACCTACGAATTTCAACAACACCTACAGACACTTTTTTCACAAAGTAGCAACAGAAAACTGGGCTCAATTATTGAAAAAAAATTATCAGATTTTAAAGAAAAATCACTAGATATACCTACCCTAAGCCTCTCAGAGCAATTGCATGGTACAAAAAACAAAATTGAATATTTAGTAAACGATTATAGACTTTTTATAAACAACATAGATAAATGCACTGATAAACATAAAATAATAAATGTAGTGGTTATTGATGATGATGACATGTATAGAGAAATGGTGGATGGTATGCTTGACAGTGAAACAGTGAATGTTAAAACGTTTAACTGCGGTCTCGCTGCAATAGAGTATTTACAATCGGAAACAACAGATATTATATTACTCGATTACATGATGCCTAATCTCAATGGGTTAGCGGTACTACGTTTGCTTAAATCGTCAGTCACGCTTAAAGAAATACCTGTCGTTATGCTGACAGGAGATAGCTCTAAACATATTGTTGTAGAGAGTATGAAAGCTGGAGCTAAAGATTACATGGTAAAACCCGCTAATCGTAAAACATTGCTAGATAAAATAAACAGTATTGTCGGGGTGAACTCGTTTATTAAACATAGCTAAATCTCTCTTGCTAGCTGATGGTTATTAATTATCCCAGTAAAGCATGCCCTTCAGGTAATTGTTTAGCTATCCATAGCGCTAATTTATGTTTCATATTGGGCTGATCTTCATTATCAACAGCGAGTGGCTGTATTAACTTATCATTGACCAATAAACGATATAAACTTTCTACTTTATCTTTAGCTGAATTGGTTGCAGAAAAACTCTTGTATCCTCTATTTATTGCATATTTTTCGCCAATAGTTAACGCTTTTTTTAATAGTTCGGCCTCATTTTTTAATTTTTTCATTGTTAATAAAACTCTTTACACTTTAACCATATAATGGCTATAACGATGCGTTAAAAGCGATAAAATTACAAGCATAATTTTTTTGTAAATAATAAAAGATAAGTTAGTAATCAAATATTAGTCGAAAGTTATTTACATCACTCTTCGTACATATATAATTGAGTATAATTTTACAATTATTCATTTACCCAACAGGTATTAAGATGACGATTTCACGTATGAGAAATACCCAGCACAAGGTTTACATTCCATCTTCTGCTCGCGAAAACCAATATTTAATGGTTAAGTTTCCTTTAACTGATCAATTAATTGCCAAATACAGTAGTTTAATTGATGAAAAATCTTCTGAGCCGTATACCAAATTTTATCAAAAATTAGCAAAGATTTACTTGGGTGTTTGTGATAATTTAAATATTGAAAACTGCCAATTTATCGCTAATGATAAGTTTGCACGTGTTCGTTTTAGTCCTGAAAAAATGACGTCACAAACAGAGCAACAATTACTGTTTTTGTACAACCCACAATACCATACTAGCCAAAATAGTTATTTTGATGGCGCAAAAAGAGCTAAAAAAATCACTTTGCTTTTTCTTGCTAATGGTGATGATGTTCGTGTTCAGTCAGCAAAACTTCATCAACAAGTAAAGAAAGCAGTATATGATTATGCAAAAGCACTTGAGTTTGACACTTATAAAGTTCGCGTGTGTGACCATCAACATTTGACCTATGATTTATTTGCTAAAGAAAAAGGTTTAGAAGACAAACAAGTACATAAATTTCGCTCTATCATCAATAGATATGCGGCGGATGGCTTTGATATTCCAATAAATAAAGATGCGCTAACTTATGCCGTTGTTGATTTTCCGATTAATCGCCGTATACGTTCATTAGTGAACATTGATGAGAATGCCAGTGAGCAATATAACGAGCTTTATAATCTAATAGCAGATGCCTTTATTAGCTCTGCTAAGCATAATCATTTAAATAATGGCGCTGTTATTGCCAATGGCTTAGTACCAATAGTAAGAAATGGTAAAGACGAAAATGTTATCGCTAGCGGCGAGTTACTGATGTTAGGTTACAACCCTAAAAATACAGATGGTGGTTACACTTGCAAATGGAGTTCAGATAAATTGGTTGACACTATTCACCTGATTTTTGTTGCCAGTAGGCAAAACGAAACCTCTCATGGCTACGGTAAATTTGTAAATCAAATTGAGCAAGCGCTACGATCTTTTGCCAAAAGTTTAGATTTTGTAAATGATAAAGAAGAAATGATCATTAGACTACACCAACATATTGGCTATTTTTTAGATGAAAACTAAGTTATATACCAGATAATACAATAGGTACTTATCAATAATTTTTGATAAGTACCCTCTTGCTTCATTATTTTTAATTCATGATTAATTTTTGCAAAAAAACGCTTTTTCCATTATTAAAACTCATATTCTATCGCAACTCTTAACATGTGCCCTTTGCTGCGACTATCTAAGCCAGTAATAAGTCCAACGTCCCATTTAAGCTGCTTTTGGGCGCTAAAACGCTGTAACCCCATAAATGCTGGCCCTATGCCAAGGTAGTTCTCACTTGAATATACTTCAATAGCGGGTTGAAATTGTTCAATATAGCGATAACGATATTTCAGGCGAAATTCAGTCTCAAATTCGTTAGCGATTTTCTCGCCCCATTGGTAAATAATAAAAGCATTCAAGGTTAAGCTAGTACGACCAAACTCTTTTTCAACTAAAGCACCTGAGGTAAACGCCCAATTTTGTTGCTGTTGCTGTTTTTCTATTTCAAAAATCACGCCCCAATCTGCCCAATATTCGCCCTGCTCTGTTAGCATCCAGCGAGCTTCAATCTCATAAGAAGTAAAACTAAAGTCATTATTTTCATCTCGTTCACCAACTAAATAAAATTCTAACATAAGGTTGTCACCTACAGATTGCCCATAAGCAAACCGCTGGGCTAATTTATTACGTGCATCCTCTTGGGGAGAAAATAAACGCCATTCAACTTCACGTTCATTAGGTAACACGTAGGGATGATAAACCTTATCAACACCGTCAGCATAAGCTGTTGAAAAGAAATTCAATAATACAATTATACTGGTTATCACAAAAGCAAAGCTCTGCTTTAAAGATGGAAAAATTATCACGTTTGCTCTCCACGTAGCGATAAAAATATGACTTTAGAATTTCTAAACATCACAGGAATAATAAAAGCAATTATATAGATGATAAGTTGCAAAAATGATGGTGTACTTTCATAACCAAATAAAACGGTAAGCAATTGTCCTAACTCAGAATTTTCATCTATAAATTTACTACTATCCCAAAAGGGTTGACTGCTTGGTAATATATCTACTTGCTGCAACAATATGATGGCGTGCATTAGTTGACCTATGATAAAAAACAGTAAAAAGTAATTTGATGTTGCTGGGTAAATTTTTTGATCCGTATATCGCAGTAAAAAATAGAATAAAATAGCAATACTCAAGCAAATTCCACCGCCTAATATTATCCCAATAAGCATTGATTCAATCTGCTGTGCTTGTGCCCAATAACTTGTTAAATAGGTAATAAATTGTGCGCCATTTAAACAGCTAATGATGAAGAAAATAACAAAGGCAGATAGCATTTTTGTGATGGTGTTGCCAAGCGTAATGTTACGCATAAACAAAGTAATACTAGCGCAATAAACGAGTAGTAATCCTAAAGAGTAAAGCAACTCAACGCCTTTCCCTTCAACGGTTTGTGATATATTTTCAAGATTAGCGCTTAATATAAAAGCTGAAAGAGCCGTTAAAACTAGCGCTAATAACAACCATTTCATCTTATCTTTATTGGTTAGTTTTAAAGGAAACTTAAGCAATAGTAAGGTGGTAATGATAAAAATTGGCAAGGCATTTTGTAAGAACAACAGTACTGTATTAATTAACACTTTGTTCTCCTATTGCTATCTTTTCAAGGTTAACTTGTTCAATAACAACAACTTTTCCTCTCGCACTATGAGGGTGAAATTCACCAAAAAAGTCATATTCTCCCTCAGAAAGTGGACCTATAAAGATAGTCGCTGATCGATCAGGGAAAATGACTTTTTCACGATTGAGACTGAAGCTATCAAACTCTTCAGCTTTGTTATCGTGATTAAAAATAATAAGTTTTACTTTTTTATTTGCTGGAATAATAATTTCTGCGGGATAAAATAAATGGTTCTTGATTACGATATGATATTCAGGACGCTTTGCGTGTGTATTGAATGAAAATATCAACAAAAAACTGACACCTATAATCTTTATATGACGAATAAAGAAAGCATTAATCATTGCCTTGTTCCTTTACTTGCCTAACCACAGGAAATATTACTTCAATTTTTAAACCTTTCAATATAGGTGAGCATGACAATTGAACTTTAGCGCCATGTAAATCGGTTATATGTTTAACTATTGCTAAGCCTAAACCACAGCCCATAACTGACGAGTTGTGTTGATCTCCACCTACACGATAAAAACGATCAAAAACTCGTTGATATTCTTGTGGCTCAATACCATCCCCCGAATCTTCAACACAAAGAACAACCTTATGATCACTCTCTTGGCGAACACTAACCAGTATATCGCCGCCAATGGGCGTATATTTATTAGCATTTGAAATTAAATTAACCGCAAGCAAGTGTATGGAAAATTCATGGGCAGATAATAAGATATCAGCACTTTCAAGCACGATAGTTTGCTCTTTTGATAAAATATCGCTATAAAGTTCAGAGATGACTTCTTTCAATAATATATTGATATTAAAACAACTACTTGCATTTAACATTTGTACTGAATTAGAACGGTTTAAATTTAGTATTTGATCAATGACATGCCCCATTCTGTCAACACTATTACTTAATGCTTGTATCGAGCTGAATTCTTCAATAGTTGTAGCGGCTGAGGGATTGCTTGTTTTTATGCGTTTGGCTAAATCTTGAATAAGATTGTGCATATTGATTTTCAAAACACTCAAGGGTGTTTTTAGCTCATGAGCCGCATCTGAAGCAAAGTGCCTTTCTCGTTGAAATGCTGCATCTAAACGAGTAAACAGCTGATTTAAGGTGGTGACTACATCCGCCAACTCACTGTTATCTACCTGCAATGCCAGCGGGCTAAAATCACTGCTTTTGCGTTGACTAAGTTCCGTTCTAAGATGATGTAATGGCTTTAAACCTTGAGTGATGATAATAAAGAACAGCACTGACAATATCGCTATTGCAATGATCATCGGGGTAACTGCCGCTAGAATTAATGCTTGTGCTAAAGCAAATTGTGTTTTTAGTGGTTGTGCAATTATCACGCTAATTTTTGAAGCGCTGTCTTTGGTCATTTGTTTTGATAAAGCAAGTGCACGCCAGCGTTGATTTAAAAAGTTCACTTCAAAAAAAGCACCCGATTTATCATCAATAAGATTGAGATCAGTAATTTGATGATCGGGTGCGTTATTGCTTTTTACCACTAAGTATTGATTTTTCCATATTTGAAAAGCAAAACTACCTTGCTGTGCAACTTGAGATGTTATCTGGGAACTCGGCGTTGGTGTTAGCGCTGATACGGCATGCATAGTAAGGAGTGTTTGCGCAAGATCTAAAAGCTGCTGATCAAACTGTTTTTCAGCCCTTGACATGCTGCCTTTATACCCCTGAATTGCGGCGATAAAAGTAATTAAGGTTAACACAGAGAATAAGGTTAAGACTAAATAACGGCGAATGCTCATAAGCTTTTTTTAGCCTTTATACTTGCTAACATGCATTAATAATGTAACCAACACCACGAACATTTTGAATAAATTTTTCAGGTAAACATTTTCTTAATTTATGAATATGCACTTCTACCGCGTTACTAAGTACTTCTTCTCCCCAATGGTATAGCTTGGATTCTATATTTTCACGTGACAATATTCGACCTGCATTTTCCATTAAAGTCTTCAATACCATAAACTCTTTCTTAGAAAAAATTATGTCAGTTTCTTTGCCCGTTGCCTTATCACAAATAAATACTTTATGAGCGAAAGTATCTAGTTTAACATCGCCAATACATATAAGTGCTGAACTTGCCGTACCTAAACGGCGTTCTATTACTCGTAAGCGCGCCATTAATTCCTGTATTTCAAAAGGTTTAGCCAAATAATCATCTGCACCATAATCAAGACCTTGCACTTTACTTTCAATGGAGTCTCGCGCGGTTAGAATAATAACGGGTAGTTTTGAATTTTTATCACGTAATTGCTTTAAAACGTTAAGACCGTCAATATCAGGTAAGCCTAAATCAAGGATCATCAGATCTTGATCAGGCGTTGACAACGCCGTTAACGCTAGCACCCCCTGATTTACATGATTTACAACAAACCCTTCTGTTTGAAGGGATTGCTGTAAAGCAGTAGCAAGTGGTAAATCATCTTCAACTAATAATATCCTCATGTTTAACCTTTGTTATTAACGCGTTAAATTACTTATCTAATGGCCCAGAACTTAATGTCTTGTTCAGTCAAAAAATTCTCTGCATTATCTCCTTGCAGTAAAGCTAAGGTCGCCAATATACCCGCTTGAATACATTGTGGGGCAACAACGGTAATTGAGCGTGGGGCATTTTCAATAGGCCAACCTGTTTTGGCATTTAATATATGGCTATATCGTTTACCCTTGTTTAATAAATAGCGCTGTGCATCACCACTTGTGGCGAGTGCTCCTTGGTATAATGATACTACCATTTGCTGATTTTGGCCTTTTTTCACTTGAACGTTAGGGTTATCGATACCCACTTGCCACGCTTTATTATTTTTGCGTGGTGAGGTGGCACATAAATCACCGCCTAGATTTACTAAAATGGGTTTATCCGTTATTGCTTGGCTAAGTAAAATGCAGCGATCGACCGCATATTCTTTACCTATACCGCCAAAATCAACTTCCATGTTTTCAGGCAATCTAATGTGTTTTTCATCAAAATGTACTTTTGGCCAACCAATATAAGCCGTTAGGCTGTTAACTTCCTCAGTCGTTGGAATGTTAGCTGAACAATCAAAAGACCATATTCGCCGAAGCACACCCGAGGTTATATCAAACAACCCGTCACTGAGCTGGTAACAAGTATCGGCAAAATTTAATAACAGATAGGTTTCATTATCTATTACAACTGCTTGCCCCTGACTTTGGTTGATTTTACTACAAACACTGTTGACATTATAACGGCTATATTTGTCTTCAATGCGCCACACTTCATGGGCAAGTGCATCGCCAAGGCGTTTGGCTATCGACTTTTTCGTTGTTTCAATAATGATTTCGCATTGACTCGCCATAGCAAAAAACACAATACAAAAACCATCAAGGCGCTTTTCAATGGTGATATTTCTGTTCGGTTTTTTCTTTGGCAAAACAAGTCCTAAATTTCATTATGTTATTTGATACAAGCGCTGTAGCTAGCTAAAATGAATAAGTTACTTGCGCAATAATCGCATTAACTTGTTCATATAAATCTTGCGATGCTAATACTCCCGGCTGTTCAAAACCCGCATTAGTTGGTTTTTGGGTGTAATATTCCAACCTAAATGACAATTCATCACCACCATTAACTAAGGTGCCGTATTTTAAACCTAAAGTATAGGTTGTCATTTCACCAATACGTAAATCAGCACTTGCATAATTAGGCAAGACGTTAAGCTCATTTAAAAATGGCTGATAAAACTCGGCAGCGCTTTGCTGATAAATTCTAAAATGCGGCTCTAAGTAGCTGTTGTTACCGATTGGAATATAAAAACGACTATCAATAGTATGCGAATCAATTTTCCAGTCATCCCACATATAGCGATATGAAATATCTAACACGGTGTTATTTAATATTGCACCACCAAAATTGTATTTAGCCTGTGTAAAAATACTTTGTTTTTCGCGTGAATCAGGCCGAGACTCGTAGATATAATCAATGGCTTCACCGTTACTATTAACGCGACTTAAACGTTTATAAGGATCATTCAAATACCCGTCTATCATGGCATAAGAATAATTAAACTGCATAATCATACGCCGATTAATCACTTGCGAAAAGCCAAACATAATATCAGCACTCGATTTGGTGTCGTCTTTACCAATACGGGATGGATCATCAACATCCTCGTCGCCACTGCCTGGTATCATTAGTCCTAGCGGCTCAGGTATACCACCTACCGGGTTGTAGATATCTTGAAAATAACTAGTACCAACTGAAAATGTAGAGTTTTTATTATTAAAATCATAAGCTAAACTACCGTTTATACCGAGTGACAAATAATCATACTCTTTGGAAAAATGGACACCACCACTGACCGTATAATTAGCTGCCAATGGTTGGGTCCATTGAGCATTTAATTGTACACGGCTGTCTTTAAAACCATTGTAAATAGGGGTTTCATTTGCAGGTGTTTGATATTCACCATTACCCGAGGGTCTTGTAAATGTTTGAACGGTAGGTTGTGCCACCGCACCATTGGGGGATGCTCCTGTTAGGGCATCGAATGTAAATTTTAAATTCAAAACACTTTCAACGTCAAAGGTTTTGGTTGCACCTAACATTACTTCAGTCGCGGTTACGCGATCAATTTCACCATAATAAAGCACTGCCGTATCAAACGACCAAGCATCAAGCTCTGAACCTTCACTATTAGCATTAGCAACGCAAGTCCCTCCTAGAAGCACAGTGGTAGCGGCTGCTAAGGCAAGTTTTACATTTACTTTTTTTCGATTGTGCTTTTTCATTAATTGCATCCGCAACCTCCGCCACCAAAACCTTTGCCGCCGCTGGAAGCTTCTTTGCTGAAATAAATATGATCATCAAACGCTGCATCTATCGGTGATGAAGTTAGAGCCATTTCTTTTTTGGCTAGCAAATCACGCTCCCAAGGCTCTACGCCTAAACTAGAGCACCCAGTAGCACTAATGATTAAAGAAAATAATAATGCGCGTTTTATTTGTGTTTTCATAATAACCTCTGTGAACTTTGAACGTTTTATTTCTGTGTAAGTAGCGCTTCGATTTCTTGTTGGTATTGAGGGATTTTCTTGATAAAAAATCCGGTATGACGATATTTGATTTTCCCATCTCTACCTATTAACATACTGCTTGGCATGCCTTGAATGCTGAAGTGTTTAGCTGTTTTACCTTTAGGATCATAAATAACGCTAAAATTTGCGGGTGTTTCTACAAGAAATTTAGCGGCTAATGCTTTATCAGCATCTAAATTGATACTAATAACACTAAAGCCTTGCTGTTTGTATTTCTCTTGTATTGTATTCATCCAAGGAAAAGACTTACGACACGGCCCACACCATGATGCCCAAAAATCTAGATAAACCACCTTTCCTATATGTTCACTTAGCGCTTGTTCAAGTGCTGTTTGGCTGTTAAAAACTTCTTGTGAGTTAGCATTATGACTACTACTTAACAGAACAAAAAATAAAAAAACCGCGTATTGAATTTGTTTTAATGAATGTTGCAACTTAGCACCTGATATAAAAATGTTTAATGATTTCATAATTAAACCATACATTAATATTGTTTTCTTAACGAACGCTTAAGAATATATAAATTATAACTATTTATTTTTAACTATTGCGATCAAATAAGCGATAAAAAGCCCTTTATACTTATTTAATTTAGTAATTATCAATATTATGGTTGCTTTTTTTTGTCGAACTGGCAAAGTGTCATTCAGTAATTAGTGTTGTTACACTAATTACTCTCACAATTCGACTCACTATTAATTAAAGGAGTAGCGCTTCAATGTGTTCAATCTTTGGTATATTAGATATAAAAACAGGTGCTGATGCACTTCGTCCAAAAGCTTTAGAATATTCTCGTCTATTACGTCATCGTGGCCCCGATTGGTCAGGTATTTACAATAATGAACATGCAATTTTAGTACATGAACGTTTATCTATTGTTGATACAGAGCATGGTGCTCAACCTTTATACAATGAAGATAAAAGTAATGTTTTAGCTGTCAATGGTGAAATATATAACCATAAAGCACTTGCTAGTGAGCTAACTGTTGATTATGAATTTCAAACCGCCTCAGATTGCGAAGTAATACTTCCTTTATATAAAGAACACGGCGTTAACTTTGTAGATAAATTACAAGGTATGTTCGCTTTCGTTATCTATGATGCAACAAATAACTCTTATCTAATCGCGCGTGACCATATTGGTATTATCCCACTATATACGGGTTACGATAGCGATGGTAACTTCTACGTTGCCTCAGAAATGAAAGCATTGATGCCTATTTGTAAAACCGTTAGTGAATTTCCTCCTGGGCATATTCTTGACAGCAACGTTGGCAAGTTACAACGTTACTATAAACGCAACTGGCAAAAGTATGATGCGATAAAAGATAACACAACCAGTAAAACTAAAATTCGTGAAGCGTTAGAAGAGTCAGTTAAAAGTCATTTAATGACTGATGTACCTTATGGTGTGTTACTTTCTGGTGGCTTAGATTCATCATTAATTTCTGCTATCACGCAAAAATTTGCAGCGCGTCGTATTGAAGAAAATGATTTAAGCGAGGCATGGTGGCCAAAAGTACATTCTTTCGCTTGTGGCTTAGCAGGCTCTCCTGACTTAATTGCGGCACAAACAGTAGCAGATAGCATTGGCACCATTCATCATAGTGTTATTTTTACTGAGCAAGAAGGTATAGATGCACTTAAAGAAGTTATCTATCACTTAGAAACTTACGATGTAACGACTATTCGTGCCTCTACCCCTATGTATTTAATGGCGCGTAAAATTAAAGCCATGGGTATTAAAATGGTGCTTTCTGGTGAAGGCGCAGATGAAATATTTGGTGGTTACTTATATTTCCATAAAGCACCTAACGCACAAGAATTTCATGAAGAGCTTAACCGTAAGCTTGATAGATTGCATAAGTTTGATTGCTTACGCGCTAACAAATCTATGTCAGCTTGGGGTATTGAAGCGCGTGTACCATTTTTAGATAAAAACTTTATGGATGTTGCTATGCGCATCAACCCAGAAGATAAAATGTGCGGCAATGGTAAAATGGAAAAAGCTATTTTACGTTCTTCTTTTGAAGGTTATTTACCTAAAGAGATATTATGGCGTCAAAAAGAGCAATTTTCAGACGGTGTTGGCTATTCATGGATTGACGGTTTGAAAGCCTATGTTGAAACTCAAGTAACGGATCAACAACTTGAAAGTGCGGCATTTAAGTTTCCTGTCAATACACCTGACAGTAAAGAAGCTTATTTTTACCGCTGTGTTTTTGAAGAAAAATATCCATTAGCTTCAGCAGCTGACTGTGTTATTGGTGGCAAATCTGTCGCTTGTAGTACTGAAGAAGCGCTAGCTTGGGATGAAAGCTTTAGAAACAACGCCGACCCATCTGGTCGTGCGGTATTGAGTGTACACAACGAAAGTTATTAACGCTTAACGTAAACAGGTGGCCACTTATTGCCCACCTGTTTATTATACACTGCAATACATTTTTTAAATAATAAAGCGGTTTGGGCAATATAGCTTTTAAACAAAGCGGTTTTGCTAGAATTACTCAGTTATAAGCCGTTCACTATTTCTTTTATCAATGGTGGCCCTTGGTATATAAAGCCAGTGTAAACTTGCACCAAGCTTGCTCCAGCCGCCAGTTTTTCATTGGCATCGCTACTTGAAGCAATACCACCAACACCTATGATAGGTAATTTATTAGCTAATGCTTTCGCTAAAATACGGATCACGGTAGTACTTTTATCTTTTACCGGCGCACCACTTAAGCCGCCCTGTTCATTGCCATATTCAAGCTTTTCAACACCTTCACGAGATAAGGTTGTATTGGTCGCAATAACACCATCAATATGGTTATCAATAAGACATTGCGCAATAGAGTTTACTTCTTCTTCTATTAAATCTGGTGCTATTTTAACGGCGATAGGTACATACTTGCCATATTGCTTAGCTAACGTTTCTTGCTCTACTTTTAACGCTGACAATAATTCATTTAATGCATCACCATATTGTAAGGCTCGCAAACCTGGTGTATTAGGTGATGAAATATTTATAGTGATATAAGAAGCAAAATCGTACACTTTACGCATGCAATGGATATAATCATCTTTTGCCTTTTCTTCAGGGGTATCCTTGTTTTTACCAATATTTATCCCTAGAACACCCTTAAACTTTGCTGAGCGTACTTGTGAAACTAAATAATCAACCCCTTTATTATTAAAGCCCATACGATTAATAATTGCGTTAGCTTCAGTCAACCTAAACATGCGCGGTTTATCATTTCCCGGCTGCGGGCGAGGCGTTACCGTGCCAACTTCAACAAAACCAAAACCCATAGCAGCAAACGCATTAATACATTCACCATTTTTATCTAATCCTGCGGCTAAGCCCAGTGGATTTGGGAACTCTATACCCATAACTTTTACCGGACTATTGGTAACGCGTTGCTTATATAAAACATTCAATGGCGTTGAACCTGTACTTTTTAGCCCTTTTATAGTCAACTCATGAATTGTTTCAGCATCAAATTGAAATAGAACTTTACGAATGGCCGGATAAAACATAAAACCTCAAATTAGTTACGCAGACAGAGTTGGAATTAAAAAATTCCCGCTTAACTTACTCTTAATTAATAATTAAACTAACTTAGTACTAAGTTAGTACTAAGTTAGTACTAAGTTAAGCGAGGATTTTATCAGTTAATACACTTTTTATACATTGCTTTTAACGCTTAAAGTTTAACTTTCTTTTATAATTCTTTGACAGTTTAAGCTTAATAACATTAGCTCACGCAAAGCAACAGAAAATTTTGCAAACTCATGGGTCTGCCCTACTTTAAAGTCAGTTAAAATATTTTTCCATCGTGCTAATGGCTGCGCATTGGTATCAACCCAAGCATCAAGCATCTTATCTAGGTCTTGAATTTTAGCTCCACAATCACAATGTAACACCACAGTAGTCAATGAACGTTGTTGCCAATCTAACTCTTCTCTAAATGAGGCTCTAGCAAGTGCTTGCCAATGGTTGCCAACTGGTTGACGAGTAATTTGATCTAAGAACCAATGCAACTCAAATCGAACGCCAAGTTTAAAGTATAAGTTGGCAACTAACTCTACCTCTCTGCCTTCTTCTTGTGCAATTTCAGCGATATCTAATGCTGAAAAAATAGTGCTTAATTGAGAAATACGAGTAGCAACGTCAATGGGTACTCCTGCTGAAACCAAATCATCTTCAACACGTTTTAATTGTTTTGCTTCGCGTTCAATAATAAAGCTATGAAGTTTTTTCGACATAATAGTAAAAGTTGGCTGATACAAAGTTATTGATTGCTCGATCGTTAGTGATTTATTACGATGGCGTAAGAACCAACGCGTTGCCCGTCTCACTGTTCGGCGATATTGGAACAACATTTCCGTTTGAATGGCGGTTGAAATTTTATTATTCAACACTTCAATTTTTTGCCAAAAGGTTTCTAACTCAAATACAGCAGAAGCCATAGTGTAACAGTTGGCTATTTCAGAAACAGTCGCACCAGTTTCTTCTTGCATGCGGTTAACAAAATTAAAGCCCATGTCATTACCAATTTTATTAGCTAATTTCGTCGCAATAATTTCAGCTCTAAGAGGATGCTGTTGCATTTGCTCTTGATACTTATCTTGTAGTTGTTGCGGAAAAGCATTTATTAGCAACTTGTCATGATAAGGATTATCAGTTATGTCTTTATGAATAAGGTCTTCTTTTAGCACCATTTTACTGTAGGCAAGTAATACCGCAAGCTCTGGGCGAGTTAAACCATTACCCTTAGCTAGTCTGTGAGCAATTTCTTCATCATCAGGAATGAACTCTAAAGCTCTATCAAGCTTACCCGCTCTTTCTAGTTCATGAATAAAACGAACTTGCTCATTCAGTTGATTCACACCCCGCATGGCGGTAATTGATAATGAGTGTGTTTGACGATAACAATCTTCAATAACTAAATGACCAACTTCATCTGTCATATCATAAAGTAACTGATTACGTTGCTTAACAGTTAAGTCCCCATTTTGAACAAGGCTGTTTAGTAAAATTTTAATGTTTACTTCATTATCACTACAATCAACACCACCCGCATTATCGATAGCGTCAGTATTAATTCGGCCACCTTTTGCTGCGAATTCAATTCGTCCAAGTTGAGTGAAACCTAAGTTCCCCCCCTCACCTACCACTTTTGCTTGTAGTTCACCGCCGTTGATTCTTAAGCTATCATTTGCTCTATCACCAACTTCTAAGTGGCTTTCTTTCGTGCTTTTAACATAAGTGCCAATACCACCATTCCATAACAAATCAACTTCCATCGTTAAAATAGCTTGAATTAAATCATTAGGTGACATGGTTTTCTTTTGTGTGCCCAACATTTTTTTGATCTGTGGCGTTAACGTTATTGACTTGACTTGACGACTGAAAATACCACCACCTGCTGATATTAATTTTTCGTTGTAATCTGCCCAACTGCAACCTGGCAAGTTAAACAAACGCTCACGCTCTGGAAATGTTTTAGCTGAATCAGGCGTAGGATCAATAAATATATGTATGTGGTTAAATGCCGCCTGCAAACAAATATGTTTTGATAACAACATACCATTACCAAACACATCACCTGCCATGTCACCAATAGCGATACAGGTAAAATCAGTAGTTTGACAATCTATATCTATTTCTCTAAAGTGACGTTTAACTGATTCCCAAGCACCTTTAGCGGTAATTCCCATCGCTTTGTGATCATAACCAACACTACCACCAGAAGCGAAAGCATCCCCTAGCCAAAAATTATATTCATCAGAAATACCATTGGCAATATCAGAAAAAGTTGCCGTGCCTTTATCTGCAGCAACAACTAAATAGGCATCGTCTCCATCAAGGCGAACAACATCAACTGGCGGCACAACCTCACCATTGACAATATTATCGGTAATATCGAGTAACGCGCGAATAAAGGTGCGATAGCACTCTTTGCCCGCTTCAAATATTTCTTGACGAGTTCCATTGGGTAGCTGTTTACAAACAAATCCACCTTTAGCTCCCACAGGGACAATTACGCTGTTCTTAACTTGCTGTGCTTTAACTAGGCCTAACACTTCTGTACGGAAATCTTCTCGTCTGTCAGACCAACGTAAACCACCGCGAGCAACTTTACCACCACGTAAATGTACGCCTTCAACTTGAGGAGAATAAACAAATATTTCAAATTTAGGCACAGGTTGAGGCATCTCGCTGATTTTTTTCGGAACCATTTTAAATGAGATATAAGATTTATCTCCCATTAATTTGTCTACTTGGAAATAATTGGTACGAATAGTTGCATTAATCATTTCGACAAAACGTCTGATAATTCGATCATCATCTAAATTAGCAACATTATCTAAAGAGGCTTCAATAGCGTCTAATAGTTTGGTTAGTGATTTATCCTTAGCGTTATTACTTAATTTACTATGTGGATCGAAACGTTGAATAAATAAGTTAATTAGTAAATGTGCTATCTCTGGATAACGAGCAAAAGTATCTTCAATATAGTTTTGAGAAAAACGACCACCAATTTGACGATCATATTTTGCAAAAGCACGCAAAATGGAAACACAACGCCCTTCTAAACCTGCACCTAAAACAAGTCGGTTAAAACCATCATCCTCCAGTTCACCCTGCCATACTTTAGCAAAAGCGTCTTGAAAGAGTGTTTGAACAGTCCTAATATTAAAACTACTATCGCCAGTTATTAGCATAGAAAAATCTAATATCCAGAACATTTCACCATTAGAGGCTTTAATAGCATAAGGGCTTTCACCAATAACACGTAAACCAAAGTTTTCTAGCATAGGTAGAACGTCTGATAGATGAATTGGGTCACCTTTGTGGAAAAGCTTTAATTTAACAAAACGGCTACCTACTTTTTCTTCTAACGGCTGGTAGAATAACATTTCTAAGCTCTCAGAAAAATTCACTCGTTCTAGCTTTTCTATATCAACAATGGCAGAGCCTGGCAACACCTCGTCTTTATATGCTTGTGGAAAATTAGTGTACTTACTGCATAAGGCTTTCGCGATTACTTCGCCTTTATTGGCAGCAAGTGAACTTACTAATTTATCATCCCAACTTCGTGCGGCTTCATTTAAATTCTTTTCAATTTCTTTCACATTAATATCTGCTTTTGTTGACTTAACCTTAACAATGTAATGCGTTCTTGCTTGCACTGACTCAGAGAAATAAGTGGTAAACTCAACCTCTTCATTACTACCAAAAGCTTCTTGTAATAAAAGCTGGGTTTCAATGCGCAATTTAGTGTTATAACGCTCACGTGGCACATAAACCATACAAGAATAAAATCGATCAAAAGCATCGCGCCTAACAAATAAGCCGCAATAATCACGTTCCTGCATTTGAAAAATGCCCATCACGTTTTGCAGCAGTTCAACAACATTGCTTTGTAATATTTCATCACGTGGGAAAGTTTCTAAAATATTAATTAGCGCCTTATAAGCGTGTGTTCCATTGGCAAAACCTGATGAGTCGCAAACTTGTTGTACTTTAGATTTAATTAACGGTAAGTCTAAAGCACTATTAGTATAATAAGATGAACCAAACAAACCGATAAAACGATCTTCTCCTACAACATTTCCTTTTTCATCAAAACGTTTCACACCAATATAGTCTAACTGTACTGGCCTATGCACCCTAGAGCGCGAGTTGGTTTTAGTTAAAATAAGGTGGTTACTACCTAATGCAACTTCTCGGCCTGATGCACTTAAGCTAGAAATTAATCGACTTTTGGTTACATTAGAGTTTTTCAACAAACCAAGGCTCGATTCAATATTTGCTTTAAGTTTAATATCGCCTTTTACCGCTTGTACATCATAAGAGCGATAGCCCATAAGGGTGAAATTATTCTTTGCTAACCATGTTAAAAATTCTATCGTATCGTCTTTAGCTTGTTTACCACCGGGTAACTTAGCTTTAGTGACATCAGTAATAATACTGTTTAATTGGTTTAGCATGGGCTGCCAATCATTAACAGTTAACGTGATATCTTCTACAACACTGAGTAATTCATTTTTAATATTATCAAGTTCTGCCTTGCCAGACTGACGATCAATCTCAATAAAGAAAATTGTTTCTTGCGATGTTGCTTTGATTTTTGTATCAATACTAGAGGCAATTTCAGTGATATTTTTATTTTTATCTCTCACCATTTTTAATGGTGAATTAAGCATAAGGTGTGATGACAAACCTAAACGGTTAAGCGCAATACGGATAGAGTCAACCAAAAATGGCATATCTTTAACGATAACCTCTATTATGGTATGGCTTGATTTCCAGCCATTTTCACTTACCGATGGATTAAAAACATGAATAACAGGTTCTTTATCTGTGTGTTCAGTAAATGAACTCCACAAACTTAACGTTGCGCCATACATATCACTTTCATTTCGTTCAGATAAGTCGAGCGATGATATGTTGTTATATAATAGAGTTGCAAATTGAGCAACTAAGTCTGCTGATTCGGTAGGTACTTTTTTCTTTATTAATTGTGCTACGTTTTTTAATATCACTGATGGAGAGCCGTTCACTAACGCCATGCTATTTTCCTTTTGCTATTTTTTATACAGAAGTTAAAAAGAAAGCTTGTAATAATTTAAGTTAATTTAATTTAATATTGTTTTTTATTTTTCTAATTTCTAGTTTTCAGTTTCTAGTAATGAGCTAAATTTCACTATTTTTAATCACTATTCTAATGACTATATCGAGCATCACTTAAACCCATAAGTAAAAGCTTTTATAGTATAGTACAGATTTTATGAATAAATTTAAGGTATTGCGAGGATTATTTTTGTTTTACTACGAAAATACTTGTAGCTAATGAACCATTTTATTTGCCACATTTTTTGTTTATGCAAAGATGGCAAATAACTACCGCTAATATGCTTGGTTTTTTGTTTAATTATGCAGTTTTTAAAGATTAAATAAATTATTTTTTTTATAAAAAATTTCATTATTTTCCAAGCCCTAATGTAGAATCACTCCAAGATCATAATGAATTTAACTTTGATCAGAAACAATACTCCGATCAAGGTATAATTTAATCTTAGTAAGTTGTAGTGCTTCGAGCTTCAGCTACTGAATGAATAATAATAGCAATTCCTGTTATTTGGTAAATGCTATGGTATAAAACTTTTGTAATACAAGGACAAGTTTATTGTTGTTCTTGTAATTACTTCTGTAGTTGATTTTCATCCAAAATGACTCATTCACTATATTGGAGTATTTGTGGTTAGGCTTAAATTTCATTAAGACTAGAGAGCTTTTTTCTTGATGACATTTTCAGCCATTAAACCACTATTCAACGCTTTCTACTTTCCTATGTTTACTATGCATATCCTGTGGTTCTTCTTTTTCGTTATCTAGATGAAAGTGATCTTCTATTACTGATTTTGTCGAATTTTTAGCTTTGTCACTTAAATCATCAATCTGTAATAGTTGCCAAAATGGTTGATTTTTCTAATGAAGAAATTGAAAGATAAGGAGCAAGCACATGAAATAGCAAGGTTAAAGCATGAACGCTAATATCTTTTTCATTAATTTCTAAGCCTTTTAATAAAAAGTAATTCTGAGACTGGGTAAACATTACATTGATTAGCTCGGCCAATGCTTGTATTTGAGCTTTATTTGCACAGACAATGCCATTACCTTGAAAGTATTCTAAAATAGCGACAAATGCTTCTTCTTTGCTTTTCATTAAACGTTTAAAATTTCGTGCAATATCAGGGTACTTGCTCATTAAATCATTAGGATTTCTATAAACAAATCGAAATAAATGTGCACTTTCTAGAAGCTGTAATAAATAATGAAAGAAGCCTGACAATGCCAACCCCTCGCTTTCTGGCGAAACTAAAATTTTACTGGTACGCCGCAAATACATATCAAATAATGCATTAACGATGGCTTCTTTACCTTTAAAATGGTAGTAGAGATTACCCGGGCTTATATCTAACTCTATTGCAATATCGACACAAGTTACATTTGCTTCACCGTGCTGATTAAACATCTCTAAGCTGGTTAGCAAAATTTTTTCGGCTGTTTTCATCAATGACGGCCTTATCTTTGTGATTAGTTTATTATTTTTCTTATCATACTTGGTTCATATCTAACCTATTAATAATAGATTAGACTAAAAATTTGCTGAAACTTTGTTATAGATCATGGGATTGCTATTACTACAACCATTTCTTTGCTGGTGCATTGCGTTTTGAGGCATTGCTCTATCTCCATGTTTGGTAAGCATATGAAGGAGTATGTTATCTATTACCATTTGATAACGCTAAAATTCATTGTGATTATATCGGAATAAAAATATACAATAATTGTAGAACACCTGCGAGCCCACCAAGCACAGCACCGATAAGAATGAGTTTCCATTCGTCTTGCTGATACGCAGGACGCAATACACCTTCAAACTCTTCAGGCGTTAATGCTTGCATTTTATTTCTTAGGTCTTCACCTATATTTAACGCGCCATTGGCATATTCGTGCATATACAATAAATATTTTTCAGAATTGTTGAACAAACGTTCTATCGCTAATTCTTTCATTTTGAAATAGTTTTCAGAGCCTATGCCTAAACCAAAATAAGGTTGAGCAATGGCAACATATCTTTCGATAGCGTCATTTACATGTAATTCGACAATTTCTAATAATTGATCGGAGCCAGAGCCGTGAAAAACTGCTTTGATAATGTTTTCAGAATTCATTAGTTTATCTTCTATTAAACCAGAATAAACATCAGCAACTTCTTTTTGTCGTTTTAAAAACATACCTTGAATAATAAATGGCCCGATCTTAATGGGATTTTTGGGTTCAAAAATAATTTTTAAAGCAATCCAATTCGTTGCATAACCTACTAATAATCCACCAAGCGGCAGTATCCACCATGCTTGATAAAAATACCAAAATACCATTGTGGGTAAACCAAGTAGAAAACCAAAATATAAACCAGAGCGAATGATAAATGGAAACTCTTTATCGCCAGCGGTTAGGAATATTTCATTAATTAACGCGGGGTGATCAGACAAGTATTCAACAACTAACTCTTTTATATCAAGAATTTCTACAACGTTGTATTGAAAGTCCTGTACCATTTTTTCGACAACGTTGGGAATGTCGGCTTCAACACGAGCATAAACCAAGTTTTTGCCATGAACAGGTAAGGCAGCCCAAATAGTGGGCGCGGATTCTTGCATAACATCATTAATAATTTTTTTTAAAACTTGAAGAAGTCTTCTTTCTATTGCTTTACTTATTTCTTTGGGGTCAAGACGAGCAGCGAGTTCTTGTACGCTGAGTAATTTCCCTAACACCAGATCGACAGATATTTCCGCCATTTCACGACGTTTTTGCGGGATTAGTCCCTGCCAGCCGAGGTAGGGAGCTTTAATGCCAATAAATTCTATCGGATAAAACATCATTTTTACCGCTAAATAATTTGTCACCCAGCCGACAACTGCACTAATTAAAGGAATTAATAGCAACAGTTTATGATCAATAATCCAATCCATTTTATTCTTTCTATTTATTAGAGGTTATATAGGGGGTTACCAAAACATTAATAGGTATAACACCTAGTTACCATTAAAGGTATCTTATACCAACGCTACCCATTTGGCTGCTAACAGTCAATATAAAACAATATCATTTAGACTATTATTTGCTACTGATAAAAATGCAGCTGTTGTTACCAACAAGTGCACTTTTTTGTGATAACTACTTAGTTTCTGCAGCTTTTGAGTTTGTGGTGCTACGGCGGGTACGCGTTGGCTTTGTTGGCAAGAGCGTTTGTTCAGTTGCACTTACTTTTTTAACTTCAGATCGTTTAGCCAAAGTTTTTTTCTCGACTGACTTTTCTTTTAATGTCTCAGCGGCTTTAACAGTAATAAGTTTTTCTATTTCAACGGTTAAAATATCAACTTGTTTACTGAGTTCAACCAGCTTATCTTCATAGCTAGTTTCTACTCCTAAATTAATTTTTAGCTGTAATATTTTATTATCAAACAAGGTATTATTTGTTAGTTTGTTTTTTAAATTAGACTCTATTTTTTCACCGTTTTCAACGAGCTCTTCAATTAACTGGTTGGTTTCCTCAAATGTTTCATCAACCTTACCAGATAATATTTCCCAGCCTTTTGCGTAAGTACCTATGGTGGCTAGCCAGGCCTGTCTCCCTACTTTTTCCAGCTCTTTCAATTTTGTCATAATATAGTGCTCCGATAAAAGAGAACCAATATTTTCTATATTGGTTCTTATTTATTATTACTTGGTAAGCTTTGCTACCGCTTCTGTTAAGGCATCTATTTTTGCTGATAACTCTTCGATTTTTTCGTCTGCTTCGTTTTTATCAAGACCTAATTTAGTTCGAACATCAGCTACGCGTGCTTCAACATTGCTTCTTACATTTTCTTTTTCGGTTTGAAACTTCTCTTTTGTGTCACCTTCAAGCTTTTCACCTTTTACAACAAGTTCATTGAATAGTTTAGTGGCTTCAGTGTTAAGCTTTTCATACTGATCTTGTGCTTCGTCAAAACCTTTGCCGTATGCCCCTATGCCAGCTAACCAAATTTTTCGAGCCAGATCTTCAGCTTGGTTTACTTTTGATTTTACTTTCTCGATGTTAGTCATTTTGAATTTCCTTTTTATGCGGTTGTGTATTGGGTATATACACATAGTAATACACGAATTTAGAAACGGCTGTCTAATTAAGATTGTTTTTTTTTAATTATTTAAATATTATTTGAGGTTGTGTTGAGTTTGTTGTAGTGATAAGAATTTGCCAGTGGCATTTAGCCTCCGGCAAGTGCAACTGCAGTCACTATTTCGATCAATTTTATGACGCGACCTTGCCCGTAGCAACCCATATTTTATTATAAGCAGAAAACAAAAGCCCTTAGCTTTGATGAGCTAAGGGCTTTTATAGGAATTAATTACTTAACTTTTATACTTAATTAAATTATTAACTTTTCTTGTTTGGCCATAAAAAGGCAGCTAAGGCTGGCAATACAATAACGGCAGCTAACATATTAACTAAAAACATAAAGGTTAATAGTATGCCCATATCAACTTGGAATTTCAAATCAGAAAAGAACCAGGTAGAAACGCCAATAGCAAGCGTAATACCCGTAATTAATACCGCACTACCGCGCTCTTTCAATGCAGCAAGATAAGCATCATGTACATTAGCGCCATTTTTTAATTCACTACTCATCGTTGATAAAATATAAATACCATAATCAACACCAATACCTACACCTAAAGCAATAACAGGTAAAGTTGATACCGTTAGGCCAATATCTAATACGGTCATTAACCACTGGGCTAATGTTGAGACAACATATAAAGGTAAAACCACAACAATTGTTGCTCGAACACTTCGAAAGCTTAACAAGCATAAAATAATTACCGCACCGTAGACATAAATCATCATCGGTAACTGCGCCTCAGCTACAGCTTCGTTGGTAGCAGCCATTACACCTACAGGACCTGATGCCAACTTAAACTGTAATTGGTTATTTCCAAGCTCTGTCGCGGCCAATTTAACTTCCTTAATAACCCGTTCAATAGTATCCGCTTTATGGTCTTGTAAGAATAAAATGACTGGCATAACGCTACAATCACTATTTAACAAACCACTTGAGGATGGAATGCGAGCAATTGATTGTACTAAAGTTTGCTGATTACGAGGAATAACACGCCAATTAGGATTACCTTCGTTATAACCTGCATTAACCAATTTAGAGATAGATGCTAAACTTACTGCCGACTGAACGCCAGATACATTTTCCATTCGCCATTGAAATCTGTCAATAGTATTCATAGTATCATAGTAGGTACAAGCATCTGGGGTTGTCTCGATGATCACAGACATATAATCAACACTAATAGCATAGCGTTCCGTAATTAAAAACGTATCTTGATTATAACGAGATGATTCATGTAAGGCTGGTGCTCCTGCATGTAATTCACCTATTTTTAAATTTTGTGAATTAAATAACCCTGCACCATAGAGAGCTGCCGTAAAGAGTAAAATGACAGCTGCCGTTCTTTTAGTAGCAAAACTTGCCATGAATCGCCAAACAACACTTTCTTCATCAATATTCCCAGCGTGGTTCTTTCTGTCTTTTGGTGTAATAGTCAAATAAGAAACCAATAGTGGTAGCAAAATTAAATTCGTTAGAATAATCATCGCTACGCCTAACGAAGCGGTGATAGCTAGCTCTTTAATAATACCTATATCAATAGAAAGTAACGTCATAAAACCAACAGTATCAGATAATAAAGCGATACCCCCTGGAACTAATAACGCTCTAAAACTAGCCTGAGCTGCGGCTTCACTAGAAAGCCCTAAACTCACTTGTTTCACCACAGAATTAATCATTTGCACCCCATGACTAACACCGATAGCAAAGACTAAAAACGGTACTAAAATTGACATAGGATCTAAGCCAAAACCAAGTGTTGATAACATCCCCAATTGCCATATAACCGCAACTAAAGAGCAAACTATTGGCAATAAAGTTAAACTGATAGAATGGCAGAAAAAGAATACCATCACAGCGGTAATAGCAATAGCAATAAGAAAGAAAACGACAACGCCTTTAGCCCCTTCGGCAACATCACCTACCATTTTGGCAAAACCAATAATATGAACGGTAATATTATCTTTTTCAAAGGCTTGACGCACTTCTTCTTCAAGTTGGGCTGCAATTATCAGCGTATCAAGTTTTTTTCCAGTATCTGGATTAAAATCAAGCAGTGAAGCTTTTACCATCGCACAGCTATAATCATCGGCAACAATGCTGCCAACTATTCCAGCTTTTTCAATATTACCTTTTACTATAGCTAAACCACGTTCATCAGCTTGAAAATCTGCCGGAATGACTGGACCACCAGCAAAACCATCTTCTACAACTTCAACAAACCGGGTGCTTGGAGAATATAAAGATTTAACTTGAATGCGATCAACACCAGGAATAAAAAACAACTGATCATGCACACCTTTTAAAGCACTAAAAAATTTTTCATTAAAAATGTCACCATCACTATTACAAACAGAAATTAAAATATTGTTAGCACCGCCAAAATTTTCCCTATGCTTTAAATAGGTTTTCATATAGCTGTGGTTAAGTGGGATGTTTTTGGTAAATGATGCACCTAGCTTAATCTGTGTTGCTTGGAATAATAAAAATGCACTGGCAAGTACAAACAACATCAAAATAATTAATTTATGACGAAACAGACCTACTTCTAAACGGTTTGCGAGAGAAATTTTCATATGTTTTACAATCCAATTTTTTTAATTATTCTTTGTAGTTTAAGTTTATACCTAGTTGAACCCGATATAATAGGATGACTTAGATATAAATGACTCAAGTTATAAAGATATTATCTTTACGCCAACATCTGAAACCGCTACTAATTGTCCATTAAACCAAACACCTGCAATTAAAGCCTTTCCATCTTTCTGTATTATCAAGCGGTAGCTTTGTCCGTCATCAACACTTTCAAGTAAAGTACCACCATTAGCTAATAAGAAAATTCGCTCGTCATCACTTAAAACGATATCATTAATAAGTGCTGTCGTATTTGTTTGACGGGGTTGCCACGGCGTTCCATTTTTCAAACTTCTAAATACGTGACCACGTAAACCAACAACCAGTAAATTACCTTGTCTTGTTCTTGATATATCAAAGAAAGAGCCTTGATAAATATTATCAAAAGGTAACCAACTTGTGCCGAAATCATTACTTTTGGCAATCAAACCGATTTCGCCAACCATATACAAAGTTCGTCCATCAAGAACTAATCGATTAAAGTGCGGTAAAATAGAAGAAGCTTCATCTAAATAAGCTTCCTCATCTTCTTGTTTTAACTCTGACAGGTATTGAGCATCTTCAGGTAAGAGAAATTCACTGTGAAATTCATTTTGCCAAGTTTTACCACCATCTTGAGTGCGAAAGGAGAGCCCATAAGCGCCAACAGCAATTCCGTCTGTTGGTGTTTTAAAAACAATATCAAGTAATGGTTTTTCTAGCTCCGGTTTATATTGCTGTATTTTCCATGTTAAACCACCATCAGTTGAGTTCAATATAGTAGCATCATGACCTACAGCCCAACCAAGATTGCTATTAAAAAAAAATACACTCGTTAATGTTGTTTGTAGTGGCACCTTAGCTTGCTGCCAATTAACAGCATCTGAGGACAAAATAATATGACCATGTTCACCAACCGCAACGAGTTTATCTTGCCCTATTTTGGTGATATCTAATAATAACGATTTGCTCGCTAAACGAGCTTCAACTGACGGAATATTGCTGGTTGAATTATTTACTTTTAAAGATTTTCCATTTATAGGTAGTTCAGCAGCAAAACTTAATGGGGTTAATAAGCATAAAAGCAAAAAAATAGTTAACGGGGAAGAAACAAAACGCATTATTGAAATTCTCGACTTAATTATAAGAAATCACAAAAAAATATTAACAATCACAAAAGTAAACAAGCAAAGGTAAGAACAAAAACGGCTGACATCAGCCAGCCGTTATCAAATAAAAAGCTGTTACCTTCTACCTTCTCGTCTTAATGCTGATGGAGTAAAGTCATCATCCTCTAACTTTGCAGAAAAATCATACATTTTAGATTCATTATCTAAGCCCATGACTATGTAACGTCTAGATTGAAAGTCATGATATACTTCAAGCGTAGACCATTGTGTTGGAACTTCATAGTAATTTAAACCATGAGCAACAGCAACTCGGTATAATTCATCACGATTATCATAGATATCTGAAATTGCTACCTGCCAACTATCTTCATCAATATAGAAAACGCGTTTCTTATAAGTATGACGCGTATTGTCTTTCAAATTAGCTTCAACAACCCAAACACGGTGTTTCTCATAGCGAACTAAATCAGGATTGATATGGCCTGGCTGAATAATGTCAGCATATTTAACTTTATCACTATGCAAACGATAGTCATTGTAAGGAATTAGTAACTCCTGCTTACCTTTTAATGTCCAATTATAACGATTTGGTGCACCATTATACATATCAAAATCATCAGTAAGCCTTAAACCGTCTGAAGCACTACCGGGGGCATCATAAGCAACGTTTGGCGCACGACGTACACGGCGTTGTCCTGTATTGTATGTCCATGCTTGACGAGGTGTTTTGATTTGATCCATTGTTTCATGAACTAAAAGTGCTGTACCCGCTAAACGTGCAGGCTCAGTTACTTTTTGTTTAAATTTAAATAGAATATTGGTTTTTTCAAGTTCAGCGGGTGTTGTACCTTCTACATCGTATGGTAATAACAATTCCTCTTCAAAACCGACATAAGTGTAATCACCTGAAGCCGTTGGTGCCGCTTGACCACCTTGGCGAGTAAGTTGTTCGCCACGATAACGTACAATGTGGTTCCAGATAGCTTCTAAACCGTTGGCAGGAATTGGAAAAGGAATACCTACAGCTGTATTCTTTATGCCATTACCATCTTGAATTAATTCTGCTCGGGTTGCGTTAACTTTAATCGCTTTATAAACATGTTTAGGGAAGGATGCACTGCGCCTAGTTTGATATACATCCATTTTGAATGTATCAGGATAAGTTTCAAATAACTTAACTTGACCTGGTGTTAATAAGCTTTTGTAGTCTGCAACGTTTTTTGCTGTTATAGAATACTTTATTTTATCATTCGGGTAAGGATCTAAATGGTGATCACCAACGGTATAACCTGCCGGAGCTTTTGTAATACCACCGGTCCATGCTGGAATTGAACCATCTTTGTTAGCGGCTTTAACCGCACCCATTGGTGTTAATTCATTGCCTAATTTAGCTGCGTCATCAGCTGAAGCCTTAGCCATTGCTCCACCTGAAGTAAGGGCAACGGATACCGCTAATAATAATGCACTTTTCTTTAAAGTACTTTTTTTAAAGGGATAAGTTTTAAAGGTCTGGTTGTTCATAGTTGTTGCCTTATCTTAGATTGAATATTTAATACTGAAAGATACATAGTCACGATCTTCAATTTGGTTAGTTGTACCAACACCATCAAAGAAACTATTGTAATTCACATCAGCAGACCATTTACTTTGATAATCAAAACTTATACCAAGTGCCACTGACTTTCTATCTTCAACGAATAAGAACAAAGGATCTGGTGTTATACCTTTAACATCGTGTGAGAAAAAAACACGAGGGCTCACATTAATACTCGCAAATACGTCGGTATAATCAAGCTTAGCCACAACTTTATATCCCCAAGCAAAATCGGTAGGGTAAGGGTTAGTTTCGATACCATTTTGCACACCTAATTCTAAACCTGGCGCAGCAGCAATACCGCCATTTCTAGCCGTACCAGGACCATTTAAACGCAACACATCGGGATCAGGCATATCACTAATGTTAATGCCACCAATTTCAATCAAACCTACCAATTGGCTAGCACCTAATGTTGGTCCAAATAAACGTGTGAGAGTCAATTGTGCTTGAATTGTTTCAGCCATAATAAAACCATTGGCAGTGACTCCTGCAGCATAGGGTTGCCCTGTGTTTGGATCATTAAGCTGTGATATATTATTTAGGTCTGGCCTAAGTCCAGCGTTAGCTAATTGTTGAGGCATAGCGGCAAAAAGCAATTCAACATCATCAATTTGTAATGGTTCCTCTGGACGATAACTTATTTCACCTGCAACCGCTGTTTCGCCAACTGTTGTGTTAAAACTCATCGCATACATAGCAATATCGTCTGGATAAGCAAGCTTCACTTGAGAAAATGAAGAAAGGTTATCATAAAGGTTTTCTTTGGTTATAGTATTACCAGCAATATAAGCAAGATCTCCGCCGATTGCGGCTGTACTAAAATCAGCTGTTTGACCGGAAAACAAGGGTCTGCGACTATGATAATTGACGTAATATAAACTGAATTCAGTTTCATTTAGCTCTGGTAAATACCAAGACAATCTCAAACCATATTGACCACCCTCCTCAGGCTCTAATTCAGCCGTTGAACCAGGAGAGCGTAAAGTCACTTTGGTCGGATAAGCTAAATACATACTAGCAGCTGTTGCACTATCAACAGCACCGGTTCTTAATAAACCACCAATTTGATTAAGCCCTTCTATTAAAGAAGTAACATCCATATCAGGGTTTCCTGAGAAACCAAGCTGGACATTATTATTAGCACCACCATCACCAGCAAAGTCATTGGTTGAAAAGTAGCTTCCCGGCGGCGGTAAAATAGTTTTTTCCCAAGTGTATTGATAATAAGTTTCAACATTGAAATTTTCAGTAAGTCCTAAAGAAAACCAAACAGCACCAAAGGGAATAAAAGCTTCTTTAAGCTCAGCACCAGGTGCTTTAAGGCGGGCAATATCTACAGGGTTAATTTCACTAATACCATGAGCAATGAGTGTACTTTCACCCCAACTGATCACTTGTTCACCAACGCGTACTGAAAGTGGCATACCACCTATATCAAAATCGCCATAAAAATAAGCATCTAACAAACGAATATCTGTACAAACTTGCTCTTTCGCTTCACCATCTGCACAAGGGTCATTTATTTCACCACTAAGTGGGTTAGTCCAGGCTCTATCACTATTCATCATAGCAAAGTCGTAATAATACATACCACGAACGAAAACACCCATATTGCCAAAATTAACATCTAAATCATGGCTACCTTTAATTAACTGAGAGAAACTGTCACCGGCATCAAAATTTAAATTACCGTTATCAACGTTAGCAGAATAACCACCTGCACCCTGCCAAATAGTTACATTATTTGGATTAGCATTTAATACAGCGTTATAATTACTAAAATCAAAACCATTATTTATGTTATTAGCTTTTGCAACATTATCGTTCCAATTACGGTTTTCAGTACGCCAGCTAGAGCCAACACTAAATGTAGAATCAAAACTAATTTCTACATCACCAAATTCCCATTTAGCCGCGTTAGCATTATTGAGGCTTGCACCTAATAATGTCATCGAAAGTGCTGCGGCAATACCAACGGCTAAAGGTTTTCTAGAAAACCTGCGAGGGCTATTATTCATTTATTTTCTCCCCTGTAGCGAATCAAGTAACATAAAATGACACTCTTCAATTACTTTAATTAGATATATTAAAAAAGCAAAATTTTATATAAAGCTTTAAATCGTTATTTTTTTATTTATGACTATTTTTTATTTATGACTATTTTTTATTTATCGACTACCAATGCGATAGTTAATGCACAATTGACAGTTAAACAATAATTGCATCATTTTCCTTAGGTAGCAAGCGTAAAAAGCAATAGTTAAACCGCTGTATTTTAATGATTTGCATTTAGCTAATAGACAATAACTGCCGACTGTTTAAAACGCGCGTTTAAAACAAAAAAAAGTAACAGAATTTTATTTCTACTAAGTTGATGAAATAACGCTTATTTGTTAAAAAAAACAACATAAAAGAATATCACTGATGGTCTGACCACTGTTTAAAGCTATTACTCTAATTAGCTTAAAAAAAAGTAAACTAAACCATTTTTATTAAAGATAAAAATTTATTGTTTTGCGTTTCTAAGCAGAAGTGACCATAAATTCCACGGCTAGTTAAATGCTTTCGCAAGTGCATTGCAGGAAATTTAACGGTTGTTCCTAAATTAGTAGTAACAACGATTGAGTGAACTTCACCTCGGTAATAAGGTAAAAACTCATTTTTAGATATATTTAATGAAAAATAATACTTCATGTTAGTTTCATGCTAGATTCATTCTTTTAAAATATAGACTGACATGTCAATAAATGCACACATCAGTCTGTAATAGAAGTTTACATTGTTAGTGAAGCATCTAATTTTTCTTTCAAATCATTAGACAAATTAGGCAAGGTTTGCAATCGTATTAATTGTGCTTTCATTAATTTTTGATGTGGTTGAGCAAAACTATTAAATTGAATAAGCGGTGTTATTAATCTTGAGGCTACTTGTGGATTAATTGTATTAAGCGCTGCAATTTTATCGGCTAAAAACACATAGCCTTTTCCTGAAGTGCAATGAAAATACTTAGGATTATTCATAGCAAAAGCGCCAATTAATGACCTCGCTCGATTAGGATTTTTCAGGCTAAACAATTCATGAACCGTTAACTTTTCTAAATGATTAAAAATATCATCACTGTTAATACTTGCTGATAAAAAGAACCATTTATCCATTACCAATGCAGTATCTTGCCACTTTTTCTCAAATTTTTTCATTTGCACCGTAAAGTTTTTTAAATTGTGCTTAGCACTACAATTTAACGCCGCAAGGGAGTCTGTCATGTTGTCAGAATGCTCAAATTGCTGTTCTACCAACGATTCGTATTGCGCTATCGATGCTAAATAATATAAACAAATATTTTTTAATGCTTTATTAGCTGTAACTTGTGCTTCATGCGCATTAGCTTGCTTTAAAATAGACTGACAATTTTTTAGCTTCTCAAGTAAAGTCTTTTCTAACCCTTGAGCCATAAATAAAGTTAATGTTTTTATCGCATTAACTAGACTGATTGGATCAACTTGATCAATTAAATCTGCCGCCTCATCAAAGCTAGGCAATACAAGTTGCTCCGCAATGAAAGCTGCATCATCATTAGAGTTCAAAATATCAGTGAAACACACTATAAGCTGTTCAGGTATGACAAAAGAAGGTGATAATGTGAGCGACTTAATATAATACATCAACAGTTTTTGCCCTGCATCCCAGCGACAAAAGCTGTTATTAGCTTTGGAGATAATCGATAATAAATCATCATCGTCTTGAGCAAAGTTAACTTTTACTGGTGCGCTAAAGTCAGCGAGTAAGGCGATCGTTGGCTTAACTTTAAATGCAGTAAAGGTCCATGTATGCTCATCTTCAGTTAGCTCTACCATGTGCTTTTGAACATCAATATTACCGTTATCGTTAACAATAAGTTCAAGTTTAATTGGAATATGTAACGCTTGAGGTGCAACTTGTTTAGTGGTAACTGGTGATTGTTGAGCTAGTGATAAATGATACTCACCGTTATCGCTATTATAACTTTCAGATACTCTGATAGAAGGCGTACCTGATTGACTATACCAAAGTTTAAACTGGGTTAGATCTTTATTTGAAGCATCGCTCATCGCGTTAATAAAATCATCGCAGGTAACGGCCATGCCATCAAAACGCTCAAAATATAAATCCATTCCCGCTCTGAAATTTTCTTTACCTAACAGTGTATGTAGCATGCGAATAACTTCAGCACCCTTTTCATATACGGTTAAGGTATAAAAATTATTCATTTCCAATACTCTTTCTGGACGAATAGGGTGAGCCATCGGCCCAGCATCTTCAGCAAACTGCTGTGAACGCAATACGCGAACATTTTGAATACGTGTTACCGCGCTTGAGTGCATATCAGCACTAAATTGTTGGTCACGAAAAACGGTTAACCCTTCTTTTAAACTGAGTTGGAACCAATCTCGACAAGTGACACGATTACCTGTCCAGTTATGAAAATATTCATGCGCTATGACCGCTTCAATATTAAAATAATCACTATCTGTTGCACACTTTTTATCAGCCAAGACATATTTACTATTAAAAACATTTAACCCTTTATTTTCCATGGCTCCCATATTAAAAAAGTCAACGGCAACAATCATATATATATCTAAGTCATATTCTAAACCAAACGTTTCTTCATCCCATGCCATTGATTTTTTTAATGATGCCATGGCATGTTCAGATTTATGTAAATTCCCTTTATCAACAAATATTTCTAGGGAAATTGCTCGATTAGAGCACGTGGTAAAAGTATCCGTTAATAAATCAAAATCTCCCGCAACCAACGCAAATAAGTAACAAGGCTTTGGAAAGGGATCATGCCAAGTGACAAAGTGTTTATCATGATCTAAATCACCTTCTTCAATTTTATTACCATTTGATAATAAGTAGGGATATAGTATTTTATTTGCAATGATTTTTGTAGTAAAAATGGCCATCACATCAGGTCTATCAAGATAATAACTAATGCGGCGAAAGCCTTCTGCTTCACATTGTGTACAAAATACATTACCTGACTTAAACAGCCCTTCTAGTGATGTGTTGTCAACAGGGTTAATTTGGGTAACAATAGTTAACTTAAAATTATTTTCATTCGTTTGTAAAGACAGATCCTGCTCTGATAATTGATATTGATCTGCTGATAATTGTTTATCATTAATAGCGACAGATACTAAGGTCAATTGCTTACCATCTAAAACAAGTGCTTTATGATGTTCGCCTTGACGAGAAACAGTCATTTCATTAATAATTTTAGTACGTATATCCTCTAGTTCAACAGTTAGATTAACTGTTTCTAAAGTAAAAGGTGCTGGGCTATAATCAGCTAGAAAGCGAGCAGTCGACTGAGTCATAAATGGTCCAAATATCAGATGAAAAAAATGCCTACCATAAAGCAAGCATAGTTAATATTAGTGTATAAGATTTTACGTTTTAGTAACTAATTTTTTAATTTTAAAACCAATAAAACCATAAACTACCGCTAGTATAGGGTTGAGCAGGTTAAAGAAGCTATAAAAGATATAATCAAGCGGATTAACTAATAATACACTATACATATAAGCACCACAGGTATTCCATGGAATAAGTGGTGACGTAATGGTACCTGAATCTTCTAATGTACGACTTAATACCAGCGGATGTAGTCCTCGGCGTTGATATTCTTCCTTATACATACGCCCAGGCATTACAATCGCCATATATTGATCAGCAGCGATCACGTTAGTACCAATACAGGTTGCAACTGTACTAGCAATTAAACTACCCGTAGATTTAGCCCCTGAAAGAATAGCATTGACAAATTTACGTAACATGCCTAAATGCTCAAGTACTGCACCAAAGCTCAATGCACACATAATTAACCAAATGGTATTAAGCATTTTTGACATGCCGCCACCACTTAATAATTTATCTAATTCATTGTTACCGGTTGAAATGCTAACACCATCAAAAAAGGCTGTCCAAACAACGATAACATTAGCGGTTAATGCATTGGTATTTTCATTAGCCAATCTCAAAATAAGCTCTTGTTGGAATAATACAGCCCATAGTGCGCCCATCAAAGCACCTATAGCTACAGCAGGGAATGCAGGCACTTTTCTAATCGCTAAAACTAAGAGAACAACTAAGGGGACCAGATTTAGTAAACTTATATTGAACTGCTCAGCCAACTGTTTACTCAAGTCGTTAATTGCAGAAGTAGAAGCGGTAGCTTCCTCATTAAAGCCTAAAATTAAAAATAAGATAAGTGCTGTTGAAATAGATGGAATTGTAGTCCAAAGCATATAGCGAATATGTTCAAATAATTCACTGCCAGCAACAGCGGGTGCCAAATTAGTTGTTTCTGAAAGTGGTGATATTTTATCACCAAAATAAGCACCTGATATAACGGCACCTGCGGTAATTGCAGGGTCAAGTGACAAGCCTTGAGCAATACCGATTAAAGCGACACCAATGGTTGCCGCCGTTGTCCATGAACTACCAATACTCAACGCAACAATACCACAAATTATACAAGCAGCAGCATAAAACCAACTAGGATCCAATATTTGCAAACCATAATAAATCATGGTGGGCACAGTGCCAGACAATAACCATGTACCAATAAGGGAACCAACAGCAAGTAAAATAAGTACCGCACCTAAAGAGAGCGATATACCATTAATGATTGCCTTTTCTATCTCATGCCATTGATAACCATTTTTAAGGCCAATAACGATGGCAATGCCCATAGCAATTAACAGCCCTATTTGATTCGGGCCATAAGATGAATCATTTCCAAAATAAGCGACTGCAATCGCCAGTAATATAACTAACGATATTACCGGTATACAAGCCTCTAGCATACTAGGCTCTTTATTGTTTGTTTTTTCAGACAATTGATTTGACATATTATGTAATTAACCTTTTATTATAGTTGTTATATTATTCATACTCATCGAGTTGATTATTTATTCAATTTAATTAAATATAAATACTCGCTTTAAGATACAAGAAAGCCGCCCTTTGGGCGGCTTTCTTGACTATGTATTTTTTATTTTTTATTTTTTAGCTACTTTACCTAAACTAACCAAATCAAAAGTAATACGCGCTGTTTCATCTAGAAAGGGATCAAGTTCATCTAAATCATCAGGTAAATCATCGAGATCTTTAACTTTATCTTTACCCAGTCTAACTAGTCGCTCATTAGCCCGAACAAATCGTTTACCCTTACGTTCTTCACGCTTATTTTTGCGTGTTTCTAAGTTTAATGAAATTGTTTTATCATCTTTTTCGGCTTTATACGTTTCTATATCGCTAAGTAAATAATTAAACTCGCTATTATCTTTAATTCGCTGTTGATATAAAGAAGTTAAATAAGTTACGTCACTCGTAACATCGCTTATTTTGGAATATTCAGCTTTGTCTATTTGATCCCATGGTAATGCATTTTCTTCTTTACTTTCTCCCCAATCTTCAGGGTCTACCGCGGTAGGAAAAGCAATATCAGGTAAAACACCTCGGTGTTGTGTGCTACCTCCATTAATTCGATAAAATTTTGCTATGGTGTATTGAATACTGCCTAAAGGGTGTTCATATAAATCATAAACACGACCTAAACCACGATGCTGTTGAACTGTACCTTTTCCAAAGGTATGTTCACCTATAATGACACCACGACCATAATCTTGTATAGCTGCAGCAAAAATCTCAGAAGCAGAAGCACTGTATCTATCAACCATAACGGTTAACGGACCATCATAATAACTAATGCCATCTTTATCACGATGTACATCAACTCGGTTGGCACCATTTCTAATTTGAACAACTGGACCTTTATCAATAAACAAACCTGTTAATAACGTTGCTTCAGGTAAAGAGCCTCCACCGTTACCGCGCAAATCAATAATGATACCCTGCACTTCTTGCTCTTTAAGCTTTGCAATTTCTTTTTTAACATCTCTCGATAAATCATTATAAAAACTAGGTATAGTAATTATCCCTAATTTTTTACCTTTAATGATCGGTGTTGCTTTAGCTGAATCATCTACTTCATCGCTATTAATACCAATATCTTCAAAATAAACTGCAGACTTAGCTGCTTTATTTTCTAACTTTATTTTATCTCGAACTATAGTGACTTCTTTGATATCAGAAATATCGTCTGATTCACCTGATAATACTTGCAACCTAACGGTAGTACCTTTAGGCCCTTTAATTTTATCAACAACATCGTCTAAACGCCAACCGACAACATCTTCAAAGTCTTTATCAGCTTGCGCTACACCAACAATGCGATCTTTAGGTTTTAAGCCTTTAGATGCATCAGCAGGGCCACCACTAATAACACTTTGAATGACAGTGTAATCCTCTTCAGCACGCAGCACTGCACCAATACCTTCAAGTGATAAATTCATTTCCATTTGGAAACGTTCTGCATTGCGTGGCGATAAATAAGAGGTGTGTGGCTCAACGATACGAGCAAAGCTATTCATAACAAGTTGAAAAACATCTTCACTTTCACTTTGCTTAATTCGTTTTACTGCATATTTATACCGTTTAGTAAGCACTTCTTTTGCTTTAGGCCATTCTTTACCCGCCAAAAGTAAATTCAATACATCTGACTTGACTTTTATTCGCCATAATTCATCTAGTTCAGCCGTTGAAGTGGCCCATGGCGCATCTTCACGATCATAGGCGTAAACTTCATCTTTAGTAAAATCAAAAGGTGATGCTTGCGATTTTTCATCGTTTGAATTAGTAGCAACAGCCCCAGAGTCAAGTAAGTTAAGCGCATATTGGTAGCGCTCTAGACGGCGTTGCATATTTAAATTGTAAATATCATAAGCTGCAGCCAATTTTCCGCGAGCAAATACATCATCAAATTCTGCACTATTTTTTTGAAAGTCCGCAATATCTGTCGCTAAAAAAACATTACGTGAATAATCTAATTGCTTGATATAACGTTCAAAAACTTCTTGAGAAAGCGCGTCACTAATGTTTACTTTTTTGTAATGACCTCGAGTAAACCTGGCGGCAATGCGCTTACTTGCTGTTGCATGCTGACTTTCCGGCGCAAGTATCGGCAATGGTGTTTCTTTAGCAGTATCATCAAATGCAAAAGCACTATAGCTACCTATTGAAAAACTTACCGACAATGATACGGCAAGTGCTATACGACAAATTTTTTGCATGCACGTTACTCCAAACTATTATTAATATTTAAGGCAAGTATTAATATTCAAGCCAAGCGATAAATAGTAAATTATGAATATATATTTTGCATTTGTGTTTTAATTGTCATGCCTGAGTCAAGCTGAACACTAATGTCACGACCTGCAATTTCAGTAATGGTTGCATTCATTGGTGCATTCCCTAACTGAACTTTAACTTTACTACCTACTTGTATGGTAGCTGAATCTACTTGTTTCAATGGTGGTAAATCTTTTTTTACTGTCTGACGCTTAACTGATTGAGCTGATTTAACGGATTTAACGGATTTAAATTTTGATGAATCACGCTTTTCTGCGTCAGAGCCCTTATTTTTATTAACTTTAGCTGGCTTCTTCTCACCTTTCTCTTGAGGTTTTTTATTAGTTAAAGAATTGTTACCAAATTTTTCTTGGCTTTCTTTTAAGGTTTTACTGGCGTAATTTGCTTGCTCTTCATCAATTTTAGCAGCATCTTTACCATCGATATCTACACGAAAAGCACCAAGTTTAATGGCTTTAAGGTAACGCCAGCTACTAGTATAGTGTCTTAAAGCTTGACGTAGGCGAGTTTTACTGACCGTTTCATCATCATTTAGTCTTTCAGCTAAATCTTGAAAAATACCCACTTTTAATGGTTTTACTGGACCTTTTACTGAAAAACATTCAGGAAATTTTTCTGCTAAATAGGTGATAATGTCTTTGGTGCTTATTCGTTTAATTTCAGTTTCCATAAATACAACTTTTATACAGTTTCAGTTAAATAGTTTAAATTAATAATCTTGTGTTTGTAGGTGTTGGTCTCGGTTTTCTAAAATATTACGACACCAATCATATATATCATCAGATTCTAAATCAGGTAATTCATCTTGCCCAATCCAAGTATCCCATATCAAAGCTAATAACTGCTCTAATATTTCAGTTTCTATATCTTCTTCCGCTAAATCATAGAATGTATGGTAAAACTCATTGATTTTCTCTGCGACTAGCTCTTCCTGACCATCCCAATCACCAATAATTGCTTCTGTGACCAAATAGTCATGTATTACTACAAATTCTTTCATCGTGTTAGTTTTTCATCATTGTGTGCTAAGTTCTGTACTAAGCTTTGTTCGAATACCTTGACTATAGCTTCTAAACCAACTTGATCTTGTTGGTTAAAACGTTCAAAGCTAGTGCTGTCAATGTCCAAAACCGCTATTATATCACCGTTAAGTTGAACTGGAATAACAATTTCAGCATTCGTTGTTGCATCACAGGCAATATGACCATCAAATTGATGAACATCATTAATACGTTGAGTTTTTTTTGTTTGTGCCGCGGTGCCACAAACACCTTTACCTAGAGGAATTCGAATACAAGCGACTTTACCTTGAAAAGGTCCTAAAACAAGCTGATTTTCAATTATTCGATAAAAACCAAGCCAATTAACTTGCTCTAAGGCGTCAAAAAGTAAAGCAGAAATATTTGCCATATTGGCGATAGGGTCTATCTCATCACTAATTAACGCTTTAGTTTGCGTTAACAGTTCTTGATAAAATTCAGTTTTACTAACCAAGAAACTCTTCCAAAGATTTAAATGTGGCTTAAAAAGGCATAACATACCTTGAAAGCTACATTAATTAAAGCTTTTATCTAACCGAAACTTTAATTTTTATATATTTTTTACTATTCAATGGAATAGTTAACTAAAACACTCGCACTAATTTGTTGGGTGCCTATTTGTGAACTATGCTCAAAAGAAGCATTAGCAGACATCATTGGAGCATTATATCGCGCTCTATAATGGTTACTACTTATCTCTTTAACATACACTAACTTTCCTAAACTTTGTTCAGCTTGATTGGCTATTTGCACAGCCTTTGCTTTTGCATTTTTTATCGCTTGGCCTAATGCTTGTTGGTAATATTTATCAGTATCATCTATAGACATTGTTAAAGGTGATATTTGACTTACACCAATTTTAATTATTGCATTTAAAAAGTGGTCATAATCTTTGATGTCTGAAAAATTAATAGTAATATTTCTACTTAATTCAAAGTATTGAGGCCTAGTATTACTTATGTGCTTAGCGTTTTCCTGCTTTGGCACACTAAGGTATACTTTACTTTTTTGATTGTTAGGCAATCTTTGATTTACTTCTAGTCCATAAAGGTCAATAACTGATTCATCTTTAACAACTTGCAAAGAAACTCTAGCTGAATTGATCTGTTGATCTTTTATTCCTAGCTGTTGTGCAACGGCAATTATTTGATTACTTTTGTGGTCCACAATCGTTCTGATTTTCTCTGTTAAGCGACCAATCTCTTTTATTGAAATAGATAGAGCAAAGCTATCCGGCTCAACTAAAACACTTGCTTGCCCTTTTACTTCAATACCATGATTTTGGGTATTAGCGAGCACATTACTCGGTGCTATAAAAATAGAACAGATACCAATAATAAGTGTTTTTGAACCAAATACCGGTGAAAGGTTTGCCATGAATAATCCCTAACGGTCGAATTAATTGGTTATATACTCTTTAAAATGTTTCTTTTCTTCAATTGAAGCATTTTTCCACCAGTATTTTAACATAGTTAAAGAGTTAACCGGTATCAAAGTATTATTGGCTGGTTGCTTAGGTTTGATAGTTTTGATTGATTTACTTAACTCGGCAGATGATGTTAATGCTGATGCTTTGACAGTTTGCTTTGGTGTAAGCGTATTAACGGCAATATTTACTTGTTTAGCTAATTTATAATCCGAAACTGTTTCTAATTTCATTGCTAATGGTTTATTGTTTTCATCACTTAATTTTAATGTTGGTGATTTGGAGAATGATTGAGCACTCGCTAGGTTTTTTATTTCTATGGTAGTTAGGCTAAGTTCTTCTTCACCTGCAACAATAAGCTTCACAACAAATTCTTTTGATTCAACCACTCTGTCTTCAGCAAAATCTAAATCCTCAAAAACATCTTTGTACCGAAGAATAATAGCGTGTGATCCTTGCTCTAGCGTGAATACTGATTTATTGCCCAAAAAGCCATGTTCAACACTTTCGTCATCAATTTTACTAACAATTAAGTCATCAGAAATTGAAAGGGTTGCAGCTAACAAAGGGTGTGAAGTAAACCCCAACGAACCACAAAACAGTAGAACCATCAATAATTGTACATTAAAAAACCTAGTCAAAATAAAACTCCTTACACAATTAGAATAAGCTCTTTTATAAACTGAATAGGCGTTAATGCAAAGCAATATTTTACCTAACTAGGCCAAAGTACTAGGCTGAAACACTAATATAAAGCACTAAAAGCTGTCTGCTGGAATACGAACCCAACCTTCCATTAGTACTCTTGCGCTTCGGCTCATCACCACTTTTTTTACTGTCCAGTGCCCTGATACTTGTGTCGCTTGCGCACCAACTTTTAATGTACCTGATGGGTGACCGAAAGTAACACTATCCTTCGATTCTCCTCCGGCAGTTCCCATTGCAGCAAGCGCTACTAGCGTACCTGGAATAGCCGCAGCTGTGCCAATAGCTACTGCTGCGGTTCCCATCATGGCATGATGTAATTTCCCCATTGATAGCGCACGCACGTGCAAATCAATGTCGCTTGACGATACAGGTTTTCTGCTTGACGTAATATAATCTTGAGCTGGTGATACAAAAGCAATTTTAGGCGTATGTTGACGGCCTTGTGCTTCTGGTATATTCGAAATCAAACCCATTTTTACTGCGCCATAAGCACGAATAGTTTCAAAACGCGCTAGTGCAGCTTCATCACCATTAATGGCTTCTTGTAATTCAATGCCGGTATAACCAATTTCATCAGCATTTAAAAAGATAGTTGGAATACCCGCTGTGATCATGGTCGCTTTAAAAGTGCCAATATCAGGGACAACAAGATCATCAACTACATTGCCCGTAGGGAACATCGCCTCACTGGGGTCAACCGGTGCAATAAATTCTACTGGCACTTCTGCAGCCGAAAAAGTAACGCCATCAAGTTCAAAATCGCCTGTTTCCTGTACTTCACCGTCAGTGATAGGAACATGTGCAATAATCGTTTTTGAAATATTCTTTTGCCAAATACGAACAGTACAAACACCATTTTCAGGGATACGTTTGCTGTCTACCAAGCCAGAACTTATTGCAAATGAACCAACTGCAGCGGTAAGATTGCCGCAATTACCGCTCCAGTCAACAAACGCTTTATCAATGGCCACTTGACCAAACAAGTAATCTACATCGTGATCAGCTTGCTCTGATTTAGCCAAGATAACCGTTTTGCTCGTGCTTGAGGTTGCTCCGCCCATCCCATCGGTTTGTTTTCCGTATGGATCGGGGCTGCCAATTACGCGCAATAATAGGTTATCGCGAGGTTCGCCTGGAACCTGACAGCGTTCTGGCAAATCGGTTAAATTAAAAAATACACCTTTAGAAGTACCACCACGCATATAGGTTGCAGGGACCTTTACTTGAGGTAAGTGTATTTGAGGCTTTTGTACTTGAGGAACGTGAGACATCATATCTCCTTTGTTTTATTAAAAGAATGGCACATTATCTTTGAAAACAATGTGCCATTTAAAAAATTAATTGAATAGTCGTAAAACGCAGGGATTTGATTTGAGAGCAAGGCGGAAGCGCGGAGTTGACGAACGTCAATGAGCACTTCCAACGATGCTATCGAATCAAATAACCAGTTATAAGTTTGATTCAAGGAAATCGTTGGCAAACTTTTGCAATACTCCGCCGGCTGCGTATACAGAAACCTCTTCTGCTGTATCTAAACGACACTTAACGGGAATTTCTACTACGTCTCCATTCTTACGAGTCATGACAACGGTCATTGCACCACCTGGAGACATTCCTTCAACATTAGCGCCTTCAACATCAAAAGTTTCGCTGCCGTCAATGTTATAAGTATGACGAGTTTCACCATTTATAAATTCAAGCGGCAATACACCCATACCTACTAAGTTAGTACGGTGAATACGCTCGAAACCTTCAGAAACGATAACTTCAACACCAGCTAAACGAACACCTTTTGCAGCCCAATCGCGTGAAGAGCCTTGACCGTAATCAGCACCGGCAATTATGATTAATGGTTGCTTGCGCCCCATGTAAGTTTCAATTGCTTCCCACATGCGTGATTCAGTGCCTTCTGGCTCTATGCGAGCTAGCGAGCCTTGTTTTACTTCGCCGTTATCATCCTTACACATTTCGTTGAATAATTTTGGGTTAGCAAACGTTGCACGTTGCGCGGTTAAATGATCGCCACGATGAGTTGCGTATGAGTTAAAGTCTTCCTCTGGCAAACCCATTTTAGCTAGGTAAGCACCCGCAGCACTGTTTAACTGAATCGCATTAGAGGGCGATAAATGATCGGTGGTAATGTTATCACCAAGCACTGCTAATGGCACCATACCTTTCATGGTACGAATACCTGCTAATGCACCTTCCCCCTCTTTATTCCAGTAGGGAGGACGGCGAATATAAGTACTTGTTAAATCCCAGTCATACAATGGACTTTCTGCAGGTTCAAACGCACCTAAATCAAACATTGGTGTGTAAACTTTCTTGAATTGCTCAGGTTTAACACTTGCCGCTACAATTGCATCAATTTCTTCATCACTTGGCCAAATATCTTTCAAGGTAATGTCGTTACCCTTTTGATCTTGTCCTAATACGTCTTTTTCAATATCAAAACGCATCGTACCCGCAATTGCGTAAGCAACAACTAAAGGAGGTGACGCTAAAAAAGCTTGCTTGGCGTATGGGTGAATACGACCATCAAAGTTACGGTTACCTGATAATACGGCTGTTGAGTATAAATCGCGATCGATAATTTCTTGCTGTATTTTAGGATCTAACGCGCCCGACATACCATTACACGTTGTACAGGCATAACCGACGATACCAAAGCCTAATTTTTCCATTTCAGGCAGTAAACCAGAATCTTCTAGGTAAAGTTTGGCAACTTTTGAACCCGGAGCAAATGACGTTTTAACCCAAGGTTTACGAGTTAATCCTAACTCGTTAGCGCGTTTGGCAACAAGTCCAGCAGCAACTACGTTACGTGGGTTTGACGTGTTAGTACATGAAGTAATAGCCGCAATAATTACCGCGCCATCTGGCATTTCACCATTAGCTTCTTGTGCTTTACAAGCGTCTAAATTTCTAGCAATGTTTTTCGAGGCTAAATCTGCCGTAGCTAAACGACGATGCGGATTAGAAGGACCCGCTAAGTTACGACATACCGTTGATAAATCAAATTCGATAACACGAGGGTATTGCGCTTCAACTAAATCATCAGCCCATAAACCAGTGTGTTTCGCGTAAGTTTCAACTAAGGCTACTTGCTCTGGTTCACGACCAGTCATCTTCAAGTAATCAATGGTTTGTTCATCAATGTAGAACATACCTGCAGATGCACCGTATTCAGGTGTCATGTTTGAGATAGTTGCTCGGTCACCAATGGTTAATGTTTTAGTGCCTTCACCAAAGAATTCTAAGTAGCTAGAGACTACTTTTTCATTACGTAAGAATTCAGTGATCGCTAATACCATATCGGTAGCAGTAATACCTGGTTGGCGTTTACCGGTTAACTTAACACCAATAATGTTGGGTAGGCGCATCATCGATGGACGACCAAGCATTACGGTTTCAGCTTCTAAACCACCTACACCAATTGCAATAACACCCAAGGCGTCAATATGCGGTGTATGGCTATCGGTACCAACACACGTATCAGGGAAAGCGACACCATCACGTACTTGAATAACTGGAGACATTTTCTCTAAGTTGATTTGGTGCATAATACCGTTACCGGCAGGGATGACATCAACGTTTTTAAACGCTGTTTTAGTCCATTCAATAAAGTGGAACCGTTGTTCATTACGACGGTCTTCAATCGCGCGATTTTTATCAAATGCTTCGGGGTCAAACCCTGGTGCTTCAACAGCTAATGAATGATCAACAATCAGCTGTGTAGGTACTACTGGATTAACTTTGGCAGGGTCACCACCTTGTTCAGCGATAGCGTCACGAAGACCCGCTAAATCAACCAAGGCGGTTTGACCTAAAATATCATGACAAACAACACGAGCAGGATACCAAGGAAAATCTAAGTCTTGCTTACTTTCAATGATTTGCTTTAACGAATCTGTTAACGTTTCAGGGTCACAACGACGTACTAATTGTTCTGCTAAAACACGTGATGTGTAAGGTAATTTTGCATAAGCACCTGCGCTTATGTCTTCTATTGCTGATCGGGTGTCAAAATAATCAACATTTACACCATTGATTTTATAGCCAGGTAATGGTTTACGGTAGTTATAATTCATAATTTTTCCTTCGGACAAATGTAGGTCGGGTTTTAACCCGACACATTACAACAAACTGATATTTTGTCGGACTAAAGTCCAACCTACATTATCTTTCTGCAATTGGTGTAACTGTACGTGGTTCGCTGCCAGTATAATCAGCTGACGGACGAATAATACGGTTATTAGAACGTTGCTCCATTACGTGCGCAGCCCAGCCTGTTAAGCGTGAACAAACAAAAATAGGGGTAAATAACTTGGTTGGAATGCCCATATAGTTATAAGTAGATGCATGGAAAAAATCAGCATTACAGAATAATTTTTTGGTATCCCACATAAATTCTTCACACGCAACAGAAATATCGTAAAGTGACGTATCACCATTTTCAACCGCTAACTTTTCTGACCAAGCTTTGATAATAACGTTACGTGGATCAGATGTGCGATAAATTGCATGACCAAAGCCCATTATTTTTTCTTTGCGCTCTAACATACCCGCCATTTGCACTTTTGCATCTTCAGGCGATTTGAATTGCTGAATCATATCCATAGCAGCTTCATTAGCACCACCGTGAAGTGGACCTCGTAAAGTACCAATAGCACCAGTGACACAAGAAAACATATCTGACAGTGTTGAAGCACAAACACGCGCCGTAAAGGTTGATGCATTAAATTCATGCTCAGCATATAAAATCAACGACACATCCATAACACGTTCATGTTGCGGCGAAGGACTTTTACCATTTAGTAAACGTAAAAAGTGACCACCAAGAGAGCTTTCATCACTCATACAGTTAATTTCAACGCCATCATGTGAATATTTATACCAGAAACACATAATTGCAGGGAAAGCTGCCAATAAACGGTTAGCTGCTTTATTTTGCTGTGAAAAATCAACTTCTGGTTCAAGATTACCCAAAAATGAACAACCGGTGCGCATAACATCCATAGGATGAGTATCTTTAGGAATAAGTTTTAATACATCTTTTAGTGCTTGCGGGATATCACGCATTACTAGCAATTCAGCTTTGTACTCAGCTAACTCACCTACAGTTGGTAATTCACCGTTGAATAATAAATAAGCCACTTCTTCAAAGGTCGCATTATCAGCTAAATCAGAAACATCATAACCGCAATATGTTAAGCCACTACCTGATTGACCCACAGTACATAATTTTGTTTCACCGGCACTTTGACCACGCAAACCTGCGCCACTTAATTTTTTATCAGCCATCATTCTTTCCTCATTCTTTATATATAATTTTATTATCTATTCAAGTTGCAATAAATTTAATTGATTTACTTGTTTTTACCTTCAGCGAACAAAGAATCTAACTTTTGCTCATAGTCGTGATAACCAAGATAATCGTATAAGTCCATACGCGTTTGCATGTTATCAATTTCAGCTTTTTGATCGCCATCGTCTAATAATGTTTTATAAACTGATTCAGCTGCTTTGTTCATTGCTCTAAAGGCAGATAAAGGATAAAGCACCATTGCACAGCCCCATTCACCCAATTGCGCTTTATTCCACAGTTCAGTTTCGCCAAACTCTGTAATATTCGCTAATACAGGTACATCTAATGCCTGAGTAAACGCACGGTAATGCGCTTCTGTTTTAATTGCTTCAGCAAAAATACCATCGGCACCTGCAGCAACGTAGGCTTTAGCACGCTCAAGCGCTGCCTCTAAACCTTCTTGTGCAAAAGCATCAGTACGCGCCATAATGAAAAAGTCAGGATCAATACGCGCATCCACGGCAGCGCGTATACGGTCGGCCATTTCCTCAGTAGAAACGATTTCTTTATTTGGACGATGACCACAGCGCTTTTGCGCTACTTGATCTTCAATATGAACGGCGGCTGCGCCTGCTTTTTCCATATCTCTTATCGTTTTAGCAATATTAAATGCGCCACCCCAACCTGTATCAATATCAACTAACAAAGGTAAAGAAGATGCCGCAGTGATACGCGCCACATCAGCTACAACATCATTTAAAGACGTCATACCTAAATCAGGTAGACCATAAGATGCATTCGCAACACCACCACCCGATAAATAAATGGCTTGGTGTCCTAGTTGCTCAGCCATCATGGCGCAATACGCATTGACAGTACCAACAACTTGAAGTGGTTTATTATTCGTTAATGCTTGGCGAAATTTAGCGCCAGCTGATATTTGCTTAGACATAGTATTTCCTCTATTTTTTTTCGTTAAATTCTGACAGCTCTTGTTGTGTAATTTTCTTTTCAATATTTTTTCTTGATGCAGCAATGTGACGGCGCATTAACATTTCAGCCAATTCACCATCTCTATCGCTAATCGCTTGAATAATTTGTGAGTGCTCAATAAAAGCACGGCTCGCTCTAGGACTGTTCATACCAAATTGACAACGATACATACGAACTAAGTGGTATAGTTGACCACAAATCAAATCGATTAACTGTTTGTTATGGCTACCTAAAATAACCTTATAATGAAAATCTAGATCGCCTTCTTCTTGATAGTAAGCAACGCCATCTTTTAATTCTTGTGTTTGACTATGAACATTAAGCATAGCTTGCATACTGGCAATTTCCACGTCAGACATATTTAATGCTGCTTGACGACATGCCATACCTTCAAGTGCTTCTCGCGTTATATAAAGCTCAAGCAATCCCTCAATAGAACAATTAACAACTCTTGAACCAACATTCGCTTTACGCTCAATTAAATGGCATTTTTCTAAGCGATTTAACGCTTCACGCAAAGTAGAACGGCTGATTTGATAGCGTTTGGCTAACTCAGGTTCACTTATTTTACTCCCTGCTGGAATGTCACCTTCAACAATTGCATACTGAATCTGTTCAAAAACTTTATCGGCTGTTGTTACTGCTGTAGGCTGAGTAGGATTTATTAAGTACATAGCATTTAAACCTTGCTTTATATTCCAGTGATTGTCGACAGATTTTCTTTACACCTAGAATAATAGCTTATTTTTATTATATTGCAAGTAGACTTAAGTATTATTGTCGACAATTTTTACAGGAAGATTGTTTTTAAGACACAAAAAAGCCCACGCAATACTTAACTATTGCGTGGGCTTTCTATTTTTCACTTTATGTTCACTTCCTTTAATGGTTAAAAAAAGTGGCATCCCTAAGGGGATTCGAACCCCTGTTACCGCCGTGAAAGGGCGGTGTCCTAGGCCTCTAGACGATAGGGACACTGAATTAACTATTATTAATGGTAAACAACGGTTAATGCAAACTATCTACCAGATCACTCCGGTGATTTAGTTTATTCAACGCTTATAAATAAGAATAAAACTAAAACTCTACATTCTTATTTATCATTCTTCTCAAAGATTTATTCTTCTTAAAAAAATTCAGTATAAGAAACTGATTCACTATTTATATGCACTTGTCTTTTTATAAAAGAAAAGTGGCATCCCTAAGGGGATTCGAACCCCTGTTACCGCCGTGAAAGGGCGGTGT